>JBJKYM010000010.1:0-32869 GCA_045561025.1 Candidatus Rariloculaceae bacterium
CGGCAACACCGTGACGTTCGAGTGCGTCCTGAAGCGCCAGCGCTTTGATCACAGTAGCCAGCATGCCCATATGATCGCCGGTTACCCGGTCCATCCCGGCTTCTGCGAGACCTGCGCCGCGAAAGATATTGCCTCCGCCGATCACAAGCCCGATTTCGACACCAAGCTGCATGACTTCGGCGACCTCGGCGGCCACCCGCTTGATTACCGGCGGATCGATGCCGTATTCCTGAGCACCTAAGAGAGCTTCACCGCTGAGCTTCAGCAGTATTCTCTTGTAGGTGGGCGAGTCCTGCCCCATGCGTACCTCACTTCTCGCCGTGTAGAAGACGAATCCCGTGCTGTTGGGATTCGGCTATGTTCTTTGCTGCGGGATAGATTAGCGGCTCTGCGTGGCCTGCGCCATGACCTCCTGCACGAAATTATCCTCTTTCTTTTCGATTCCCTCGCCGACCTCGAACCGCACGAAACTCAGTGCGCTGGCATCCCGCGAAGCCAGCAGCGCCAATACCTTGGTGTCAGGGTCTTTAACGAATGGCTGGCCTGTCAGTGTCGTCTCATCCAGATGTTTGCGCAGGCGCCCCTCGACCATCATCTGAACGATCTCCTCAGGCTTGCCTTCCTGCAGCGCCTGAGCTGACAGGATCTCACGCTCCTTGGCGAGTTCCGCCTCGGGCACGTCGTCAGCGCTTACGTAACCGGGTGAGGTCGCCGCCACCTGCATCGCCAGATCCTTCGCGAGTTCCTGGTCCCCACCCCTGAGCTCCACCAGTACGCCGATCCGGCCCATATGCGAATAGCTGCCAACCGTCTCGCCGCTATCCAGAATCCGGAATCTTCGAACAGCAATATTTTCGCCTACCTTCGCCACGAGTTCCTGGCGGCGGGTCTCGAGCGTCTCGCCGCCTGCATCGGATGCCATCAGCGCATCGACATCGTCAAAGCTGCCTGCCAGTGCCGCCTCGGCAACCGCGTCGGCAAACGCGACAAAATTCTCGTCCTTCGCGACAAAATCTGTCTCAGAGTTCACTTCGATAACGACGTGGCGGGTACCGTCCGCGCTGGCCTTGATCAATACCTGGCCTTCCGCGGCAACGCGCGAGGCCTTCTTGTCTGCCTTCGACTGACCGCTTTTTCGCAGGATGTCGCTGGCCTGCTCAATGTCACCGCCGGCTTCAACCAGGGCTCTCTTGCAGTCCATCATTCCCGCGCTGGTGCGCTCGCGCAGCTCCTTAACGAGTGCTGCTTCTATCGCCATGCCTGTTCCTCTACTCTGAATCCCTGGTCAACTGTACTTCGCTAACACGCCAACTCTATTCGGATTTGGCGCTGGCCTTCTTGGCCGTCGCTTTCTTCTTTGCCGCCTTTTTCGCAGCAGGCTTCTTGGCAGCAGCCTTCTTCGTCGCCTGCTTGGCAGCCGGCTTTTTAGCTGCAGCCTTCTTCGTCGCCTTCTTCGTCGCCTTCTTCGTCGCCTTCTTCGTCGTCGCCTTCTTCTTCGGCGCCGCGGCTTCTTCGTCCTCAGCATCGGCCGCCTCTGGCGCCGCTGCCTCTGGCGCCGCGGCTACCTCAGCATCCTTCGCCTCCTGCTCGACCTCCGGTGGCGCAGTATTGTCTGCCGCTGCCGTGTCGGCTTCAGCGCCGGCGTTCTCATCAGTCGCAACGGCTTCGTCCGCCGCTGCCGCCGACTGCGCCTTCGCCTGCTCAGCCTTCTTCGCGGCTGCTTTCCCGGCCGCGGCCTTTTTCGTCGTCGCCCTGGCCTTGCTTTTCTGCGACTGCGCCTTCGGCTTGCCTTCCTGATCGAGTTCGACGAATTCGTCATCGCCGGTAGGCACCTCGGGAATCGAAGCCTTGCCTTCCAGTACCGCATCCGCGATTCCCTGAGCATAGAGCTGGATCGCGCGCATAGCGTCGTCGTTCCCGGGAATGACATAGTCGACTGCGTCCGGAGAGCAGTTCGTATCGACTACCGCGATGACCGGAATCCCGAGCTTCGCAGCCTCCTTGATCGCGATTTCCTCTTGACCTACATCGACAATGAAAACCGCGTCGGGCAGGGACCCCATGTCCTTAATACCGCCGAGTGTTCGCTCGAGCTTCTCAAGCTCCCGGCTCATGCCAAGAATTTCTTTCTTGGTGAAGTCGGCACTACCACCATCCGCCGTGATCTCTTCCAGATCACGCAGACGCTTGATGGACTGGCGTATCGTCTTGAAGTTCGTCAGCATTCCGCCGAGCCAGCGATGGCTCACGAACGGCATTCCGCAGCGTCGGGCTTCCTCCAGTACGGCTTTTCGCGCGGCGCGTTTCGAGCCAACGAAAAGGAGCGTGCCGCCGTCGGCGACCAGCTTGGTTACGAATTGGACAGCTTCGCCGTAAAGCGGAAGCGTGCTTTCCAGATTGATGATATGGATGCGATTTCGCTCACCGAAGATGTAAGGTGCCATCTTCGGGTTCCAGAAGCGGGTTTGGTGCCCAAAATGCACTCCCACCTCAAGCATCCGGCGCATGGTAACGTCGGTCATGGAGACTCCTATCTCGGGTTAGTCCTCCACGTACCCCCGCCAACAACCGACCGTCTGATCCTCTAAACGGAAGGCACCCAGCCGCGGGTTTCGGCACGTGTGTGAATTGTGTGACTTTACTGCGCGCGCTTTATACCATAGGCAGGTTGCGGCAACAATCGCCCTCCCCTTGAAATTCAAGGGTTACAATCCCTTTAAGACCGAAATCCTCCGCCTGCTATGGACCATTTTTTGCATGAATATCACGATCAAGACATCTGAGGAGCAGGAACAGATGAGAACGGCCGGGAGACTGGCCGCGAGCGTACTGGATATGATCGGTGCGGAGGTTCGCGCGGGCGTCACGACCGACGAGCTGGACCGCATCTGTCACGAATATATCGTCGAGACGCTGGACGCGATTCCGGCACCCCTCAATTATCGCGGCTTCCCGAAGTCCATCTGCACGTCCGTCAATCACGTCGTTTGCCACGGAATTCCCGGAGACAGACAGCTAAAGAACGGCGACGCCGTAAACATCGACATTACCGTCATCAAGGATGGCTTCCACGGCGATACCAGTCGCATGTTCTTTGTCGGCAAACCACAGGTTTTAGCTGAACGCGTAGCGCGCGTGGCTTACGACGGCATGTGGCTCGGGATCAACGAAGTCAGGCCGGGGTGCGCGACTTGGGGATATCGGCCACTCCATTCAGCAGCATGTCGAGTCGAATCGCTTCTCCGTGGTTCGCGAGTACTGCGGGCATGGTATCGGGCGGGGATTCCACGAGGATCCGCAGGTTCTTCACTACGGTGAGCGCGGCACCGGAGTCACGCTTGAACCAGGTATGACGATCACCGTCGAGCCGATGGTCAACGCCGGTAAGCGCCACGTTAAGCTGCTGAACGACGGCTGGACCGTCGTGACCAAGGATCACTCGCTCTCCGCGCAGTGGGAGCACACCGTGCTCGTCACCGATGAGGGTCACGAAGTTTTGACACTCGGCAGCAACGGCCAGGGCGGCTGACTGAATGAATACGTCGTCAAAATCCGTCGATCTGTCCACGGCTCAGTCCCGCGAAGCGCTCGTCGACTCGCAGGCATTGGCCGACGCGCTGCAGGGCTCGGGGGCAGCTATACCTTACTTCCGAGACAGCCTCGCGAAAGCAGCCGAGATGCTGGCTGAGCGCTTCAATGCCAACCTGCCCGTTGAGAAGCTGCTAATTCAGAGGGCGCGGGCGATCGACGATGTCATTCTGGCGGTATGGCGACATTTCACACCAGAAGAAAACGATCAGACGGCGCTTGTTGCCGTCGGTGGCTATGGTCGCGGCCAGCTGCACCCGCATTCCGACATCGATCTGATGGTATTGCTTGCCGGCAGCGACACGTCGGCTCTCAACGAATCAGTCGGGCAGTTTCTGACATTTTTGTGGGATATTGGTCTGGAGGTCGGCCACTCGGTTCGAACCCTCGATGACTGCGAGAATCAGGCCCGCAACGATCTCACGATCGTTACGACACTGATGGAATCCCGACTCCTGGCGGGGTCGACGGAGCTTTTCGGTGCGCTCGCCTCGCGGATCGGAACGGACAGGATGTGGAGCTCGGCGGAGTTCTTCCAGGCGAAGCTCGACGAGCAGAACGCGCGCCACCTTCGCTATGACGACACGGCCTACAATCTCGAGCCGAATATAAAGGGCAGCCCCGGCGGTCTGCGGGACTTGCAAATGATCGGCTGGGTCGCGCGACGACATCTGGGTACTCAGAACCTCGCCGAGCTGGTCGATCACGGGTTTCTTACAGCGGGGCAGCTGCGAATTCTGAAAACGGGTCAGACGCTACTCTGGCGAATCCGCTTCGCGCTGCACCTGCTTGTCGGCCGTCGCGAAGACCGGATGCTGTTTGATCACCAGATCAAACTCTCGCAAATGCTGGGCTACGAAGACGCCACCTATACACTCGCCGTCGAGCAGCTCATGCAGCGCTACTACCGCACCGTCATGGAGCTCAGTCGACTCAACGAAATGCTGCTGCAGCTGTTCGAGGAAGCGATTCTCGTCGATCCGGATGCGCCGGCTACGCTCATGGGACCAAGGTTTCAATCTCGCAACGGCTATCTCGAAGCGGTAGACGAGAACGTCTTCGCCGACGATCCTTCGGCATTGCTCGAGATCTTCCTGTTGCTCGAGCAAAATCTGGATCTCAAGGGCGTCAACGCGAGAACCATTGCGCTGATCCGGCAGCACCTCTGGCTTATCGATGAGGAGTTTCGCCAGAATCCGCGAAATCAACGGCTCTTCCTGAACATTCTTCGCGCGCCGCAGGGCGTCACGAGGACGCTACGCCGAATGAATACGTACGGCGTACTCGGGCTTTATATTCCGGCGTTCGGCCGAATTGTCGGCAGGATGCAGTACGACCTGTTCCATGCCTACACCGTCGACGCACATACGCTGTTCGTCGTCGAGAATCTCCGACGCGCATCGCTGTCCCGCTTCGATCACGAGCACCCGAACTGCAGCAACGTCATGCAATCGCTGCCGAATCCTGAAATCGCCTATCTGGGCGGGCTGTTTCACGATATCGCCAAGGGCCGGGGCGGCGATCACTCGCAGCTCGGCGCCGTTGACGCCGAAGCGTTCTGCCTCGAGCACGGCATGAGCCGCTACGACGCCAGGCTGGTCGCCTGGCTCGTGCAGAATCACTTGCTGTTGTCGATGACCGCGCAAAAGAAGGATCTCAATGATCCGCTGGTTATCAATGAGTTCGCACAGACGGTAGGCGACGAGACCCATCTGGCTTACCTCTACGTGCTCACCGTCGCGGACGTTCGAGGCACGAACCCGAAACTCTGGAACTCCTGGAAGGATACGCTGTTCTGGGAACTCTACGAACGAACGAAGCACGCGCTGCGCCGCGGTCTGGCCTATCCGATCGACGCCGATGAGCTCGTTGGTGAAACCCAGATAGAAGCAGAGAAATTGTTGCAACAATCCGGCCTCGAGGATGACGCCCGCGCCAACGTTTGGACACAGCTTACCGAGGAGTACTTCCTCCGCCATCGCCCCGAAGAGATCGCCTGGCACACGCAGGTGCTGGCGGAGGCGGCCGATGAGAGTGAAGTCGTGGTAGACGTTAACGCCGAACTCACACCGGGACTGACTGCGCTCATGGTTTCCGCTGAGAAGGAGCTGCGATCCTTCGTCCAGACGACGGCCGTGCTCGATGAGCTCGGCCTGACGATCGTCGACGCACGCATCGTACCTAGGCGCGGCTCAAAAACCGTCAATACATTTTTTATCCTCGAGACCGATGGCAGCCCGATTTCGGGAAACCGACGTCTGGAGGAAATCGAAGTTTGCGTGCAGCGCGCGCTTACGAAGACGGACAGTCAGAACGTCAAGGTGACAAGACGCGCACCGCGACAGGTTCGCATGTTTACGACAGCGGTCAGAATCAGCGTGTCCCAGGACGCCACAAACCAACGAACAGTACTGGAGCTGGTAGCCGGAGACAGGCCTGGACTGCTCGCACAGATAGGCAAACTATTCGTAGAGCAAAACATTCGGCTGCAGAACGCGAAGATCGCAACACTTGGCGAACGGGCGGAAGACGTGTTCTTCGTGACAACTGATGACAATCGACCACTCAACGAAGCAGCAGCACAACGCCTCGTGAACTCGCTCGAGACAACTCTCGCCGACCCTGAGGCAGCATAAATCACAACGAGGTCTTATTTTTATGTCAGTTGAAAGTGACATTATCGACGCCGCCTGGGACAGACGGACAGAGTTATCACCCGGCAACGTGGATCCCGAGACGAAAGCCGCAATCGAGGAATGTATCCGCGGACTGGATGAAGGACAGATGCGTGTCGCTGAACCGGGTGCGAACGGGGACTGGGTCGTCAACGAATGGCTGAAGAAAGCCGTGCTGCTCTACTTCCGTATTAACGACAACGCCCCCATCGATGGCGGCTTCACGCGATATTTCGACAAAGTGCCGCTGAAGTACTCGGACTATAACGCCAAACGTTTCGCAAGCTCCGGAACCCGCGTCGTACCGGACGCCCTGGTTCGTCAGGGCGCCTACATCGCACCGGACGTGGTACTGATGCCGTCCTACGTCAATATTGGTGCCTATGTCGACAGCGGAACAATGGTGGATACGTGGGCGACGGTCGGCAGTTGCGCCCAGATAGGTAAGAACGTGCATCTCTCGGGCGGCACCGGAATAGGCGGCGTGCTGGAACCGTTGCAGGCGACGCCGACGATTATCGAGGACAATTGTTTTATCGGTGCACGCTCGGAAATTGTCGAAGGCGTTGTCGTCGAACGCGGCAGTGTCATCGCGATGGGCGTCTTCATCGGCCAGAGCACCAGAATATACAATCGCGAGACCGGCGAGACTCTCTATGGCCGCGTCCCTGCAGGTTCGGTTGTGGTGTCAGGCAATCTTCCGGCCGCAGACGAAACGCACAGCCTCTACTGCGCTGTAATCGTCAAAAGAGTGGACGAGAAGACGCGAGCCAAGACCAGCCTGAACGAGCTGCTTCGCACGACCGACTAACGTCGCGACCGCGAGCACTATCTCCAGGCTGTCGACTAGTCGAGTAGAGCTCGAAGGATATAAAAGAACACGATAGCCAATATCGCGCCGGCGGGGATCGTCACCATCCAGGAGATAAAGATTCTCGCGACAACGCTCAGATTGATGGCTGAGATACCACGCGCCATACCTACACCCAGCACCGCACCGACCAATACGTGGGTAGTCGACACCGGCAGACCGGTTCCAGAAGCAAAAACGATCGTGAATGCTGCTGCCAGCTCTGCTGAAAAGCCGCGCGTTGGAGTGAGATCAGTTATTCGGGCACCGACCGTAGCGATTACGTGGCGGCCGAACGTACCGAGACCGATGACGATTCCAGCTCCGCCGAGTAGCAGAATCCATACCGGCACCGCCGATTCCTGACCCACCACTCCACTCTGGGCAACGCTGATAACGGCTGCCACCGGACCGATCGCGTTCGCGACATCGTTGGATCCATGGGCAAACGCCATACTGCAGGCGGTAATCACCATCAGGACACCGAAAACGCGCTCGACCGTGGCGAAATGGAAGCGCCGTTCGGCTTTCTCATCAACCGGTATACGAAGGACGAACCAACGGCCGATCAGCGCGACGACAGCTCCGATACTAATCGCGATGACGTAGGACTGCGTCATCGAAAGATTCAAACCGACGTGGGTGAGTCCCTTGATCATCGTCACGAGCGCAATCAGTGTGATCGTGAAGAAAATGTAGACCGGCGCATACCGGCGAGCTCGAACCAGAGGATCCGGTCGAATCAGTATCAGCCAGTGAATCGAGTTGAATACTGCGAAGGCGATAATCCCGGCCGTCAGCGGAGAGATCACCCAGCTTGCAACAATTGTTAGGACCTGATCCCACTCGACTGAATCGATCCCCAGAGCAATCACTGCGAATCCGACGATCGCACCAACGATCGAATGGGTCGTCGACACGGGCCAGCCCATCCTCGACGCCAGCAATAGCCACGTGCCGGCAGCGAGCAACGCAGCAAGCATTCCGTAGATCAGCAGCTCAGGCTGACCAACGACGTAGGTCGAGTCAATGATCCCCCGACGAATCGTCGATGTAACCTCGCCACCGGCGAGG
The DNA here is from genome assembly GCA_045561025.1 of Candidatus Rariloculaceae bacterium. GTDB lineage: Bacteria > Pseudomonadota > Gammaproteobacteria > Steroidobacterales > Rariloculaceae > SMWC01. The sequence goes on from JBJKYM010000010.1 coordinate 8,188, forward strand.
ACAGCTCCGCTGAACTCGAATACAGCCGCAACGATCAATGCCTTGCGTATCGTCAACGCGCCTGAACCGATTGACGTTGCCATGGCGTTGGCCACATCGTTGGCACCGATGCCCCATGCCATAAACAGGCCAAACGCGCCCGCCAACGTCAGATAGACAACTTGATGCTCCATAGTGGGTTGTTCTTTTTAGTGTGAGAGTAGAACTTCCAGACGGCGGCCGATACGCTCTGCCGTATCTGCGATTTCACCTGTCAACTCGATGATTCGATAGAGAAAAATAACATTGACAGGCGATAGATCGTCCTCGATTGCAAACAGCGCCGCGCGTATCTCGGCCTGAATAGCGTCGGTATCGTCTTCGATCTGATCCAGCTCGGCGACGAGCGATTCGACTAGTTCCGCCTCAGCGCCGCGAAACCCAGTCTCATAGAGTTCGTCGAGTTCGCGGATACTCTTGCGCGCTTTTTTTGCCGCATCGACGTTTCGGGAAACGAACTCCAGAAATCTCTGCTGAATCTGCTCCGGAATTACCATTCGCCGGCCGAGAACGAGTCCTGATACATCGCGCGTAAGATTCGCGATTCGGTCCTATACTAGCAGCAACTCGAGCAAATCCTCTCGCGGCACCGGCATAAATAGGCTCTTCGGCAGATGCGCACGCAGTTCGCGTTTCAAATCGTCTGCCTCGTTCTCTAGTTCGACGATAGTCTTGCGACTGGCTTCTACGCGATCCCAGTCTTCCCCGACGACGTGACCAAAAAACGCGATCAACTCTTTCGCACAGCGATAACAGGTATCCATGTGCTTCTGTATCGGCCCGACGGGCGAAGCACCAAAGATCTTGCTGATGTAATTTCCCATGCCAGTCCCGGTCGTTCGTGGCCATAGCTTAGCATCGGAGCGCTGCCGGGTTCTCGGGAATTTACAGCCCCTGAAAGATCAGCCCGCAGAGCAGCGTGTCGCTCGCAGGAGGAGGAGTTTCCGGCAGGTTGGAGGTCGCGCCGAGCGTGGCAGCGGCGCGTCCGCTGCTCTGAATCAGCCGAATCGACCGGTGATGTAGTCTTCCGTCAACCGATGGCTTGGATTCGTGAAAATCTGGTTCGTCTCGCCAACTTCAATCAACTTACCCAGATGAAAATAGGCCGTGCGCTGCGAGACGCGAGCTGCCTGTTGCATTGAATGCGTCACGATAGCAATCGCGTAATTCTGCTTTAGCTCATCGATCAGATCCTCGATTCTTGCGGTCGCAATCGGATCGAGCGCTGAACAGGGTTCATCCATCAGGATCACTTCGGGGCCGACCGCGATCGTACGCGCAATACACAGCCGCTGTTGCTGTCCGCCAGACAGGCTGGTTCCGGGCGTTTCCAGCCGATCTTTCACCTCGGACCACAGGCCGGCGCGCTCCAGGCTGGACTGCACAATCCTGTCCAGTTCCGCACGGTCCGTCGCAAGCCCGTGAATTCGGGGCCCATAAGCTACATTGTCGTAGATCGATTTCGGAAAAGGATTTGGCTTTTGGAAGACGATACCGACGCGTGCCCGTAGCATGACGACATCCATCTGACGGTCGTATATATCCTCACCGTCCAGCAGAATACTTCCGGAGACTCGCGCTGAGTCGATCGTGTCGTTCATCCGGTTGAGGCAACGAATGAACGTCGATTTTCCACAGCCCGAAGGGCCGATCAACGAGATCACCTCGTTCAGCCCGATATCGAGGTTTACGCTCTGCAGCGCATGATTCTCACCGTAGAAGACGTCGACGTCGCGAGCCTTCACTACGGGATTAGCTGCCGTAATGTCACCAACCGTCGAGTACGGACCGTCAACCGCCGCGATCTGTGGCGCCTCGGCACTATCCGGCTGGGAGACTTCGAGAGATGGTGCTTCCGACATCATGTCACTTGTTCTTATTGCCTGGCCCACAGTTTAACTCAACGTTCTTCGAAGGCCGCTACCAACGGCGCTCGAAATATCTTCTGAGAAGAATTGCTGCGCTGTTCATGAGCAGAAGGAACATCAGCAACACGAGAATTGCTGCTGAGGTGCGCTCGACAAAGGCACGCTCCGGACTATCCGCCCATAGATAGACCTGAACCGGAAGCGCAGTCGACGGATCCAGCGGCGAATTCGGAACGTCTACGATGAAAGCAACCATTCCGATCATCAGCAACGGCGCGGACTCGCCAAGTGCTCGCGCCATTCCGATTATCGTGCCGGTCAGCATGCCTGGCATCGCCAGTGGCAGTACGTGATGAACAACCGTCTGCATTTTGGACGCCCCTACCCCCAACGCTGCCTCACGAATTGACGGCGGTACGGCCGCCAGGGACGCGCGAGCGGCGATAATAATCACGGGCAGGGTCATCAAGGTCAGCACTAATCCACCAACCAGGGGAGCCGAGCGCGGCAACCCGAATAGATTGATAAACAGAGCGAGACCGAGCAATCCAAATACGATGGAAGGGACCGCGGCGAGATTATTGATATTCACTTCGATCAGGTCGGTCCAGCGATTTCGAGGCGCGAATTCCTCGAGGTAAATCGCGGTGCCCACGCCTAGCGGAAATGAGAGCGCAAGCGTCACCAGCAGCATAAAAAAGGATCCGACCGTGGCACTCCAGACGCCGGCGAGTTCGGGGTCTCTTGAATCGCCGGACACGAAAAAGCGCCGGTTGAACTGCAGCTCCAGCCTGTTATCCGCCTCAAGCGATTCAATCCACGCAAGCTGATTGTCGCTGATACGCCGCTCTTGCGCCGGCCAGTCCCGGCCGAAGTGCCCCTTGATCAGCATATCGACATCGTCATCGGCCAATAACCAGACGGATGCTTCTGTCCCGAGGATCGAGGGATCCGCGACGATGAGATCGCGCAGCTCAAATGCTCCGCCGGAACTCGCGAGAGCGAACAGCTCCCGCAACTCTGCTCGGGATGACACGTCAGGAAAGGCCTGGCGCAGACTGTCCCGAACGAGGCCAAGATAGTTAGCCGAAGCCAACACGTCGTCGGTCAACTCTACGTCGGGCTCGATGCCAAGCGTTCGGAAATCCAGATCGAGACGAATGTTCGTCTGTTGAAAAGCGCTATGCCCGTTGCTGATGATCGTGTAGAAGAAAAAGCCGAGAAACAGCAGCCCGACCGACAAGGCGCCGAATCCGATGAGCCTGAAATAGCGCTCGCGCCGATAACGACGTGCCAATCCCTTTGAGACCCGATCGCGCAGCGAACCTTCCGTGCTCGAGTTATTCATATTTTTCACGGTAGCGACGTACAAGCCGTTGAGCTATGACGTTGAGGAACAGCGTGGTCAGAAAGAGCATCAGTCCGAGTGCGAAGGCCGCCAGCGTCTTGGGACTATCGAACTCCTGATCGCCAACCAGAAGGGTCACGATTTGCACGGTTACGGTCGTCACCGCCTCGAATGGATTCGCCGTCAGGTTAGCAGCAAGACCGGCTGCCATAACGACAATCATCGTCTCACCGATCGCTCTCGAGACTGCAAGCAGGACCCCTCCGACAATCCCTGGTAACGCAGCCGGCAGTACGATCTGCTTGATCGTCTCCGATCTTGTCGCGCCGAGGCCGAATGCTGCCTCGCGCAGCGTATGCGGTACGGCATTGATCGCATCGTCCGATAGCGAGGACACGAACGGAATGATCATGATGCCCATCACCAGCCCGGCGCCGAGGGCGCTCTCCGATGAAACATCCAGGTTCATCGCGTCGCCAAACTGACGCAACAAAGGCCCGACTGTCAGCGCGGCAAAGTAGCCATATACGACTGTCGGAATTCCGGCCAGTATCTCCAGCATCGGTTTCGCATAGGCGCGAACTCGAGCGCCGGCGTACTCCGAAAGATAGATCGCAGACATCAGTCCGACAGGTACGGCGACCAGCATCGCGATACCGGAGATCAGAATCGTACCGGTGAAGAGAGGAATGGCTCCGAACGTACCGGAAGATCCAACCTGATCGGCACGTATAGCTGTCTGCGGACTCCAGGTCAGGCCGAAGAGAAAATCAATGACGGAGACCTGCTGAAAGAATTGCAGCGCCTCGAACAGAACGGACAGGAAAATGCCGACCGTAGTAAAAATGGCGACCGTCGACGCCGCCAATAGAAGCATCTCCAGCGTGCGCTCAACGTGGTTTCGCGCCCGGAACTCGGGCCGAACCCTTCGCAGCGCCGTGCCAAACGCGGCAAGCCCTAACGCGAGAACACAGACCGAAATCAGTGTGCGACTGATTCGATGAAGGCTCTCATATAACTCAACGCCGGCGATAACGGCTTCGCTGGACTCACCTGCCGCGATATTGCCCTCGGCAACGTTCCTGATGTCGTTGAAGATCAGACCGAGTTGGGCCTCGGGAAGCTCCTGCATCTCCGCCGGCAATGAATCCAGAACCTGGCCACGAATAAAAGCCGGCTCCAGGCTCTGCCAGACGGCAAAGACAATGAGCGCCGGAATGACACACCACAGCGCAACATAACCACCGTAGTACAGCGGTAAAGAATGAAATCGCCCCGCGCCACCGCCGGCCAGAGCGCGATGGCGTCCGAATACAAAGGCCAGAACTGAGAGCCCGGCCAGCAGAAGTAAGACGGTAGAGGCAGCCAAGTCGGGCGACCTTGAGCGGCTAGTTGGCCGCCAAATCTACGTTCTCTCTACCTTCCACCGCGGCGAGAACCTGACTTCGCTCCGCATCAGGTAACGGAATCAGACCTCGATCTGACAGATAACCGAACTCTCCCCACGCGGCATCACTCGTGAACTCCCGCAGGAACTCCTCGATTCCCGGAATTACACCGATATGGGCCTTCTTGACGTAGAAGAACAGCGGTCGCGATATTGGGTAACTGCCGTCCGCAATCGCCTCGAAGTCAGGGCCCTGACCATCGATAATCGATCCGTGGACCTTGTCGTAGTTCTGGTCCAGGAAGCTATAGCCAAAGATACCCAGAGCATCGGGATTCACCTCGAGCTTCTGCACGATGAGATTGTCGTTCTCTCCCGCTTCGATAAAGATTCCGTCCTCGCGAATCGTATGACAGGCCGCCTGAACGTCGTTCGGTCGTAGCGTGGCAATCAACTCGAAAGCTGCACAGCCGTGGTCCATAACCAATTCGACGAACGCGTCACGGGTACCCGACGTCGGCGGTGGACCGAGAACCTCAATTCCAACCTCTGGAAGACTGGCATCGATATCGGACCACTGCATGTAGGGGTTGGCGACGAGTTGCGCCGCGCCGGACGGATCCGGAACTTCTTTCGCGAGAGCCAGAAAGACCTGCTCCCGCGTCAAACTGAATTGCGTCGACGTCCTTGAGTTTGCGAGCACAATACCGTCGTAGCCGATCTTCACCTCAATGATCTCGGTAACGCCGTTGGCCGCACAGCCTTCGATTTCCGACGCCTTTACCCGTCGGGAGGAGTTAGTCACATCGGGATGTTGCACACCGACGCCTGCACAGAACAGCTTGAAGCCACCACCGGATCCGGTTGACTCGATTTTCGGAGTCTTGAACTGGCTGGCACGACCAAAGTATTCGGCAACGACCGTCGCGAACGGGTATACCGTCGATGAACCGACGATACTGACGTAGTCACGGGCGCCCTGAGCAGATGCCCGGTCTGAAATGCTTAAATAACCGGCGGTAACAGCTACGGTGATTAGCAGCGGACCCGTTAATACTGATCTCGCGCCTCGACGCGGACTGACAGACATGGATACTCCTTATTCAATGGCCGGCAACCTCGACGAGGATTACCTGTTAACTTAGCACCTGCAGAATAGCGGCCGAATGTTAAGGATTTATGTCAGTGCGCCCGCTTTTCACATGCTGAAATTCGAAGATTTATGGAAGAAAAACTTTATAATTCATATAATTACAGATCATTATTAATACCGGAAGACTGTTGCAACCCATGGATGTTCTTGAACTGACACGCGAGTTGATTCGCCGGCCCTCTGTTACCCCGGACGATCAGGGCTGCCAAACGCTGCTGGGAGATCGTCTGGAATCAGCTGGCTTCCGAATCGAGTCTCTACGTTACAGCGACGTCGATAATCTATGGGCGCGACATGGAACCGAAGCGCCGCTGCTCTGCTTTGCCGGCCATACGGACGTCGTGCCACCGGGCCCGAACGAACAGTGGTCGGTTGACCCGTTCGCCGCAGACGTTGTTGATGGCGTACTGACGGCTCGCGGCGCCGCCGATATGAAGGGCAGTCTGGCTGCAATGATCACGGCAGCCGAACGCTTCGTGAAGACGTATCCGGACCACGCCGGCTCTCTGGCATTTCTGATTACCAGTGATGAGGAAGGCGAGGCCGCTAACGGTACAGCGAAAGTAATGGAGACACTGCACGCACGCGAGGAGTCTATCGACTGGTGCGTTGTCGGAGAGCCGTCGAGTGCCACAGCGCTGGGCGACACCGTTCGCGTGGGCAGGCGCGGCAGTCTCAGTGGAATTCTGACGATACGAGGCGTCCAGGGGCATGTCGCGTATCCGCTCAAAGCAGTGAATCCGATGCATGGATTTGCACGACTGGTCGCCGCGATTACCGAGAAGCCGCTGGACGACGGCAACGAGTACTTTCCGCCGACAACATTTCAGATGGTTCACGTCCACTGCGATGCAGGTGCGCCGAACGTGGTCCCCGGTGAGCTGAAATGTCGTTTCAACTTCCGATACTCAACCGAGTGGACGCAGGAATCGCTCGCGAATCACGTGGAAGCGATCATGCAGGAACTGAATCTCGACTACGACGTGAAATGGAAGAATGCGGGCATGCCCTTCATTACGGAGGCGGGACGATTGACGAATGCGATCACCACCGCAGTCAAGGAAGAGACCGGGTTAAGCCCCGAACTATCGACCAGTGGAGGAACATCCGACGGGCGATTTATCGCGCCGTACGGTGTCGATGTCGTTGAACTCGGCCCGCTGAACGAGACGATACACAAGGTCAACGAAACGCTGGATGTTGCCGCCCTGCCCCAGCTCGAGAATATCTACTATCGCATTGCCGAGATAATGCTCGTCAATCCGGAAGAGTAAAGCGGTTTACTGAGCTTGGCCCGGCGAGGGGAGCCCGCAGCAGCTGCGATAGGGATCTAGACTTCCCGGACTCGCGACCAGTTCGCGAAGATCATCAGCCCGGCAAGCGCGATAAACCAGAGCAACACCCAGGCAGGCATGCTCAGGCCGAGGAAGGACCAGTTCACCTCGGCACATTCCCCCGATCCGGTAAACACCATTTCCAGGGCATCCATCAGCGGGAAAGCATCCATGATGTAGTCGAGGCCCGGGCCACAGCTAGGTACCTGGTCGGCCGGAAGATTCTGTATGTAGACATGCCGGCCCGCGATTCCCGCTCCTATCGCTGCGGCGACTACGCCGACAACGGTATAGGCTCTCGACGCCACGCCGGTCGTGGCATGCAGTCCGGCGACGAGAAATACAGCCCCAACCGCCATGATCGCGACACGCTGGAAAATGCACAGCGGACACGCTTCGAGTCCGAGAACATGCTGCGAGAACAGCGCGTAGGCCATCAGGGCGACCACGATTCCGAACCCCGACAGATTCAGCAGTCTTCGCTGTTTTAGTGTGGGATTCACGACTCGTTCTCCTGGCGTTCCGCTGCCTGTGCCACTTCGGCTTCCATATTCTCCACGTCAGTATGGCGAACATCCTTGCCGTGCACCATGAAAATCACGTATTCGCTGATATTCTTTGCGTGGTCACCGATCCGTTCAAGCGCACGGGCCGTCCAGGTCAGATCCATCACACGTGAAATCGCACGCGGGTCTTCCATCATGAACGTAATACTCTGCCGATAGATCGTATCGTATTCGTCGTCGACTTCTTCGTCAGCCTTGACGACTTCCAGCGCGCCTTCTACGTCCAATCGTGCGAATGCGTCCAGAGTATCCCGAACCATCTGCTTGACGAGCCGCGCCATGTTTCTTAGTTCGCGATAGTTTGATCTTGGCCGCTCGAGGCCCGCAAGACGCGCGGCCAGCGAACCGATCTTTTCAGCTTCGTCGCCGATTCGCTCGAGATCGGTGATCGTCTTGATAATCGCAATAATCAGGCGCAGATCTCCAGCGGTTGGCGCCCGCGTCGCCAGGATACGGCTGCACTCCTCATCGATATTCACTTCGAGGTCGTTTACGAGCGTGTCGTCCCGCGCGACCTGCAAACCCAGCTCGCTGTCAGCGTCGGAGAGAGCCTTAAGTGCCCGCCCTAACTGCTCTTCAACGACGCCCCCCATATTGAGGACGGAATTGCGGGCATGCTCGAGGTCTTCATTGAACCGTCGAGAAATGTGCTGCCCCAGGTCTTCCACTTCCATGTCCGTCATTATACGGCGGCCTGCGCACTATCGTGGCGCGATACGACGCGACTCTCGGGAAACTCACAACTGAATTTGCTGCCCTCTCCGAGCTGACTGGCGATCGTTAGCGTGCCATGGTGACGCTGCAGCGCGTGTTTGACGATTGCCAACCCCAATCCGGTACCGCCCATTTCCCTGGAGCGACCTGGATCAACACGGAAAAATCTCTCGGTAATTCTCGGTATCTGTTCTTCGAGGATACCGATCCCTGTGTCTGTCACGGTGAACGATGCTCCGGATGGTGTGGCGGCCCAGGCGATGGCTACCTCACCATCTTCAGGCGTAAATCGAGCGGCGTTGCTAATGAGGTTGTAGAAAATGGAGTGGAGTTCCGATTCGCTGCCGAGCAGGCCGATCTCGCTAGAGACATCGAAAGTCATCTTCGGCATCTCCGTTCTCGCCGCGAACTCCTGTTCAATACTGCCCAGGAGATCGGCGACGCTGACGAACTCCCTATCAGCTTCGCGGCCCGCCGACTCCATCCGGGTCAACTCGATCAGATCCCGCAGGATTCGCGTCATCCTTTCAACCTGACGCTGCATCTCACCCATCGGCGCGACCCAGGCTGATGGTAGTTCCTTTTCGTCCTCCAGACCGTCCAGATATCCGCTGATCACGGTAAGTGGCGAACGCAGTTCGTGCGACGCGTTTGCGACGAAATCTCGCCGCATACGTTCCAGCTGCAACTGGTGGGTAATATCTCGAATGATCGCCATCCGCTGCTTCTTGCCATACGGAATGATCTGCACTGAGAGCTGATCCGTATCATTGATTGGCGACGGAATCGTAACGGCGTCTCCGGACGGATCCTCCAGATAGCGAACAAAGTCGGGATGACGAATGAGGTTGTCTATTCGCTGGTTCATGTCGCGTTTCGCGTCGAATCCCAGCAGCCGCTTCGTAGCCGGGTTGAACCACTGAATCTCGGACTCGGAGTTCAGGATGATCCCGGCATCCGAGAGTGCATCGGTCGACTGTCTGACTTCGCGCAGTAACCGATGATATTTCTTCTTTCGGTTACGGAGCTTTTGCCGCTGACCATTGATGCGCGCGTAGATCTCCGGCCACAGGCCGCGCGTCTCGTAGATCTGAATCGGTTTACCACTTTGCAGCGCCTGATCCAGGAGATAGAGCTGTCGCATATGGTTGGCGAGATAGAGCGTCACCGCCGCGAGCAACCAGATGACGAGATTACCGAACCAGATACCCAGCAGCAGACTCGACGCCAACCAAATGGCGAGGACGATCAGCTGAGATATCCAGCGTTGCGGCATATCAGGCCTCGTGTGGCGAGAACCGGTAGCCGGCTCCGCGGACAGTCTGAATAAGCTTGTCGTAGGCCTGCGCCGTCAGCGCCTTGCGCAAACGACGAATGTGCACGTCTACCGTTCTCTCCTCAACGTAGACATTGCCACCCCAGATGCGGTCCAACAGCTGCGATCGAGAATAGACGCGATCGGGATGGCGCATGAAGAATTCCAGCAGTCTGTATTCCGTGGGTCCGAGCGCAATCTCCGAGCCTCCGATACTGACGCGATGACTGGCGCCGTCCAGCTTCAGCTCCGACACGGTCAGGACATCATCGTCCACAGCAGATCGTCTCAAGACAGCCTTTATTCGCGCCTCGAGCTCTCGCGTAGAAAAAGGCTTCGTCACATAGTCGTCCGCGCCGCCGTCCAGACCGGCAACCCGGTCGTCCTCATCAACACGAGCCGTCAACATGATGATCGGTATCTCACGAGTTTCCGGATCTCGCTTTAGCTGACGCGTCAACTCCAGACCGCTGATATCCGGCAACATCCAATCCATCAGAACGACATCGGGCTGACGATCGACGATAGCCGCGCGCGCTTCACTGCCATTCATCGCGGGCCGTACCTTATAGCCGGCGCGACCGAGATTGAATATCAGCATGTCGCGAATCGCAGCTTCATCTTCGACGACCAGTACTGTCTTCGTAGCCATGAACTCACTCGCGTTGCAATGACCCACTATTACAACCGCAGTTTATTACAGTTTCGTTACCACTTAGTGCATCTGTTGGCGAGCTGGACTACTTGCTCCACGCCGACTGTCCGCGAAGGTAGACCGGAGCAGCCGCTGGAGCGGGAACCGAGTTGCCACTTTTCAGCTGCGAACGCGCCAGAGGAAGGAGATCCGCAGCCTCTGGAGATACTGCACCGCGAACGCTCGTCGCCTGCTCGAGTTGGCCTGCAAGTCTCGCGGCATACGTGTCGAACCCACTTCCGACCGCTCCCCAGGCTTGAGAGTCCGGCCAGCAAACGGCATCAGGTTCTGATAGTCGCTCCTCGCCAATTAGCTCGGGTAGACCTCCGCGAATCTGGAAAGGAGCCCAGAATACCTCGCCCATACGCGCGTCGAAGCAGACGAGCGAATGCTCCTGCCCCTGCGTTCTCCAGGCACCCTGCGCGACTGCGGCCAGACTCGAGATCGGCAGCAGCGGCAGATTTGCCGACAGACCGAGACCCTGGGCAACTGCAGCGGCTACTCTGATGCCGGTAAACGACCCGGGTCCGCGACCGAACGCAATTGCGTCCAACCGTGTCAGTGTCAACTCTGCGGAATCGATCAACTCGTCGATCAGCGGCAGAATTTTCGCCGTCTGCTCCCGTGGGGTCTCTATTCTCTCCTGCCGCAGCCCATCATCGCTCTCCAGTGCTACGGTGCCGACATCAGAAGATGTTTCGATCGCGAGCAGGTTCATCGCCCGGCCGCTTCATAGCCAAGGTCTGAATTCGGCAGCAGATCCTGCGCGAAGGAAAGCGCATCATCCGCGCTCTCGACGATAGGAATTGCCGGCAGACTGTCTATAAAGGTCTTTCCATAGGACCGCGTTCTTAATCGTGGATCACCGAGAACGACCAGGCCGCGATCATCGAAATCTCTGATCAATCTGCCGACGCCCTGTTTCAGAGCGAGCGCGGCCTGCGGCACCTGAAATTGAAAGAAAGGATCGCCTCCCTCGCCGCGAATGCTGTCGATCCGCGCGCGGATCAGCGGATCGCCGGGAGATGCGAACGGCAACTTGTCAATCGCGACCAGACGCAACGCTGGACCACGCACGTCGACGCCCTGCCAGAAGCTGCCGGTACCCAACAGCACCGCATTGCCTGCTGATCTGAAACGCTCCAGCAACTCAGTTCGCGGCCCATCTCCCTGGACGAGTAACGGGCCCGGCAGCTCTCGGGCGGACAGTAGCCGCTGCGCCTCATTCAACGCACGATAGCTCGTGAACAGCAGAAACGCACCGCCACCGCACGCTTTGACAAGCGGATACACCTCGCCGAGGAGGCGTGAGACAAACTCAGGTTCCGTCGGTTGTGGCAGCCCTTCAGGGAGGTATAGCCGGGAGTTACTCTCAAAATCGAATGGGCTCGGTAGCGCTTTCGTCAGCGTGTCCTTCACTCCGATACGCTCAACGAAATGACTGAAATCTTCGCCGACGGCCAGAGTCGCTGAAGTAAAAATCCAGGTCCCGGCATGCGCTTCTATCCGCTGGGCCAACTCCTCCCCGGTTTCAAGCGGCGTCCAATGAATCGCCAAACTGCGCGCCGCGACGTCGACCCACCGCAGCCCGCGCGGATCGGCTTCGTCGAGCGTGTTCAATCGACTGACAGCGTCACGACAACGCTCCCAACAGCTTTCAAGCCCGGGGCTGATTTCGCGCGCTGCTTCGAGCCGCGTGGCCAACTCGTTCAGCGTCTCGCGCCAGCCCATGACCGCGTCCTGAAGTCCGGCGGGACAGCCGTCCCAGGGTGCGCGGCCTGTTTGCTCGCCCGCTTCCAATCTCGCGTCGGCGGATCGCTTGACGAGCCTATCGGCCAGGGACTCGAACTCTCGATCAAGCCCTGTTGCTCGCGCCTCGGCTATCACGTCTCGCGACAGGCGCTGGAGCTCACGACTGCCAACCGAAATTCCGAAGAACTGCTGGGCGATGTCGGGGAGTTGATGCGCCTCGTCCACGACGACCACATCAGTCCCGGGCAACAGCTCGCCGAAGCCCGCCTCTTTCAGCGTCAGATCCGCGAGAAGCAGATGATGATTAACAATGACGACGTCTGCCGTCTGGGCGCGGCGGCGCGCCTCGATGACGAAGCAGTTATCGTAGTGCTCGCAGCGTGCGCCAAGACAGTTATCGACTGTCGAGGTAATTCTTGTGCGTAACGGGTCGTCCTCGGCAATATCCGCAAGATCGGTGAGATCACCGCTGTCAGCAGAACGCGCCCACTCCGAAATGGCTGCCAGACGACGCTGAAAGGTACCGCTGCGAATACCCTCCTGGCGGGCAACCTCCAGGCGATGCCAGCACAGGTAATTATTGCGGCCCTTGAGCAGTGCAATCTCGACCGGCCGGCCGATCGCGGCCCCCAGCATCGGAAGGTCGCGGTCATAGAGCTGATCCTGGAGCGTCCTCGTGCCGGTCGAGATGACCGCACGCTTTCCGGACAGCAAGACCGGAACGAGGTATGCGAAAGTCTTCCCGATCCCCGTTCCGGCTTCGATCGCAAGGTGATCCTGCGACGCCAGCGCATCCCAGACAAGCCGCGCCATCTCCTCCTGCGCGTCCCTGTGGGTAAAACCGGACAGGTTCCGCGCCAGTAGACCACCCGGACGGAACATCTCTGCTAAATCGTGCATGCCGCAACTATAACGTGAACTCGAAGTCCCGCCTGCGCAGAATCTGACCAACCGATACAGGAGTACCTGCTCCCGCCGAGATCGGCCTTGTGAACTGGGTTCACAACACGGGCATCCATTTGGTTATACTCCCGACACGTAGCCGAAGCACCTCATAGGATCCCATGACGACTCAATTGAAAAGCCTCAGCGACTGGGTCGCCGAGGTGGCGCAGCGAACCCAGCCGGACCGCATTTACTGGTGCACGGGCACGAAGAACGAGTACGACGCGCTCGTCGAAGAAATGCTCGAGAACGGTGATCTGAAAAAACTAAATCAGGCGAATTATCCGGATTGTTTCTTACATCTTTCCGATCCCCAGGACGTCGCTCGCGTTGAACATCTGACTTACGTCTGCTCAGAGAATGAAGCCGACGCCGGGCCGAATAATCACTGGATGGAACCGGCTGAAGCCAAAGCCATGATGAATGGCTTTTTTGACGGTTGCATGAAGGGGCGAACGCTCTACGTAATCCCCTACTGCATGGGTCCGCTGGGATCGCCTTACTCGAGATATGGTGTCGAGATTACCGACAGCGCCTACGTCGCGGCCAACATGTATCTGATGACGCGAATGGGCGACGAAGCGCTCGCGGAGATCGAGAAAACCGGCGGCTTCATCAAGGGACTGCACTCGATTGGTGAGTTGGACCCGGAAAGGCGCTTCATCATGCATTTTCCTGAAGAACTCACGATCATGAGCTACGGCTCGGGCTATGGTGGCAACGCCCTCCTCGGAAAAAAATGTCACGCGCTGCGTATCGCGAGCTATCAGGCACGAACAGAAGGCTGGCTGGCCGAACACATGCTCATCGTCGGTCTCGAGAGCCCCGAAGGCGAGATACATTATCTGGCGTGCGCGTTTCCGTCGCAGTGCGGTAAAACCAATCTCGCTATGCTCATTCCACCCAAGAGCCAGAAAGGCTGGAAGGTCTGGACTCTGGGCGACGATATCGCCTGGATGCACCTCGATGACGATGGCCAGCTACGGGCAATCAACCCTGAAGCCGGTCTCTTCGGCGTCGTCCCGGGGACGAACCGCCAGACCAACCCGAACGCCTACGACACGATTCAGACCGATACAATTTTCACCAATGTCGCTGTCACTGCCGACAACGATCCCTGGTGGGAAGACAAGAACTTCGGCGAACCCGTGATCGACTGGCAGGGACGTCCCTACGATCCGGCAAACGGCCCGGCGGCGCACCCGAACTCGCGCTTTACCGTAGCGGCGTCGAACAACCCGAGCTATTCGAAACTCGCCGAAGCGCCCGGAGGCGTGCCAATTTCGGCCCTGGTCTTCGGTGGACGACGGCGTGAACTCGCTCCCCTGGTATACGAAGCCAAGGACTGGGCCCATGGTGTGCTCGTCGGCGCGAGTGTTGCTTCAGAGACGACCGCCGCGGCAACAGGAGAGGTCGGTATCGTCCGCCGAGATCCGATGGCCATGAAGCCGTTCTGCGGATACAACTTCGCGGACTACTGGGCGCATTGGCTGAGCTTCGGCCCTCGCTCTGACAAGCTGCCGAAAATCTTTCACGTGAACTGGTTTCGACGCGATGCCAACGGCAAATTCCTGTGGCCCGGGTTCGGGGAAAATCTTCGAGTACTTCGGTGGATAGTCGACCGCTGCGAGAATCGCGTCAGTGCAGAAGAAACGGCTATCGGTTATTTGCCCGCGGCAGAGGATATAGACCTGACCGGTCTGGACGTTTCCGACGATGAGCTGGCTCAGCTACTGAACGTGGACAGGGATCAATGGCGAGCGGAACTGGATGAGGTTGGCGAGTACCTGGATAGCTATGGTGATCGTCTTCCAGCTGAACTTCGTGCGGAACAGCAGAAGGTTGCTCAGGATCTGAGCTAGTCCTCTACGACGTAGTGAACGGCAGTTGACGCGCCGGGCCGGGCGACTCTACCTAACCCGATCACACCCTCACCGACGAGAAGCGTACTGTCGCGTCGCACGAAGATCTCTTCGCCCGAATCAACCTGAACGAAGGTTCCATTCGTGCTCTCGTCGACCAGCGTAAATTTTTCCTTACTTGTCTCTATCCGAGCATGTATCCGCGAGATCAGATTTCCTTTGACGACCAGGTCGTTCTCGTCCGCCCGACCGAGCGTCGCGCTCTTGCGCCCTTCGCCGACCGTCACTTCCTGACCTTTAAACTTCAGCCGAACTCGTTTTGTCCTGCTCGTCGGCTGGCCGAGGCCAACTGTCGGCAACATACTGGTCGCATCGTCGGGCTGCCATAAAACCTCAAACAGAACTACCTCGTCCGATTTCCCTCGAACCATCGAGACGTCGATCTGGCGAACCATCTCATTCCACTCGTCGGGCAGCTGATCGACGGTCGCCTGAGTCGTAATGATCTGATTTGCTTTAGCCTGGCTGGTCATTCGATTCGCCGTGTGCACGGCGGAGCCAAAGATATCGCTCTCTTCCTGCACAACGGGTCCGTAGTGACAACCGATTCTGATTGCCACATGACCGTCATCGTGGCGCAACGCTTTCGACGACGAGATCGTCTCCTGCATCGTCGTCGCTGCGTTCATGGCATCAGCAGCGGTTGGAAAGGTCGACATGACTTCGTCGCCCATCGTCTTGATCACGCTGCCGGAGAATTCTTCTGTCGCCGCACGCATGATGTCGAGACAGTCAGCGACCATCTCTCTGGCCTTGTCGTCTCCAAGCTGTTCGTAAAGTTGAGTACTGCCGACTACATCGGCGAACAGTATGACAACTTCGACATCCCTACCCATGGGTTGTCATCCTAGTAATTCGGTCAACGGATTATACGCAATAGCCAAGTTGTGGTATCGACCGGACAGCGAACGTTCGTGCGGCGATCGCTTCACACGGAAGTCACTCTGTACGACGCTATTCCCCGTTATTTCTCGGCGACCAGGTAGGCGATCCACGCCGGGTCCGGCTCGCCCTTCGACTCCTCGAAGAACTCACCGTTACCTTCGCCGTCCTCGTCCTCGCCTTCCCAGTAGACGCGCACGCTGGCGAATCCCGCCTCCTCGAGGAGTTCGCGAAGTTCCGGCAGAGACCAGAGTCTCCATTCGTAGCTAAAGGCCTTCTTCAGTTTCGAGCCGTCAGGAAACTTGAAGTTGATATGGCAAACGGCACGGCCCGTTACCGGTTCGTATTCGGCCTGATGCCAGATATACGTAAAATCGTCGTACTTGGTCTTCTCTTTCTGAGTCTCATAAGCTTCGGAACCACCATAGGCATCGAGAAAAAAGACTCCATCGTCGTTCAATGATTCACGCACCCTGCTGAAGTACGTAATCATCTCGGCTCGGGTCTGAAAGATCCAATAACTGAAATTGAACGCGCCGACAATATCGACCAGGCCGGTATCAACAGTCATGACGTCTTCGTGGAGAAGCTTCACACGCGGCCTGTCGGCCTCTGGTAACCGACTGACGCGATTCTTTCGCCCCCAGTCGAGAACGCCCCCGTCGATGTCGACGCCGACAGCATGCCGGCCTTCGCCAACTCGCACCCATTCACAACTTGCGCTAGCTGTACCGCAGAAGTCCTCTCTGAAGCTGACCGCTTCGCGGCCTCGCAGTGAGAGGAAGGTTTCCTGAACGAATTCGATCTCTGATTCTACGTTTTGAACAGCTTCTTCATAGAGTTCATGAAGATCCGCCTGTTCAGCCATGGTCGGTTGCCCGATTCTGCTTACCTCTGCCTGTGCCACTGTTACCTCGACGAATTATTGTGCTGGGGATTAGCAGGTTATTGTAGCCAGATAGTCGTGCGCATAATAGCTGCTACTGCAATGTCCACAGCTGTCGAAATACAACTGAAATGGCAGAAGGAGATCGCTGCCACGCGAGAAGTCTAGTCCGGCTCGGCGACTGTCCCACGCTTCACTACCAGAACATCACAGGACAGATGGTCCAGTATTCGCTCTGCCGTACTCCCTATAAAGACCTTGTCGAGCCCTCGACGCGAAACCGCACCCATTACAACGATTCCGATACTTTGCTTGGCTGCGAATTCCGGTAGCTTTTCGTGTGCCGGACCACGAACAAGGGGGCAGTGATCTTTTTCTATCGGGTAATTCTCGAGGAAACTATCCAAATCCTCTCGATGTTCTCGCTCGACGTCTTCGATTACGGCGCCGATCTTCTCGGGGTCGGGAACATTCAGCTCTATCGGCACGAAATAGGAATGAAGCACATGTAGCTCGCCGCGAGCTTCCTCTACCAGCGTGGTCGCGAGTTCGAGAATCTTATGATCAAGATCTGCCGGTTTGTCATGAGAATGCGATGGATCGACGGCCGCGAGAACTTTGAAAGGATCGGCCATCGGCGTCGGCTTGACCAGCAGCAGCGGCGCAGGGCAGCGCCGAATCAGTTCCCAATCCGTATTGGACAGGATCGTACGCTTCAGCACACTGTGGTGATGCGTGTCCTTCACAACGAGCCAGGGCTCGGCGCGAAAAATTTTTCGAAGAATGCCCGCGTCCAGTGGATGATCCCAGGCCACGTCGACTGATACCTCAAGGCCGCGCTCCCGAATAGGCGCAGCAAGTGACTCCAGTTTATTCCTGAGAATCGACAACAGATGGTCGCGGGCCGGCTCATCGATCCAGATCGTCGCGACTCGACCGGCATCGATATCCGGATCATAGTCGCAGATGAAGAGTTCGAGATCGGCTGATAGCTCTTGAGCCAACCACGCCGCGCGCTCTACGGCCGGCTGATCGTCGCTTCTGGGATCGACGACAACAAGAATCTTTTTGTCATTCATGAAACGCTCCTATGCTCGTACATGAATCTGGTATGAGTGACGCTCTCGATCACGGCTCATACAGTCTCCTTACGTCTGCCTGTCACCGCCACCGTGGCAAATACGTATCGCATTGATACGCCACGATCTCATATACAAGTTAGATCGATGTCGGAGAAAGAAGCCATGTTAGCGAAAGACGTCATGACGACCAGAGTTGTCACCGTAATGGAGGACACGCCCGTCGAGGAGGTCGTGCGTACGCTCCTTAAATGGAGAATAAGCGCTGTACCCGTTGTCGATTTCAGTGATCGTCTGGTTGGAGTGGTGAGCGAGGGCAACCTCGTCCACAGGTCCGACTCCGAGATTCGGGACAGTCATTCCTGGTGGCTGTCCGGTGTTCTCGAACCGGAGGAGCAGACCGACAAATTCGCGCGAGCACGTAAACGCCTCGCGAAAGACGTGATGACCACGCAGGTAGTTACGGCGAGCGAGAATGATTCGCTGGTCGATATCGCCGCATTATTGGAGAAGCGTCGAATCAAGCGCGTTCCGATCCTCAGGAGAGGCAAATTGACTGGAATAGTGAGCCGCGCGAATATCCTCCATGGGATCCCAGCAGCTCCCGAACCGCTAAGCGAAGATAGCGTTCCTCCCGCCGCCGCTAAGGCACCTGACGACGACACGATACGCGCGACAATCCTGAGCAGGTTACACAATGACATTCGCGTCAGCGGATCGATAAACGTGATTGTTTCAGGAGGCGTCGTCGACCTCTGGGGCGGCGTCGAGAAGGAGGAAGAGAGGCAGACTATCCGCATGGCTGCCGAAGATGCGAAAGGCGTCTCCAAAGTCAGGGACAATCTATACGTGATGCCGCCAGCGTTACGGCATCTATTAGGCGCGGACAGGTTAGACTAGCAAGTCGCTACCGGTTCGTCTCTTCGCTAGTTACCTCCCTATGATAGGTTCGACCCGGTCAACCCGACTTCCAATGGGGCTGGACGTCGACTACCTCCGGGGCCATGCGCATAGCTCTGATGCGATCCCGTTTTACGGCGGTCAGATAATGCGGCGAGTCCTTCCCGGCCCTGAGGGAGTTCGCCGAGGAATCTGCGCCATTGACGGCCGCCCGGCTGACCCGCATAGAGTCCCATCAGATGCCGGGTCATCGACTTCAGCGGAGTGCCACGCGACATCTCCTCTTCCAGATAGCTGATGTACGCTTCCAGAACAGCAGTACATGATGGGGGCGGCGCTCCACCGAATATCTCACGATCGAGTGCGGCCAGCAGATAAGGATGCTGATACGCCTGGCGTCCCAGCATCACGCCGTCGACATGTTCGAGATGCTCAAGAATTTCTGCCTTGTCACACAGGCCGCCGTTGGTGATGATCTCCAGCTGCGGATAATCGGCTTTGAGACGCCTCACCCGATCGTGATCCAGCGGTGGAATGTCACGATTCTCCTTCGGACTGAGCCCGGTCAGCCAGGCTTTTCTCGCGTGAATGA
Source organism: Candidatus Rariloculaceae bacterium (assembly GCA_045561025.1). GTDB lineage: Bacteria > Pseudomonadota > Gammaproteobacteria > Steroidobacterales > Rariloculaceae > SMWC01. Next base: position 27,564 of record JBJKYM010000010.1, read on the forward strand.
TGATCGTCCCGCAACCGGTCGCCGCGACAGCGTCTACCAGCCTGCAAAGAAATTCGTAACTATCCTGATCGTCTATCCCCAATCGCGTCTTCACGGTGACCGGAACGTCAACGACTGCGGACATTGCCGCGACGCCTTCTGCGACGCGCTGCGGATCGGCCATTAGTGCGGCACCGAATTCGCCGGCCTGAACGCGGTCGCTGGGGCAGCCGACGTTCAGATTAATCTCGTCGTAACCCGCATCTTCGCCATATCTCGCTGCAAGAGACAGCTCGGCCGGGTCACTACCGCCGAGTTGTAATGCGAGGGGATGCTCGCAATCATCGTGCCGAAGAATCTCCTCTCGATCGCCGCGTATCAGCGCGACGGCTGTGATCATCTCGGTGTAGAGCCAGGCGTTCGGAGCGAGCAGGCGCAGAAGGAATCGGCAGTGCCGATCAGTACGATCCATCATCGGCGCCACCGATAGGACCCTGCTGTTTCTCGATACATATTTCATAACTTAGATACCACGGGCAGTCTCATCGATCAGATGATCAACGACCGCTCGGGTCGCGTCTTCAGGTGTAGCTCCCTCTTCCAGCGCTTTTTCGTAGACACCAACCTGGCGGTGTGCGCTGGTCCCACGCGCTAATATCTTATGGGCATGCTGAATGTCGTCTACACATCCAAGCGCAACCGCATGATCGTGCACCAGATCGAGCAGTTCTTCCATAAGCTGCGGAAACGGCATAATCCGCCCCTTACCGAGGTCAATCAGCCCCTGATCGAAGCTATATCGCATCGCTCGCCAACGGTTTTCACTGACGAGTAAGCGCGGATAGATTCGCCAGCGCTGATTTTTAGATCGTAGCCGATAGAGCATACGCAACGTGCACTGTGCGAGCGCCGCCAGACAAAGCGCATCGTCGACCGATGTGCAGACGTCCATGATACGAGTCTCGAGCGTCGGATAGCGGAAACTCGGCCGGATATCCTACCAGATCATCGTAGCGTCCGGAATCAGCCCGGCTTCCACCATGACGCGCACGTTGCGCTCGTACTCGGGAAAGCTGTCGAAACGTTCCGGAAGCCCTGTTCTCGGCACCGCGTCGAACACCGAGAGACGATACGACTTAAGCCCGGTATCCACACCCTCCCAGAATGGAGATGAGCAGGAAAGCGCCAGCATGTGTGGCAGGAAATAGGCGAATTGATTTATTAGATCGATGCGCAGCTCATCGTCATCGACGCCAATGTGGACGTGCATTCCGCAGATCAACAATCGTCGAGCCGCGGTCTGCATCTCCTCATACAGAGACGCGTAACGGGCTCTCTCAGTATGTTTCTGGTCCGCCCAGTGTGCGAATGGATGCGTAGAAGCTGCTATCGGCGCCAGACCGTGCGACTCCGCAACATCGATGACGACACGCCGCAGTAACGTCAGCGCTGCACGAGCATCGGACAGATCGGTACAGATTCGCGTTCCAACCTCGATCTGCGAGCGCAGCAGCTCGGGGCTGACCTGCTGCCCCTGACACAACGCCGTACACTCCTCGAGCATCGATTCAGGCATACTCTTGACGAGGTCGCGAGTCTCCCGATCGACGAGCAGGTACTCCTCCTCAATTACCAACGTGAACGATGGCTCCCTCATATCCCTCTACCCGTCCCGTTATGCTCCCACCGGCTCATACAGCCTTGCGTCCTGAAGTACGTACTCGAGCGCGCCGGCGAGTTTGTCGGTCCAGAGCCGGCGACCGCTGTCATCGATAACAAGATCCTGCCGGATCTCAATACTGGCATATGCCAATCCTGAGGATTCCGCGTGATGATCGACGGTGTAGTCGGCGGGATGTCGGCCGGAGTACGGTTCGTTGTCGCCAACCAGAATGTCGCGCTCGCGCAATGCCGGTATCAGCCCTAGCGCAACGCGCGGATCCTTGTCCCAAAGTATTCCCATTTGCCACGGTCTCATTACACCGTGAAAGTTGGGAGTGAAACTATGGATACAAACCACTGCGGGTTGCTGCGTGGCAGTCGTCCGCGCGGCAATCACCTGGCGTATCGCTTCGTGATAAGGCCTGAACAGGAAGCGGGCTCGCTCGGACTTCTCCTCGTCAGACAGGTTCAGATTCGCCTCGATGAGAACACCGTCGCTGATCGGAGGAAATGCCGTCGAATCCTTCAGGTCACGATTCAGGTCGACGACAAGCCGCGAATATCCGCCGAGTACGGCCGTCGCGCCGAGTCGTTCACTCAGGAGTCGCGTGATAGCCCCGGCACTGATATCCCAGGCGATATGTTCTTCCAACATCGCGCGATCGAGGCCAAGATCGCCCAATGACCGCGGGATGCGATTACTTGCATGGTCGCAGGCGAGAACCAGCGGTCTGTCGCTATCAGTCTCGATTATCTCGAACGGAGCTGGCTCGTCAGGCGCCAGCAAAGACGCAACCGCCCGGTCTTGGGCTACAACCATCGCTTCGAAATCTCCCTGGCCAGATTGAAAAGAAGTTTAACCAACGATCCGCGCGATTTCCCCCAGCCTACGGCGATTCTTCGGATGGCAAAGAGATTATCCGTTCGCCGGAGGTGTCGAGCTGAACATCATTTTCCGGCCGCTCCGGCGCTATGCCTGCGCCGATCCGGATCGGGATAAGAATATTGCGGCTTTGAGTAACGCCATTAACGTCCGCCTGTACAAGCACGCCGACGTGCAGCGTTCCATTGACTAACGGCGTCACTGTTAACGTTCGAATCATTGCCTCGTCCCTGGGTACGCGAGGCGAGCCTCGGTTGAAACCCGATTGGGCGATCGCGATTCGCTCATCACCGAATACTTCGATACTGACGTCAGTCAGCGCCACCTGCGAACGCGCTTCGACGTTTATCTGCACTGGCTGCCCTACGAGCGGCTCGCCTCTCAGCTCATAGCTGATGTCGATTGGCGGCGTCGGCTTGGACGAGGAATCCGCCGAAACCGGCTCCGCACTACTGCCGCAGCCTCCCGTCGCCAACGCAATCAGGCACAGCACTAAGACTGAAAGAGAAAAATCTGCTTTGCTCATGGTGACGTAATCTCCACTTCGAAACAGGTGCGGCCAATCGGTGGAAAATCAGGATCGTTGCGAGGATTCGTATTCGTCCATTCGTAAACCTCCAAAACGTAGTCGCCAGGCGTTAAGGGCCAACTCAATATCTCAACATTCGCGTCGCCCGACTTCCCGGGCGGATCAGTGAGCAGAAACGGCAACAGTGCACCGCGCTGGTGCAACTCGATATCAGGATCTGCAGTCTCGCCGGGAGGAATCAACGTGGCGGTTACTCGAAACAGATGCTCTGCGCTCGAAGTCGCAGTGAAGCGCAGAAAGCGCCGCGAGCCGAGCTTATTGACGTCCTCGGTCGTTATCAGGCTGGAGCCGAAGGCATCGGTACTGCAGATACCGCTCAGCGGACCGCCATTCACGACAATGTCCGTATATAGCGGCAATACATCGGCATCGTCGGGCACCGGCGGATTCGTTCGCCCGGCACCATAGTCATCGCTGATTGTCGAAATTGACTGGGCGGCAACAAGCGCGTCTATCTGCGGCGCCTGGGGCGCGAGATCGATCTTGAGTCCGGTAATAAACGGAAACAGGCTGGTGAGCGCGACGGAATTTCTCTGCCGATTGGCGAGAACCTCGAAGATCGGCGTAAAGCCGAGTGCGAGAGAATCCTGCGGCGTATCCTGAATGGTGTCGAAGAGATCGAAGATAATCACCTGGACGGATTCTTCGCTGTACCAACCGGGATTCAGACCCGTCACGGTTTCCGTGTTGATCGTGAAACCGGCAGCCTGTCTGGGGCCGAACGTATCCCACAGAATGCCGTCACCAAGAATCATCCCCGCGAACGCGCTCGCGAAGCCTTCGCCGAATGAAACCCGAAAATCGAGCCGGTCAGCTATCGTATGCGGCCCGCCGATCGAGTCGGAACGAAAAAAAGCGTCTTCAACATAGTGCCCCCACTCGTGCAGAATAATGCCGGGATCGTATTCCTCGGTATCCTCGTTCTCGCTGCCGAGCAGATATATACCGCCGAGTCCCTGTGAGTAAAAACTGACACCGATCTCCCCGGTGTCGGTATCAGGTTGACCGGATGCGCCTGAAACCGGCTGATTGTCCGGACTCCAGTGCAGGGTCAACGGAGGAAAGATCAATGTAGCGTCGGCCGTCAACATGAACTCCACGCCATCGAATACTGCGTCGAGAATAGCGAACGGTGCCGCAGACCGTGGCTCGCCGTAGGAGCTGCCCGTCCATCCGGAGCCTGCATGAATGTCGCGGACCGAGTCCGAAGACCCGCTGCTGAACGCGGCGCCATCGAGTACGAACAACGCGTCGCTCTCGACGTTATTCACCACCTGAAAGTTCCAACTCGGGCTGCCGCTACGCAGGAGCTCCGCCCGGACACGAAGCATGACGGAGGTATCGACCGGAACCGAAGCGCTGTAGCTACCATCTGCGCCAGTTATCGCTGTCGCCAGTACGGTGCCGGCCTGGACGTCGATGATCTGCAGCGTCAACCCTCTCGCCGGTCGAACTTCAATCGAGTTGTAGTCCAGGCGAGGAACGCCAAAGCCGCTCGAATCCGTTGGCACAAAATCGAAAGTTACTGATCCCGAGATCGTAATGGGACCGGCAGGGCCACCGCCTCCGCCATTGGTACCGCCGTTACCGTCACCGCCGCCACCACAGCCCGCAAGGATGGCAAGCGACAGAATCAGAAAGGATTTTCTAGTATTTCTCACGTTCCGGCGACTCCCTTCGACGGAATGATTCGAACATCGGCGGCAACAGTTGATAGTTACCCAGCGAACTGTCCATGTCCATTCGGCAGACTCAAACTGCGACCGGCATCCCAAATCCGCGACGCCGACCTGCTAGACTCATCCAGGTTATTGTCTCATTTTCATAACTCCATGACACAAAAAGCAATTCTGGTCACCGGGGGTGCCGGATATATCGGCAGCCACGTCGTTCGTCAGCTCGGTGAGGCGCGTGAAAAAGTCATCGTTCTGGACGATCTGTCGACGGGTTTTCGTCGCGCCGTGCTGTACGGCGAACTTGTCGTCGGCAATACCGGCGATCGCCATTGCCTCGACACGCTGTTCGAGCGTTTCGACATCGACACGGTCATGCATTTCGCGGCGCATACGGTCGTGCCGGAGTCCGTCGCGAATCCGTTGAAATATTACGGCAATAACACCTGTGCCAGCCGGACCCTGATCGAGCACGCACTAAAAGCCGGTGTTCGCAATGTCATGTTCTCATCCACGGCGG
>JBJKYM010000011.1:0-32206 GCA_045561025.1 Candidatus Rariloculaceae bacterium
CTTCTTACCCAGCGCGAGTTAAATACGGTACTTAATAGTCGGTTTCTGACGATGAGCATTCCCTCATCGTCCGTTGAGCTGAGTCCCGCGAGACGCAGCAGCTGTTGCGCGACTGAAACCGGGTCCTCCGGCACCTGCGCTCCCTTGCCGAAGCTGCCGAGGAGTGCGAGCGCCTGCCGGTTTCTCTGCGCGCCCCGGGTCAGTAGTGTACTAATATGATTCAGCAACGGCTCCTCGCGGCGAGCGCCCGGCGCCAGGAACCGCTCGTGCATCATGAGCTCGACATCCTCGGAGCGCGAACCGCGGCGCACGACACCGCGGGCAATCTTCTGCGTCAGATACGGCTGACCGCCGACCCAGCGATAGATCTTGTCCAGCAACATCCGGGCGTGCGCTTTCTCCGTCGGAAATCCCGGCACGAGCTGGTAAGTCTGTTCTCTGGAGAAGTCTTCAAGCTGGATCGCAGTCCCCAAATCGAATGGCGACACGGTGCGATCAGGCGCGAGCTGCTGGGGTGTGGCGACGCCAAGAACGACTAAGTTCAGCCGGCCGAAGTCAGGTTCCGTCGTTCTAGAGTTGTAACAGCTACGTATCGCCGTGAAGAGGTCCTTGGAGAACGGCAGATCCACGGCGCGTTCGATCTCGTCGAAGAAGATCGTCACAGGAACGGTCGTGTTGGTTAGGACGATCTCCCAAAAGAATTCGGCAAGGCGCTCGTCTCCCATGAGCGTGCTCTTGTCCTGCCACCAGCGCTGCAGATTGACCTTGAGTCGCAACTCGCGAACGATGCGATAGGCGATGCCGTAGTACCAGCGGCCCGGGTCTTCGCTCTCTCCGCGCGCGCCGATCTGGGCCAGGTCGACAACAGCAGCGCTCTGGCCCTCGGCTCGCAGCAGGCGAATCGTCCGCGCCATCAGGCTCGTTTTTCCCGTCGCGCGCGGACCTAAGACATAGCAGAAGCTCTGGTCACGCAGCGCCTGGGACAGCGCTTCGTCACTGTCGCGCTCGATATAGCACGGACGACCGGGCTGCACCGGACCGGCAGTCACGAAGAAGTCGCCTGTATTCAATACGCTCGACACCGAATCCAGCTCCATACGGTCCAGAAGTCTGCTGCCAACCGCCTCGGCCATACCCTTGGCTCGGGTCAGATTGTAGCAGGCAGTTAGGCTATCATTGCCGCCCTGATCCTTTGCACAGAGGAATCTTCACCTATGTCCATCTGCCATTCCCACAACCTGGGTCGCGATTTGGCCGAATCAAAACCGTTCGGGATTAAGGTAAGCCTGCCCAGCGGAGACACGTTTAACCGGCTACTCGGGGCAAACTGGGAGCAGTTTCACTGGTATGAGACCGAGAAAGAAAGGGATACGGCGCTCGCGGATATGGCGAGTGAACACCTCTATTCACGGCGGGGAGACCGCCCCCACGTCGTCTATTCCGCGATTGAAGCCTCAAAAGAGTCGGATTCCGACTGACTCGCTCGTATAATAGCCGCCCTTTGCAGCCCCACCGGCACCGGACAGCGGCCCGTTCGGGGGTAAATCGATTAAAACGCTTGCTGGAGACTGACACATGCTCGACCTGATGAACATTGCCCGAACTGAAGCCGCCAGCGGCGACCTGCTCGGCCTGCTCGGTGGCCTATTCGAACCAACCGATACTCGTCCCAACGGCTATCCCGACGCGGTGATCTGGCAGGGTGGTAATCACGATGGACAGGTCAATCCGGTCGCGCATTCCCTGACCGACGCCTATGCCCTGCTCGGCACCATTGCCGCTATCGACGTTCTCGGACTTCCGTACTACGGCGTTCCGATGTGGTCGCAGTTTCGGCACGACACGAAGCTCGAGTCTCTGGCCTGGTTCGGTAACATACCCTGCACGTCGATCAAGTGGTCAACGGCGGGCGATGCCTACGTCAATGACGAAAGCGGCGAGAAGGTCGTCGTCATGGGCAAGTCGGGCAACGCGCCACTCAGGACACAGGCAGGTGTCTACTGCAACGTACGGCCATACGGCCCCATTACGGTCGTTCGATGTATGCCCTGCCTCCCCTACTCGCAGGATCGAGCGAAATTTACCGTTACCGAGGATGCCGGCGTCATCCACTCCGAGATGAATACGCCTGGCTTACAGATGGCGTATGCCAACCGACGTTTCCTGAAGATGGTGAACGACACCGGCAAGATCGGACGTGTCGCGTTCAAGCCGACGCAGGCGATGGAAGACGGCATCAATGCCGGATTGCTGTCCTGGATGCTGCAGGGGACGAAGTTCAACGTCGGACGGAAATATGCCGTTGACGGCTACGTCGAGCATCGCGATCTCGTCGATCGCATAATCGCATTGCTACCTTCCGACTTTAAGGATGGTATGGAGAACTGGACTGGCCAGATTGAGCAGCACATCTCTGACACGAACTACGGCATCCTGCTCTGGGATCTGATTCAGCAACAGGACACGATTATTCTGGCGACAGACCTCGACGGCGACCGTCTTACCGATCTGCTCGCAGACGTCTCTGATCCACTTCGCGCTTATTCGCAGCTAATCGTGGATCATCTTGGCGTGGACAAGACGTCGAATGATCTGTGGGACGAGATGGGCTATATGACCGGCAACGGCCGCGACATGACCTCGGTCATGTATCGAATGGATGGCCCGCCGATTCACGAACAGACGCTGGGTTCCGCCGATGCGATGTTGCTGCGACTTCTGGACGGCGACGAGTCCATGGGGGGAACGAAAAGACCCTACGACCCGCGCATTCACTTCGTGCTGATACGCGACGCCTATCGCGATGCCAACCCGGACAACACCGCTTTACACGACTGGCTCGACAAGGCGCTCGACACCTTCGACGAGGTCTACGCGGGCGAACGTCCCGGATTTCTCGAAGGCTACGCGAAGCTCAAGGAAGCCATCACGCCCTGGGGGAATTAGGGAACGCCGATAGGGCTGGCGGTGCCTACTCTCAGGGGCTTACGCACTCGAAGCTCTCGGCGTCAGTGCTGTCCAGACCGGGCTCTCGCAATCTCGCGACCTGCGGATACGGGCACCACGGCCGGGAAAGCCCCCGCTGTGCGTTAGTCGCGATAATAGAATCTGGCGCCCTACCTTCCGAAACCCAGGAATCAATCGCTTCGAGCGCGGGCCCTAGGTAGTCGTTCGCGCCATCCCCTCCCTGACAGTGCCCCATGCCGGGGGCCAGGAACAGACGCAGATGATCTCTGAAGTCGGACTCCTGCCGCTTTCTCGAGACCGTGTCCTCCATTGCTTCGTAGAATTCGATCGTCGTTAACGGAGTCACGCCGGGGTCGCTCCAGCCGTGGTAGATAATCGCCTTGCCGCCACCCTGAACAAATGGCGTGACGTCAGGATTATCGGCGCGCGTAACACCTGAGTAATAGGAGGAATCGGCAGCGGCGACGTCGTCGGGATTATCGATACTGAAGTCCTTGCCCATGTCGCGACCCGGATCCTGATGCCAGGCGCGGGAGACCAGGTCGCAGCGGCTCGTCCCGGCTTCATTGGGACAAGCGGCCGGCAGCAAGTCAGTCCAGCCACCCATTCCTCCCATTCCGCCACCTTCGCTGCCGTGAACCCTTCCCGGATAGATCTGCTCACCCGCTGAAGTGACGGGACCGTCATAGATCGTGCGAACGAACTCAACCTGCGGCTCGCTAAGGCACTGTGGCGGGGAGTCACCTGCGCTGCACTGAAGTACGGCAGGGTCGAAGCTGCATTGCCTCGGATCATCAATCAGCCTGTCAGTGACGCCGTCGAGCGAGTCGCACATGGCGACGACGCTTTCCTTGATCAGATCCAGTTGCTCTCCTACAAGCGCTTCGCCGGAGTCATCGAGCTCCGCGGCGCGCTGAGCGGCCCAAACCTGGCTCATGTTCAACCGGGTCAGTGAGAACACCGGCGCACCCGCGACAATACCGTCGAAGTCGTTAGGATAGCGTTGCATAGCCTTCAATCCCTGACGTCCACCGGTCGAGCACCCCAGATAGTAGGAATACTCCGGCGCGCGCGCATAGAACGCGTCGACGAACTGTTTACCGACAACGCTCGTCAGGTGTATCGACCGATGGCCGAAGTCCTCGATGGCCGCATAGTTCGGAATCAGAACGCCGGACTCGGTCTCCGTCATCAGCCAGTCCTCCGCGCCATCCCGGACATGGCCGGTATCCGTCTGCCCGGTCGCGTAGCCCAGTTCCAGCGCGACCTGCACACGATTCTCGCTCTGGAACGCGCCGGCGGTACCACCGTTTCCACTGACGAGAAAACGGCCGTTCCAGCCAGCAGCATCCGGGAAACGTAGTCGAAATCTGATCTGACTCTGACCGTCCGTGTTACCGATCTCCCCTTCGAGACGACAATAACCGCCAGCCTCGTCGACTATCTCCGCGCTCGACAACGACACGCGGTACGGAGAACTGTCGGCAAGCGGTGCAAAAACAGCGATGTCGCACTCGAGTGCCTGAGCGGCCAGCGGAGTGATCAGTGCGATGAGGACGAACAGAGGGCGAAAAATAGCGCGCATGTTTCTTCCAATATTGGCCAGACCTGGATACGGCTATTCTAGTCCAAACGGCAAAATTCCTCACTTTAAGGCGGTACGGCTATACTCGAACCGTGGCCGTAGCGATAAATCTGATCGTATTTGCCGGCGTCATCTTCGGATTGGCGAGACTCGGTCATGCCGGCCAACCTCTCTCAAGGCGCGTATTGACCAGCCTTCTGGCCGGTGCCGCTCTTGGAATTCTGATGCAACTGATCTATTCAGTCGGCTCCGATGCGGTAGTCGCTACCCTGGTCTGGACCGACGTCATCGGCAGCGGCTACGTGAGCCTGTTGAGAATGGTCGTCATGCCGCTGATTCTCGTATCAATGATTGCCGCTGTCGTTCGTATGGACGAAGTTGCGATGCTGGGAAGAATCGGCGGACTGGTCGTCGGCATATTGATCGGCACGACAATGATCGCCGCACTGATCGGCATCTTCGTGACAAATCTGTTCGGCTTAACCGGCGAAGGGCTCACCGAGGGTGCGCGGGAGCTTGCCAGTTTTTCAGACCTCAACACTCGGCAGGCGACTATTGCCGACCTCGGCCTGGCACAGATGATTCTGAGTTTTATTCCACAGAACATCTTCAGTGATCTCACGGACGCGCGCCCTACCTCGATCATCGCGGTCGTAATTTTCGGGATACTCACAGGTATAGCCGGCCTGAGTCTGACCAGGGATCTTCCCGAGCAGGGCGCCGCATTCAGGTCGTTTGTCGAGACCGCACAGGCTGTTGTTCTTCGGCTCGTAAGAATAGTCATCGGCTTCACGCCTTATGGCGTCCTGGCTCTGATGCTCAAAGTCTCAGCAAGCTCCAGCGGACAGGATATTCTGGATCTGTTCGGCTTTATTCTTGCCTCTTATCTCGCCATCGCATTGATGTTCGTAGTTCATGGCCTGTTGATCTCGGTAGCGGGAGTGAGTCCGCGCGAATTCTTCAGCAAGAGCTGGCCCGTTCTGACTTTCGCGTTCACCTCGAGGAGTTCGGCCGCCTCAATCCCGCTGAATGTTGAGGCGCAGACGAAGGAACTCAATGTCGCGAGTCCTATCGCGAACCTCTCCGCGTCACTTGGAGCAACGATCGGTCAAAATGGCTGTGCGGGAATCTACCCGGCGATGCTTGCCGTGATGATAGCGCCGAGCATGGGGATCAATCCGCTGGACCCAATGTTCATCGTGAGCCTGGTCGGAATTATCGCGATCAGTTCGTTCGGCGTTGCGGGCGTCGGCGGCGGCGCGACATTAGCGGCCCTGATCGTGCTGCCGGCGATAGGCTTTCCCGTCATGCTGGTCGCACTACTAATTTCCATTGAGCCTCTGATCGACATGGCGCGAACTGCGCTCAACGTCAGCGGCTCCATGACCGCCGGACTTCTGACCAGTCGCATTCTGAAAATGTCGGAACAGGATGCCGGCTAGCCCTTGTCGCGATTCCACCAGCAATCGCGCATAAAGGCGACGTAGTCATCGGGATTAACTTTTGCAGACCTCTGAATCAGGTTCATCAGGTCGTCTTCCTCGAGATCAACCTGTAGCCCGTCCGTGAAACGGTTCCAGAAATTGAAGAATCCGGACACCATCGTGATCTCAACAATCTGCGCTTCGTTGTAGTGCTCCTTCAGTGCCGCCATGGCTTCGATATTCTGAGGTGGCTGCTCCGGCGAACCGTGATACTGCTTGAGCGTCAGAACTTCAGCCCATCTGATGGCCGCCTTCTCGGCGTCATCGAAGAACTCTGAGATCTGATAGTCGCCCTTCAGCGCCTCCACTGCTTCTGCAGAGATGTCCAACGCTCGACCGAGCGTTACGTTGTGGCCAGTTCAGTAGCGGCAGGCATTCAGCGTCGAGGTCTTTAGTATGACGAGCACCTTGGTCCGGACAGACAGGACTTCGGTCACTTCTTCGCGCAGTGCTGCAACGATAAAACCGAGGATCGACTGCGCCAGTTTCGGTGAATGCGAAGCCACCCGGACGGCGTTCGCTACACGACCAAGCAATTGTTTTCCGTGTTTGAAGACAACAGCCTGCTCCGGCGTCGCTTCAGCATCGGTAGGAATTTTCAGTAAAGCCAATCCAGTCTCCCGGTAATCCATCTACTGGTGAGCATATTACATCCGGCGTTGCCAAAGGCTTCTGTTATCTGATCCCGATCCCGATCACGATTAGTTTGATGCGCAGTGGTCGAGCTGATAATTTGGTCTCCGAGCGATGTTCAGGAATCTCATCATGCCGCGTCGTTTCGAGTGCCTCTATCTGCTGGCTCTGATTCCGGTCGCTGCGACCGCACATCACGGCTCGGCCTTCTATTACGACCTCGATAACCTCGCTACGCTCGAAGGCGAGATACTGTCTGTTACCTGGCGTAATCCCCACGTCAAAATGCAGGTCCGGGGGCAGGTTGCCGGTGGCGAACCGATGATCTGGGATGTTGAATCCTCATCACCGAACGGCCTGCAACGCGTCGGCATCGAGTCAGATGTTGTCGCTATCGGCGAGCAGGTGAGACTAACCGGCGCGTTGTCCCGCACCGGGCTTCCTGCGATGGCTGCGTTCCTGCTGGTAAAGGCGGACGGAACTGAAGTACCGATCTGGCCGCAACGAGCAACGCTCGTCAATCAGGAAGTCGGGATCGCGGAGTTTCCGGCGGCGCTTGTCGAGGCCAGTCGCCGCAGCGCGAGCGGAATTTTCAGGGTCTGGAGTCGAACGGACATGCAGGGCCAGCTGCTCGCTGAGTTGGAGCCGGACCTACCATTCAACGATACCGCACGGGCGGTCCAAGCCGCCTGGAATCCGCTTACGGATGACCCGGTACTGCAGTGCATTCCACGAGGCATGCCGTCACTGATGAACAATCCGCAGCCGATCGAGTTCGTCGATCAGGATGACACGATATTAATGCGCCTCGAGGAATGGGACGGCCGTCGAACCATTCACATGACTATCGACGCGATCCCTGAGAATCTCACGCCCAGTCGCTACGGTTACTCGATAGGCCGCTGGGAAGAACGAACGCTGATCCTCGAGTCGACGGGCTTCAGCGACCCCAATTTCGACGACCACGGAACGCCTCAGAGCGATACCGCGAGCATGATCGAGCGATTTACCTTAAGCGAAGACGAGACTCGCCTTGACTACGAAGTCATACACCACGATCCGCTGATATTCACGGGTCCGGCGAGGCTTACAGGCCATTGGGCGTGGACGCCCGGCGAGGAAGTAAAGGACTATAACTGCTTCGTTCAGTAAGCTTAATCGCCAGGTTGTACTGCCCCGACGAGCACACCAGCCGGGCGTCGCAACAACGATAGAACTTCGTGTCTATCATCAAGCGCCTCGAGTGTCGGACTATTATCGAGCGCATCGGGTTCGATCGGCTCGGCGCGTAATTTCAGGTGCGCAAATACGGCGCGACCATTCGGGATCATGGACTGATCTTCAGGCTGCAGCGGACCGGACTGATGACGGAAGGCTGGCCATAGCTTCAGTCGAACGGAGCCACGAACGTTACCGCCAATCGCGAGAAAACGCTCGTTGCTTTCGTCGACCTTGACGACGATATCGCAGTGCGTTCTTGCGCCAATACCAAGATGCTCGCGCCGTTCATCAAGTGTCCGATAGGCCGAACGGCGCGCGGTACAAAGAAGATCGCCGGGTTCGACGTCCGCTTCCCCAACGTCGTAAGCCTCAAACGCAGCGTCAGGAACGCCATCGTCTCGTGCCTCAATTGCCTGGTCGATATAGACATAGTGTGCGATTGATCGCCGAAACTGATCGGTCTCTCCCAGCCCGCCTTCGCACATGACCCAGGAGATAAACGCGGCCGACCACGGATCCCGCCAACGCGAGGACGGCCCGCTCGGCCCGCTCCATATGCGGTTCTGGCGTTCCAGAATCCAGCTACCGTCGGGCGTAACAGTCCAGTATCCGGCGATGGAATCGGCAACGCGCAGATTCTCCCACGGCGCCAATCGCGGCGGCCGACGGATACTTCGCGGTGATGAGCGCTCGGGATCCTGGCTCGTCTGATCGACGACGCTAAAGCCGAAGTATCCCCACTCCTGCGTTGCAACATTGACGATCTTGCGTCGAACGTCTGTCGTACTCGTCGTCCGACAACCACCCTGGCTGATGGTCATCTTGCCCGGCGGTCCGCTCACTCTGGCCGACGGGGGCACCACATCAAGCACATCCGCTGAGACCCGATCCAGCGGCGCCGACTCTGCACGAGCGATCATGGCTCCTGCCGCAATGGCAAACCCCAATACTCTCAACGCTTTATTCGTATCCCCCGAGAAAAGCTTCATTGTTGTTCCCTGAAGTTCGACAGGATTCTACCAAAGCTCGCAGGCTTATCGCCTGCCGTCGTCGGCTAGTTAATAAAATATAGCGGAAAACGATGTTGATCGCATCATTTCGCCCGACTCCAGGAGCGACCCACGACCAGCAACGCAGCGCAGCAGGCGAGTACGGCGTGAACGACGAATGAGTACTCCAGAACCGAGAGATAACCGAACATCATTCCGTGAACATAGTCACCACCGGCGCCAATCGGGCCGCTACCCATGAATACCGCGAGAAAAACGGTAACGATCGCCATACTGACAACCATCCCCAGCGAGCGCATTTTCGCCGACAATGCCGACGCCATACTGAGCTGATCCTGCCCGACGCTGCGCAAGATCAGCGACATATTTGGTGACGAAAACAGGCCGAAACCGATACCCTGAGTAATCAGCACGGCGAGTATCATCGGCAACTCGGTCTCAATCGTAATCTCGGTCGCCAGCAGCAGACTCCCCATCACGAATAACGCACCGGGCGCCGCCAGTACCTTCGGCGAGAGAGTATCGGCCAATCGTCCGGAGATCGGGGCCACAACGGCCATTGCTATAGGCGAGATCATCAGGATGAACCCGGCCTGCTGTGGAGAGAAACCGTTCAATAGCTGTAGATAAATACTCAACAGGAAAATCATGGCAGCGCCTGCGGCATAGATCACGAACAAACCGAGCAGCGCGCCACCATAGTCGCGGTTCTCCCGGATCCGTGCCAACTGCAGCATCGGCCGAACGCTGCGCTTGTCCAATGCGAAGAAAGCGGCGCAGGCCGCAATTCCCAGAGCAATCAGTAGATATCCGGTACTGCCGCTGGCGAGCAACGCGCAGCCGAAGATCATCAGGAACACGGCGGTCACAACGCAAAAACTTGCTCGCCAGTTGAGTTCCGGCTTGGAGAATCTCCAGCCGCTCAGCGAAACCTGTACGACGAAAAACGATACAAACAGCGGCAGAGCGGTTAGAAAATAGACCCAGCGCCAGCCGAGATAAGTTGTGATGATGCCGGCGAATAGTGGTCCGGCCGCGAGGCCGACGTAGACGGCTCCGAGACACAAGCCGATCGCCCGGCCGCGCGTCGACGCCGAGCAGTTCTCGTACAGGATTGCCATCGCGGTCGCGCCCATGAATGCCGATGCCACGCCCTGGATGAAACGAACGGCAATGATTGCATTCATCGACGGCAGAAACCCGATCGCAAGAGTCGAGATGGCGTAAACCAGAAGACCGGCCTTGAACAGCGTATGCCTGTCCGCGTTCTCCGCGACACGGCCGAGCGGCAACAGAAATGCGGCACCTGCCCCGAGATAAACCGTTTCGATCAGCGCCAGAGACACGCCGCTCGCGGCGAGTTCCAGCCCGACCGCGGGCAGCGTCAATGCGACGCCGGAGTACATGAATGGCATCGCGAACTGCGTAAGCGCAATCACGTAAACAACAACTGGGAACATTTGCGCCTGCTGGGTCGCAGGACGCATCTTAGGGGCGGGTCTGTCCGGTTCCTCGGACGACGTATTTGTAGCTGGTCAGCTGCTCGGCACCTACCGGGCCACGAGCGTGAATTCGACCGGTCGCGATTCCGATCTCAGCGCCCATGCCAAACTCGCCTCCATCGGCATACTGTGTCGACGCGTTGTGCATGACAATCGCGCTGTCGAGCTCGGCGAGGAAGCGATCGGCAGCGTCCTGATCGCCAGTTACGATAGCGTCCGTGTGTTCGGAGCCGTAACGGCGAATATAGTCCAGCGCTTCATCAAGCCCCTGGACAACCCGAACAGCGACGATCGAATCAAGGAATTCGGTGCCCCAGTCCGATTCGACCGCTGCCTTGACGCGCGAATCGGCTTCCTGAGTTCGAGCGTCACCTCGCACTTCACAGCCGGCATCAATCAGGTCCGAGACGATTGCTGCCAGATGCGAGTCTACAACCTCGCTATCGATAAGAACGGCTTCCGTCGCGCCGCAGATTCCCGTACGCCGCATCTTCGCATTGACGCAGATCGCTCTGGCCATTTCGAGATCGGCAGCGCTGTGCACATAGGTGTGACAGAGTCCTTCCAGATGGCTCATGACAGGTACCCGCGCATCCGCCTGAACGCGTGCAATCAGATTCTTGCCGCCCCGCGGTACGACGACGTCCAGGTACTCTCCCATGTCCCGGAGCAGAATGCCGACGGCGTCGCGGTCTTGTGTCGGTATCAGCTGAATTACGGTCTCGGGCAATCCGGCTGCCGACAGACCATCGACGAGGCAGGCGTGTATGGCCGTGTTGGATTCGACGGCTTCCGTTCCGCCTCTGAGGATGACGGCGTTGCCGCTCTTCAGACAGAGGCCGCCTGCGTCGGCCGTCACGTTCGGGCGGCTCTCGTAGATGATTCCGATGACGCCCAGCGGTACGCGAACGCGCTGAATGATCAGGCCGTTGGGCCGCTCCCACTCCGCACTGATCTCGCCCACGGCCTCCGGCAGATCGGCAATATTCTCCAGACCGACTGCGATGTCCTCGACTCGATCAGGCGTGAGCTTCAATCTGTCGAGCATGGCGGGAGACAGACCTCGTTCGTGGCCGTTCGCCATGTCGATTTCGTTCACCCGCAGAATCTCGTCCACGGAGTCACGCAGAACCCGAGCCGCTCCCCGCAGAGCAGCGTTCCTGCTGTCCGCGCTCGCCCGTCCGAGTAGACCAGCCGCGTCACAGGCAGCACGACCCATCCGGAGCATCTGCTCCTGCAGGCCGTCGCCGATGGTGTCGGCTATATGTCTCTCGGGCGTTGTCATTTTCCTGTCTCTGTTTCTGCCAGGACCAGATTATCGCGATGAATCATCTCATCCCGACCGCGATAGTCCAAAATATCGCCGATTGCATCGGAGCGCCGTCCAGCAATCGCGCGCGAGTCGCCTGCCCCGTAGGTACAGATTCCCCGCCCAATCTCCGCACCTTTCTGGTCAACGATAGCTACGGCGTCACCCCGCTCGAAATCGCCGTCTATCCGTGTAACGCCCGCGGGTAACAGGCTCTTACCCGCCGCCAACGCAGCGATAGCACCATCGTCGACGACCAGTTTTCCCTTAGGCTGCAGCGTTCCCGCGATCCATTGCTTACGTGCGGCCCGTGGGGTCGAGCCGGGCAGAAACCAGGTCACCTTCGCGCCCGCGCGCACAGCCGAGATCGGACGTGACTGCTGGCCCGGCGCGATCAATAGTCGACAGCCCGCGCCCATCGAGATACGCGCCGCATCGAGTTTCGTACGCATACCTCCGGATCCATGATTCGAACCGGGGCCACCGGCCATCTCCCAATGCTGCTTCGTCAGTTCGGTGACTTCCGGGATGTGCTCGGCGTTCGGGTCCTTGCGCGGATCGCTCGTATAGAGTCCGTCAATGTCCGAAAGCAGCACCAGGCAATCTGCACTGACCATCTGCGCTACGCGAGCTGCCAAGCGGTCGTTATCGCCGTAGCGAATCTCCTGCGTCGCGACTGTGTCGTTCTCGTTGACGACGGGCACCGCGCGACGTTTCATCAGAGTGAATAGCGTACTCGTCGCGTTCAGATATCGTCGCCGGCTCTCGCTATCGTCCAGCGTAAGGAGAATCTGCGCGGCGTTTATACCATGCCCGCCCAGAATTTCCTGATAGGCGTGCGCAAGCTGAATCTGGCCGGCGGCGGCCGCAGCCTGACTCTCATCCAGACGGGCCCGGGCAACGTTCACACCGAGCCGCGTCGCACCAAGCGCAATTGCGCCCGAGGAAACGATGATTACGTCCTGCCCGTTCGCATGCATCTCGGCGACGTCGATACACAGCGCCTCGAGCCAGCCGCGATCCAGCGTTCCGCTAACAGGATCGACGAACAGAGAAGAGCCGATCTTTAGGACAACTCGTTTCGCTTCAGCGAGCCGAGTCGCATTGATTGAATCTTGTTCCGTAGCCATGAGGATTGTCCGGACGGGAAGAGCGTCCTAGGAAGGCATCAGAATCGGTGCGCCTCGAGCCGCTGCCATAGCGCCGCTGCGCGCAACGGTCAAAATCTCGACAACGTCGGCAACACTTGCGATAAAGCGATCGATATCCTGGCTGCCGCCGATCAGCTCGACAGTGAAATAGTCGTCGTGATCATCCAGTATTCGCGCCCCAAAACCGCCAACCAGCTGGGCGAACGCGTCTCGCTCAACCTCGCGTAGCTGCATCTTGAACAGCGCCAATTCCCGCTCAATATGATCGTCATCCGTCAGATCGACGATATTGACGACGTCGACCAGTTTGCCGAGCTGCTTGGATATCTGGTCGATTACTTCATCCGAACCCCGTGTGACGAGCGTTAGACGGGATACAAGCGGGTTGAACGTCGGTGCAACATTGAGGCTCTCGATGTTGTAGCCACGCGTCGAGAACAGGTTGGCGACCCGGGCCAGGGCACCCGCCTCATTCTGTAACAAGATGGTAATGATGTGTCGCATTCTATCCGCCCCCAGCGTCCCTTAAGTCTCTAGCTTTAGCCGATGAATGTTGGCCTAGAACAACGCCTATTGCAATGCACAAACTTTTCGTAAAAACTACCGACTAAGCGAATGAAAACACCATAGATGCGGTCGAGAAGTAAGGAGATCGCACGCCGTTCCGAGAGACCACCATGGACACACGGATCCAGCCCAAACTGAATAGCCCGCACGAGCAGACGGGTTCCGTGATGACCGGTGCCGATATGATCGTTCAGGTCCTCGCGGACGAAAGCGTCAAGACGATCTTCGGCTATAGCGGCGGCGCAATTCTGCCGACCTACGACGCGGTTTTTCGCTACAACCAGGCGCACGCTGAGGGCGGTTCCGACCCGATGCCACTCATCGTTCCGGCGAACGAACAGGGCGCGGGTTTCATGGCCTCCGGCTACGCCCGGGCTACCGGAGAAGTCGGCGTAGCCATCGTGACATCGGGTCCAGGCGCAACCAACTGCGTGACGCCGGTCCGCGATTGCATGGCCGACTCGATTCCCATCGTCGTAATCTGTGGTCAGGTCGCAACGGCAGCCATCGGCACCGACGCGTTCCAGGAGGCGCCTGTCATCGGCGTCATGGGCTCCGTCGCCAAACACGTTTTCCTTGTCACCAACCCCGAGCGGCTCGAATCGACGATGCGGTCGGCATTCGAACTCGCGCGGTCGGGTCGCCCCGGCCCTGTCGTCGTCGATGTTCCCAAGGACGTGCAGAACTGGGAAGGCGCTTTCAGTGGAGAAGGTCTGCTGCCCATGCTCGGATATCAGCACCGTCTGAAGGCAGTCCAGCAGAACACGCTGGAAGAATCACAGTGCGAGCGCTTTTTCGCGATGCTGAACGACAGCGAGCGGCCTCTAATTTATGCCGGCGGCGGCGTCGTCAATAGCGGTGCCAGCGATGAGCTGCGCACGCTCGCCTCGAGCTTCAATATTCCGGTCGTAACCACGCTGATGGGCCTCGGCAGCGTCGATACGATGCATCCGCTCTCGATGCATATGCTTGGTATGCACGGAACTGCTTACGCGAACTATGCCGTTGACGATTGCGATCTGCTGATCAACGTTGGCGGCAGATTCGACGACCGTGTCGCCGGGGATCCGCCGAAGTTCGCCGCCAAAGCCAAGCACATCATGCATTTCGATATTGACCCGTCCGAGATTCAGAAAGTGAAGACTGCGGACTGGTCGCACGTTGGCATTCTGTCAGAGGCCCTGTCGGCGCTGGTAGCGTACGGGCGTCGCCACGGAATCTCGACGGAGTTCCAGACCTGGCGCGCGGAGCTTGCGGAGCTTAAGAAGACCTACGCGCTCAACTACGATCGTGACAGCGCGCTTATTCAGCCGAACTATGTCATCGAGGCTATCAACCAGATCACGAAGGGCGAGGCTGTCATCTCGACGGGCGTAGGCCAGCATCAGATGTGGGCCGCCCAGTATTTCGACTTCCGCGAACCCAGACTCTGGCTCACTTCCGGAAGCATGGGCACGATGGGCTTCGGGCTTCCGGCAGCGATCGGAGCACAATTTGCGCGGCCGGACCGGCTCGTCATCGATCTGGATGGCGATGCGAGTATTCGGATGAATCTGGGCGAGCTCGAAACGGTTACGACCTACAATCTGCCTATCAAGATCGTCGTTCTCAATAACTACGGTGACGGCATGGTTATGCAGTGGCAGCGCATGTTCTTCAAAGGGCGTCTGTCCGGTAGTGAGAAGTCCCTGCGCAAAAAGGATTTCGTCAGAGCCGCCGAGGCCGACGGCTTCGGCTATGCGAATAAACTCGACCGCAAGCAGGATGTGCCAAGCGTGCTCGCAGAGTTTCTGGCGTATGACGGGCCAGCATTTCTCGAGGTCATCATCGATCCCGAGGCGGACGTGTACCCGATGGTGCCGCCCGGCATGTCATATCAGGACATGGTTACCGGCGACTACATCCCGAATCGCTACGACAATCGTGAGGCGGCGACGCCTGACGCGTCGGAGATGTTCTAGGAAGCCTGCTCCCGAGAGTTATTCTCGGACCACTCGCCTATCACGCGCTCGACCGCCCCAATCAGCGTCGCCAGATCTTCGCTGCGAATCACAAACGGCGGCATGATATAGACGACGTCCTCGAATGGTCGCAGCCAGACACTCTCGCGTAGAAAGCGCTGTCGCATTGCGCCGAGATCCGGCACTCGATCGAGTTGCACGACACCGATAGCGCCTTTGACGCGTACGTCAACGACGTGTGGAATCTTTAAACAGGCGTTGAGACCGGTCTCGAGTTGCTCCGCGATTGCCGCTACCTGTTCGAGCCGGGGCTCGGACTCGAACAGGTCGAGCGACGCGTTTGCCGCGGCGCAACCCAGAGGATTGCCGCAGAATGTCGGACCATGAACGAGCGCCTGGTCGATGGAGTCGGACAGAAAACTCTCGTATACGCGTCGACGCGCGACCGTTGCAGCCAGGGGCAGCGTGCCCGCGGTCAGCGCCTTCGAGACGGTGATGATGTCAGGCACGATATCGGCCTGCTCGCAGGCGAACATCGTCCCGGTTCGCCCGAATCCGGTCGTGATCTCGTCAAAGATGACCAATAGATCGTGGCGAGTCGCGATCTCGACGATATGTGCGAGGGTCTGCGGTGTATGAAACTTCATTCCGGCGGCCGCCTGAACGAGTGGCTCAATAATAAGCGCGGCGAGTTGTACAGAATTCGCTGCCACCAGTTCCTCAAATTCCTGAAACTCGGCATCGCTGGCCGGCAACCGGGAGACGACCTGCTCCGGGAGCACACCGCTCAACATGCGATGCATGCCCTTCTCCGGGTCACAAACCGACATCGCTGCGAACGTGTCGCCGTGATAGGCACCCTCGAAACTCAGGAATCGGCTGCGACCGCTGACCCCGTTATTGATCCAGTACTGGATCGCCATTTTCATGGCGATCTCTACGGCGACAGAACCCGACTCCGAGAAGAATACGTGATCGAGATCACCGGGCAGAATCTCGGTCAACCGGCGGCTCAGATCCACTACCGGCTCATGAACGAGGCCACCCAGCATGACGTGCGGTAGCTGCTCGAGCTGCGCTTCAACGGCTGCACGAATATGCGGATGGTTGTAGCCGTGACAGGCCGTCCACCAGGACGATGTGCCGTCGACCAGCCGCTCACCGCCGTCGAGATAGATATAAGCACCATCGGTTTTCGTTACCGTCCTTGGCATTGGCGCGGTCTGCATCTGCGAGTAAGGCAGCCAGAGCTTGGAGTCTGTCATCGAGGCATCTGTTCGGGCTTAGGTGCGCTCATACTAGGGGCAGGCCGAATGACCGGCAACAAGGAATAGCGTGGCACGAGTCACAGTGTTGCGCTCCCAGGATAGTTATACTCCCGGCTCACTTGAAATACCCGATGGCCATGACTGAAATAACCTGCTTCAAGGCCTACGACGCACGCGGTCGAGTTCCCGAAGAGCTCAATGAAGATATCGCCTACCGAATCGCGCGTGCCTACGCGGCCTTTGTAAAGCCGAGCCATGTTGCCGTGGGTCGCGACATCCGCCTGTCCAGCGGAGGTTTGGCAGATGCTGTGATCCAGGGCCTGGTGGATTCCGGTGTCGATGTCGTCGATATCGGTATCGGCGGCACCGAACTCGTCTACTTCGCAACGTTTCACGACGAGCTCGACGGTGGAATCATGGTTACCGCCAGTCACAACCCGCCAGACTTCAACGGCATGAAGTTCGTCCGAGAAGGCTCACGGCCGATCAGTGGCGATACGGGATTAAAAGAGATTCGTGCGCTGGCCGAGGCCAACGACTTCAGCGATGCGAAAGAACCGGGATCGATCGGCGAGCGCGATATCTTTCCAGACTACATCAGGCATCTTCTTGGCTATATCGACACCGACAAGCTCGCTCCGCTGAAGATCGTCGTGAACGCGGGTAACGGGGGCGCAGGACCTATTATCGACCTGCTCGAGTCTCATCTGCCATTCTCTTTCATCAAACTACACCATGAGCCAGACGGCACTTTCCCGAACGGGGTGCCCAACCCGATGGTGGAAGAGAACAGGAAGAGTACGACCGATCGTGTCATTGAATCCGGCGCTGACTTCGGCCTCGCATGGGACGGCGACTACGACCGTTGCTTTTTCTTCGATGGCCAGGGACGTTTTATCGAGGGTTACTACATTGTCGGCCTGCTGGCGCGCGCGTTCCTTGAGCTGGAACCAGACGCGGGCATCGTCCACGATCCGCGTCTGACCTGGAACACCCTCGAAGTCGTCGAACAGGGTGGCGGGAACGCCATCGAGAGTAAGTCCGGCCACGCTTTCATTAAGCAGACGATGCGCGAGCACGACGCAGCGTACGGCGGCGAGATGAGTGCCCATCACTATTTTCGTAGTTTCTCCTATGCCGACAGCGGCATGATCCCCTGGCTGCTGGTAGCAGGAATAATGATTCAGACGGGAACATCACTGGCGGAACTCGTTGACGAGCGGATGGAGTTGTTCCCGGCGAGCGGCGAGATCAACCGAACAGTGGACGACGCGAGCGAAGTCCTGAAGCGTGCGGAAGATCTCTATGCGCAAGACGCAATCTCTGTCCAACATGTAGACGGCATCAGTGTTGAATTCGCCGATTGGCGCTTCAACATGCGCGCATCGAATACCGAGCCCCTCGTTCGACTGAACGTTGAGTCTCGCGGAGATCCGGAGCTGATGCAGAAAAAAACCCGGGAACTGCTGGAGGTCATGGGCGGAGAGCCGGGCTAGCGCTGATGCGAGGACACGCGTTTTTCTCTGACACGGCCTGTGTCAGACTAAGGCCAATAATCGAAGAGGAAACCGATTTTGACCCACGACTCCCTGCAGGCGCTGGCCCGCGACAAACTTGCGCGGCTAGACTCCGAACTTCTGCTGCGCACGCTGGTCGTCACCGATCGCGGCACGCAGGTTTCCGCCCGACGAAATGCCGTCGATTTAACCTCCTTCGCATGTAACGACTATCTGGGCCTGTCGCAGCACCCCGAGGTCATCCAGGCAGCGGCAGACGCGACCCGGCGTCTCGGTACGGGAGCAGGCGCATCGCGACACATCAGCGGAAATCATTCGCTGTACGATGGCCTCGAGACACAGCTCGCGTCACTGAAAGGTACTGAAGACGCGGTCGTCTTCGGCAGCGGCTATCTGGCGAATATCGGCACGATTCCGGCGCTCGTCAGCGAACAGGACCTGATACTCATGGATGAGACCTGCCACGCCTGCCTGCACGCTGGCGCGCGGCTCGCTCGCAGTCAGATATCCCTGTTCGCGCACAATAACGTCGATGCTGCGGCATCAATCCTGAAGAAGAGTCGCGGCGAATATCGACACTGTCTGCTGCTCACCGAAGGCGTGTTCAGTATGGATGGAGATCGGGCGCCGATCGCCGAGCTTCTGGAGCTGGCAGATAGTTACGACGCCTGGCTGATGACTGATGATGCCCATGGCCTGGGCGTTGTCGGTGACGGACGAGGCTCGAATTTCGAGGCCGGCCAGCCACTGAACGTACCATTGCAGATGGGCACCTTGTCCAAGTCAGCGGGCACTTACGGTGGCTATCTCTGCAGCAACACCGCAGTCGCCGACCTGATTCGCAACCGGGCGCGTAGCCTGATCTACACGACGGCTCTGCCCCCGGGTACCGTTGCTGCGGCGGCCAAGGCCGTCGAGATCATCGCGAGCGACAGGCAACTCACAGAGATTCCGCTGAAGAATGCGCGCTTGTTTACGCAGGAGCTCGGCCTGCCTGAGGCTCAGAGCGCGATCGTGCCGCTGCAGGTCGGGAGTGCCAGTAAAGCCCTGGAGATCAGCGAACAACTCGAGCAGGACGGCTATCTCGTCGTTGCAATACGGCCCCCCACGGTGCCTGACGGAACGGCTCGCCTCCGATGTACGTTCTCTGCGATGCATGATCCGGCTGACGTCAGAGCGCTCGCGGAAGCGGTGAAAAAGGCGCTGGCGAAATCGTGAGCCGGATATTCATCAGTTCGTCAGGCACCGAGATCGGCAAGACCTTCGTAGCCTGTACGCTAATTAAGCAGTTGCAGGCTGCGGGATTCAGCGTCGACGCGTTAAAGCCCGTGGCCTCCGGGTTCGACTTGCTGAATATCCCGGATAGCGATACCGGCGCGTTGCTATCCGCGCTCGGCCGAAATACGACTGTAGAGGAAGCCGAGAGAATCTCTCCGTGGCGTTTCCAGCCGGCGCTATCGCCCGACTTGGCCGCTGCGCGAGAGCAGCGATCCGTTCCCTTCGACGCGCTCGTCGATTACTGCACCGAGAGCAGACCCTGCGACCTCACGCTGATCGAAGGAATCGGCGGCGTCATGGTGCCTCTCGATGAGGCGCACACCGTACTCGACTGGATAGAAGCCGTCGCTGCCCCGTTGCTGCTCGTCGTCGGCGGGTACCTCGGCACGCTAAGTCATACATTGACTGCGATTGAAGCGCTGCACGGCAGAGGTCAAAGCGTTGCGGGAATAGTCGTCAATGAATCCGACGATCAACCCGTCTCTCTGGACGAGACCACGATGGTTCTCGAGCGGTTCGCCGATTCGATTCCCGTCGTCGCGCTACCCAGAGTCGACGACTACCACGCTGCTCCTGATCTGCTGCCGCTTATCGCACGCTACATCCAGCCTCCCTGCTAAACTGCTGCGATCGATCACAACCGCGGCTTTGATCGCGAATTTATAGGGGCTAAGAAATGACCAGGATCACTACCCGGATACGTGTCAGGTACCTCGCAGCTGCTGCGTTGATGTTCACTCTAACGGGATGCGGCGGCTCGACCGCCGACTTTGAATACGTCTATCTGCCCGGAACCGAGATCGGCTCGGGCGCCAATCTGCCGTTTACGCCCGCCATCAAAGTCGTCGGAGGGAACATATTATTTCTCTCCGGGATTACCGGCGCGCCCGTTCCCCACAGCCACCCACACGTTCCCTCAGAGTTCGATAATCTCGACTTCGATGCAGCGGTTCAGACCGAGCAGGTGATGTTGCGCCTGCAGGAGACGCTGCGGGCCGCCGGCGGAGAGCTAAGCGACGTTATTCAGGTCACGCGATTCGTCAAGGACATTGGCGAGAATCAGGACGCGATCAACGAGGTCATGAACCGTTTCTGGGACGATCACCGACCCGCGAGTACGTCGGTGGAAATCGTGCGCCTCGCGACTGATCCGCGTTTTATTTTGGAGGTTGAAGCGGTCGCAGTTATTTCTGACTGAACGACCGCTTCACCGCCCTCGCTAGTCGTTGTCGGGTTCGACCATTATCGCGAATGCTTCCGCCGAAGTGATTTCGACGATATCGCCCGGATTCCAGGCTGAAGCCGCCGATATCGCCGCGGAGATTTAATGTCCATCTTTCATTGATAGGCCTGGACCAACGCGTACCAACGATCACGTCCACCCAATCGGCCGCAATGTTCGCAGTCGGCGTCCCTGGCAATAGTGCCGGATCGATCGTCACATCAATATCGTTGTCCCACCAGCGTATACCGGCGAGAAAGTCGACATGACCATTGCCGAGCTGACGCCGGCGCGATACCAGTGCTTCGAATATGCCCTGTCGCAGCTTGGCGCTGACGATACCGCCACGTGGCAGAGAAATGTCGTCCTTCAAATCCATAAATCCGTAGTCGAGGACGATGCCCCAGCCACTCTCGTGCTGTGCTTCGAAGTGGACCATCAACGCAACCTCGAGCACGTCGAGGATGTCGCTGAAATCGACATCGACAGGGACACCCGTTGCGCGTCCGATGCTCGTGTCGCCTTCTATACTCGCGCCGAGCATGTACGGCTCGAGTTCGAACGATCAATCCTGCGCGTTGCAGATGGCGGGTAGGACCAACGCGGCTGATAGTAGAACTCCGAATGATTTACGCATGAGTAGCAATCAATATCACAAGGGGAAACAACATCTTATCAGCCACTGAGCGGTTGTGGTTACTGCGCTACACGGCCGACGGAGGCCCCCGCATAGTCCGGCACGCTGCTACCTATTCCAACTCGTCCGCGATAGCAGCAATTCCTGCCTCCGCGCATACGGTATCCGCAGCCTGGCCACCCGCCGCGCCCGATACCCCAACACCTCCTATCGGTACTTCGCCCAGCATGATCGGCACGCCGCCACCGAGCGCAATAATGTTGGAGAGCGAGCGCTGGCCGACATTGACGGCACCGCCGGCCGTCTGATCCCGAAAGACGATCGACGTCCGTCGGAACGTGCGCGCGGTGTACGCCTTGCGAAACGCCAGTTCGTAATTGTGCGGCGACGCCGTATCTGCGCGAAGCTGCATGATCGGCTGACCGGCTCTGTCGACTACGGCCACGGTAACGGTCAGAAGATCGCCGGGAAGACTGCACTCGGCAATAATCGTCGCAACGATACGCTGCGCTTGTGCGGCGGACAGATTCGGCTGCATCAACACCTGAGCACCGGCAGAAAGTCCGGACAACGCCGTGAGGATAAGCAGTGCAAGCGAAGCGACCCAGAGCGCACGCGGGCTCTTACCGACATCAATCGAAGTCATCGTCTTCCCCTTTCTTGTTCTTGTTCTTGTTCTTATAGAGAGAGTATTTTGGAGCGGAACGAAGCTAAAGTTGATTTCCGCAATCGTAAGGCTGAATCCGAATGTCCGGCTGCCAGACCCAATATCTCGTGAAGTTCAGCGTCTCCGCAAACATCTCGGGATCGGAAATCGTCAGGCGATAATTCAGTCTGTCTTCCGAATCGTTCGACCAGACTGATAGCCGAACTCTGCGGCGTTCCGTCCGTGTAAAGCACCGACGCTTCGATCTTCTCGGTCTGGACGACGAGCGTCTCGCCGTCCCAGTAGCCTCTCGAGCACCCGAGACGGGAGTACTCGTCAGGAATCGACGCACGCGGAGCGTTCATGTGAATGAGTCTCTCGGTATCGAATTCCTCTACGCGAAGCAGCAGATCATCGCCCTGCTTCAGGAACTCGATCGGATAGGCGGATGCCATGATATAGGGCATCGCTTTCGGCCGGCACATTGTGAACGGACTGTTGCGCGGATCCCATTGCGCCTTTATCTCCCTCGCCGTCTCAGTCAGGAGCGAGATACCTGCGGTGTACAGCGGATACGCTTCCGGATCGTCGAAGATCGGCCGCCAAACGCGAAAGATTCCGTCTGCGCTACGCCGCCCCTCCTCGGCCCAGGCCTCATTGACTCGCCGCTCGTAGATAACCCCGTTTAATCCCGCCGGCCAGTACGGCTTCGAGACCGCTCTTAGCAGGACTTCCTCACCGTTATCGAGCAGCAGGTTCTGGGCGAACATCTCCGGTAGACCACGCAGAGACGACTGCCCCGCGAGCCTGACGCGATCACCAACCTGAATAAAATCCTTGTCCACGCCGCGGAGGCGTAACGTACTGACAGAGCCCGTCTCGATATCCCAATCGATTGCCTGACCATTCTCGTCGGTGACAGTGATGACGTAGCTGCGGTGCGGGTTGCGCCAGCGTACACTCTTAACGATTCCCTGAATCTCGACGAGATTCTCCTCGTCGTAAATTCCGATACTGCTTTGATGAGCCTGTGCCGCGTGTACGGCGAACAGGACGATAGCCAGAACTGTCAATCGCATTTTCACGCCCCTACGCTGTTAAGGCTCGCAGTCCGCGCCGGCCCGCTCTCCGTTAATCCACTCGGCGAGCATCTGCCACTCGGCATCGTCCTGTGTCATCCATCTGCGTACGCCGTTATGCGCGTAGTCGCCGCCGCCATCCGGATGCAGTGGATGCATAAGTAAACGGCTCTGAGTCGGCTGCCCGGGCTCGATCAAGCGCTCGATCGCGTTCCAGGACGCCTGCGGATCTGCCTGAGCGAACTCGAGGACATGGCAGTTCGCACAGGTAATTCCCGCGGGAGTCACCTGATAGAGAATAGGATGCATACAGGCCCTGAAAAATTCGTAGTCGACCTCCGGCGCGGCAACCGCAGCCGACGGCGACCCGGTCTCCACCCATTCAGCCAGAATCTGCCACTCGGGGTCGTCCTGAGATTCCCACACCTTGCCGCCGGTGTGCAGGGCCGTTCCACCCGCCTGTTCAGAGAGTGAACTCAGCAGCAGTCGGCTGTTCTGAGGGTCGCCGGCAGAGACAAGCTGCGAGACGGCCGCGAAATTAGTTCGCGACTGCGCCTCGGTCCAGTAGACCTCACCCTCGTCATCGACCTCGAGCGATTCGAGCATCATCGGCGTACTGGTCTGCCATGTGTGGCACAGAACACACGCCGGCTCCCCGGGATCGGGCGGCGTGAAGTCTCCTCGCGATTGAATAAATATCGGCTCTACATTGTCGCGATAGAACTCGAAGTCCAGGCCCGTTTGTGCGAGGGCGCGCCCGCTGAAAACAACGGTGCCCGCCAGCATGCAAAGCAACAGGCGATGTGATCCGGGCGCCGCGGTCCTGGTTGCGATCACGGCGCTATCTCCTCGGGGAGTACGTGAGTGGAGTTTCGCTTCGGGCCGTACCCGACCGGTATGCGCACCACAATGTCATGCGTTCGTGTATCCAGCGCCAGCGTCTCCATTGAGCCGACGAGACTGACGTAAAGCGTTCGACTATCCGGCGTAGCCGTCAGCCACTGAGGAGACGGCCCTACCTTTACACCGCCGAGAAACTCGAGATCGGGCAGTGACCAGGCATAGACACGACTATCGAGACGGCTCGCGTACCAGAGCGCGGATTGGTCCGGCAGAACCAGAAGCCCGTGGCCTGTCCCTTCCTGAATACCGTCGAAGTTCTGCTCAGAGACGGGTTGCGCCGGCGGGCTGATAAAGTCGACGGCCTCGCGCCTGTCCCAGTCCACGACGTAGAAGCCGTTCAGGCGGGTACCCTGAGCGAAAATGCGACTCGGCGAACCGTCCGAGTTCGATTCAATAGCCATCGGTCGAACGCGGTGACCCTCGAGCGAGATTCCCCAGGCAATCTCGTCGGTATGCGCATCAATAACCTGAATCGTCGGCTCATCGTCCGTATCGGGCGTCTTGCCTAACCCGGCCACGATGTACCGATCGTCCTTTGTGACGTAAACATTGTGTACGCCATAGAACACAGGGATGTCCTTTAGCACCTCATGCGTCGTGAGATCGATAACCTGGACGTACGCGGCGTCACGAATACCTACATAGAGTTTTAACAGCGAGTTGTTGATGACCAACTTGTTCGGTCGGTCTATAAGTGGAATACGTTCGACAACCTGTAGCGTCGCAATGTCGACGACGTCTACGGTCTCGTCGTGCTCGTTGGCGAAGTAGAACTTCGATCCATCGGGATGATTAACGGCAGCGTGCGCCCGTGGCACACCGTCGATAATACCGACGATCTCGTTGGTGTCCGGATCAATGATATGCACGTTGCTGCCCGCAGCATTGGTCTGGATGATCCGGACCACGTCCTCGCTCTGTGCCACAGAGGCTACTCCGAACGAACAAATTCCCAACAGCGTCGTGAAAAGTCGATGTGAGTGCGAATGATTCATTTGATCACCTACACATGAAGTCGTGACCGCTCACCGGTAAGCAAGCGTCGCCCCATCCCTAGGTGCACCAATACGCAACGAGATTGACATCTGTTGCGAGCCGTCTGAATTCGCGTAGCTCCCGCGCGTCCACGTAGTACCGGGGAACGCTACAGGCTCTCCCTGTTCAGAATCGCGCTATACAGCCGATTCTACCTAGTTCCAGACCCGATTTGGCCTAAATCAGCGCCCTTCGTGATGCGCTTTGCCAACGGCATCCACAGTTAAGGCATCGAGGACGACCTGTGGATCAGAGAAATCATACGGGATAACTATCTGTGATCCCCCGGACGCCAGCACCAGCGTTGGGAACGCCCGGACACCGAGATCACGTCGTGTCTGGAAGCTTTCTTGCAACAGCTGTTCGCAGTCTTCGCTGAGGAGTAACGCCCTGTACGCATCGGCATCGATACCGAGATCGATAGCGAGCGCTACGAGCGTATCGACGTCGGAGGGATTGCGCGCCTCCCGGTAGTAAGCCGACTGAATATTCTCGATCATCGCGTACTCTCGCGTCGGATCGAAGTGCCTGACCGCCAGTACCGCGCGGCACGCCGGATAGGTAGACCGTCTCGGCTCACAGTTCGTCCAGAAATCGAAGTTGAACTCCGTACCCGGCACAACAGCCTGGATACGCCGCCAGGTCGCTTCGATTCCCGCGCGCATTTCCTGCGGCATCGGCTCGTCGCTGTCGCGAGCCAATCCGCCCGCGACATACTCTACGGCGATCGAGGCAGGCAAGCCGGCGACAATGCGCTTCCACACCGATGCGAGCGCATAGCACCAGCTGCACATGGGATCGTAGACGTAATACAGGGTCGGCATGGTGAGCAGCATACGCGGTTACCGGGGACTTGCCGAATAGCGAGAACGCCCCACCGCGCGGTCAGGGCTGAAGATCCGCTTCGTACTCGGCAGCCCGGATCTGGGCGCCTCTGACAACGTTGATGATGCCGTAGTTCTGCTCGTGACACGCGAACTCATACATCCCCGGTGGATCCAGCATCGGCCACGGAACTTCGATCGACCATGGCGAGACCCAGGTGGTCGGATCCGTGATCGTCGCTTCGTAGAGAAGTATGTCGTCCGCGACGCGCGTAAATCGCTCGATCAGATGCAGGTTGCGATTAGATCCCTGCCACTTTCTTTTATCGTGAAAATTCGTGGTCTCAACAACGAGCGTGTCGCCCTCCCAGTGGGCGCGAGAGTCACCGAGCCAGCTGCGGACCCTGTCGGGTGCATGCAGCGAACCATCCAGGGGGAAAATTCGAACATCGCTGTTCGCCTGCGTAACGAGAATGACATGATCCTCCGTCTGAATGACCTGCGACTGCCCGGTGCTCTGACCGAAATCCGAGTTGCCGCCTCGGGCATGCGGAGTCCGCGGCGGTCCCTGGTTACCCTGAATGCAGCGCTCGTAGAGTCCGCGCGACTCCAGCGTATGACCCCGCGCCTGCTGCCTGCTTCTTGCCTGCCCGGCTGCCGTAAAGGCAGGAATTCTGCCGTCCGGAGGATCTACGATGAGCGATGTCCGAAGATTCGGTCGGACCGGACTCTGCCAGTAATCCATACCGAATTCCGTCCAATCGTAGTGTACGGTCGCGGGATCTACCGATGCGTCGGTCGTGACAGCGATCTGGAATGCTTCGATTGATTCCTGCGGCGTATAGAGCGGAACTCCCTCGAGATGTGCCGGACGCTCGAGCGGCGTGTACGTCGAATTCAACCAGTAACCGGAGAGATCGGGGTCACCCCAGGAAGTACGTGGCGGCTCCGGGTAGGGTTCGGTCGGATCCCAGACACGCTCGATCGCACGCTCGATCGCGTCCTGCGCCTCGTCCTGGAAGTACGCGAATGCGCCTTCGCTCGTATGCGGCGAGGCCGCGCGAGCCGCCTCAGCTGTATCGTCAGCGCGTTGATTTATCAGCGCGGAGGGTGGCGGCGATTGGCCGACAGAATCGACCGCAAAGAGCGCGGTCAACGAAAGTATCGCGGCACGTGGGCGTCTTCTATCCATCGGGAAATCCTCAATGGCAATTTTACATAATTCTTCTCGGACACGGCGTCCGGCCTGCGCTACGCCCTATACAACCGTACCGCGAGGCGACTTTCAACCACAGGTCAACTTTTCGCCCAATACGGATTCCCGCTCCTGTACGGGCAGCCGGGTCAGGTCATAGAGGCCAGCATCCATGGGGGTCCTAGGCACAGCACCGTTCTCGAAACTTGCACCAATTCGCGCCAGCCATCAGGATATAGGCAGGTCATTTGGCCAACGGCATCAGTTCAACTAAGCATGAGAAAGCTATGAAAAACCTTTTCTTCAGTTTATTGGGATCTATCGCAGTTGCCCTGCCTGCTCTCGCTGCACTGGAAGTCGGCGATGACGCCCCGACCTTCGACGCAAGAGCATCACTTAACGGCGAGGCCTTCGACTATTCGCTGAGTGACGCGCTCGATGAGGGAATGGTAGTTGTCTATTTCTACCCGTCAGCCTTCACGCGAGGGTGCAATATTCAGGCACACGAATTCGCCGAGAATATGGAGGCGTTCAACGCTGCAGGCGCCACCGTGATCGGCGTGTCTCTCGACAGCATCGAGCGACTGAACGACTTCTCAGCGGATCCGGCCTACTGCGCCGGCAAACTCGCGGTAGCCTCCGACGCATCCGGCGATATAGCGAGATCATATGATCTTGAAGTTCGAGGTCGACGAGATGGCGCGGAAGACACGCGCGGAGTCGCCATTGATCATGGCTTTTCGGAGCGCACGACGTTTATCGTGACACCGGATGGCAAGATTGCCGAGACCATCGGCGGTATTACTCCGGCAGAGAATGTTCTGAAGACGCTAGAGGCGGTTCAGAGTCGGTAATAGTCCGGTCGCAGCGGGGCGGTGACGTCCCGCTCCACAGTCCGACACAGCTCGCGGCCTGAGTTCGTCAGGACGGCGCAGATGGTGCCGAAAGTCTCCATTCGGCTCCTGACTTCCCAGTGCTATCGGAGGAGTGAACACATGCGTACTTTCTTATCCGGAGTAGTCATCTTCGTGCTTTGTACTGGCGGCGCCCATGCGCAGGAAGCGTTACCAGGCGAGGGTTTCGCGGCGATTCCCGGAAAGAAGGGCGGCCAGGATGTATCCGGCGCCTACGACGTGGTCAGCGGCTGGCCAATCGATACCTCGACCCTGCCGGGGCATGAAGGCTGGACGATGGGAGCCGGCGAGGCGATTTTCCCCGAGAGTCCCGATCGCGTATTCGTCCTGGTGCGCGGCGAGATACCGGTCATGGAACGCCCGGAGATAGAACTTCGCCCGGAAATAGGCCCCAGCATCAGCTTTCCTATCAATCGCGTCCCATGGCGCGACGCCACATATGCCAGTTTGCCCGGTTCGCTGGACGAGCCCACTCGGCCTGAGGTCGGAATTCGCGGCCGTCTCGGTGTCGACGTGCGATGGGAGCACTGCATCCTGATCTTCAACCGCGAGGGCGAGCTGATCGATTCCTGGACGCAGTGGGACGAGTTGCTACGTCGGCCGCACTCACTTTATATCAGCCCATACGATCCGGAGAAGCACGTCTGGGTTACCGATGATTTTCGTCATGCGATCTTCAAGTTCACGAACGACGGCAAGGAACTCGTACAGACCATAGGGGTTCCCGATGAGCATGGCGACGACGAAAATCATTTCTATCGCCCGACGTTTATGGCCTGGCACCCGGACGGTGGTTTCTATGTCGCGGACGGCGATGGAAACTCGCGCGTCGTACGCTTCGACAAAGATGGGAATTACATGCTGGAATGGGGGCAGCGCGGTAACGACAGAACCGAGACGCGGCCTGGCTATATGAACGGCGTGCACGGGATCGCGCTCGATCCCGGCACGAATAATATCTACGTGAACGACCGAAACAATCATCGAATTCAGGTATTCACTGAGAACGGTGAATACCTCGATGAGTGGTACGTGGGCGACGACCCGTCGCGAATTCATCTTGTGATTATCGACTCGAACCGAGACGTCTGGGCCTACGACCGGGGTACACACAAAGTCATCAAGTACGACCTCGAGGGTAACTTCCTCTACCAGTTCGGTACTTACGGGCTATTTCCGGGCTACTTCTGGGGCGTACACGACATGGCGGTCGACCAGGAAGGCAACTTCTACGTCGCCGAGGTCAACAAGGGCGGCGCTCAGAAATTCAGCCCGCGTCCGGGCGCAAACCCCGAGTTTCTCGTCGGCAAACCAGTTTACTCGGCCTGGGAGTAGCTTCGCCGAAGCGAAATATTCCGGAAAACCCTCAGGGGCAGGGGTCCTCTCCTTCGACGGGGGAAACGCCGGAAGGCACGCCGAAACAGGAATCGGCAGACTCCAGCACTCCCCGGGCACCGGTCGCTACCAGACTCGTCGTCGACGGTGCCTGGAAGAATGCGTACTCGGCGCGCTCGTTCATCCACGACAGCGGCCCACCGACGGCTCGTCCGGCGCTCAGCGTGGCATCCTTCACTCGCGTGACCAGCGCTTCGTATTCCGGATTCCCCTGTGGCAGGCCGGTAAAGCTACCAAGATCGGAGCTCGCGACGAAGACAACATCGACGCCGTCGACATTCGCGACCTGCTCAACAATCTCTACACCGGCCGGCTGCTCAATCATCGCGACAACCATGATGTTCTCGTTCGCGGCAGCGCGATAATCGTCTCCATAGAGTGATCGGTACTGCCCACCGCCCTGGCTGCGTTTGCCCATCGGAGGATAGTGAGCGTAAGTGACCGCGTTTCGGATCTCGTCGATATCGTCGACCATCGGGACGATGATGCCCAGGGCGCCGATATCCGTCGCCTTCTGAATATCTCCTTCGGTCGCGGTAGGCACACGGATAAAGGGAATCGCGGGAGCATCACGGCAGGCCCAGATCATACGTGCGGAGTCGGTGAAGGTCAGCGGACTATGCTGCATTTCGATCCAGACGAAATCGAACCCGGCATTGGCGACCGCGCAATAAATGTCGGGGTCCGCCGTCGCTACGGTAACGCCGACTACCCGGCCACCGTCAGCGAGCTTTTGTTTGACGGTGTTGAATATACGTACATCCTGCGAGTGGGCCGGCGCGAAGATCGCGATACCCAGTAACACGAAACTCATCGGGATAGTCGAGAAGAAAGAAGAGCGCTTCATCATGATCGCCTTATTATTGATATCGGGATCTTCGACCCAGCCTACGCGGCGTTCCGGCACCCTGCAAGCCGGGAGCGAGACAACAGAACCTATTAGAGCGAGCCATCCGAATACACGACCTCGCCATCGACTATTGTAAGCGCAGCCTTCGTCTCCCTGATCTGGCCGGGCTCTACCTCGAACGGGTTCTGCCTGAGAACGGTAACGTCCGCGAGGAAGCCGGCCTTCAGCTGGCCACGTTCATGCTCCTCTCGTGTAAACCACGCTGCATTGGTCGTATAACCCCGGAGACCCTCCATCAGCGTAATCTGCTGAGGCCCGCGCCCGAGCGGATCGTCGGTGAGAATATCCACACC
The DNA here is from genome assembly GCA_045561025.1 of Candidatus Rariloculaceae bacterium. Taxonomy (GTDB): domain Bacteria; phylum Pseudomonadota; class Gammaproteobacteria; order Steroidobacterales; family Rariloculaceae; genus SMWC01. Next base: position 30,507 of record JBJKYM010000011.1, read on the forward strand.
GTTGAATGCCTGTCCGGTCACCATGAATTGCAGTGTCGTCCACGGATTTCCGTGCGCCGCGAACATGCCATCCGCTCCGAAACCCTCGTTGAGGTTCGGCGTATCGACAGCCGCCCGATACGGCGGTCCCGAGTACTGCCATCCTGGAAAGAGAAATCGCACGGCCTGTATTCCGGCGCCCAGCCCCAATTCGGCCAGATCGGCCAGATTCTGCTCGGTCGCGTCGTTCAGATGTTCCAGCGAACTATGCCGCGCCGCGAGGGGCTCAATGCGACAGGGATCATCGACGGCGAGCGCCTGCCTGACGCCGGCGATGACATTGGATATCTGCCCGGCCTCGGCATGCTGGTGGAACGACCAGTCCGGTCGCCGAAGCAGGAAGATCAGGGCCTCGGAGATCTGCGCCGGCACGGGCGGTGCGAGCAACTCTCCCAGCCCCATATTTCTGAAATAGGGACCACCCATTCTGCTCAGATGATAGCCTTCGCCCGGCAGCTCCACCGGGCCTGCGCATTCGAGGGACTCCGCGAGCGGCGCGCCGCTAAGCACGCCGCGGAGCGCGTCAACACCCACCAGATTCTCAACACCGGGAATACCGGTATCACCGGTGGGCCATAACTGATATCTGTTCCGTACCTTGAGCTGGCCGCGACGAGCGACTTCCATGAGCGGATAGAAATCCTGCGTCTGCCGAAAACCGACTCCGCCGGCATCTCCGACCGCTACGAGACCAACGCTATGTGACCACCGAACCAGATCGAGCGTACTCCGCACCTGATCCTCAAGCGTATTGTTCGCCCTCGTCCACTCATAGACCTCGTTACTCAGCGTATCGTCCAGTGCGCCACTCTCCGGAATCCTCGATACATTGGGCATCGGCGATATCATGGCATTGAAGTACTCGATAGCGCTCGAGTTCAGCTGTCCCGGTCCGGTAAAGTTCGCGCGATTGAAATCGTCGGGGCCTGAACCAACCGGCACCGGTCTGAATCGCTGCGAGAACAGAACCTTGTGATCGGGAACCCACTCATCGAGTTCCTGTCGCGTCGGATATCTGCCCGACTCGGGATCGTCGGGATCGGTCAGAAACTGCAGATGATTGTGTCGCCCGATCAGCGAGATCCATTCGCCGGCCGGCACCTCCGCAGCCCGCGCTTTCAGCGCGGCCTCAAGCGCCTGCAGTGTAAAAGCGTTCTCACCACGGTGAAGCGCATAGCCCCATGTAATGGCGCTTCTATTCCAGTGCAGATGCTGATCGATGATTCCCGGTAGAACGACGGCACCATCCACATCAATCTCAGTGATGTCACCGACGTCCTGATCATCTTCCGCAGCTTCCTCACCGACCGAGACGATCCGATTGCCGCTGATGCGCATCGTACTGGCGGTCGGATTGTCATCATCCATCGTGATGATGTTCGCGTTGACGATTCTGATTTCATCTGCAGACGCGCTGCTGATAACGAACATTGCTGTGCTGGCGAGCAATGCGGCTGAAGACTTCATAGGGGGACTCCGGAGCGAATTGGCGTTGATATGTGGTCGATTCTATCACTCGGGCTATACAGCCCTGACCCGATGGAGGTAGCATCTGACACTGGAAATTTCGAGCGCTGCGCCCGAGTCCACAGACGATGGCCGATCAGCGCTATCGAGCCGGGGGGCCAGATGAAAACAATCAAAGCATTCCTTCTACAGTT
>JBJKYM010000012.1:0-31474 GCA_045561025.1 Candidatus Rariloculaceae bacterium
GGTGACCGGCGAGGTCTCAAGAGCGCAATCGAGAACATCGTCCGCAACGCAATGACCGATGCAGGCGAGGATGGTCCGATAGAAATTCAGATCGAGGAAAAGGCGCGTTGGGTCGTCGTACGGATTTGCGACTCGGGTTCGGGCGTCGAGGAAGACGATCTGACCCGCATCTTCGAGCCACTGCACCGCGCGAACAAAAGCCACGACCATAAGACGGCCGGTCAGGGGATCGGCCTTGCCATCGCCTCTCGTGTAATGGAGTTGCACGGCGGTCAGGTAAGCGCCAGAAATCGAACCGGCGGAGGGCTCGAGGTTACTCTCGAACTCCCCGCCGATTCCTAGATCACTACAGGTTGTAGCCGCTCTCCTCGTGCAGGACGAGGTCCAGACCTTCGTTCTCATCTTCTGCGGAGACACGTAGCGGCACCATCGCACCAACGAGCTTCAACAGGATAACGCTCGCAATAGCGCACCATGCCGCCGTCGCGATTATCCCGACGAACTGTATCCAGATGTGGCCACCCATGCCGACACCCTCATCCAGTCCGACACCGCCCCAGGACGTCGCCGAGAACACACCCGTCAGCAGCAGGCCGATGATCCCACCTACTCCGTGGACAGGAAAGACGTCCAGAGAGTCGTCGATCTTCAGCGTACGTTTGATGAACTGCGTGGCGAAGAAGCAACCCGCACCACCGGCTACACCGATCAGCAGTGCGCCCGCCGGACCCACATAACCTGACGCCGGTGTGATCGTCGCCAATCCGGCGACCATGCCGGTCACGATGCCCAGCACGCTCGGCTTACCGAACTTGATCCACTCGGCGGCCATCCACGTCAGCGAAGCCACCGAGGCGCTGATGTGCGTGACCAGCATCGCCATTCCGGCCGCGCCATCCGCAGCGACTGCGCTGCCCGCGTTAAATCCGAACCAGCCGACCCACAGCATGCAGGCTCCCGTCACGGTCATGGTCAGATTGTGCGGCGGCATCGGTGTGTCCGGGAAACCGCGTCGGTTCCCCATGACCAGCGCCGCGACCAGCGCAGCAACACCAGCCGTTACGTGGACGACGGCACCGCCGGCGAAGTCTCGGAAACCCATTTCCGCGAGCCAGCCACCGCCCCAGATCCAGTGGGCTACCGGGAAGTAAACGAAGATGACCCACAGACTGGTAAACAGCAGCATCGCGGAAAACCGCATGCGTTCTGCAAACGCGCCAACAATCAGTGCCGGAGTAATAATTGCGAAAGTCATCTGGAACATGACGAACACGGTCTCAGGCATGGTTCCGCTGACCGAGTCGAACGAGATGCCGGACAGCATCGCCGCTGAGAACCCGCCGACGAGATTGCCGAGGATGCCTTCGCTGAACGACATGCTGTAGCCAATGACGACCCAGATAATCGACATCACGCAGGCGATGGCGAAACATTGCATCAGCACTGACAGCGCATTGCGGCGGCGTACCAGACCACCGTAGAAAAGCGCGAGTCCGGGCAGCGTCATAAACAACACGAGCGCCGTGGACGTAAGCATCCAGGCGGTGTCGCCGCTATCGATAGTCTGACCGAACGCAATCGCCGGCCACACCGCGGTAGTCGCGACTACCGCTGAAATTCTTGCAAGCATTTTCACACCTATCCCCCTAAATTGCCTGGTCGCCGGTCTCACCCGTGCGAATACGATAGACCTGACCGAGATCTGTCACAAAGATCTTGCCGTCCCCGACCTTGCCGGTCTTCGCCGACTCGATTATTGCCTCGATCGCCCGATCCACAAGATCGTCGGTAAGAGCGAGCTCCAACTTTACCTTCGGTAGAAAATCGACGACGTACTCAGCGCCGCGATAGAGTTCGGTATGGCCACGTTGCCGACCAAATCCTTTAACCTCGGTGACGGTCATACCCTGCACGCCCACCTCCGCCAGGGCGTTGCGTACGTCATCTAGGCGAAAGGGTTTGATCACAGCTGTTATTAGCTTCATCAGTATCCCCTAGTCTACTTTGAAAGAAGTGCCCGCGTTTGGGCTCGTTTTTGTTTAATAAAGCCATTGTAGCGAACTGAGCGGAAAGGTCGAATCGGCAGGGCTCCAGGACACGTCGATTCAAGCATTTGCACCGTTTTGGTGCGCGCTGGCCGACGGTAGCCGAGGCAGGCGTTCCGCAGGGCTGGTCATTTGTCGCTCAGAGTTGCAACATTATGCGAGTTGGTCGGGTCAACTGTGATACACAAGCTGAGCGCAAATCATGTTAATCAAGCAAGCATCGAAAATTAAGCCCTCCGAAATCACGCCCGAGTCGGTTTTTCTTGAGCGCCGGGACTTCGTAAAGTCAGCGGCGGCACTGGGCCTTCTACCCACGGCGGCCGCATTCTCGCAGGAGCAGCCCGAGAGACCATCGCCTTTTCCGGCGGACGGCATGCTCCAGAACGTGGCGCAATGGCCGGAGAACCCCGACCTCGAACCCTCCGCCTACGATGATGTCACCGGCTACAACAATTACTACGAGTTCGGCACCGGCAAAACGGATCCGGCAAGGAATGCCCACACGCTTGAGCCGCATCCGTGGACGGTCACGGTCGATGGCGAAGCCGAGCACACCGGCACATTCGCACTCGAGGACCTCCTGAACCCGCACGCGTTGGAGGAGCGTATTTATCGCTTCCGCTGTGTCGAGGCCTGGTCGATGGTGGTGCCGTGGGTCGGCTTCCCGCTCTCGCAACTCATAAACCGCTTCGAGCCAACGTCGAAAGCCAAGTATGTGCAGTTCTTCACGTTGAACGACCGCGACCAGATGCCTGGCGTCCGGCAACGCGTACTGCAGTGGCCGTATCGAGAGGGACTGACCATAGAGGAAGCGATGAACCCGCTGACGCTCGCGACAGTTGGCCTCTACGGACGGGTTCTGCCGAACCAGAACGGTGCGCCGCTGCGTCTCATCGTCCCCTGGAAGTATGGCTTCAAGAGCATTAAGTCGATCGTCTCCATTCGCTTCTCGGAGAGAATCCCCAGAACGAGCTGGAATATGGCCAACGCGCGCGAGTATGGCTTCTACTCGAACGTTAACCCGGAAGTAGATCATCCGCGCTGGAGTCAGGCTTCCGAGCGCCCTCTGGGTGGCGGGCTGTTCTCAGAACGTATTCCGACATTGATGTTCAACGGCTATGAGGAAGAGGTCGGCCATCTCTATAGCAACCTCGACCTGCGCGCCAACTACTGAGACTCCCTCTCATGACACGGAAAACGCTATCGCTGGTCAAAGCGTTGGTGATCATCGCCTGCACGCTACCGTTCGCGCTACTCGTCGCGCGTGCGTTCGGCTATGGCAGCCTTGGTCCGAATCCGGTCCAGGAAGTTCTTCACACACTCGGCAAGACCGGTCTCAACCTGCTGATAATTACGCTGGCGGTTACGCCGTTACAAAAGTTGAGCGGAATCCGATGGCTGGTCGCTCTGCGTCGCTACCTCGGTCTCGCGATGTTTGCTTATGTCCTGCTTCACGCAATTACTTACGCGGCGCTCGATTTACGTTTCGCCTGGTCGACGCTGTTGGATGACGTCATCCGTCGACCGTATATCACGGTCGGCGTTGCCGCGCTGATCCTGTTAACTCCGCTCGCTATAACATCGACGAATGCTATGCAGCGACGCCTTGGAAAACGCTGGATCAAGCTACACCGACTGGTTTATCTGATCGGTATTCTCGGCGTTGTGCATTATTTCTGGCAGGTCAAGGTGACGACCCTGGAGCCGTTGGTCTATACGTTCCTGCTGATCGTGCTGCTCGGCTTCCGCGTCAAAGGCTGGCTGCCGCGCGCATCGCAGGGGCCGGTTGTCAGTAGACCCTGAATCCGCCGTGCCGGCGGCGTATCAGCGTATCGAGACACCACATCCCGGCGAAGAAACCAGCCGCTATAGCAACAATAAGCGCCGCGACCACCCACGCCAGCGGCAGACTGCCTCGATAGGCATCCATTTGCGCTTCGTAGGATTCCGCTTCGCTCTTTAGTCTGGTGAGGGTATCGAGTACGGCCTCGGACGTGTCCTCGCGCGCCTGAATGTTCCGCCCGAGTTCCTCCGTGTGAGATTCGGCGTCCTGCTGCGCCGCCTGCGCACGCTCAAGTTCCTCGCGCATAATCTCCAGCGCGGCCTCGACCTCCGCGACGCGCGAACGTGCCGGCCTCTTGGTAACAAGAAAAGCGGACTTCACCCAGCCCTGTTGACCGCTGGCAGTCTGGACGAACGTATAGTCGCGTGTGCGCTCCAGAACCTCGATTTCTGTGCCGCTCACCAGATTCTGGAACGGCTGATCGCTCGTGTCCTCAGCTGCGTGCAGCCCCAGGAGCATTACATCGGTTACATAGGCGGTTTCCGCGGAAGCCACTGTGGCACCGCAGAGCATCAACATCGCCCAAGCCAGCCTGATCATACCGTGTCTCCGTCGACGACGGTCCTGTCGTCTTTCACCGCATAGATTATATGAAGGATTGCCGCGGATAACTGCGACACAGGCACACGACTCCCACGTCGATTCAGGGCAGCTCGTGAACCCATCGAACCAGAGCCTCCTGCAATTCCTCGCCGGGACCGCGATGGACATCCGGGGAGTTCAACATGGCGACGACAACGTAGCTGTCGCCACTCGCAGAGTGGACGTAGCCTGCGAGTGCAGACACGTGGTCAAGCCGTCCTGTCTTCACATGCATGCTCCCGGCAACGCCACCCCCCCGAAATCGATTGCGGGTCGTACCGTCGAGACCACCCAGCGATAGCGACGCGAGATATTCCGGACTGTGCCTGCTGCGCGCTGCCAGCAGCAACACATCGGCGAGTAACTGAGCGGAGATTCGAGTCTCGCGCGAGAGTCCTGCGCCGTTGTCGATCACCAGCGTCGCCGGATCAAGATCCTGCTCCTGCAGATAGTTCGAGATGACTTCGATGCCACCGGCCTCGGTACCGGGCGGCCCAAGTAGTTCAGCGGACATTGTGTACAGTAACTGCCGGGTCATGACGTTGTTGCTGAACTTGTTGATGCTGCGAATAATCTCGGCCAGCGGTGGCGAACGCCATGTCAGTGCGGGCTCAAGGTCCTCTGCGATGACATCGCGGCGCAATCGCCCACGAAGGCGTCCGCCCAACTGCTGCCACAACGTATCGAAAACGCCATAGGCGTAGGTATCGTGCTGCAGCACGCTGCGCGTCATGCCATAGGGACTGCATGCGGCGGGGAATCTTCCGGAGAAGATGGCCGTTCCGCCCGACTCGGGATCGCGCAGATCGAAGCTGACACCGGCCTGAAAGCCTCTGCAGGGTCCGTCGACAAGATCGATCTCGTTGCGGATTGTCAGATTGCTCGGCAACGGATCGGCAGTGATCAGTACACCACGACCTTGCGGATCCTCGAGAAATTGAAACCGCACCGCCTTGTAATTAACGAGGAACGCGTCGGGTAACACGTTATAGGAGCGGTACGGTTGACGGTCGAACGCGCCGGGATCGCCATCGTTACCGGAAAAGAAACTCGCATCGATCACGAGATCACCATCGATCTCCTCCAGACCGATTCGCCGCAACGCCCGCAGCAGTTTCCAGAGCTCTTCGGTAACCAGGGACGGATCGCCATATCCTTTTATCCCCAGGTCTCCGGAGAGCTGACGTCCGTCCCAGCCACCCAAAAGATAGACCTCGGTCGGCCAGCTATAGGTTGGCCCGAGTTCAGCGAGCGCAACCCAGGTGGTGAGCAGCTTAATCGTCGAAGCGGGATTCCTCGGCGTCTCCGGGAAGTGACTAATCGTCGGCGCGTCCGCATCGACGGCCTGCACGAGCAGACTCAGGTTCTCAACGGGGATGTCGTGGCCGCTGATAATTCTCTGCAGCCGCTCGGGTAGCTCCTGTGCGACAGCCGTCGCGGCTGAGACGCAGAAGAGAAGAGGAAGCAGCAAGGCTCGCATGGCCCGCTATTGTGCCCAAGTCAGCGCGCGGGGAACAGGAGAGTCAGGCGCCCTGAGAGACGAAGCTGGGCGCTTTCTTGCGCTTGCCGTTGACGACTTTCAGCGGCTCAGCGCGATCACCCATGCTGATCAGATCCGCATAGAGCGAGAATATGGTCCGCGCATGCGCACCCGCCTGTATTCTCGACATCTTCCGGATCGTGGCCCCGACACAGGACTCTTTGCCGATCGGCGTCGCGGAATTAAGGGCCGAGTGCAGCTCGTTGAAGGTGTTTTGCAGGTTGCGGGGAAGTTCGCTGCTTTCCAGATCGTCCAGGTGTTCCGAGTAGGCAGCCGCGAGACGCTCTTTAACAGGGCCTTCGGCAACGAGGACAGATACTGCGGCTTCAAACCGCTCAGCCAAATAGGGCATTCGGACGCCTTAGTTCTTCTCGATCTTATTCTTGGTAGTTGTCAGTTTCGCTTTCGCGGGGCACTTCGCTACCGGACAAGCCAGTAAACAACGCTCTATTAAGTAAATATATACCAAATTATGGGAACGTTCTGCAACCCTTGGCTGCAAATCGAATTATATGAATCGGTCAGGTTGGATTATGTAATGCCGAGCGGTTTTCATGCGGGGCCGATCGTCGAGATCGGCTAACGCGGCTTGCTGACACCCAGCTTCCGCATCCGATCGGTGAAGGTCGAGGGCTTCAGCCCGAGTAGTTGTGCGGCGCCGTTGGGGCCGGAGACCTTGCCGTCGCTCAGTCCAAGAGCCGCCTTCATATTCTCCTTCTGCAGCGCTATAAGTTCCCGCTCCGTCATGATATGCGTGGCGGCACCCTCCGGCGCTCGGCTGCGCGAAGACGAGGTTCTGAGGATATCCGCCATGGCGAGATCCAGCCTGAGCACCTTTCCCTGAGAAAGAATCACGGCTCGCTCGATCACATTCTTGAGTTCGCGGACATTGCCGGGCCAGTCGTACTTGTTCAACAGACCCACCTGCTGTCGCGACAGCGTCAGCGGACGATGCCCGAAATCCATGGCGGCCTTCTCCAGGAAGTGGCTGGCGAGCTGAATAATGTCGGTATCACGTTCCCGCAGCGGCGGCACATCGATCGGGAAGACACTCAGGCGGTAGTAGAGATCCTCGCGAAAACCGCCCTCCTCAACGACCTGCTCCAGGTCGCGATTCGTCGCAGCGATTACCCGGACGTCGACCGACAACGTCGTGTCGTCGCCAACGCGCTCATACTCGCTCTCCTGCAGCACCCGCAGAAGCTTTCCCTGCAGGTCCAGCGGAATCTCGCCTATTTCGTCGAGGAAAATGGTCCCGCCGTCGGCTAGCTGGAAACGTCCGATTCGATCCCGGTACGCACCCGTGAACGCACCCTTTACATGCCCGAAGAACTCGCTTTCGAACAGCTCGTGGGGTATCGACGCGCAGTTCACCTTGACCAGTGGTCCGTCCGCACGGGAACTGCGGGAGTGGATGACATGCGCCACCAGTTCCTTACCCGTCCCGGACTCACCCTGAATTAATACACTGGCGGAGGTCTGCGCCACGGCCTCGAGGCGCGCGAGCATTTTCTTCAGCGCGGGACTTTCGCCGATGATGCGCCCAAAGTTCATCGACACCTGAACCTCCTCGCGAAGGTAGTCGCGCTCCCGCTCGAGTTCCTGCCGCAATCTCGCGTTCTCCTCGAACGCCGCACGCAGTTGTCGCTCGGCGCGATTGCGTTCCGTTACGTCCTTGGTTGCGACGTAGAGAAAGGTGACCTCACCGTTCTCATCACGATCGGCGCGCGCTGAGACCAGCGCCTCGATCGTCTCGCCATCTCGCGTCAGATAGTTCCGTGGCGCGTTGTCAAGCTCGCCGTGCGCAATGATGTTAACGAGCGCTCGCTGATCAATGTCGTCGCGAGACTCGGCCGCCATAAACTCGGTGATGTTGCGGCCGATGACTTCCTCGCGGCGATATCCCAGCTTGTCGAGCCAACGGTCGCTGACGTAAACAATGCGCCCGGCACTATCGACGGTGTGCAGCATCGCGGGCGTGTCCCGGTAGAGATCCCGGTAGTGCTGCTCGACGCTGAGATCCACGCCGAGTTCGGTGTAGACGGCAACGGTGCGGACGCTGTCACCGCTGTCCGGCTCGCTCTCGACGACGGCATTCGCAAGGCAGGCCACCGTCTCACCACTGCTTGTCACGAGGTCGACCGGTACATCGGTCAGACGGCCGACACGGCGCAGGAGCGGCATGTAGTCCTCGACGATACGCCGGGCCGACTCCGTACCGCTGACGTCCTGCGGTCGCAGGGCTTTGAGCTCCGATCGGCTATAACCGAAGCGCGCTATCCACGTTTCGCTGGCATCGACGATGTAGCCATCCTGGTCGAGCGCCAGCGAGAGCGCCGGGCTGCGGCGAAACAGCCATTCATAGCGATCATCAGAACACATAACACGATGTTACGGATATCCGTGACTTATTTCAACGTAATTCCGTTAAATCACGGTATATCGTGACACTAATATATCTTAAGTTATTGTTTTAATTAATAACAGAACTTGGCACGACTTCTGCAATAAGAATAGAAATAGACGCGGTTCCACACAAAATATTTTTCCGGAATATCGCAAACCAAGGATGAAGACCATGATCTGCCACGAAATTCTAAACAGCACTCTGGCACGCCTCAGGATCGCCCTCGCGATATTGGGTCTGGGCGTAATCAGCACGCCGCTAGCAGCGATGGAAGAGGTCACAGTGAACGGCGCACAAGCCCTTGCCGAGGCGCACGCTCAGGAAGCGCGCTTCCGTAACGACATGGACCTGTTCATTAAGGCCGTCGAGCTTCGCTTCAAGGCGGACCTGGCTTTCGATCTGAAACAGTCAGTCGCGCCGCCCATTCGAGTGGCGAGCGTATACGCAAACAATCGCGGTTAGCAGCCGTAGTTAAGCGGTCACGGAGCGATCCCCTCCCCGACTCCGTACCGCCGCCTCGCCGGGAGGCACTTTTGGGGGCCGGGGACCAACCCGGCGTATTTGGAGTTTTGGGTAGTTACGGAATACGGATGTCCGACCCCAGGCCCCCACCTTTCCCGACCCGTCCGGCCGCTAGCTTCTTTCGAACTCCAGCGGCCTTCCCTGCGGCTCTTCGAGCACCTCGCCGTCACGGAAAACCATCTGGCCATTGAGGATCGTGGTCGTGACAGCAGAGTCCAGCGTTTCCCCCTCGAGAGGCGACCAGCCGCAAAGGTATCTGAGACTTTCTGCTGTCACGTCTGAACGCTGGTTCAGATCAACGATGGCGAGATCCGCAAAGTAGCCTTCGCGCAGAAAGCCGCGATCAACGACGCCGAACAATCGCGCCGGGTTGTGCGCGCTCTTCGTCACGATTTGCTCAAGCGAAAACAGGCCTTCGCGGTACTGCTGCAACAGCATCTGCAGCGAGTGCTGTACAAGCGGCAGTCCCGCCGGCGCGACGAAGTAGGGCTGATTCTTTTCTTCCAGGGTATGCGGCGCGTGATCCGTGGCGATGACATCGATGCGATCTTCCTGGACGGCACGGATCAGCGCCTCGCGATCGGTAGCTTTCTTTATCGCCGGGTTGCACTTGATACGTGTTCCCCGCGTTGCGTAATCAGACTCATCGAACCACAGATGATGAACGCAGACCTCTGCCGTTATGTGCTTGGAGTCTATGGGGCCGGTCTCGAAGAGGTCCATCTCGCGCTCGGTCGTGAGGTGAAGAACGTGCAAACGGGTCCCGTGGCGCCTGGCGAGTTCGACGGCGAGGGACGACGACAGATAGCAGGCCTCTGCGGAACGGATTTCCGGATGAGCGGCGATCGGGACGTCAGCGCCGTAGCGCTGCCGATACTGCTCCTCATTCGCGAGTATCAAAGGCGTGTCCTCGCAATGTGTCGCGACGACTATCGGCGCGTCGGCGAAAATCTGTTCGAGAGCCTCGGGCTTGTCCACGAGCATATTGCCTGTGGAGGCGCCCATAAAAACTTTGATACCGCAAGCATCCGCCGATGTGATGCGGCGAATCTCTTCTATATTGTCGTTCGTTGCTCCGATATAGAAGGCGTAGTTCGCGAAGCTGCGACCCTTCGCCCGCGCGTACTTCTCGACTAGTGCGCCGCGGTCCGTCGTCGGCGGGCTGGTGTTCGGCATTTCGAGGAAGCTCGTTACGCCGCCGCTCACCGCGGCACGGGACTCACTGGGAATCGTCGCCTTGTGAATCAGACCCGGCTCACGAAAATGAACCTGGTCATCTATGACTCCCGGCAATACATGACAACCCTGCAGGTCGATCACCTGATCCGCCTCGCCGGCTGCGATACCGGCGTCGATACGCTCGATACGATCGCGGTCGATCAGAATGTCCGACTCGAAGACTCGACCCTCATTCACGAGCGTCCCATTGATCAATAACAATTTACTCATTCGCTGTAACCATCCGTTGTAGAAATAAGTTCCTGCGTAATACCTGGCTCGTATGCTGAATGCCCGGCGTTGTCCACGACGCGAAACTCAGCTTCCGGCCATCGGCTCGCCAGCTCCCAGGCAGATTCCATCGGGCAGACGACGTCATAACGTCCCTGAACGATCACAGCCGGTATATGGCGGATACGATCTACGTCTTTGAGAAGCTGGTTCTCGTTTTCGAAAAAACCGCCGTTGACGAAGTAGTGCGCCTCAATGCGCGCAAGTGCGATCGCGAACTTGGTCTGCTCGAACGGTAGTGTCTTGGCGGGGTCCGGTAGCAGGTGGCAGGTTGCGCCCTCCCAATAGGACCACGCCCTCGCGGCTTCGCGCATCACTTTCTCGTTTTCACCCGTCAGCCGGCGATGATATGCGCTGAGCAGATCATCGCGCTCATCGGCAGGTATAGGGGCAAGAAAGCGTTCCCATTGGTCCGGAAACAGAACACTCGCGCCGTGCTGATAGAACCACGTCAGCTCCTTGCGACGTAGCAAGAATATTCCGCGAATGACGAGCTCACTTACAGCCGCCGGATGCGCCTGCGCATATGCCAGCGACAGAGTACTCCCCCAGGATCCACCGAAGACAAGCCATTGATCGATGGCGAGCTGCTGACGCAGTCGCTCCATGTCGGCGATCAGATGCGCGGTCGTATTGTCGACCAGCGACGCCTCGGGACGGCTGCGACCGGCACCGCGCTGGTCGAACACAATGATTCGGTAGCGTTCCGGATCGAAGAATCGTCGCGCCCCTGTGTCGCCCCCGCCGCCCGGGCCGCCATGGACAAAGATCGCCGGCTTGCCATCGGGATTGCCGCATTGCTCGTAATAGACGGCGTGCTCGCCGTCGATCGGCAAAAAGCCGTGATCGTAGGGCTCCAGAGGAGGGTAGAGTGAGTGCGCTGCCATCAGCCGTCAGCGGTTCCGCATAGGAGGTTCGTAACCCGCTGCTCTATACTTCGAGTCACGCAACTCTCGAATGGCTTCATGGCTTTTCTACGCAATCTGATTCTCCTGCTGTGCATCGGCTCGCTCGCGGCTTGTGGGCAACAGGATGCCACTACCGCAGCCAACGATGCCAGCGGTGTCGTTTTTCATCGCGGCAACGGCGGCGAACCCGCCACGCTCGATCCGCATCGGAGTGAGAGTGATACCAGCGCCAATATACTTCGTGACCTTTTCGAGGGTCTGACGACGGAGAACCCGGCTGCGGAGACCATACCGGGAGCCGCAGAGTCCTGGAGTATCAGCGACGACGGTCTCGTCTATACCTTCCAGCTCCGCGACACCGCGCGCTGGTCCAACGGCGACCCGGTCGTCGCCGAGGATTTCGTCGCCGGTTTTCGCCGAACCGTCGATCCTGCGACCGCTTCGACCTACGCGCAGATTCTTTACCCGATTGAAAACGCGCAGGCGATCACCGAAGGCACGCTCTCGCCAGAGTCACTCCGTGTTGAGGCACTGGCTGCGCGGCAACTGCAGATCACCCTTACCGCCCCCACGCCTTACTTCCTCGGTCTCCTGTCGTACTCGTCGGCCTATCCGATCCATCGCGCCAGTCTCGCCGAGCACGGCGACCAGTTCGCCCGCCCCGGCAACCTGATCTCAAACGGTCCCTACGTACTCAGCGAGTGTGTTATTCAATCGCACCTCAAACTCGACCGGAACATTAACTATTGGGACAATGACAACGTCCAGATCGATACAGTCTAACTCCACGCGACCGAAGATCTTGATGCCGAGCTGCGGCACTACCGAGCGGGAGAGCTGGACTTCACGCTGCAGATTCCGAATGCCCAGTACGACTGGATACAGGAAAATCTCCCCGGCGAGTTACACATAGCGCCCTATATCAACGTTTATTTCTACGGCTTCGATTTGACGGAGCCACCGTTCGATGACGTCCGGCTGCGCCAGGCGCTGTCGATGGCCGTTGACCGCGAGACGATCACCGAGCAAGTTACAGGCCTTGGCCAGGTGCCCGCCTTTGGCGTCGTCCCTCCCGGGGTCAGCAACTATTCGAGCAACCCCTATCCCTGGGCGAACTTAAGCGACGAGCAGCGTCTCGCGGAAGCGCGCCGGCTTTATGCGGAGGCGGGATACTCCGAATCCAATCCGCTCCAGGTCGAGATTCGTTACAACACGAGCGAAAATCACCAGCGCGTCGCGGTCGCCGTCGCATCGATATGGCAACAGAGCCTGGGTGTCGAAACTTCACTGCTCAACGAGGAGTTCAGAGTTCTGCTGCAGAACCGGCTGATACCCTCCGTGTGGGAGATTATTCGCTTCGGCTGGTTTGGCGACTACAACGATGCCTACACGTTTCTGGAGATCTTCCGCTCGGATCACGGCCAGAACTTCATGGATTTCGACGACCCGGAGTACAATCGGCTCACGGCCGCTGCCTCAGTAGAACTCGACCCCCAGACCCGCCGCGACACCATGCTTGCTGCTGAAGAGCGGATGTTGGCCGCATACCCGATGATCCCGATCTATTTCTACGTCAGTAAACACCTTGTAAAAGGCTATCAGCCGAATATCATGAACCGTACGCCTACTCGACTTCTTCGGGTCGAGCGGAACTAACACCAGCAAAGTCGACTCTTCAATATCGGACCAGAACGAAAAGAGAACGCTATGAAACGACCGAACGTTGTTCTATTCACTCTCGCGATCTCCGGCGCCTGTCTCGCAGCGGATGAGAATCTGGAAATTACGTTTGACGAATTCACGCTGGACAACGGGCTGCGGGTCATCGTCCACGAGGATCGAAAAGCACCCATCATTGCGACAAACCTGTGGTACCACGTCGGCTCGCAGAACGAGAACCCGGGCAAGACCGGCTTCGCGCACCTTTTCGAGCACCTGATGTTCAACGGCACCGAGAACTACGACGATGAGTTCTTCGGACCATTCCAGGAAGTCGGTGCTACGAACATGAACGGCACGACGAACTCTGACAGGACGAACTACTACCAGACCGTTCCGACGACGGCACTGGATCTTGCGCTGTGGATGGAGTCGGATCGCATGGGCCACTTACTGGGCGCCGTCGACCAGGAAAAACTCGACGAGCAGCGCGGCGTGGTCCAGAACGAAAAGCGCCAGGGAGAAAACCGGCCCTATGGCAAATCGTTCGACTATATATCCGAGAATATTTTTCCCGAGGGACATCCCTATTCGTGGTCGACAATCGGCTCGATGGAGGATCTCAACGCCGCAAGCCTCGAAGATGTCCGCGACTGGTTCGCGACCTACTACGGACCCAACAACGCAACGCTGGTTCTTGCCGGTGATATTGATGTTGAAACCGCGAGAGAGAAGACCCGGCTCTACTTCGGCGATATTCCGCCAGGTCCGCCGCTGGCCCGTCTCGATGCCTGGGTTCCGAGTCTCGCTCACGACCGCAGAATGGTTATCGAGGAGCGCGTTCCGCAGGCGCGCATCTACAAGACCTGGGTCTCGCCCGAATGGGGTCAGACCGAAGCCGAGTGGTTGCACCTCGCGGGCTCCGTGCTGGGTGACGGCCGAAACTCAAGACTGTATCAACGCCTGGTGTTTGAAGAGCAGGTCGCAACCGACATCGTCGTCTACACAGCCTCAGATGAACTCACCGGAAGCTTCCTCGTCTGGGCCACTGCCCAGATCGGTCAGGACCTGGGCGAGGTCGAACGTATGCTTGACGAGGAGATCGCACGTTTCCTCGAAGACGGACCGACCAGAGAGGAACTCTCGAGAGTCGTGACCGAGACCCGGGCCGGGCTGATTCGTGCGATGGAGCGTGTTAGCGGCAAGGCCAGCATACTCGTAGAAGGCGCTGTCTATGGCGGGCGCCCGGACGCCTACCTGGATTCTCTCGAAATTATCGATACCGCGGTCCCCAACGACCTCCGGGACGTGACGCGAAAGTGGCTGTCGCAGCCGTCGTTCACGCTCGAGGTTCACCCTTTCTCAACAAACCTGATGGCCTCGGCTGAGTCCGCGGATCGAAGTACGCTGCCGTTCCCGGAGTCCTTCCCGCAGGCAGAGTTTCCCGATCTGCAGATTGGCGAGCTCTCCAACGGCATCAAACTCATAGTCGCAACCCGTAACGCTGTTCCCGTTGTACATATGAGCCTGCAGATGAACTCAGGCTCCGCGGCAGACCAGTTCGGCAAGCCCGGAACGGCAGGCCTGACGATCGATATGCTGGAAGAGGGCACGACGAGTAGAGATGCGCTGGAGATCAGCGCAGAGCTCTCGGAACTGGGCGCGGATCTGCGAACCGGATCCAATCTGGACTACGCGTTCGTTAGCCTTTCCGCGTTAACGGAGAACCTCGAGGCCAGTCTCGATATATACGGCGACGTCATCCTTAACCCGGCATTCCCGGAATCGGGGCTGGCGCGTCTGAAGCGACTGGCGATCGCCGGTATTCAGCGTGAGAAGACAACGCCGTCGAGCATGGCGCTGCGAATTTTTCCACAGCTCCTCTATGGCGAAGGGCATGCTTATTCGCTGCCGATGACCGGCTCCGGGACGGAAGCGTCAGTCAATGCATTACAACGCGATGATTTGGTCGCGTTCCATTCGACCTGGTTCCGGCCGAACAACGCAACGATGATCGTCGTGGGAGACACCAACCTCGAAGAAATTACTCCCAGCCTTGAGGCGATGTTCGCCGATTGGGAACCGGGCGACATTCCCGAGAAGAGCATCCCAACCGTTTCACTTCCGGAGGGTCCGCGCGTCGTGCTCGTCGACAGACCCGACGCCGAGCAGAGCTTCATCATCGTCGGCCAGATCATGGCGCCACGAGCCGACGAACGCGAGCTGGCCATTCAGTCAATGAACTCAAGCTTTGGCGGGAGCTTCACATCTCGAGTGAATATGAATCTTCGCGAGGACAAGGCCTGGTCCTACGGCGTTCGCTCCTCGATTGTCGACACGATGCGACAGCGACCCTTTATTACCTACGCGCCGGTTCAAACCGATAAGACCGCTGCGTCGATGCTCGAGCTCGACCGCGAATTTCGCGAGATTCGCTCCAGCCGCCCGATCAGCGGGGACGAGGTCAACACGACAAAGCGGCGAGAGACGCTGGCTCTGCCGGGCCGTTGGGAGACGGCACGAGCGGTGATGGGTGATATCGCTCAAATAGTGCGATTCGGTCTGCCCGAGGACTACTGGCGAAGTTACCCGGACCTGGTTGAAGGTGTTAATGTCGAGCAGGTCAATGCGGCGGCCAGGGACCTGATCGCCCCGGACCAGTTAACCTGGGTGGTGGTCGGGGATCTGGCACTCATCGAAGCCGACATCCGTGCCCTGAATTTAGGGCCGATTGAGCTCATGGACGCGGACGGTAACCTACTGAGCAACTAGACACCCTATTGCCGACGGCTCCGGTTTCCCCTGATTTCGGGGAGCATGCCGATATTCCGGAGCCGAGCGGTCCGAACTCCCCTTCAATTCGGCCATTTCAGGGTATTTCGACTGGGACTTGAAACCGGAAACGGCTTGTGGAAAATTGAGCAACGGATTTTTTTGTCGCCCCGGCTTGATACGGACTCTGGCGAGAACGAGGAGAGAATGTAGCGATGATCAAATGTCAGAATCTGACTAAGCGATACGGCCAGCTACTGGCCGTAGACGATCTGAGTTTTCAGGTCGAACCAGGAGAGGTGCTTGGTTTCCTCGGACCCAACGGGGCCGGGAAAAGCACCACCATGAGAATAATTGCCGGCTTCCAACCGGCAACCTCGGGCAGTGTCACCGTCTGCGGATTCGACGTGGATTCTCAAAGCACCGCAGCGAAGAGCCGCATTGGCTACCTGCCCGAGGGCGCGCCGAGCTATCCGGAAATGTCGCCGCGCTCCTTTCTGGAGTTCATTGCCGACATTCGAGGAATGGAGGGCGAGCATCGGGAAACCAGACTCTCGAAAGTTTATTCCCTTCTGCACCTCGAACCGGTTCTCGAACAGACGATCGATACGCTGTCGAAAGGATATAAGCGTCGCGTTGGCCTGGCCCAGGCGATTCTTCACGATCCGGACGTCCTGATTCTGGACGAACCGACGGACGGCCTGGACCCGAACCAGAAGCACGAGGTTCGGGAACTGATTCACCAGATGTCAGAGAACAAGATAATCGTCATCTCTACGCATCTGTTGGAAGAAGTCGACGCGCTTTGTAATCGCGCAATCATCATCGCGCACGGCAAGATCCTCGCCGATGACACGCCGAAACGACTCGAAGCGCGTTCACGCTTTAGCAACGCTGTTTCTGTAAGACTGACGGATCCGTCGCAACTCGAGGTCGTTCGAAGCGGTATCGAGGCACTCGCTGAAGTCGGCGAGATTGAAGTTGACGTGCATGCCGATCGCCTAACCGCCTTCCCCGCGAATGGCCAACTGCCATTGCGACCCATCACCGAACTTGCTCAGGAGAAAGGCTGGGAGCTGGCAGAACTCCATCTCGAATCCGGCCGCCTGGACGAGGTCTTCCGCACGATTACCGGGGGAGCAAGCGCATGAACGCCATGCTCGCCATAATGCGACGCGAACTTCGTAGCTACTTCCTAACGCCGGTCGCCTACGTCTTTATCGTGATCTTTCTCGTCCTTACGAGTACCTTCACGTTCTATCTGGGCGGCTTCTACGAGCGTAGTCAGGCCGACCTCGCACCCTTCTTCAACTTCCATCCCTGGCTTTATCTCTTTCTTGTACCGGCGCTGAGCATGCGGCTGTGGGCGGAGGAGCGAAAATCCGGCAGCATCGAGTTACTGATGACACTGCCCGTGGAGCTCTGGTATGCGGTCGTCGGCAAATTCTTGGCTGCCTGGGCGTTCACGGGCCTGGCTCTCGCACTGACGTTTCCAATCTGGATTACCGTCAACTATTTGGGTGATCCCGATAATGGTGCGATCGTCGCCGCGTACATAGGAAGCTTCCTGATGGCGGGCGGATTCCTCGCCGTCGGCTCCTGTATCTCGGCGGCCACAAAAAATCAGGTCATCGCTTTTATTCTCGCGGTCGTTGCCTGCTTTCTGTTACTGCTTGCGGGCTTCCCGCTGGTACTCGATGTCTTCTCAGCCTGGGCACCACAAATGCTGGTCGACGCCGTTGCGAGTCTGAGTTTCCTCACGCACTTCTCGAATATCAGTAAGGGCGTAATCGATCTAAGGGATCTCGTCTATTTTGCGCTTTTGATCAGCGTCATGCTGTACGCAAACGCGATTGTTCTTCATCTAAAAAAAGCGGATTGAGAATCTAATGGCCATACAGCAACAGAACAAAGTTGGATTGATGTCGTTGGGTCTCCTCGCACTCGTTTTCTTTGCGGCACTGATGGCGAGCAATACCCTACTCAGGGGCGTCCGTCTCGACCTGACCGAGAACAGTCTCTATACGATCTCACCCGGTACCCGTGATCTGCTGGAGAGTATTAACGAGCCGATCAATATCTACTTCTTCTTTTCAGACGAAGAGACAGCCGATATTCCGTTTCTTCGTAGTTATGCGACGCGGGTCCGCGAAACGCTCGAGGAATTTACACGCGTTGCCGGTGACCGACTCGTTGTGAATTTCGTCGACCCGGCACCTTTCTCCGAAGACGAAGATCGCGCTACCCAGTTCGGCTTGCAGGGAGTCAGCATCGGGCCGCTTGGAGAGTCCGTTTATTTCGGTATAGCCGGCACCAACAGCGTCGGCGACGAGGACACGATCGGCTTTTTGCAGCCAGAGAAAGAGACATTCCTCGAGTATGACCTCGCCAAGCTGATCTACAACCTCTCCAATCCGACCAAGACGGTCGTCGGCTTGCTATCGGGCGTCTCGATGAGCGCGGGATTCGATCCGCAGACACAGCAGATGACACAGCCGTGGGTAATTACGACACAGGCTCGTCAGGTCTTCGACATCAGGGAACTGGCACCGGGCGTCACTGAAATCGACGATGACATCGGCGTGCTATGGGTCGTCCACCCGCAGACGCTGGGTGAAGCGACGCTTTACGCGATCGACCAGTTCATCCTAAGCGGTGGCCGCGCGTTGATCTTCGTTGATCCCTTCGCCGAGATCGCCATGAGTTCCACCGATCCCGCAACGATGGCGGCGGGCAGTTCCTCGTCTCTCGGACCGTTGTTCGCAGCCTGGGGGATCAATTTCGAGACCGAGAATGTCGTCGCAGACGACCGCTACGCGCTGAGCGTCGGCGGTGCGGGAGGTCGGCCGGTTCGCCACATCGGCTTACTCGGCCTGGACGGACTGGCCATGAGCGGCGAAGACGTTGTCACCTCCGGCCTGGACACGATAAACCTCGGCACCGTCGGCCACTTCTCGGTCGCGGAAGACAGCAGCACCTCGCTTGAGCCTCTGTTGATCTCAAGTACATCAGCGGCAGAGATGCCGACAATCCAGTTTCAGTTCCTTCAGGACCCGGCGGCGCTAATGGAGGGCTTCGCGGCAAGCGGAGAATCCTACGTGCTTGCAGCCCGTGTAGTCGGCAGTCTGAGTTCCGGGTTCCCGGACGGACCTCCGGCGGCCGAAATACCTTCTGACAATGGCGCTATTCCGCTGATTACCGGTGCTGCCAATCACTTAAGTTCGACCGACTCCGCCAACGTCATCGTTGTGGGTGATGTCGATATATTGAGCGATCGACTGTGGGCACAGACTCAGAATTTCTTCGGTCAGCAACTTGTGACCGCGTTCGCCAATAACGGTGACTTTGTGATCAACGCGCTCGATAACCTCTCAGGTAGCGCAGCTCTGATCGGGATACGTGCACGCGCGAGCTTCACCCGGCCATTCACACGCGTCGACGACCTGCGCAGAATCGCCGAAGCTGAGTTTCGTTCTACGGAGCAACAACTTCAGGCTGAGCTGGCGGACACGGAACAACGGCTTACCGAACTACAGGACACCAGAAGCGATGATGGCTCGCTATTGATGAGTGATGAACAGCAGGCAGAGATCGAGCGTTTTCTCGATCAGCAGGTCAGCATTCGCCAGGAGCTCAGAGGCGTGCAGAGAAATCTCGACCTGAGTATCGAGAGTCTCGGAACGGTTCTGAAAATTATCAATGTAGGTCTGGTCCCACTTCTCCTGACGATAGGCGCATTGAGCTTCGTCGCTCTTCGCCGAAGGGAGAAGAAAGCAACATGAACAGCGGAACAACACTGTGGCTATCCGGAGCGTTGCTCGTACTCGTACTGCTGGCGTCGCTCGGGCAACGCGATCAACAACCGATAACAACACGAGGAGAGGACTTCCTCCCCGGACTGGCGGACGCCCTCGATGAGGTTAGCGCCATCGAACTCATCCGCGCGGGCAATGAGACGTTCGCAACGCTCGAGCGTGGCGAATCGAACTGGACCGTTCAGCAGAAGGACGGCTATCCGGCCGATCTCAACAAGACCCGGCACCTGCTGCTGAGTCTCGCCGAAACGCAGATACTCGAGGCGAAGACAGCGGCTCCGGCGCTGCACGATCGTCTGGGCGTCGAAGCACTGACCTCCGAGACCGCAGGAGGCGTCGGCGTTCGGCTCATTGGGACCACTGAGCCGGTAGAGGTCATCGTCGGCGACACGGAAGGCAGCTATCAACGCTACGTCAGACGACAGGGAGAAAACCAGTCTTATCTCATCAATAGAGATCCGGAAATTGGCACAGAAGCAAGCGACTGGCTGGACACGACGATACTGACTCTTGCCAGAGACCGTTTGCAGTATGTGACGGTTACCCGGCCGGATGGCGAGGTCGTGATGATATCGAAAGCGGTGCGTGGGCAGCAGAACTTCACCGTCGACAATATTCCCGAAGGCCGTGCCATACGTTACGACAGCATTCCCAACGTCATGGGAAATGTACTCGAGGACCTGTCGCTGGAAGATGTAGAACGCGCAACGGAGACGGACGAGCCAACAATACTCACCGAGTTTCGAACCTTCGATGGTCTGGAGATTACAGTGCATTCACTCGAACGCGATGACACAGCGTGGGTGAGCTTCGCTGCGATGCTGGACCCTGCGCTTCCGGAAGGCTCCGAGGAGACCCGCGAAGCAGCGGAAACAGAAGCCGCTGAGATCAATGCGCGGCTCGAAGGCTGGCGCTATCAGATTCCAACTTTCAAGTTCGAGCAGCTGACACGCACGATGGAAGACCTGCTGCAGGAGTTGGAAGAAGAAGACACGGCCGAATAGGTAACGCTACACGCCGGTAATTCTTAAGCCCGCGCTGAAGAGCCCGATACCAGCCGCGGCGATCAACCCCGCAAGCCACCAATACTGTAACGGGCGGGAACGCTCAGTCCACTGACGGAAGGCATGATAGCCCTCCGTCAGCGTGAACAGACCGAAACCGATCATCAGCCAGCCTACTAGCTCCATCCACATAGTTATCTATCGAGCCTCAATCGCCAGCTCAACTGTCGCTACATTCTGAACGCCGCCTGCAAACCTGCATGATAATGATCCAGAGACGATGAATGAACCGTCACAATCCCGTCACGCGGCAATACGGACAGACCTGGAGTTCTACGACACGCAGTTAAATGCCAACCTGTCCCCGGACTGCGCACACTGCCACGAGACCGGGGAGATGCCGGGCTGAGGAATCGCGACAAAGCCGTCGCTCCTACTGGATCGGCGTGATCAGTGTACCGATACCCTCGATCTCTATCGCCACGACATCCCCGGACTCAAGAAAAATCTGCGGATCGCGGCCGTTGCCAACACCCGAGGGCGTACCCGTCGCGATGATATCGCCCGGCCAGAACGTCATCTTGTCCGTCGCATAACGCAGGATGCGCTCAATGTCGTGAATCAGATACGACGTATCGGAGTCCTGCATGACCTGACCGTTAACCCGGGTTGTCACACGAGTGCTGCCATAGTTCGGCATAAACTCGAGCGGCACGATGTACGGACCCATCGGCGCGGAGTTGTCCATGCTCTTGCCGGCGAACCAGTCTCGCGCATAACGGCCATCGACCGGGATCTGATAAGCGCGATCGCTGATATCGAAAAGAATCGTAAAACCGAAGACATAGTCCATCGCGTTCTCGAGCGTCAGATTCTTTGCCTCACGACCGATGACGATAGAGAACTCACCCTCCCAATCGATCGTCTCGCGCCCCGGCGGAATGACATAGGGCTGTCCGGGATCAATGATGCTCGAGCGAGGTGACTTGGCGAACAGGAACGGTTCGTCCTCGTCGGGGTCGATGTCCGAGTTGCCACCCATCTCCGCTGCATGCGCACGATAGTTCTGTCCGGCTGCGAGAAGATTCCACGGATACTTGATCGGCGCTTTGATAGAGACCTCGGCCGGATCGTGGACGAAGCTCAGCTCGTCGGCACGATCACCGACGAAGTTGGCAATCTGAAAAAGGCGAGGCTTCGTCGTCGCCGATTCCTCGATCAGCATCTTCATATCGGTGGGTATTTCCACCATCGGCACGCCAGCCTCCGACACGAGATAGGAATTCGCCTGTTGAATATCGAAGAGCCGCCCTCCGAGCAGGATCCCGGTGCGCTCCGACCCTCCATCGGTCGCGAAAGTCGCCAGCTTGAATGCGACATCGGGCTGGGCTGAGACCTGAGCGTCGGCTGCACATGCGAAAAGACCTAATGCTGTGACGAGAAGCGAGACGGATCGGCGATGCATATTTCTTCCTTACGGACTGGGCGTAGACGCAGCATTCTAAGGCGACGTCGCAGTATATTCACCGACTATCGCGACGGGGCCGTCGCTCCTACACGCTTCGGTTCGGCGTCTCCTTCTATGAGCGCCCCGGCCGCGATACGCCCCTCGACCTGTCAACACCCTTGTAGGAGCGGCCGCCCGGCCGCGAAATGGTAAACTCGCGACATAAACACGCTCAGCCAGGGGGAATAAAAATGACTGACCAGTTCACTCCAACACGACGCGATGTACTCGCCATGCTTTCTGCTGCCGGCGTTGCCGGACTCGCGCCGGTTACATCCACCGCGCAACGGCAAATGCCGATGCGTACAGTTCCGAGTACCGGCGAGATGCTGCCGGTTATTGGCCTTGGATCCAGCAAGGTCGTGTCGCAAGTGTCGGACAACGGCACGGAGCCTGTTGCTGCCGTGTTACGCGCACTCGTCGCCAACGGCGGGGCGGTCGTCGATACCTGGCCGCGTAACCCGGCGAACGATGCGGGCTTCGGCGAGGTAATTAACCTGCCCGACCTGCGGGACGAGCTGTTCATTACAACTAAGATCGACCAGGTAGGCAAAGAAGCCGGCATTGCACAGTTCAGGCAGACGCAGGAGCTCTATCAGCGAGAAACGATCGATCTCGTGCAGATATTCAGTCTGACCGACCTCGAGACGCAGTGGCCTAATCTCAAGGACTGGAAAGAAGAGGGCAGCGCGCGTTATATCGGCGTCACGGTCTCGCAGTACGAACGTTACGATCAACTCATCGAATTTCTCGGCCGCGAAACGCCGGACTTTGTGCAGATGAACTACTCGATCACGGAGCGCCTGGCCGAGGAGCGTCTACTGCCCCTGGCTCAAGACATGGGGCTTGCCGTGCTGCTGAACCGGCCGTTCATGAACGGTGCCTACTTCGGTCGGCTGGAAGGACGCCCGCTTCCGGATTGGGCTGCGGAGTTCGACTGCACGAGCTGGGCGCAGTTCTCGCTGAAGTACATTCTGGCTCATCCGACGGTAACGACCGTATTTACCGAGACAAGCAATCCTGCCCATATGATTGAGAACGCCGAAGCTTCATTCGGCCGCCTGCCGGATGCCAACGCACGCGCACGAATGCGCGGATTGATCGACGAGGTCTAGCCCTTATGAGAGTCACGATAACCCTGCGGGCCTCGGTGCTGGCAGCTGCAATCAGCGCACCTGCACTACTAAGCGCTCATCACTCGAACGCGCCGCACTACGATCGCGACAGGCCGATCACGATTGAGGGCGTCGTCACTGAATTCGAGTTCGTCAATCCGCATGCGTTTCTGCACATCGCTGCAGAAGACGAGAACGGCCAGGAAGTCGTCTGGAACTGCGAGCTGCAAACGGCGAACACGCTCAGACGCCAGGGCTGGTCGGAGGATCAATTCGTTCCCGGCCAGCAGGTGACGGTAACTGGTATCGCCGCCAGACGTGAGGCGCATGGCTGCTCATTTACCGGCGCCACGATGGCGGATGGCACGACGATCGGCCGTGGTGGTGAAATTGTCGTGTCCGAGACAGCGGACGAAGCACCACGCGTCGCTTATTTCGACGGCGGCATCCCGAATCTCGTCGGCCCCTGGATGCGCGACCGTCGTCGCCAGCAAGGCGGGCCCGGCCCGGGTTCCGCGCTGCCCGGAGAGGAGCGCATGACGTCTGAGGGCCTCGCTGCGAACGAAGGCTATGACGATCGCTTCGACGATCCGTCCTTCGAATGTAGCGCTTCCAGCATCACGCGCGCGTGGAGCGAACCCGGCACGCCTACCGATATAGAACAGACCAATGACAGCGTCACCATTCGCCATGAATACATGGACACGGTTCGAACCATTCGGCTGGCGCGCGAGCACGAAGACAACTACGCGCCGCGAGCCTATGGCCACTCTATCGGTTGGTATGAAGGCGACACGCTGGTTATCGATACGATCGGCTTCGAACCGGGCGTGCTGACACCGCATCCCGGCATTCTCCATAGCGATGCGCTTCACGTAGTCGAGAGGATCACAGTGAACCCTGAAGATCCGTCGCTCGATCTCGAGTGGACGGCCGAGGATGAGAACTTCTTCAGGCTGTCCTTCTCGGGCAGCAACCACTACATCGAATCTCTACACCCGGTCAGCGAGTACGGCTGCACGCCCGAGCGATCCAACAGGTAGTTCAGCCAGAACGGCGCGCGTCTGATACGACTTCAGGCCGTATTGACCTGCAGATGCCGATGCGACTGCGGACGGCCGTTAACCGAGTTGACGATCATGTCCGGCGAGATCGGCGTCCGATTGAAGTAAACGCCGCCGAGCGCATCCGAGATAGCGCAAATTAACGCCGCCGCCGCACAGCCGAGCGGCGGCTCTCCCATTCCCTTCGCGCCGACCGGGTTTTGCGGATCGACCAGCTCGACCGCTGCGGTCTGCATCGTTGCCGGCACGTCGAGGTACGAAGGCGGTTTGCATCCCAGAAAACTAACGCTTGCGGAGAGACCGTTCTGCGGATCGTAGATATGTCGCTCGGTTGCCGCCATGCCGATACCCTGCACCGCGCCACCCTTGATCTGCGTAGCAAGACTCTGCGGATGCAGCACCGTGCCGCAATCCGTGACGCCAATATAGTCGATGATCTCGAACTTACCTGTCTCGGTATCGAGTTCAATCTCCATAATACCGATACTGATACCGGCGACCACGCCCTCAACCGGCACGGTGTCTTTAGCCACACCGATGAGACCGCTTCCAGCGAGCCCGGCCACCGATGTCTTTGTTATATCGTGGATATCGTCCGGCACTTCGAAACCTGCGTACCTGCCGCCGAGTTCAATGGCGCGCTGCGCCGCTTCGGCATAGGTCATGCTCTGCGAACCGTCTTCCATCGCGTAAACTGTCTCGTCGGCTATGTCGTAGTCGTCCGCGACGCCGCCGAATTCGAGAGCAGCGATTTCCTTCAGCTTTGCGACGAGGTCCATCGCGGCGACATAGTTCTGACGAGTACTCGAGAACGATGTCTTGCTACCGGATTGTGTCGGGCTCCAGGGGAGATGTTTGCGCGAGTCACCACGTTCGACAACGCAGTTCTCCCAGCTGCACTTAAGAACTTCTGCCGCGACACGCGCCGTGTCACTGTGTGAGTAGGTGCCGAGATTGCCGACGCCACTGTGAACGTGCAGCTTGCCGTCCGGCGTCAGTCTCACCAGACCGTCATAGCCGCCACGTCCCGCGGGATGAAACGCCTGACCGACACCCACACCACGAACCTTCGTACCGTCGCGCTGACCGCTGCGAGCACTCATTGCCTCCCAGGCCGCCATCGTCGCGCCGCGATCCAGCGCCTCGCGCTGGTGTGCGCTCGTTACCGGCCCCTGGTTCGCGTAGTACTTCGCGTTTTCATCGGCCGCATTGATGCGGCGGATGTCGAGCCGGTCCAGCCCGAGCTCTGCGGCAGCCTTGTCGAGCAGCGGTTCTATTGCAGCTGCCATCTGATTCTCGCCCGGACCACGCATCGCCGCACGGGGCACCGTATTGGTCTGCACCGGCATCGCGCGAAAGCGCATGGAGAGCGGCTGATACAACAACGTAACGG
This sequence comes from Candidatus Rariloculaceae bacterium, assembly GCA_045561025.1. Taxonomy (GTDB): domain Bacteria; phylum Pseudomonadota; class Gammaproteobacteria; order Steroidobacterales; family Rariloculaceae; genus SMWC01. The sequence continues at coordinate 25,686 of JBJKYM010000012.1, forward strand.
TAGAAGCCGCCGCATCGAAATCATCAAAGCCGGAATACGGTCCGTTCTCGTGCACGATGTAAAGGTCAGCCGCGAGCAATCGACCATCTGCCTGGAAACCCAGTTTGATGCGTCCCTGGAAACCGGGTCGCGCCGAACCGACGAAGGATTCTTCATCGCGGCTGATACGCATCAGGACCGGTCGCTGCAGTTTCCGTGACATCAGCGCCGGAATTCCCATGACAGGATAGGCGTTGGCCTTGGAGCCGAACCCACCGCCGCAGTACTCGGAGATATAGACGATATCGTCAACGTCCATTTCGAGTATCTCGGCCAGCGTGGGCATGATCGCCGCCTGGCTCTGGGTGGAGCCGTGCAGATGCAGCCGGCCGTTCTCCCAGTAGGCCATCGCGGTACGCGGCTCCATCGAGTGATGCGATACCCCGGCGGTAGTGAACGTCTCGTCCAGAACCAGTGAAGCTTCCGCGAAGCCGGCATCGATGTCGCCGAAACTCCATTCCTCGACCGGCTCTCCCATCGGTAATTCATCTTCTTCGATAGACGCGAAATCTCGCGCCGACCATTTGACCGTCGAGAATGTGTCGGAAAGCGGGCTGTAGGAATTGCCATCCGTACGAGCATCAGGGCCGCCCGGGTAGAGACTCTCGAGCGGGTCGACGGTGAAAGGCAACGGCTCGTACTCGATCTCTATAGCCTCGATGGCTTCCTGCGCAGTGGTCTCATCGACGGCGGCGACAGCAAGAACAGGGTCGCCGACGTAAAGCGGTTCGTTCGTCAGCAGGGCCTGCTTTGGCGCGGTTACCACCGGCACCTCATCGGCCGTGAGTATGCCGACGACACCTTCCATCGCTAGCGCGGCGCTCGTGTCGAGCCGGGCGACCCTGCCGTGCGGAACGGAACTCGTCAGCAAGCGGCAGAAAACCATGCCCTCGGCGCGGAAATCTTCCGCGTATTTCGCCTGACCGGTTACCTTGCCCCGAAGATCGGGGGGCACAAAGTCCTTCCCGAGCAGTTCATACGTCATAGTGCAAAGCCTCCGCCAGCGATCTAGTACTGATCCAGGCTCAGCATAATCCCGCAGGATCGTTGAGTAAATTGGCCATAGCTCCGCACCGAAACGGCGCATCTTTAGCGAAATTGCGGCCCAAACTGGGTAGAATTCAGCCAAGTACACGTTTAGGGGAGCCGGATGGCCTCGTTCCCTGCCGAATCAGGACGAAAAAAACGTCTCCAGGGTCACGATGGCTTATACCATTGTCGGCGGCCTGGTCATATTGGTGTCATACCTGCTTCTCGATAGATACGTACTCAACGCCCCACGGCCACCATTCGCTGGCGCCGAGGTCGATCCTGACTCGCTTGACTCACCCGTCGATGCGCCCCCTGTGCCAACAGCACTGAAACCGGCACCGCCGAGCCCGAACGAATAAACTCACTCTCGATCGGCGCGCCATCTCTCGATGGTGCGGCAAGATCCAGAAAACAACAAAAGTGTCATCTCAGGAGAAGAACAATGCGATCCTACCTAACCGGTATCCTTCTTGCGGCTCTGACGGTCGGCTGCACGCCGCCCGCTAGCGAAGTAGCGCCAACGGCGGCAACACCCGAAGGTGAGGCCCTCGCCGTACTGATCGAGAGTACCGGCGCTTACGCGCGGCCGATCTCCACCGACTCCGAGATCGCTCAGGCATTCTTCGATCAGGGATTGCGGCTCACCTGGGGATACGCTTTTCCTGAGGCCGTCGCTTCGTTCCAGGAAGCGCTGCGTCACGACCCCGATCACCCGATGCTTTACTGGGGGCTCGCATTGTCGCTGGGGCCAAACCCGAACAGCCGTGCCGGCGGACTCCCGGACGACCCGCAGGGTGGAGCGCACCGCGCCATACAGCAGGGGATGCAGCATCTAGAGAATGGTACGGAAGCGGAACGCGCTTTCGTCGAGGCGTTGAACATTCGCTTTGACTCGGACGCAATCGCCGACCGCGAGCACCGCGACCAGGCCTATCTCGCCGCGGCGCGGACGCTCTTCGAGCGCTACCCGGAAGATCCGGACGCCGGCAGCCTGCTCGGTGATGCCTATATGATTACGCGCCCCGGACGTTTTTACTGGGATGAAAATGGCGGGCCGATCCGTGGCACGGCCGAGGCGAAGGCAGCACTCGAAGCCGTCATGGCGGTACGCCCCGATCACCCGGGCGCCAATCACCTCTATATTCACCTGATGGAGTCCTCGAACATGCCCGAGGAAGCGCTGCCTGCTGCCGACCGTTTAGCTGCGCTGATGCCGGGTGCCGGACACATCGTTCACATGCCCTCGCATATCTATGTGCGTGTTGGTCAGCACACGAAATCGGTCGATCACAACCAGGCTTCGGCGGACGCCGATGCCGAGTTTCTCGAAACATGGGGCGAACGCGATTTTCCGAAGACGGGAACCTACTTCCTGTCGGCCGAGAATCACCGCCGCCACGCCTACGACTTCATTCGCTACTCGGCTGCGATCCAGGGCAACTACGAAAGAGCCATCGTCGCCGCACAGGACGCACGCGAGCATGAACCACAGGAGCGCATTCAACGCGGCGCCGCGGATAAAACAATCGCGACGCGCTGGCTCGTGCAAAAAATGTTCGGCCGCTGGGACGCGCTGCTCGAGGAAGAACGCGCTGGAGAAGGTTCTCACTATCTCGACGGCATGTGGTACTACACGCAGGGCAGCGGCCAGGTCGGTCGCGGCGAACTCGATGCCGCAGAAGAGACCCTGGCGCTGCTGCAGGCCGTTGCCGCCAATCCCGAATCCGCAACGCTGAGGCGCAACGCCAACTACGTTTCAACAATCATGGAGATCGGCTCCCTCGCGCTGCAGGGCGAGATCAACGAGGCGCGGGGCGATCTGAATGTAGCAATCGCGAACTATGCCGCTGCGGTCAAAATAGAGGACACACTGGCTTACACCGAACCACCAGATTGGGCACAGCCAGTCCGACAATATCTTGGTGCTGTCCTACTCGACGCCGATCGAGCAGCCGAAGCAGAAGCGATTTTCCGCCAGGACCTGATCGAGAACCGCAATAACGGCTGGTCGCATTTCGGGCTGTGGGAGAGTCTGGAAGCGCAGGGCCAATCGGAAGCAGCAGTTGAAGCCCGTGCCGACTTTGACGCAGCATGGGAGAATGCCGACGTGGACCTGACCCGCGCGCGATTCTAGGAATTAACGAACCGGTAGAGATCGACATGATTGCTTGGGAAATAAAGGCACGCGAGTTTGGCAACTGCAATTGCGACTATAGCTGTCCCTGCCAATTCGACGCACTGCCGACACAGGGCTTCTGCGAGGCCTCTGTCGCGTTCGAGATAGACGAAGGACACTTCGGCGACGTCAAACTCGATGGCCTGAGAATGGCCGGTCTATCACTGGGACGGCCCGGTACACGAAGGCGGTGGCGAAGCCCAGTTTATTGTCGACGAACGGGCCGACGAGCAGCAGCGGGATGCTCTGTTGAAAATAATGAAGGGTGAAGAGACCGAAGAGATGGCAACAATGTGGGCAGTGTACTCGGCCATGTGCACGACCTTTCACGAGCCATTGGCAAAACCGATCGACCTGGATATCAACATCAATAGTCGCACCGGTCGTGTCAGCATACCCGGTGTCGTCGAGACGACCGGCGAACCGATTCGCAACCGCGTTACCGGAGCGCTTCATCGAGTGCGAATCGATATGCCCGAAGGGTTTGAGTTTGAGATTGCGGAAATCGGCAATGCGAGCACGAAAGCCGTCGGCGCAATCAAGCTGGACCTCGAAAATAGCTACGGTCAATGGGCAGAGCTGCATTTGACGAATAGCGGCGTCATACGCTCCGCGGCTTAATCGCGAGAACCACCAACCCGATGTCTTCCTCCACGCTCGAGCGGGCGCTCAGGCGCGATCGCTGGATCGTTCTGGCAAGTCTGCTCGGCGTCATTGTGATCTCGTGGGCGTACATTCTGGCCGGTGCCGGCATGAACATGAGCGATATGTCCGGGATGGCCGGCGGCATGTCGATGTCACCCGTCTGGACGCCCGGCTATTTCCTACTCATGGTTGTCATGTGGTGGGTCATGATGAACGCGATGATGCTGCCCAGCGCCGCGCCCATGATCCTGTTGTACGCGGAGCTAAAGAGGCGAAGCGGGGAAAGCGGTAGCTCGTCGGCACCTTCGGCCGTATTCGCGGCGGGCTATGTTGTGGCCTGGGGCGGCTTCAGCGTCGTCGCAGCGTTGCTGCAGTGGGGTCTTGAAGAACTCACGCTGCTGACGCCGATGATGGCGAGTGCCAGCGAAGCCTTCGGCGCCGCATTGTTGATTGCGGCCGGCATCTATCAGCTGACCCCGCTCAAGCACGCCTGCCTGCGCCATTGTCGTGCGCCGATCGAGTATCTCGGACATCACTGGCGAAGCGGTACTGGCGGCGCGTTCCGGATGGGCCTCGAGCACGGGCTATTCTGTCTGGGTTGCTGCTGGCTTCTGATGGGTCTGTTGTTCTACGGCGGTGTCATGAACCTGTACTGGATCGTTGGACTGGCTCTCTATTTACTCGTCGAGAAACTCGCGCCGGCCGGACACTGGCTCGGGCGCTTCAGCGGAATCGGACTGATTCTCTGGGGCGCAGCGCTGCTTGTTCTCTAAGACAAGTCGAAGCCGCGGTCAGCGACTCCCCCGCAGTTCCCGAATCTGATCCTGCAACCGATCGTTCTGTAGTTGCTCCTCCGGCGTCATGCGCCTGTGGAGTAGATCATTGTGTTCGTAGGGGTCCGCGCCCAGATCGTAGAACTCGCTGGTGCCCTGACGCCGCAGCAGTTTGTAGCGAGCGTTGCGCATCGCGTAGTCGGCCGTCTCAACTCCTTCGAAGCTGCCGGCGAAGACGTCCGCATAAATCCAGTCGCGTATCGATGGGGTTGCCGGTTCTTCGAGATACGGAACAATACTGACCGAGTCGAGCGTGACATCATCTGGCACGGTCTCGCCGACATCGACTTCCGCCATCTCCAGCATCGTCGCGAAAAGATCGGTGGAATTAACGAGCGCCTCCGAAACACCGTTCACAACGCCTGGCCCGGTAACGATGAGCGGCACATTCACGCCGCCCTGATAGACAGTTCCCTTCGCGCGGCCGCGCGCGAACGGTGCGACGACGGAACTATTCGTCGTACCATTGTCTCCGACGAAAACGATGTACGTGTTCTCACGAACCGCCGACGTCATTGAGTCGAGTACGCGACCGATCTCCGAGTCCATGGCTTCGACCATCGCGTGAAAATAGCGGATCGGATTCTCCGATGTGTCCTGCGCCGGATCCAGGTCGGAATAGTCGGACTGAAGCAAGTGTGTTGGCGGCAGATGCAGCGGCGTATGCGGCAGGATGTAACTTAGCCACATGAACCAGGGTGTTTCTCCCTGCTCGGCAATCCACTCGATGGCAGTATCCGTCTGATCGATGGCCGAGTGGACTGTCGTCGGCACGATCTCCCCGTTCAGATTCTTGCGCCAGGCGAAGTAAGAATCTTCACCATGCATGATGGCCGAATAAAACCCGATACCGGCATTGCGCGGATGAGCGAGCCATCCGTTATCCACGTCCGCAAGGTGCCACTTGCCGATCGCTGCAGATGCGTAGTCGTTGAGCGCCATCGGTAGCGTGAACTCACTCGCCGGCAACCCGCGGCTGACCGGGTTTCCGGCATCGCGATTCGGCCCCGGGGGCTCCCACGGTGCGTTGGCTGGTTTTGCGGGTGGCGGTGGCAGCGGCCCCG
>JBJKYM010000013.1:0-84339 GCA_045561025.1 Candidatus Rariloculaceae bacterium
GCAGGATGCCGAGTGTCCGAGCCCGGCCTCAGTCTGGCGGATGAGGGCACCGGGCGTAAGCCCGGCGACTCGACCGGGTCGGATTGCAGTCGTCGGCAGTGAGCGAATTCAGCGAAGGTCCGCCTGCCGAGTCGGTGCAGTCGGCGTTACTCGTCGCGCAGCGCGCGCTTAAGGACCTTGCCGACATTAGTCTTCGGCAGGTCGTCGCGGAATTCGACGTGGCGTGGAATTTTGTAGCCGGTTAGTCGCTCGCGGCAATGCGCGACGAGCTCCTGCTCGGTCAGCTCAGGATCGCTTTTGACAACGAATAGCTTTACGGCTTCGCCGCTTTCGTCATCCGGTATGCCGATTACGGCGGCTTCTATCACACCGGAGTGGCTGACGACGACGTCTTCGATCTCGCTGGGATAAACGTTGAAACCGGAGACAATGATCAGGTCCTTAAGACGGTCTTCGATGAAGATGAAACCCTGTTCGTCCATGCGGCCAACATCGCCGGTACGTAACCAGCCGTCCCCGAACATGATCTTCGCGGTAGCTTCCGGGCGCTCCCAGTAGCCAGACATGACCTGTGGACCGCGGGCGCAGATCTCACCCACCTCGCCGATCGGCAGCGGCTCATTGTTATCATCGTAAATTTCGACGTCGGTCGAAGGCAGCGGCAAACCGACCGAGCCGTTGAACTCGCCCAGCGTAAGGGGATTGGCGCTGATCACCGGCGAAGCTTCTGTAAGGCCATAGCCCTGCGTGATATGCGTACCGGTTACCGCCTGCCAGTCCTCCGACACGGCTCGTTGCACCGCCATGCCGCCGCCCATGCAGGCCTTGAGACGGCTGAAATCGATTTCCTTGAATTCAGCGCGCTGCAAAAGCGCGACGAAGAGCGTGTTGACGCCGGTCATATACGTGAAGCCGGACTTCTTCAGTTCCTTGATAAAGCCCGGCACGTCCCTTGGGTTGGTGATAAGAATGTTGTGCCCGCCGAGTTCAACAAAGCTGAACAGATTCACCGTCAGGGAGAAAATGTGATACAGCGGCAACGGTGTCACGACGATGTCACCAGGCCCTTCAATGACAGGCCGGGTCCAGGCGGCTGACTGCAGTACGTTGGTCACCATATTTCGGTGGGTCAACGCCGCGCCTTTCGCGACACCCGTCGTGCCGCCGGTGTACTGCAAAAACGCTATATCGTCTGGACCGGCCTCTACACGACGAAACGCGCGACGTCTTCCGGTCAGAAGCGCGGTCAGGTACGACGTCGTCACATCCATCCGCCAGCCTGGAACCAATCTTTTGATGTACTTGACGACGAAGTTCGTGAGTAACCGTTTAACAGTCGGCAGGTGATCTCCAAGCCGGGTAACAATGACTGTTTCAACCCTGGTTTCTTCCACGACCTCAGCGACCGTCGCGGCGAAATTCTCCAGTACGAGAATGGCGCGGGCGCCACTGTCGATCAACTGATGCTCCAGTTCGCGCGGCGTATAGAGCGGATTCACGTTGACGACTACAAAACCGGCTCGAAGAATCCCGAATACCGCAACGGGATACTGCAGCACGTTCGGCAGCATGACGGCGATCCGGTCTCCCGGACTCAGCCCCGGCAAGGACTGCAGATAGGCGGCGAAACGCCCACTGAGCCGGTCGACCTTCGCGAAGCTCATGCTCTCGCCCATATTGGAGAAAGCAGGCTCATTCCTGAAACGCTCGAAATTCTTTTCGAGCATCTCGTTCAGTGATGCGTATTGGTCGAGATCTATCTCAGCGGGAACACCGGGCGGATAGGCGCGTAACCAGGGACGATTCATCGGGCGCAGGCGAGTCGAGGATCAGAGCAATGCGGCCAGAACGGCCCACACATTCTCAAGCATTACGTCGTTGCCCCGCGCATTCGGATGAACGCTGTCCGGTTGCATCAACGCGGGATTCAGCGCGACTTTGTCCATCAGAAACTCGACCAGCGGCAGATCGTATTCAGCCGCAAGCTCCGAATAGACCCTGGTAAATGCGGCTGTATATGCCGGGCCGTAGTTCGGCGGAATCTGAATTCCCGTCAGTACGGCCACCGCACCATGATCCTGCGTCAGTTCGATAATCTCGGCCAGATTGTCTCTGAGATTGCCGACCGGCTGGCCGCGCAAGCCATCGTTGCCGCCAAGCTCGATAATGACGAATCCGGGGTCGTACAACTCGAGTAGTCTCGGCAGTCGCGCCAGCCCGCCAGACGTCGTATCGCCCGAGATGCTGGCGTTAACTACCTCATATACGTAATCTTCCGTCCTTAGGCGATTCTCCAGTTTCGATACCCAGGATTGCTCTATGCGCATGCCGTAGCCGCTGCTTAGAGAATCGCCGAGTACAACGATAGTCGATCCGGCAGAGTGGACGGTCGTCGCCCAGATAAACGCAATCAGGGTTGCAGCAAACACTCTAACAGTAGAGTGGGCTTGAACTACGCCTTTAACGAACATGACAGATTCAGATTCCTTATTGACAGCCGAGGCACTCACCAAAAAGGTCGAGAGCCCGGAGGGCGAATTAATAATCCTGAACGATGTCAGCCTCAGCGTAAAGCGAGGCGACACAGCAGCTGTTGTTGGCCCCTCCGGAGCAGGAAAATCGACGTTACTTGCGCTTCTCGCGGGGCTCGACGAGCCCACCAGCGGTAAGGTCTGGCTGGGCGGTGAAGAATTGACGGCGCTCGACGAGGACGGCCGTGCCCGGCTGCGCAACCGCCAGGTCGGTTTCGTCTTCCAGTCGTTTCACCTGTTGCCTTCGCTGACCGCTCTCGAGAACGTGCTGCTACCCCTGGAACTGAGCGGAATCGATCACGAAACCGAACGAGCGCGAGCGGCGCTGGACAAGGTAGGGCTCACCAGCCGCGTCAACCACTATCCAAGACAACTTTCGGGCGGAGAAAAGCAGCGCGTCGCTATTGCCCGGGCATTCGTGACGGACCCGGTATTACTCTTCGCGGACGAGCCCACAGGAAATCTCGACAACACAACCGGCGATCTCATCCTGCGGCTTCTCTTCGATTCCAATGCCGCATCGGAAACAACGCTGGTTCTCGTGACTCACGACCTGACGGCTGCCAGCCGCTGCAATCGCGTCATTGAGTTGTCGGCCGGAAAACTCGTGAGTCCGTCTGTTACTGCCGACGCGTCCTAGACGAGACGGCGGAGTTGACCGCCACTCTGAAAATCCTGCGCATTTTCGGCAACCTGGTCGAGCGTTCGCTGCCGGGATTCCGTCGACGTCCACGCGATATGCGGCGTAAGAATGAGATTCGGTATGCCTCTTGCCAACAGCGGCTCATCGTCGGTCGGAGGCTCTTTAGCGAGTACATCGATACCGGCGCCACCGATCTCGCCGCTGTGCAACGCCTCCACAAGGGCCTCACTGTCTATCAGCGCGCCACGCGCCGTATTGATCAGAATCGCGTCGGACTTCATCGCCACGAGTTCGGGTCTGCCGATCAGGCCTCGCGTCGCGTCGGTCAGCGGACAGTGCAGGCTCAGAACGTCGGACTGCGTGAGTACCTGTTCGAATGGCAACCGGTCGGCGGGCGCGGCGTCTCCGCTACCGGGGCGAACGGAAACCAGTACGTCCATTCCGAACGCACGGCCAACCTCCGCGACACCTGCGCCGAGTGAACCATATCCGACGATGCCCAGATTCTTGCCGGTCAGCTCGCGAATCGGATAGTCGAACAGTGCGAATGTATTACTTCGTTGCCACGCGCCACTGTCGACGACCGCCCGATAACCGCTTATCTGACGGGTCAACGACAATATCAATGCGAACACATGCTGAACGACGGCGGGCGTACAGTAGCCTCGAATATTCGCAACGGCGATACCGTTGGCTTCAGCCGCACTGACATCGACGTTGTCACTACCCGTAGCTGCGAGAACGATGAGTTTAAGCTCCGGGTTTGCGGCGATCGTTGCGGCGCTGACGCGCGCCTTGTTCACTATGCAGACTTCGATCCCCTGCAGACGACCTGATATTTCGTCCTCCGGGGAATAGTCGTAATACTCGACGTCGACGAGCGCGTCCAACGGACTGGTATCGACGCCCGGTCCAAGCGTCGCGTAATCGAGGAATGCTGCTTTCATACGTTTCATTACGGCGCAACAGCTTACACTATGGCGCTATGACGAAACGCGCTAAGAAGCGTCAGTGGTCAGACGACAGACCGTTTTGGGAGCGAAAGTCGTTGCGCGATATGACGAAACCTGAATGGGAGTCTCTGTGTGACGGCTGTGGTCGCTGCTGCCTGCACAAGCTCGAGGATCAGGATACCGGGCGCGTGCACTATACCGACGTCGCCTGCCGCCTACTCGACCTCGAGAGTTGCCAATGCTCAAACTATCCTCAACGGCTCGAAGCGGTGCCGGACTGCGTTGTTCTCGATCCCGATGATCTCGAGAATCTCTCATGGATGCCTGCCACCTGCGCATATCGGCGTCTGGCGGAAGGGCGTGGCCTGGCTTCCTGGCATCCGCTGATCTCCGGTACACGCGCCAGCGTCCATCGCGCCGGAATCGCTATCGGCGGGCGCGCCGTTCCGGAAGCGTCTGTCGCACCTGATGATATGGAGGAACATGTGATCCGCTGGCTGCGGGTGCCGCGCGGCGGGCTGCGAAAGAAATCTCGCTAGCGGCTCTAACCGGTATTCTGCATCCCATGAGCGATACCGTTGATACTCGCCAGCAGCGCGTCGAGGACCGCCTGATCGGAACGACCGCCCTCGCGCCAGCGTCTCAGCAGATCTACCTGGAGCAGACTCATGGGGTCAACATAGGGATTACGCAAACGTATCGCTCGTCGCAATGTCCGGTCGTTCTCGAGCAATGCCTTCTGACCGCGTAGCTTCAGAATTATCTCGGTACAACGCTCGTACTCTTCGTGAATGATCGGGAATATTTCGTCGTGCAGGCTGCCGGCCAGCTCAGAGTATCTTTCGGCGATCGAAATATCGGTTTTCCCCAGAACGATTTCGACGTCAGCGATCAACACCTGAAAGAACTTCCAGCGGGAGAACATCTCGTCGATCTCGTCGGCACCGTAGAGTTCGATCGCCCGTCGCAAGCCCGTCCCGACGCCGAACCATCCGGGAAGAAGCAAGCGCGTCTGGGTCCACGCAAATACCCATGGGATCGCTCGAACATCCTGGATGTTCGCATTCTCGGCTCGATAGGCGGGCCGCGACCCGATGCCAAGCTGCTCTATGACGTCGATTGGTGTCGCATCTCTGAAGTAAGTCCAGAACTCCGGGCGATCGTAAATCAGATCCTGATACACATCGCGGCTGGCGTCTGCCAGGTTACTCATGATCTCCTGCCAGCGCGGCTCGGAAGGATCCGTCACGGGCTCCTCGGCACTCGCCCGTAACACCGAACTCACGGTCTGCTCCAGCGAACGCATCGCGATAGCACGCAAGCCGTACTTGGCGTTGATCATCTCGCCCTGCTCGGTCATACGCAGTCGGCCGGCCACGGCACCCGCGGGTGCGGCCATGACCGCCTCGTGAAGCCGGCCGCCACCGCGGCTGACCGTCCCGCCACGACCGTGAAAGATCGTCAGTTTCACATCCAGCTCCGCCATCGTCTTGACCAGCTGCTGCTGCGCCTTGCGCAGTGTCCAGCGGGCAGATGCAAGACCGCCGTCCTTATTACTGTCGGAGTAGCCAACCATGATCATCTGCTCGAGGTTTCTGCGCTCGAGGTGCTCCCGGTAACTGTTGTCACCGAGCAGGCCCTCCATAATCGACGCGGCGTTCCCCAGATCCTCTACTGTTTCGAATAACGGCACGACATCCAGTGGCACCGGTGCGCCCTTGGGTCCGAGGTCACCCCACTTCGCCAACAGCAGCACCGACAACACGTCGTCCGGTCCGTGCGCCATACTGACAATGTACGGACCGATCGCCCTGGTGCCGTACTTGCGGCGACAGTGCGCGATGGCCTGGAAAACTGCGAGCGTGCGTCGCCCCTCCGACGACAGGCGGCGGACCGGCGATTCGCGGCGATAAAGTGCCTCTCTGATACGCTGGGTTCGTTGTTCCGGGGATTGCTCCAGCCAGTTTTCTTCCTGCAACCCCTCGCCCACGACGCGGCGATGCACGAGGGCGTTCTGCCGAATGTCGATCGTGGCGATATGAAAACCGAAGGTTTCGATACGGCGCAGCAGCCGGGACACGGCGAACAGTCCGGCGTTTCTTCCCTTGTTCGCGCGCAGGCTATCGGCTATGAGTTCGATATCCTCGAAGAATTCCTCCGGCGACTCGTAGGGGAAAGCGTCGTCGTCGTAGGTTGCCTGCAGCCGGGCCGCAACGAGCCGCAGGAATATCCGATAAGGCATCTGTCGGTGTCGTGCCGGAACTGTGTGTGCCGCCTGTGAGAAATGCCGCGAATAGAGTTCGCTTCGCCTGCGGATCTCTCCGTCGACAGCGGTTCGGCTATCGCTCTGACTCAGCTGCTTAGCCAGACTCACGCATTCGTTATAGTAGAGATCGAGAACGAGCGCCCGCTGACGAGAGAGTGACTCGCGAAGACTCTTCGCCGTAACGTTCGGGTTGCCGTCCATGTCGCCACCGACCCAGGAACCGAAGCCGACAAGCGCAGGGGGTCGAATTCGACCGCCATGTTCCGGATAAACGGTGGTGAGCGCCGATTCCAGGCCTTCGTAGAACGGCGGGAGCATCCGGTACAACACATCCGTGAGAAAGAACAGCACGTGCTCGGCTTCGTCGCTGACCCGGATCTGTGTGTCCGGATGTTCCTCTGTTTGCCATCCGGTCGTCATTTCCATCCGGATCTGCCCCAGCGTCGACTGCTCCTCCCAGGGCGTCATGTACGGATCGAGCATATCGACCAGGTGCCGCGCGACGTTCTGCTGTTTGCGCAACAGGGTTCGGCGGGTCACCTCGGTAGGATGCGCCGTGAAAACTGGCTCGACAGAGACCGAGCTCAATACTGACTCGATAGCGAAGGCATCGACTCCGGCGTCCTTCAGTCGCGTCAGCGTATCGACGAAGCTCAGGGGCTGGGGCGTCTTGGCATCCCGGAGATAAGCGCGGCGGCGGCGAATCCGATGCACCTTCTCCGCCATATTGATCATCTGGAAGTAGGTCGAGAACGCCCGGATGAAATCTCGCGCTGCGCTCGGCGTCAGAGCCGCCAGCAGGGTTCTTAGCTCCTGAAGCGCACCTTCGTCACCCTCGCGACGCGCGATAGAGGCCCTGCGCGCCGCCTCGACGAGATCGAACAAAGCCTCCCCACCCTGGTCGCGCACGACTTCGCCGACGAGCTCGCCCAAACGCCGTACATCGTCTCGCAGCGCTTTGTCTTTTGCAGGGAAATAGATCTCAGCGCGGGGGACGGACTCTGATGAAGGAGTGGACATGAGAAGGGCGAACGATTGTACCTCAGGCCGTAGCCGTATTCTCTGCTTGCCGAGTTACCGGTAGCCGCGCGCCTGAAGCTCGAAGAGCTGCGCGTAGCGTCCCTGAAGCGCGACGAGTTCATCGTGGCTGCCACGCTCGACGATTTCCCCATCGTCCATCACGAGAATCAGATCCGCGCGACGTACGGTAGAAAAACGATGGGAAATCAGTATCGCGATCTTATCTTCGGTCAGAGACCGAAAGTGCTCGAAGATTTCAGCCTCGGTCTCTGAGTCCATCGAGGAGGTCGGCTCATCGAGTACCAGGATATTCGCCGAACTGCGCATAAACGCGCGCGACAGCGCGATCCGCTGCCACTGGCCACCAGACAACTCCTGACCACGATTAAACCACCGCCCCAGCTGCGTGTTATAGCGTTCCGGAAGCCTGTCGATGAACTCCGAAGCCCGACCCATATCGGCGGCTTCCACCCAGGTCTCCTCATTGCTGAGATTGCGGGCATCACCGATGCCGATATTCTCACCGACCTCAAGCTGGTAGCGGTTGAAGTCCTGAAAGATCACGCCGATCGAGGCACGTAGTGCATCCCCGTCCCATTCGGTCAGATCACGACCCTGGTAGCTGATTCGACCGCTGTCTACCTCGTAGAGTCCACCCAGAAGCTTAATCAGGGTCGTCTTACCTGAGCCGTTGCGGCCGACGAGTCCGACGCTCTGGCCGGGCCTGATCTCCAGACTGACGTTTCGCAGTGCACGGTGGTTCGCACCCGGGTAAGTAAAGCTCACATCCTCGAAAACCAGACCCGCCCTGGGATCGGGACCACTGAGCTCGATCCCGCGGCGGGCCGGCGTCGGCTGCTCGAGGTAGTCGTATAAATTGGAGAGATAGAGATTGTCCTCGTACATTCCGCCGATTGCGCTCAGCATCGCCGACACCGATGACTGACCCTGTTTGAAGACCAGCAGATACATTGTCATCTGACCCAGCGTGATCGTCCCCTGTATCGTCGCAACCGCAATCCATGCATAGGCGCCGTAGAAAGCGACATTCGTCAAAAGCCCGAGACCCAGGCCCCAGATATCGCGTCGGATCGTCAGCTCGCGCTCCTCGTCAAACAGCAGCGCGAAAATCTTTCGATACCGTTTCAGGAGTTCCGGGCCAAGCTGAAATAATTTGACCTCCTTCGCGTGATCCTCACGGGCGAGGACCATCTCCAGATACATCAGCTTGCGCCTGTCCGGAGAACGGCGGCGAAAAATTCGGAAGCGCGCGCCCGAAAAGTGGGTCTCGGCAACGAATGCGGGAATACCCGCGAGTACCAGTATGCATACGGCCCACGGCGAGAACTGCAGCAATAACGCGGCGTAGCTAATGAGCGAGATGCTGTGTTGCGCAAGTCCGAATGTTCTGTTGACCAGGCTAAGCGGGCGACTCGACGCCTCCTGCCGCGCCCGATTGAGCTTGTCGTAGAATTCCGAATCTTCGAACTGCGCGAGCTCCAGCGTCAGCGCCTTCTCAAGAATCAGCGTATTGACTCGCTGACTGAGAAGTACCCGTAGCAGTGTCTGACAGAAGCTGATGCCGCGTTGAACCGCGGCGATCGCCGCGACGAGCACGCCCTCAACGAGGACAAATATGAGTACCTCCCGGTACGCCGGCTCACCGCCGGCCTGGGCAATCGCGATCGCGGCAACAACCGCATCAATAATCAACTTGCCGACATAGGCCACGCCCGCGGGAAGCAGCCCGGCCGCAATCGTAAACACAGCAAGCGCGATAGTGAGGCCCTTGTGTGTACTCCAGACGAGCTCCACCGCACGTCGACTGTAGCGATATACGCCCAGGTAGCTCTCGAGCGAGCGCATCGGATTGTCTGTTTCGGCTGGGGTCACGTTGACTTAGGAAGTGGCGATGGGTCCGCAGGCATGGTATTAGGGTGCTAGGCCATAATCCAAGAAGTAATTCGTGCCCAGCCCTCCAGACCCGCATGGAATTTTCGTTTTACTGCTGACGCCGCTGGCGTTATACCTGTTCACGCGCGACAGGTTACCTCTGGAGGCCTCCGGTCTCGCGATTCTCGTCATTCTCGTCCTGAGCTTTCAACTCGTTCCCTATGAAGTAAACGGCGAGCAGCTTGCCCCCACGGCGTTCCTGACCGGCTTCGGCAACGAAGCGCTGATCACGATTTGCGCGCTGATGATCATGGGCAAGGGGCTGGAGGCAACCGGCGCGCTGCAACCCATCGCGGTCACGCTCGCCAGAGCGTGGATGGCACGCCCAAAGCTCGCGGGGCTCGTCACGCTGATAATGGCCGCTATTCTCAGCGCGTTCGTGAACAACACACCGATCGTCGTGATGCTGTTGCCGATGCTGATCGGCGTTGCTGTCCGTAACAAATTCACGCCGTCGTCAATTCTGATGCCGGTCGGCTTCGCGACATTGATAGGCGGGATGGCAACGACGATAGGAACATCCACAAACCTGCTCGTCGTGGGCATCGCCGAGGATCAGGGTCTCGAACCCTTCGGTATGTTCGATTTTACGATTCCGGTTCTGTTTGTCGGCGCGATAGGAACGCTGTATCTATGGCTCGTCGCGCCCCGCCTGCTCCCCGAGAGAAAACCGCCGCTCGCAGATCGCTCGCCGCGGGTGTTCAACGCCATGCTGCATATCCACGACGCCAGCGAGGCCTGCAGCCTGAAGTTCGCCGAAGTACTGGCGCTCACTGATAACGAGATGCGCGTTGATCGCATTGAACGCGGCGAAGGCCTCTCTGTTACTAAGCTTCCGTCCGTTCAGATCACCGCCGGTGATCGTCTGGCGGTACGAGACACGCCCGAGCGGCTAAAACAATTCGAGAAACAGCTCGGCGCGACGCTGCACAGCGATATCGGTGACGACGAGATGGCCGGTGAGTTCAGAGCTGTTCAGGAGCAACAGCATCTCGCGGAAA
The DNA here is from genome assembly GCA_045561025.1 of Candidatus Rariloculaceae bacterium. GTDB lineage: Bacteria > Pseudomonadota > Gammaproteobacteria > Steroidobacterales > Rariloculaceae > SMWC01. The sequence continues at coordinate 10,368 of JBJKYM010000013.1, forward strand.
TCGTCGTAACCAGCGGTTCGCTACTGCACCGTGCAAGTCTGATCGGCGTTCGATTCGCCCAGCGTACCGGCCTGCTGCCGCTCGCGATTCATCGCGCGCGAGAACCGGGTGGTGAAGAAATCAGCGGCCGCATCGGCTCTGAGAAGCTGCGCGCCGGTGACGTCGTACTCGTGCAGGGTACGGACACAAAGCTCGAGCAACTCAAGCGCTCAGGCACGGCGCTCGTGCTGGACGGTACGACCGACCTGCCGCGGACGCACCGTGCCGACCGGGCACTGATCATCATGATCGTCGTTGTTCTCGCCGCCGCGTCCGGCGTTCTGCCGATTTCCGTAAGCGCCGTGGTCGGTGTCGGCGCAATGCTCGCCACTCGTTGCCTTACCTGGGAAGACACGGCAGGCGCGCTATCACCGCAGGTCATCATGATCATTGTGGCAAGCCTCGCGCTCGGTCTGGCGATGACCGAAACCGGGGGCGCCACCTATCTGGCCCAGGCGTTCGTTGAAGCCGTGAGGCTACTGCCAACGCCATTCATTCTCAGCTCGCTGATCCTGATCATGGCGATCATCACGAATATCGTCTCGAACGCGGCCGCCGGAATTATCGGAACACCGATCGCCATTCAGATGGCACGGGAGCTCGGCGTACCCGCAGAGCCCTTCGTGCTGGCCGTCATTTTCGGCGCCAATATGAGTTATGCGACGCCTTACGGTTATCAGACCAATCTGCTGCTGCTATCCGCCGGCGGCTACAAATTTACGGACTTTATGCGCGCGGGTATCCCGCTGGCCGCCCTGATGTGGCTCGGATTCTCCATCGTTCTGCCGATAATCTACGATCTCTAGCGCCGGAGTGAGCGACCTTAACTTGACCGCCGTGAGCCGGCGGAGACATACTCTGCCCCATGGAACGATCTACGAGCACACAGTCCCGTAAAATCCGCTGGTGGCGACGATCCCCGGCGGAGAGGGTAGTGCGCGCCTAGACCGATGAGTCTATCGGACAAGGCAAACCCATCTTCGCGAGATTCGGAGATGGGTTTTTTTATATCTGTAGAAAATGAGATTCGAGCAAATCATGAAAGCGCCGTTCGACATTGCAGCCGACCTGGATACACCGGTGTCGGCCTTTATCAAGCTGCAGCGATTCAATCCCTGCTTTCTGCTGGAGAGCGTGGAGGGTGGGGAGCGCCTGGCGAGATATTCCTTCCTCGGTCTTGGATCGCGGTTGACGCTGGAACTTTATCCCGACGGCCTGCGGCGCAACGGCGAGATGGGCCCGCGACCGCAGACCGGTCAGGAATGGCTCGACACACTCCGGGACGCGCTCGCCGTAAGCCCGGATCTCGAGCCGGCAATCGAGGGATTGCCGTTCGCGGGCGGACTCGTGGGCGCGTCTGGTTACGATATCGTGCGCTTTATCGAGCGACTTCCGGAGAATCAGTCGGAGCTTGACGGGCTGCCCCAGGCGGCCTACGTCGCACCGCAGTCGTTGCTGGTATTCGATCATCTGACGCGGCGCGTTGCTTTGCTGCATTCCGGAAGCAGCGAGGAACGTGAAGCGCTGCGAGCCGAGGTGATCGAGGCACTGCGCAGCGGCATAGACAGCCAGCCGAAGCCGGGAAGCTTCTCGGACACCGTCGCAAGCCTGAGTCAGGAGGAGTTCGAAGCGGAGGTCGCGCATTGCAAGGCGCACATCACCGCGGGCGACATCTATCAGATCGTACTTTCGGTTCGCTTCAGCGGCACGACGGATCTCGAGCCCTTTCAGTGCTATCGCGCGCTACGACTGCTGAATCCGTCGCCCTATATGTACTACCTCGAGGTCGGCGACCTGAGGGTTGCAGGCTCTTCGCCCGAAGCGCTGGTGCGTCTCGACGGGCGCGAAGCGTCACTGAGTCCTATTGCGGGCACCCGTCCGCGGGGCCGCGACGACGCGGAAGATCGCGCACTGGAGGAAGAGCTGCTCGCGGATCCGAAGGAGAATGCGGAGCACGTGATGCTGGTTGATCTCGCGCGCAACGATCTCGGCCGTGTCGCGGCGGCCGGCTCGGTACACGTCGATCCTTATCTCAAGATCGAGCGATACAGCCACGTGATGCACATCGTCAGCGGCGTGCTCGGAGAGGTCGTGGAGGAGAAGGACGCATTCGATCTCTTTGCCGCCACTTTCCCGGCCGGCACGCTGGTAGGCGCTCCGAAAGTGCGTGCGATGGAGCTGATCGCGGGCATGGAGCCGGTTGGTCGGGGTCTCTATGGTGGCACGATCGGCTACTTCGCAAACAACGGCAACATGGATCAGGCGATCACGATTCGAACAATGGTATTCAATGGCAACGAGTACAGTTTCCAGGCGGGCGCCGGAATCGTTGCGGACAGCGACCCCGAGCGCGAGTACGAAGAGGTCCTCGCGAAGAGCGCCATACTGCGGAGCGCACTCGAGATAGCGGAGGAAGGACTATGAGCGTCCGCTTGTTACTAATCGACAACTACGATTCGTTCACCTACAACCTGGTGCAGGCATTCCTCGTGCTCGATGCAGAGGTCGTTGTTCATCGCAATGACGCGATCTCTATCGATGAAGCGCTGGGTATAGAGCCAACCCACCTCTGCATCTCACCTGGGCCGGGCCGCCCGGACGACGCGGGCCACTCTCTGGCCATGATCGAAGCGTTCGCAGGAAAGGTTCCGATACTCGGCGTGTGTCTCGGACACCAGTGCATCGTTCAGCACTTCGGCGGCGAGATCATTCAGGCGGGGGTTCTGATGCACGGCAAGACCTCGCACGTCGAGCATGACGGATACTCGTTGTTTCGCAGACTGCCCAGCCCGTTCCAGGCCGGTCGATACCATTCTCTTGCGGCCAATCGACTCAGTGTTCCGGAGGTCCTGCAGGTCACGGCGACGACCGATGTCCACGAGATCATGGGCGTTCGTCACAGAGAACTACAGATCGAAGGCGTTCAATTTCACCCCGAGAGCGTCCTGACTCCCGACGGACCGACTCTGCTGGAGAATTTTCTTTATCCTGACCGCGCAGCTCGCTGAGCCACCCAAGGAGACTGAACCATGAGCGCCGATGCCGTTGAACTACTGGAGCGACTACTCGCCGGGACCGACCTGAGCGAAGCTGAAGCGGCCTGGATCATGCGATCGATGGCGGCCGACGAACTCGCGCCCGCCTTGTCCGGCGCGCTGCTGATCGCGCTTCGCTGCAAGGGCGAAGCGGCCAGCGAGATCCGCGGCTTCGCTCAGGCAATGCGCGAACTGGCACGTAGTCCGGAGATACCGCCGGGAGACAACTACGTCGATATCGTCGGCACCGGCGGTGACAGCTCCGGCAGCCTCAACCTCTCGACCGGCAGCGCATTGCTCGCCGCAGCCTGTGGCGCGAAAGTCGTCAAACACGGCAACCGCTCGATCACCAGCAAGTCCGGAAGTGCGGATGCGCTGGAAGCGCTCGGACTCCCGGTTCCGCTCGATGAAAAAGAAGCGGGGCAGAGTCTCGAAGCGCTGGGTTTCACTTTCCTGTTCGCGCCGCGCTATCACCCGGCGATGAAAAACATCGGGCCCGTGCGCGCCGCACTCCGGGTTCGCACCGTATTCAATATTCTCGGCCCGCTCGCGAACCCTGCGGCACCGCCGTTCAACGTTATTGGCGCCTTCAGCGAGGAAATGGCGGAGATCATGGCACAAACGCTATCCGGTATGGATGCCGAGCGAAGCTTCGTCATACACGGCGCACCAGGCTGGGATGAAGCGACACCGGTAGGCCCATTCCTATGCTTTGATGTACGACCCGGAATGGTCCAGCGTAGCGTTCGAGATCCGGCAGATCTCGGGCTTGCACGCTGTAGCGCGGACGATCTGCTGGGCGGTGAAGCCGACGAGAACGCAGAGAGGCTGATGGCGGCGCTGGGTGGTGAAGATACTCAGGCGCACAGAGATGCGCTGACCCTGGGCGCTGCACTTGCGCTGGAAGTTACCGGCGAGGAGCCCGATGCCGAGCAGGCGGTTTCGCGTGCGCGCGAGGCGCTTGCGGGTGGCAGCGCGAAGGAATTTCTGCAGCGTCTACGGCAGTTCGGCGAGGAGCTGCGCGGGTGAACGACGACTCTTTTCTTGGCCGCATGGCGCGTCGCAGCCGTGAGCGCGTTGCCGATGCCCGTCATCTGGAGTCGGATGACGACTTGCGTGCCCGCGCTATGGCAACTCCCAGCCCGCCCGATTTGACGCTCGGTGAATTCGATCTGATTGCCGAGTTGAAACTTCGCTCACCGGCGGCGGGATCGCTTGCCACGTCTGATTTCGATCGCTGTTCTCAACTCACTGCCTATGCTGCCGGAGGTGCGGCAGCAATTTCGGTACTCACCGAGCCGGATGAATTCAAAGGTGATCTGGCTCATCTGCAGGAGGCCGCTTCGATACTGCAGCCGCAGAACACCCCGACGATGCGGAAGGATTTTATTACCAATCCGTATCAGGTCTACGAAGCGCGTGCGGCTGGTGCAGCCGGGATCCTCGTTATCGTAACGATGCTCAGCGACGAAGAAACCGAGACCCTGCTTGCCTGCGCCCATGAGTGCGGACTCTTCGTTCTTCTCGAGGCATTCGATGCTCAGGATCTCTCGCGGATCGCCACGCTGACCGGACCACGGCAGGCTTCGGAGAATGCGCCCGTTCTATGCGGTGTAAATTGCCGCAACCTGAAAACACTGGCCGTCGATTTCGATCGCTTTGCCGCACTCGCGGAGCATCTTCCCGCCGGACTGGTTGCTGTCGCCGAGAGTGGAATCACGGGCGCTGAGGAAGTTCGTGCGATTGCACAGATGGGCTACCACGCGGCTCTTGTCGGCTCTGCCCTGATGCAGTCTCAACAACCGCAGCAGGCCGTTGCCGAGCTTATCGCGACGGGTACGGCGCAGTACGCGGAGTGAAGACGTGTTCGTGAAGATCTGTGGCTTATCGAGTGCCGATGCCGTACAGGCGGCAGTGGACGCCGGCGCAAATGCGGTCGGTTTCGTCTTCGCTGAATCGCCACGGCGCGTCACCCCGGCGAAGGCCCGGGAGTTATGTCGGGGCCTGCCGGAAAATCTGATTCGCGTCGCCGTCATGCGACACCCCAGCCCGGCTGAATGGAACGCCGTGCAGGAAGAGTTCCGCCCCGACTGGCTCCAGACAGACGCCGACGATTTCTCGGAACTCGAGCTTGACCCCGGCTGCGAACCACTACCGGTCTATCGAAACGGCCAACAGACCGCGCTGACGAACCCCGAGCGTATCCTGTTCGAGGGCATCCAGAGCGGCAAGGGCGAGTTGGCAGACTGGAGTGAGGCGGCGAGCATTGCGGCTCGCGCAAGACTGATACTCGCGGGCGGACTCGATGCTGACAATGTCGCGGCAGCTATAGACGCCGTCGCGCCGTGGGGCGTCGATGTATCGAGCGGCGTCGAACGGAGACCCGGAGAGAAAGATCCGGCCAAGATCGACTTATTTATCGCCCGGGCGCGGGCAGCGGAGACACGCCAATGAGCAACAAGGAGCACGACGCGCTGTTCCAGCAACTGCTGGACGGTGAACTTCCCGATGCCGATGGTCGATTCGGCCCTTATGGCGGCCGCTACGTACCCGAGACGCTGATGCCGGCGATCGATCGTCTGACCGAGGGCGTGTACCGATACCTGCCGGATGCCGATTTCCAGCGGCGTCTGATGGACGAACTGACCGGCTGGGTCGGCAGGCCAACCGCATTAACCAGAGCCCCACGGATCTCGGAAGCGTGGGGTGCGGAGGTCTGGTTCAAGCGTGAGGACCTGGCTCATACCGGCGCGCACAAGATCAACAACTCAATCGGGCAGGCGCTGCTGGCCCAGGCTCTCGGAGCGGAGCGTATCGTCGCGGAAACCGGCGCGGGACAGCATGGCGTCGCTTCTGCTGCTGCCTGCGCCCGGGTTGGCCTGCCCTGCACCGTCTATATGGGCGAAGTCGATGTGGCCCGGCAGGCACCCAATGTCGATCGAATGATACGACTCGGCACAAAGGTCGTTGCGGTTACCTCCGGCGACCGCACGCTGCGTGCGGCGATTGACGAGGCGATGCGGGACTGGGTCTCCGATCCGAACGGCACCTACTACCTGCTCGGCTCGGCTGTCGGTCCCCATCCGTATCCCTACCTCGTGCGGGAGCTTCAGGCGGTCATTGGCCGCGAAGCGCGGGAACAGATCGTCGCTCAGGAAGGGCTGCCGGATGCGGCATTCGCCTGTGTTGGCGGCGGTTCCAACGCGATCGGACTATTCCACAGCTTCCTGGCTGATCGTGATGTAAAACTGTTCGGCGTCGAGGCCGGTGGCCGCGGCGAAGCACTCGGCGACAATTCCGCACCGCTGGCAGCAGGTCGGCCCGGCGTCCTTCACGGCGCCCATTCAATGCTGCTCTACGACGACGACGGCCAGATTCAGGAAACACACTCGGTCTCAGCAGGGCTCGACTACCCGGGCGTCGGTCCGGAGCATTCACTGCTGCAGCACGTCGGTCGTGTCGAGTACACCACGGCCACCGACGATGAGGCATTGAGCGCGCTCGAGGAATGCTGCGCGCTGGAAGGTATTCTGCCCGCGCTGGAGTCCTCGCATGCTTTGGCAGGCGCGAAACGCTGGGCGAATAAGAATCCTGGCGCAAGAATCCTGATCGGCATGTCCGGTCGAGGTGACAAGGATATGCCGATTCTCAGTGAGTACGCAGCCGGAGAGACAATCGATGCAGCCGCGTGAAAATCTAAGCCAGGCTCTGACGATTGACGGGCAACCATCGCTCGTTGCCTTCTTTACGGCCGGCTATCCCGATCAGCAGCGCTTTCTTGATGTGCTTCGCGAGGTGGCGGATGCCGCCGATGCTGTCGAGATCGGCGTCCCGTTCACTGGCCCGATGGCCGACGGCATCACGGTGCAACGCGCCAGCCACGAGGCCCTGCAGAACGGTGTGAGCCTTCGCTGGATCTTCGACCAGCTGGCATCCAGAGACTTCGAGCTGCCGGCGCCGATTCTGCTGATGAGCTACCTGAATCCGCTGTTCGCCTTCGGCTTCGAAGAACTGGCGTCGCGAGCATTGGATACCGGCGTGTCAGGGTTCATCGTTCCGGACCTGCCGTACGAGGAGAGCGCCCCGCTGAAAAGCGCTTTGGACGAGAAGGGGCTTGCGCTCGTACAGCTCGTTACACCCGCTACGCCGCCGGAGCGGCTCAAGGAACTTTGCACGGCGAGCGAAGGATTCGTTTACGCCGTCACCCGACTGGGCATTACAGGCGGTAGTGTCGACCTGCCGGACGAAACCGCTGCGTACCTCGCGAGCGTAAAGCGAGCCTCCCGTCTGCCTGTCTGCGCCGGATTCGGGGTTCGCGAACAATCTCAGGTGAAACTCATCGGCGAGCACGCCGATGGCGTCATAGTCGGCTCGGCGCTTCTGGAGGCACTCGAAGCCCGGAAGAGTCCCGGCGAGTTCTTGCGGGCGCTACGACCATAATGTCATTCCGCGGCTGACCGATGTTCAATTCCGGAGCGCGAACATGAAGAAAGTGACTTCACACGAATCGCTCGCCTACGTCGGCCACCTCAAGAACGTCATGGAGCAATCCGGTATCGGTTGTGTGATAAAAAATGCGCAGCTGTCAGGTGGAGCCGGTGAAATACCGCCGCTCGAATGCGTTCCGGAGCTCTGGGTGCTGGACAATGACGATCTGGACCGCGCGAAGGTATTGCTGGCGGAACTTGAGCAGCCCGCCGATCCTGCGCCGCAGTGGCGTTGCCGCGGCTGCGGTGAGCTCATCGACGGACAGTTCATTGTCTGCTGGAACTGCGGCGGCGCTGCCGAAGAAGATTAGCCACCGGAGACTAGCGATGGGTAGCTCATGCCAAAAGTAGACCGGCGCATCGCCCTGCTGACAGTGGGCGTTGCGCTGGCAGGCACGTTGCCGATTCTCGCCAATCTCTGGTGGGGGTTCGATCTGTTCTCACACTTCCGATTGCAGTATCTATTTCTGCTCTCGGCATTATTTCTGATCAACGCCGGCAGGCGCCGCTGGTGGCTGGCGTGGACATTGCTGCCCGTGTCGATCATAAGCGGAGTGCCCGTGTACGAGAACTTCGCGGCGCCGGAGAACCCGGTAGTCGCGGGACAGCAGCTCTCCGTAATGAGCGTGAATGTTCAGGCGGAGAACGGCGACATCGCTTCGCTTGTCGGGATGCTGCGAGAGCAACTCCCCGATCTCGTTGTGGTGGTCGAGTACAACGCTACCTGGCAGACCGGCCTGGCGCAGCTGAATGAACTCTACCCCCACAGGATCGAAGCGCCGCAGCACAGCCGCTTCGGTATAGCACTGCTCTCCCGTATTCCGCTAAAGGAATCGAAGACATTCGACCTTGTGACCACGACGGCGGTCACAGCTGAAGTCGAGTTGGATGGCCAGAGCGTAAGTATTCTGGGCGTCCATCTTCGCTCGCCCGTTAGCGCACAACTCGCGCATGAACGGAATCAACAACTCGACGAGCTGGGCGGCCTGTTAGCTGATCGTTCAGATCCGACGATCATCGTTGGAGATTTCAACATTACGGCCTACTCGCCGATCTTCTCGCGCTGGCTCGCAGACAATCGACTCCGTAGTGCGTTTCAGACTTCCGGTTTCGGCATTAGCTGGCCAACTTACTTGCCCTTACTCGGCATCCTCATAGATCATTGCGTCCTGAGCGACGAATTCATTATCAGTAACTACAGCCGCGGACCGCACTTCGGCTCCGATCACTACCCCGTAACCTGCACTATTTCTCTTAGAGGTGCCTCGTGACAACGAACTCCGCATCCCCAACCGCCTGTATCCTGCTTATAGGCAATGAGATTCTTTCAGGCAAGACTCAGGATCTGAACCTGCAGTATCTCGGTTCGCAGCTCGCCTCAATAGGCGTAAAACTTCTCGAGGCCCGAGTGCTGCAAGACGATGCGGATGTCATCGTCGCAACAGTCAACGAATGCCGCGCCGAGTTCGACTACGTGTTCACGACCGGCGGTATAGGACCAACGCACGACGACATTACGGCGCAGTGTATCGCTACTGCATTCGGCAGAGAGTTGATTCTGGATGAGGAGGCAGTCGCCTGCCTTCAGCGTGGTTCGTTCGAGCTCAACGAGGCTCGCCTGAAAATGGCCCGCGTACCGGAAGGCTCGAGCCTGATAGCAAACTCCCTGAGTAATGCACCAGGGTTCAGAGTCGACAACGTCTTCGTGCTCGCTGGTGTACCCAGTATCGCCCGAGCGATGTTCGAGACCCTTGCCCCGGATCTGGCGGCGGGAGACCCCATATCTTCGAGAAACGTCGACATCTATCTGCGGGAGGGCGACATAGCGGGCCCACTTGAGGGCATCGCCTCCCGATACGCCGACGTCGAGATCGGAAGTTATCCGTTCAGGCGCGATGGACGACTCGGCGCGAATCTCGTCGTGCGTGGGACTGATGAGGAGTTACTAAACAACGTTCTCGCAGAGATAATCGATACGATGACGAAACTCGGTGATGACTCTGTTATCGGAGATTCGACCTAGCGCGATCTCAGCGTAAGAACCAGGCCGATAGCGGCGGCCAGCCAGCCGGGCCAGCCAGGCGTCGTGTCCAGACCGAGCCATACCACGCCCGCAAGCAGAACAGCCGCTGCAGCGATGGCGCTACTTGCAGTCGCTGGCGAAGACGGTCTGGTGCCGGCTCGCGAACCGGCACCCGTGTCCGGATCCTCGTCAATGACCCGACGGATCAGGCGATTCATTACGTCGGGCAGTAGAAGCAAATCCTCGCTGATCTGCGGCCAGCTCTTCAGAAGCTGCTCGATATGCGCCCCGGGCCGCGTTCGCTTCTTCATCCAGTCCTCGAGAAACGGTTTCGCTGTTTTCCACAGATCAAGCTCCGGATAGAGGTCTCTACCCAGTCCCTCGATATTCAGTAGCGTTTTCTGCAGCAACACGAGCTGTGGCTGGATCTCCATATCGAATTGCCGCGCAGTCTCGAATAATCGCAGTAATACCAGCCCGAATGAAATCTCTTTCAGCGGCTTGTTGAAGATAGGTTCACAAACTGAACGGACGGCGGATTCGAGCTCATCCACGCGCGTGCTTGCCGGAACCCAACCTGAGTCAACGTGCAACCTGGCAACGCGATAGTAGTCGCGCTGAAAGAACGCCAGAAAGTTTGCCGCGAGATAATGCTGATCACGTGCGCTAAGGCTGCCGACGATGCCGAAGTCCACAGCAACATAGCGCGGATTATCCGGATCTTCGATGTCGACAAAGATGTTGCCGGGATGCATGTCGGCGTGAAAGAAGTTGTGCTGGAAAACCTGCGTGAAGAAGATCTGTACGCCATTCTCCGCGAGCCGGACGATATTCGTACCGCGCGCTCTTAGTGTGTCGATATCACTTATCGGCACACCGGAGACTCTCTCCATAGTCAGCACGTTCTGTCGACAATAGTCCCAATAGATTTCCGGGACGTACAACTGGTCGGAGTCACGAAAGTTTCGCCGTAGCTCTGCCGCATTGGCGGCTTCGCGCATCAGATCAAGCTCGCGATGCAGCGTCTTGTCGAATTCCCTGACGACCTCTATCGGTCGCAGCCGCCTGCCATCGACCCAATACCGCTCAGCGAGTTCGGCGATAGCGTAGAGGACTTCAAGGTCTCTCTCGATCTGTTCCCGGACCTGGGGCCGAAGTACTTTTACGATGACTTCTTCGCCGCCCTCGAGACGCGCCGTATGGACCTGTGCAACGGACGCCGCCGCAAGCGGTTCGCGCTCGAAGTCGACGAATACATCGCCTATCGGCGCGCCGAACGCCTTCTCGAGAATCTCCACGGCGACGACCGAATCAAAAGGCGGAACCTGGTCCTGTAGCTTTCTGAGCTCGCGCGCAACTTCGAATGGCAACAGATCGCCGCGCGTCGAGACAGCCTGGCCGAACTTGACGAAAATCGGTCCGAGTTCCTCGAGCGCCTCACGGATTCTCCTGCCGTGCGGGCCACGCTGCGCCTTCGACCCGGGCAGCAACCGCAGCAACCAGCCAATCGGCCGCAACAGATGGGTCGCATAAACGAATTTATCGAGGCCATGCTTGATCAGGACGCGCTGGATCGTCAGCAGGCGGAGAATCAGGCGACAGCGTCGCATCTCTATTCCCGCCCGCCGTTGTCGCTCAGTTGCTGCTCCACTCTCGCCGCGACTCGATCGGCGGCGTCGCGAAGCGCATCCACGTCCGCGTAGAAATTTTCGACTTCAGCTCGCGCCGGCAGGTGTCGACTCTCTTCCTGCAGATACTCCGACAGATTCATTCGCGATGCTTCTATCGCTCTGGCACCCCAGCTGCTGATATCCCGAACGAACACGCCCGCCTGATGCGCGATGAAATCGCCCGTAACATGGGAGAGCTGCTCCTCTAGATCGGGTCGCGCGAGACGCAGGAGCTCGGAATACGCTTCCGCAACTTCGGCATCGCCATGCAACGATATGCCCGCCGCGCGAAAGCCGCTCAATGAATCTCCGCGAAGCGATGCGAGCAACGCAAGCGGCGTACCACTCAACGTAGCTGTCGCCTCCGCCTCCGATTCGGCCTCAACGCGAAGCTCGCGCTCGGCCGCAGTAAGAATAAGGGCAATACCGGGGCCGGTGAACTCGATCGCCAGACTTCTGCCGGCCAGTGACTCCAGTCGTTCCATCGCCGCCGTGGATTCACGTATGTGTCCGTTCAGGACCTGCTCAATGAGCGCGTGAGGGAACGAGTTCACGATCGAGCAGGTCCTAGAGCCGATAGCCACGATGGAGAGCGACTATTCCGCTCGAGAAATTCAGGTAGTCGCAGCGCTCGAAACCCTGCTTGACCATCAACGCCTTCAGCTCTTCCTGAGCTGGGTGTTTTCGTATCGACTCGGCCAGGTAACGATAGCTGTCACCGTCACTGAGCACGAGCTCGCCAATCTTCGGAAGAATATTGAGGCTGTAGAAATCGTAGATGGGCTCCAGCGGTCCCAGGGTGGGTTTAGAGAATTCCAGCACAAGGAGCCGCCCGCCCGGCTTCAGGACACGCAGCATCGACGACAACGCGGCCTCTTTATCGGTTACGTTTCTGAGGCCAAAACCGATCGTGATGCAGTCGAACATCGCTGATTTGAACGGCAGCTGTTCGGCATTCGCCTGGACATAGTGAATGTTGCCGGCAAGTCCCGAATCCATTAATCGGTCGCGACCAACGGCAAGCATATTGGCATTGATGTCGGTAACGAATACCGTTCCGCCAGGACCGACCTGACGTGCCAGCCCGCGACTGAGATCTCCGCTTCCGGCCGCGATATCCAGGACGGAGTCGCCAGGGCGAAGCCCACTCCTGGAAACGGTAAACCGTTTCCAGGAGCGATGCAACCCGGCCGACATAAGGTCATTCATGATGTCGTAGCGGCCGGCGACCGAATCGAAAACGCCGCGCACCCTGTCCTGCTTCTCGCCGCGAGGAATCGACTCGAAACCGAAATCGATCAGATCATCGTCATTCTTTTTATTGTTCTGGTCCGTCATTCAGATCCGCCGCAGCTCGTGGCTGCCCGGCTTCTTCGAGCCGGGTCAGGTACCGGCGCCACTTGGTCTCATAGTCCTTTCCCAGGTCGTAGAGTATAGGCCAGGTGTAGAGACCCGTATCGTGGCCATCGTCGAAAATCAGCCGCACAGCATATCGGCCGACCGGCTCGATACTCGAAATGTTGACGGATTCCTTCCCGGTGACGAGCGCGCCTTCACCGCCCCCATGTCCCTGAACCTCTGCCGATGGCGAGAAGACTCGCAGGTATTCCGCGGGCAGATCGAACCTGCTGCCATCGGAAAAGCCGACCTCCAGCACGCGCGTGCGTCGCTTGAGCTTGATCTCAGTCGGTACGGGAGCGGTAGTCATTTACAGGATATAGCGTGCCAGATCTTCGTCCTGAACCAGCTCGCCCAGATGCTCTTCGACATAGGCGGCATCGACTACAACCGACTGGCCACCCTTGTCCGCCGCTTCAAATGACACGAGTTCGAGCAATCTCTCTATTACCGTATGTAGACGGCGAGCGCCAATATTCTCGGTACGTTCGTTGACATGAAACGCCACCTCGGCAATGCGCTCTATTCCGCCGCGATCGAAACTCAACTCGACTCGCTCGGTATTCATCAGCGCGGTGTATTGCTCGGTAAGCGACGCATCAGGCTCGGTCAATATGCGCACGAAGTCCGCGGCGCTGAGCGCATCCAGTTCGACGCGAATCGGGAAACGACCCTGTAACTCGGGGATCAGATCGGAAGGCTTGGATACGCTGAACGCGCCTGACGCAATAAACAGAACATGGTCTGTGCGCACCATCCCGTATCGCGTACTCACCGTACAGCCCTCAACCAGCGGCAACAGATCGCGTTGAACGCCCTCGCGCGAGACATCGGCACCCATCGTCTCGGCACGCCGCGCAACCTTGTCTATTTCGTCAAGAAAAACGATGCCGTCCTGCTCGACCGCGTTTAGCGCTTTCAGTTTGATGTCTTCGTCGTTGATCATCCTGGAGGCTTCTTCGTCCATGAGCAGCTTCAGCGCCGCATCGACCTTCAGCTTCCGCTGGTTGCGCTTTCCACCGGAGACATTCTGAAACATGCTCTGCAGCTGGCTGGTCATTTCCTCCATTCCCGGAGGTGCCATGATTTCAACACCGACGACCGGAGATTCCACGTCGATCTCTACTTCCCGGTCGTTGAGCTGCCCCTCGCGTAGCATCTTGCGAAATCGCTGGCGCGTTTCGCCGCCGTCACCATCGTCCTGTGATCCCGGCAGCAGCGCATCCAGCAGGCGATCTTCCGCAGCATCGGTTGCTCGGTGGCTCACCTTCGCAAGCTCAGCTTCTCGAATCATCTTGACAGCCATATCCGCGAGATCGCGAATGATGGAATCGACCTCGCGGCCGACGTAACCGACCTCGGTGAACTTCGTCGCTTCGACCTTGATAAACGGCGCATTGGCCAGGCGTGCCAAACGTCTTGCGATCTCGGTCTTTCCAACACCGGTCGGTCCGATCATCAGTATGTTCTTCGGGGTAATCTCGCTGCCGAGCGGTTCGCCAACCTGCGCTCGTCGCCATCGGTTTCGCAATGCGATCGCCACCGAACGCTTCGCCTCGATCTGGCCGACGATATGCTTGTCCAGCTCCTGGACGATCTCGCGAGGCGTCATGGACATGCTAGCCACCCAGCTCTTCGATCGTGACCTGGGAATTTGTATAGATGCAGATCTCACCTGCGATCGCGAGCGACTTCTCAACGATAGTGCGTGCGTCCAGTTCGGTATTGTCGATGAGCGCCTGAGCCGCGGCCTGCGCATACGCCCCGCCGGAACCAATCGCCAGCAGATCATGCTCCGGTTCGATTACGTCACCGGTACCTGAAATCAGCAGAGATTGTTCCTCATCGGCGACGCAGAGCAGCGCCTCCAGTCGTCTCAGCATACGGTCGGTGCGCCAATCCTTCGCCAGCTCAATCGCTGCACGGGTAAGGTTTCCGTACTGCTCGAGCTTCTTCTCGAAGTACTCGAACAACGTAAATGCGTCGGCCGTACCGCCGGCGAAACCGGCCAGTACTCTGCCGTCGTGCAGAAAGCGCACCTTGCGCGCGTTTCCTTTCATGACTTTGTCGCCCAGCGTGACCTGCCCGTCACCTCCAAGGGCAACGCGGCCATCGCGACGTACGCAGACAATTGTTGTGCCGTGGAATGTGTCCATATCGAATCCGGGCTACTGACAGTCGGCTCAGCCGACGCTCAGTCGTCCCGGCGCCTCGCGCGGGGGTGCGATGCATCATATATGTGGGCGAGATGCTGAAAATCAAGATGTGTGTAGATCTGCGTCGTGGAGATACTCGCGTGACCCAGCAACTCCTGCACGGCGCGCAGATTTCCGCTGGACTCGAGCAAGTGCGTCGCGAAGGAGTGCCTTAACTTGTGCGGGTGCAACTTCAGTCCGCCGCCGTGGCGCTTGGCCCACAATCGTAGCCGGGACTGCACAGTGCGGCCCGCGAGCCGGGTTCCGCGTTTCGAGACGAACAGGGCGGCCTCACTGTCGGCAGCGAGATTCGCGCGCTGCAGCAGCCAGGTCTGCAGCGCCGCTATAGCGACCTGACCAACCGGCACGATCCGTGTTTTATCGCCCTTGCCTGTGACCCGGGCGGTCTTGTCATTGATGTCGAGATCCGCGACATCGAGCCCGACGAGTTCGGAGAGCCGCAGTCCGGAGGAGTACAACAGCTCGAGCATCGCCCGATCGCGGACCGAGAACGTGTCATCGCCCTCGAGCGCAAGGAGACTGGCGACCTGGTCAGCGTCCATGGTCTCCGGAAGACGCCGCGCGGCCTTCGGCGCCTGGACGCTGACTGCGGGATTCGCCGTGATCAACTCGAGAACGACGAGATAACCGAGGAAACGCCTTACGGCAGAGAGTCGTCTTGCGATGCTGCGCGGACTTAAACCTTTGCGATGGCACTCCGCAGCAAACTGCCGCACATCGTAGGAATTGAGCTTGGCTAGATCCAGCGCGTTGCGCTCGAGATAGTCTATGAACGCCCTCAGATCGCGCCGATACGCGTCTATCGTATGGTGTGAAAGCCGCCGTTCGTCTCTGAGATGCCGGAGATAATCAGCAAGCAGTACTTCAGACTTCATTTTCTCGCGATCCGGCCTGCGCATCCTGTCGCGGCTCGCCGACGAGTGCCACGGAGACCAGCTCGCCAAGCCGCGCGAGGAAGTCCATCCCCTTACCGGGGTTGAAGTAGTCGGGATCGCGGCTGCCAATCACGAGGAAACCCAGTTCTGCGCGAGCGCCCAGCGGCACCAGCGCTGCCGAGCTGATCTCTCCCGCGTTGTCGTCGAAGACGAATGTTTTCTGCCGGTCCCGGATCAGCCCGCAACGAGGTCGCGCCGATTTTAGAAAACTCGCGAACGGCTTCAGTCCACCGTCACCACGATCGACTACTTTGAGAAAGCCTTCGCCGCCGGCCGCATCTTCAGGTAAAGGAGCAAAAAGCACGACGGCCGCCCGCTCGGCGCGAAATTCTTCCCTGAGACAGGTTTCGAGCATCTCGACGCGCTCGGCACAGCCGGATGCCGCCATGAGCTGGATCGACAGGCGGTGAAGTCGCTCGACCAGCGCATCGTTGAGTTTCGCAACCGCAACGAGATCTTTGAGTTGGCGTTCCAGATCTCCGCTGCGCTGCCTGAGCAGGGCGACTTGTCGTTCAACGAGCGATATTGCGGGGCCGCCCGTTTCATGGGCGACCTGCAGTTCCATCAGAAGGTTCGGGTTGCGGTCGAAGAAATCCGAATGGCTTTGCAAGTACTCCGCAATCGCGTCGTCGGAAAAGGTTTCCTCGACAACGGCTTCACCCTTCTGTTGGCTCATAGTCTATCTGCCCCTCATAAACCCTGGTTGTGGGTCCGGACAACCACAATGTATTGCCGCGACCCTGCCAAAATACTTCGAGCTCACCGCCTGGGAGACTGACCGCGACCCGCTCAGCAAGCCGGCCCCGATCTCTTCCCACAGCTACGGCCGCTGCCGCACCCGTACCGCAGGCCTGAGTCTCACCGACGCCTCGCTCGAAGACGCGAAGCCCGACGCGACCGGTGTCTCGAATCTCCATGAAGCCGACGTTGACTCCGCTCGGGAAGGCGTCGTGCTCCTGGAACTGTCCCCCCAGTATACCGACCGGAGCGTCGTCTACGGAATCGGTATCGATAACCGCGTGCGGATTACCCATCGAGACCGCACCGAACTCCACTCGTTGCTCTGCAACGAACAGTTCGTAACTCGACGCTTCACCTTCCGCCGCGACAAAAGGAAGGGCATCAGGAGAGAACTTCGGCTCGCCGAGACCCACGGTAACCCTGCCCTCACCCAGTAACTTTGCCGTAACAATCCCGGCAGCGCTCTCCAGCGTGAGCGTGTCCGAGTCGCTCCGGGCAGCGAGATACTGAGCCACGCAACGCACACCGTTGCCGCATTGTTCAACCTCGCCACCATCGGCATTGAAGACGCGATAGGCGGCATCCGCAGGGCCACTGTAGCTCTCATCGATCAGCATGAGCTGATCGAATCCCGGCCCGAGACGACGGTCGGCCCACAACCGGATTTGCGCAGGCCCCGGCAAAGCGACGCCCACGGGCCAGCTAACGACCATTACATCGTTGCCGACACCGTGCATTTTGGCGAACTGAAGCTTCATTGCGCTGGAAATGCCGTTCACGGAAGGTTAACTTGAGCGGCCTCCAATACCGGACGCCCCCGAAAGGCTCAAGCCCGAAGCTTAAGCCGCGGTAGAGATTATAGTGGATTCACCCTGGCCAACGCCTAGTGCCAAGTTCGAGGATTTACGCGGATTCATCGCCGCGCTGGAGTCACGTGGCGAGCTGAGACGAATCGACGTCCCGGTAAGCCCGGATCTCGAAATGACGGAGATCTGCTACCGAACACTGAGCCGCGGAGGCCCCGCACTGCTGTTCACGAATCCGGGCGAGAGCCGGGTAGCGGTGCTCGCGAATCTCTTTGGTACCGCGGAGCGGATTGCGGCCGCTCTGGGAATGACGGGTACCGACGGCTTTCAGCAGTTGGGCAAGCTGCTGGCGGCACTGAAGGCGCCCGAGCCACCCCGCGGGATAGGCGAAGCCTGGCAGAAACTGCCGCTCGTGAAAGAGATCCTGAAAATGGCGCCCAAAACATCGCGAACCGGCCCCAGTCAGGAAGTGGTTTTAAAAGACGCAGACGTAGATCTCAGCGCCTGGCCGGTCCAGACCTGCTGGCCCGACGATGCGGGTCCGCTCATTACCTGGGGACTGACGACGACCCGCAGCCCGCTGGCGGACCGGCAGAATCTCGGCGTCTACCGACAGCAAGTCATCGATCGAAACCGCATTATCATGCGTTGGCTGCCACACCGCGGCGGCGCTACGGACTATCGCGCCTGGTGCGAGAAGTATCCGGATCAACCGTTTCCGATAGCGGTGACGATCGGAGCCGATCCCGCAACGCTACTGGCCGCCGTAACACCGATTCCGGATACCTTATCCGAGTATTCGTTCGCCGGACTGCTGCGAGGCGCACGTACGCAACTTACGACCTGCCTGAATTCGGAGCTTTCTGTTCCGGCGAATGCGGAAATTACGCTCGAGGGTCGCATCATGCCGGGCGACACGGCACCCGAAGGTCCGTTCGGCGATCACACGGGTTACTACAACGAAATCGAGTCATTTCCCGTTATGACGGTCGACACGATCACGCATCGCCGCGATCCGATTTACCATACTACCTATACCGGGCGGCCCCCCGACGAGCCGTCCGTACTCGGGCTCGCGCTGAACGATGTCTTCGTACCGGTGCTGCAAACGCAATACCCCGAGATCGTCGACTTCTATCTGCCCAGCGAGGCCTGCTCGTACCGTGTCGCTGTCGTCAGCATACGTAAGCAATATCCCGGTCACGCGCGACGCATCATGTTCGGCGTCTGGTCCTACCTCAGACAGTTCATGTACACGAAGCTTGTCATTGTCGTCGACGACGACATTGACGTCCGTAACTGGTCGGATGTGATCTGGGCCCTGAGCACCCGGATGGACCCGGCGCGAGACATGCAGCTCGCGGAGTCGACACCGATTGATTACCTGGACTTCGCCTCGCCGGTCGCCGGGCTGGGCTCCAAGCTCGGCCTGGATGCGACGAATAAATGGCCGGCGGAGACCGACCGGCAGTGGGGCAAGCCGATCCGGATGACGTCTACAGTCGCGGATCGCATCGATGAGATGTGGAAAGATCTCGGACTCGATTGAACAACGGAGAGAATTGGACATTTGCCATAATGCTGGCTACTTTAGAAGCGTTACCGCCCACTAGTGCCGTGACTATTAACTTACCGGTCACATCCAGAACTCGAAGAGAAATTTATGCGACACATCCTGGTAGTTAACGCCAAGGGCGGCTGCGGCAAGAGCACCCTGGCGACGAATCTCGCGGCCTATTACGCATCCGAAGGCTATGCAACGGCGCTGGCCGACTACGATCCGCAGGGGTCCGCTTTGAGCTGGCTGGAGGAGAGACCTGAGTCCGCCGCACCGATTACCGGGCTAGCCGGTTACGAGGAGGGGCTTCGGCATGTTCCGCGCAACGCGGACTACGTGATCATAGATTCACCGGCCCGGGCTCATGGCTCCGAGCTGACCGATCTCGTCAAGCACGCCGAGACGATACTCGTACCCGTGCTGCCGTCCCCGATCGACATTAAGGCCGCAGCCGCGTTTATCGCGGAGCTTCTCGACCGCGGTAAGGTGGCATCGCGACAAGCCAAAGTCGGCATGGTGGCCAACCGCGTGAAGGAGAACACAATCATTTTCGAGGAACTCGATGAGTACCTCGAGAAGCTAAAGGTTCCGTATGTCGCGGCCCTCCGAGAGGCGCAGAACTACATACGCGCGTATCAGCGCGGCCTCGGCATTCACGAACTGCCGCCCTATCTTGCGTGGCCGGACTGGGACCAGTGGGATCCGCTGATCGAATGGCTCGACTCTAAGCGGTCTCGTCCTCGCTAGAAGTCTCTCCCTCTTCGGACTCGACAGGCAGGACATCCAGCGCCGGTACCTCTTCGACCGCGCCGGTAACAAGAGCCAGGCCTGAACGGAAAGCGAGAGCGGCGCTCTCGTCTTCTCCAAGTTGCTTCAACAGGCGTCCATACAGCGCGTAGGCGTCCGTACGAGGGGCCATCGCGAGACTCGATTCGAGATAGCTGCGTGCCTTTCCCCAAAGCTCTACCGCCATGCACAGCCGCGCGGCCGCGAGCAGTAACGCACTGTCCTCTGCGTGGGTCTTGAGCCACTTCTCCGCTCTCTTTAACTGCCTGTCGGGATCTTTTGTCTCGACTCGCCCGAACGCGGCCACGAGGTCCTCGTGCCAACTCTTCTTCAATGCTCCACGAATCTCGCTCGCAGCCTGATCGCCATAGCCGAGGGAGCTTAACGCCATCCCGCGAAGCGCGACGAGACGCGGTGCCTCACGAAGTTTCGCTGGCAACTGCGACCAGAGTTGTTCCAGAGCCTCGTAACTGAGATCGACACGATTGCTGAAGACGGCGAAGGATTCCGCCGTTAGCGTTTCGCGCTCGACAGGCTCGAGCTTCGCCTTTCCGAGCCGGGGCAGCAACGCGATCAGCTGATCCCAATCCTCAAGCGCCCGATAGGTCTTCGCGAGTAGCGCCAGGGCTACCGGATGCTCGGGGTGCGTCTCCTGGATGCGATTGAGCGTCGCGAGCGCGCGTTCGTACTCCGCAGTCTCCAGCTGCAGCTCTGCCTGCGTTAGAAGAACGGCCGTCTCGGCGTTGGGCATTTCCTCAAAGGCAAGCATCAGCCAGTCGTCTCGGCGCTCATAGTAGCCCTGGAGGTGCGCGGCACGCGCGGCCATCAGGTAGTTAATCAGCGGCGCATCCGTCCCCTTCAGACCCTGCGTCAGCAGCAGCTCACCCTTCGACCAGTCTCCTTCGGCGATATGGATCAGACCGCGGGTCAGCTTAACGCCCGAACGCCGGACCTGGCCATCCGCGAGTGCTTCGCCGAGCCGCCGGGGGGCGCGCCACAATGCAAACACGGCCCGGATGGCCGCGTATGCGATGACCAGCACAACGACCATCGCAGGTACTGACATCTCGATCACATACCCGGCGAAGTTAATCAGGACGTAGCCACGGTCCTGGAGCAGGAAGTGTGCTGAGAAGGCGCCCAGGAAAACGGCCGCCATTCCCCATATCCCGATGCGCATCAGCCGTCTCGGTCTGCGATACCGCGCAGCAGGCTGAGCGAGCCGCTGATATCGGGACGCTCGGGAGCGATCGTGAGCCCTACCATCTCGTCGAGCAGTGCGATCGCGCTCTCGACGGACACCGCCGTCACATCGAAGTGACGCAGCAGCAGCGTTCTGGCCGTCTCGATGCTGTCGCGATAGGCGTCGGGCTGGCCTCTGAGCAGAGCAACACGCGCGAGCGTCAACTCCAGCTCGAACTGCTGTCGCAGCAGCGCTCTTTCTTCGGTTGAGAGCGTTCTCTCAACGGCCTCATCGCGACGCTCGATGCTGACCATTCCCGCGATCGCGTTCTTCAGACTCTGCCACAGCCGGGCAAGTCCCGATGCTGCTTCGGCTGGCGTTGGCTCGCCGGCAGAGAAGGTACCCGGAAGGCCCGCGCTCAGCGGCAGCGACGTGCCGCCCTCCGCAAGTCTGCCAAGACTAAAACTCAGGCCTTCGATATCCGGCAGACGTACCGCGCGCAGCGCCATCAGTTCCGCGGCGATACGCTGACGTACGCCGCTCAACGCCGGATTCGCGAGCTCCAGCAGTTTGTCGTCCGCAAGCTGCAACGCGTTCTCAGCGTTGTCCCAGCGCCCCGCAAGTGTCAGTTCAGCGTTGGCCACGGTCAGATAGTATTCGGCCTCGGCTCGCAGCCAGCGGCGCCTTGCATCCTCGGAGATTCCCTGCGCGGCATTCAGGCGTTCCTCCATATTCAGAAGACGACCGGGAACGGCATCGAGTCTATTGCTCAACTCGTTCATCTCGGTACTCGTCGCGTCGAACGAGGAAACCAGCTCGTCTATGCGGCTGTCGACCGAGCTGAGATCCGAGCGCACCGCCTCCAGAGCGAAACCCGTGTCGGAATCGGTCTGATCGAGATCGGCGGCGGACAGGCGATATTGCCACCAGAGATAGGTACTGGCAGAAGCCGCGAAGACCGCGCAGATCAATGCGAGTCCCGTCAGAAAGTACAGGCCACGGCGGCCACGAACCCTGGGGGTAGCGTCCTCAGGCGTCGCCGGCTCTGCAGCAGCGTCCGTCTCATCGGCCGCGCTCGGCGCGTCCGTATTTTCATCCGTCTCAGGCTGACTCATCGTTGTGCATCAGGGAAAGGCTGGAGGTGCCTTTTTACCACACGGCTCCGGTCTGAGGCCAAGCGGAGGGCTCAGCGCGCCGTTAACAGACGTTTTAGTTCCGCGACCTGGCGGCGACCAACGGGCAGGCTCTCGTCGCGGCCGCGAATCCGCACGGAGTGTCTGCCTTCACGGTCTTTCTCCAGAGCCTCTACGTGGCGGACGGAGACGACGATGCTTCGATGGATGCGGACAAGATCCGGCGTAAATTCCTCCGCGAGCTCCGTCAGCGACTCGTCGATCAGATCCTCGCCGTCTGTGTGGTAGACGTTGACGTACTTCTGGTCGGCGCGAAGAAAAAGAATATCTTTCAGGGGAATGAGCTTCAGCGCATCGCGGGCACGAACGGCAATATGTTGTCTCCGACTGCTATCCGCCTCGTCGACCGCGAGCAGCTTGAGCTGCGCTGCGGACAACCGGCCCGCCTGCTTCAGCGCACGCTCCAGACGCTCCTTGCGAACCGGCTTCAGCAGATAACCGACGGCCTGCGCTTCGAAAGCCTCCATCGCGTACTCGTCATACGCGGTAGTGAAGACGACGGCCGGGCCCGACGGCACGGCGGCGAGGTGACGCGCCGCCTCTATTCCGCTCATACCCGGCATGCGGATATCGAGAAGAACAACGGATGGCGACAGCTCGTTGACACACTGCAGTGCTTCGCGCCCGGTACCGCAGGAACCCACGACCTCGCAGTATGGCAGCTCACCGATGAGTCGTTCCAGACGCTCACGAGCATGCGGCTCGTCGTCGACTAGCAGGATATTTAGTACAGGCTCGCTCATTCCTCGTAGGGGAATCTTAACGTCACGGTGTAACTCCCCTCCTCTTCGCTGACGTCGACCCGACCTCTTTCACCGTAGGCCAGGCTCAATCGCTCGCGAATATTCTCCAGCGCCAATCGATTCCCGGGTCGAATAAACCTGCCGGTCGCGTCGGTCACAGGATTCGAGACCGTGATTTCGACATCATCATTACTGAGCCTGCCGGCGACGATGACCTGACCGCCGCCATCGAGAGGCTCTATACCATGATGTATAGCGTTTTCGAGCAGCGGTTGCACAGTCAGGCTCGGGACGATCGCCGGGAGCAGCACGTCATCGATCTGCCAATCGACGGTCAGCCGATCACCGAGCCGCAATTCCTCGATTCGGAAATAGGTTCGACAGAGCTCCAGTTCTTCCTCCATCCGGGATGGGTTCTCCGAATCCTTCATCGTCGCCCGGAACAGATCTGCGAGATCGGCAACAGCGTCCTCGGCCCGACCAGGATTGCTTCGCGTCAGGGATGCGATCGTATTCATGCTGTTAAAAAAGAAATGCGGACGAATGCGCGCCTGCAACGCTTCAATTCGTGAACGCGCTTCTGCACGAACGTGCAGACTCCACTGATGCGCGACGAAAAAGTAGCGCAACAACATTGCGGTAACTATCGCGGTGATGCCGACATTTCTGAACAGGAACGCCCAGCGCGTGTCCGGAAATAGGCTGCCGCTAACGCCCAGCTCGCTCAGATTTCGCCCGAGCTGATACGCGATTTCAGAGACGATCATGACGTTGAGTGTCAGCAGCGCAAATGCGGTAAGCACGGCGACCGGAACCGACAGCCTGGCCAGCCAACGTCGCGTGTAACACAGCGCAGCCGCTCCGGTCAGTCCGAGCCACTGCATGAACAGCGAGATGCGGGCAAGCTCGGTAAGAAAAGCCGTGCCGCCCGGTCTCGCCAGAGCGAAGGTCAGCGCCAACAGCTCGAGGACCAGTACGATCGCGAGGACCATTCGCGGCGCACAGAAATCAGGCAGGAAGAAATCGTCCTTGGGCGCCGGATCGAAGTCGATTCGTCGCCAGGACGTGGGTGAAGAAGTCGTCATACTGTATTCGGGACTGCGCGGAACGCGATCGTCCCTAAGGAGTACTTACCGATGGTGGTTCGAGTCAACCGCACCACTCTTCGACGTCCGCCGCTGACTCCGCACGAATCGCAGTGAGTTCGTCGTCGGTCAGATACTCACGGTTTTCCTCGTCACCCCGATAGACTCGGTGAGCGATCATGTAACGTTCGTTGCGGTCTCGGGCAATCGCGCAATTCTCTTCCCGTTGCGCCGCGAGCTCCTCCGCCGTCGGGCCAGAATCCGGCGCCGTCTCGGAGTCAGTTACGTCGGCAGACATCTGCCCCTGATCCTCATCAGGCACTGGACCAGACGCTGCGGACGGAGCCGGCGTTGCTGTAGCGGTGTCGATAAAGATCGTTTCTGCGTCGTCGCCGGCCGGGCGGTCGCTGTAAATCACGTTGCCATCCGCATCCACCGAACGATAGATCTCTGCCCCGGAAGCAACACCTGCCACAAGCATTAGCAAATAGATCCAGCTAGCACGCATATCGAACGATCTCCCAAGAGCGCCGCCTGCCAGTCTAGCACCGGGAATTCCTGCTATCCCATGACTGAGTTCGCCCTTTTCCCAAGGTTCACCGCCAAGATTAAGTTAAGTCGGGCGCAATGCACAGAGCCACTGCCGGACCCGCACAGGCGAGCGATCTCCGCGGTCGCAATTGCGGGTATTATCTCCTGAGTATCCTTATAGAATAACGAGTTCTACCTCTCGCTCCAGCCACCTACAGGATAGTCAAATGACCGATAGTTTCAATCGTCCCGGAATCGACGATCTTGCCAGACGCCTGGCCGAGGCCGTACCGCAGAATCTTCGCGCGGTAGGCGAGGATCTCGAGCGCAACTTCAAATCGCTGCTGCAGTCGGGGCTGGAGAAAATGGATCTCGTCACGCGTGAGGAATTCGACGTTCAGGTTGCCGTGTTGGCGCGCACCCGCGAGAAACTCGAGGCCCTCGAGGCGCGGCTCGCCGAGATGCAGGAGTCAGACTCGAAGTAGACCAGCCATCCCGAGGCTACCGCGGGGCCTACGGTAAGCGATGCCGCTCGCACGTCTGCATAGCCGTGGCCAGCGAGGAATGGATGCCTACGAAGTCGTCGTAGAGGTTCACCTGGCCGGCGGACTGCCGAAATTCACGATCTCAGGTCTGCCCGCGACGGCCGTGCGCGAGGGCGGCGAACGCGTCCGCGCCGCCCTGCAGACGCTCGGCTCACCGCTACCCGCGAAGCGCGTTACCGTTCATCTCGGTCCGGCGGATATACCCAAAGAGGGTGGCCGCTTTGACCTACCGATCGCGCTGGGCGTTCTCAAGGCGAACGAGGAACGCTCATGGAATACGGACCAGATCGAATTTATCGGCGAGCTCGCCCTGAACGGTGAACTGCGACCGGTCAAGGGTGCATTGCCTGCAGTCCTGGCAGCACGAGACGCCGCGCGTTCAATCGTCATCCCCGCCGCGAACGCGTCGGAAGCCCGGCTCGTTAACGATGCCGGTATCTATATCGCCGACAGTCTCGCCGAGGTGGTCGCGCATCTCGATGGATCCCTGAAGCTGGCGCCACTGGACCCCGCACCAGCGGTGGCCGCTGTAAGCAACGATCTCCGTCTCGATGACGTCCGTGGTCAGGCAGAGGCGAAACGCGCTTTGATCATCGCGGCGGCCGGAGGCCACAACCTCCTGCTCGTCGGCCCATCCGGTGCCGGAAAGAGCATGCTCGCGCAGCGCCTGCCCGGATTGCTGCCTCCTCTGGCGCTCGAGGAGATGCTCAGCGTGGCCAGTATTGCGTCGATCGCTGCGAGACCGATAGCGGAGATCGCTGCTGCGAAACGGCCTTTCAGAGCGCCACATCACAGCACCTCTGCGGTCACACTCGTCGGCGGCGGCGGTCGACCCCGCCCGGGCGAAATCTCGCTGGCGCATCTCGGCGTCCTTTTCCTGGACGAGCTCCCCGAATTTCAGCGCAGTGCGCTAGAGGCTCTGCGGGAGCCTCTGGAGAGCGGCACAATTACGGTCTCACGCGCGGCCGAGACCAGCGAATTCCCGGCGGCATTTCAACTGGTCGCCGCGATGAATCCCTGTCCCTGTGGCTACCTCGGGGACAGCAGCGGGCGCCGCAACTGCCCGGAGACGCGCGTCGACCAGTACAGATCACGATTGTCCGGCCCGCTGCTGGACCGTTTCGATCTGCAGGTAGGCATGTCGCGGGTGCCGCTTACACAGGTTACGACAGAGTTCAGCGACGATAACAGCAACGAAGCCGCCAGTGCCGTCGCCTCGGCTCGCGAGCAACAACTGGCACGCGGCCGCCTGCTCAACGCACGCCTCGGTGACCGTCAGCTCTGGCGAGACATTCCGCTCAGCTCGGAAGCCCGGAAACTGCTGATCCAGGCCTCGGAGCGCTGGCGTCTCAGTGTCCGCAGCTGCACGCGCATCCTGAAAGTCGCGCGAACGATCGCGGACCTTGAGGCGGCTGACGATGTCCATCTGCCGCACGTAGCGGAAGCGATCCAGCTACGCTGCGGAAATCTGCTATGAGGGCTCGTCCAGAACCGATATAATCCGCCGGCGCCGCCCACGGAGTAGGTAATTGGCTAGTACAGAACAGAAATTTTTCGATGGTTTCATGCTTCTGCTTGGAGTATGGGTCGGCGCGATCGCCGGCATCATCCTATTCGCCGACCTCAGTGTCGGTGGAGAGGAGGCTGAGCACGCTGACGAGGAGCACTCGTCGCTATCCATGCTCGACGAGCGAATCCAGCCGATCGGCCAGGTCGCGCTGATCGGCGATCCGGATGTCGGTGTCATGGCCGCTGCCGCGATAGTGCCGGAAACCGTTCGGGCGCCCTTGTCCGGACCACAGGTCTATAACGACATCTGCTATCTGTGTCACACCGCACCGGGAGTCGGCGGCGCGCCGGTGCATGGCGACGTTGCCGCGTGGGCTCCGCGCCTGGAGCAGGGCATGGACGTGCTGCACGATCACGTCCTGAACGGCTACACCGGCGAAGCCGGCTATATGCCGCCAAAGGGTGGGCGCCTCGATCTGACCGATGAGGAGATCGTCGCTGCTATCGAGTTTATGATCGAAGCCGTCCAGCAATGAGAACTTCCTTCGGCGTCGGCTTCCTCGGCGTCCTTCTGTTCGTCAGCGCACCGCTCCTGCTGGCAGTCGACACCGACGACCTGATACCTCAGGAATCAGAAGCCTATCCGCAGGATCTGCTGCAACGGGTCCGGGACGCTGCGGGCACGATCCCGGGTGAGCTGCCCGTCTCGATCAACTTCGTAAAAGTCGCCGAGAGCCACCGCACCTACGCAGCGGTAATCGAGGGAGGTAGCGAAGATCCCTTCATCTCGGCACGCACTGCATTTCAGATCGTCTACCCGGAAGGAACGATCATGCTCGACAGCGGTATGGACGAGGACGTTCATCGCTTTTACGGCTTCGGCCGCGACGAGCCCTACTGGCAGGACGTCAACGACGAGATTCAGGCTGCACTGCGGCGCGCGCAGCTCATCCTCATCACGCATGAGCATGGAGATCACATAGCCGGTGTCATTCGCAGCGACTACCGCGACGAGCTCGCGGCGAAAACAATCCTGACCAAGAATCAGGTTCGAACCCTGAACCTGGCACCGCAGTTACCGGAAATCTCGCTGACCCCGGAACGGGCCCGCGACTACATCGTCGTCGACTACGAACTCCTGCTGCCGGTTGCAGCCGGCATCGTGCTGATTAAGGCGCCCGGACATACGCACGGCCATCAGATGGTCTATGTCCGTACGCAGGACTATGCGGAGTTCCTGTTTATCGGTGACATCGGCTGGACGCTCGACAACATTACCGAGCAGAAGCTGCGACCAGCGGGAACGATCGCACGCGTCCGCGAGGATCCGCAGGCGCTAACGCATCAGATGGCGTGGATCAAAGACGTTATGGACGATGACGACGTCATCGTCATTCCCGCACACGACGACGTCCTGCTCTCAGGTTTCGCCGCCGACGGTACGCTCGGCACCCGTCTCGAATAGTCGTCGCGACCCGGCCCACAAGCCCGGGATCAGTTCAGCCTAGGCCTCACAGTCGAACGGTCGAATCTCGACTCCCGGCTGCCAGCGCCAGACCATATAGCGATTCGCCGTAACAGGCTCAGTGAAAGTTGCTGCGTCGGTAAGAGTGATGTCGTAGACCAGTTCGCTATCGTCCTCTGACAGCGTAAATCGCTCTTCGAGGTGCAGCGCATCACTCTGTGGAACGGTCGCCAGACCAACAACGTCGATGTACGGCCAGTCTATGCGGGTCGTCTCAACGACCAGCGTATTTCCTTCCCAGCGACCGGTGGAATATCCGAGCGGCGTAGCGGGTTCTCCGTCAGCAGAAGCGTTGGGGCCCATATGGACCACCCGGACATTATCGAAGGTCTCGAGACGCAGAATAATGTCGTCGCCGCGCTCGGAAAACTCCAGTGGATGGGGTCCGGACGACGTTATTGCACGCGGCATACCCGCAGCGCGACAACCGGCTATCGGATCGTCCTCAAGCGGATCGTAGGCCGCCTGTGACGCGAATGCGGCAGCGGTCAATGGTGGTTCACCGTTGAAGCGCAACGGATTGGTCTCTGTTTTGGTCCAGACGCGAAATAATCCCGAATCGTCGTCGGCAACGATCGGCTGGTTCGTGACCCAGCTGGAAAACCCGACGCCTTCCTCTGTCCAGCGGGGCTGCGTATTGCCACGAAGGCGAATCTCGGTACCGCCGGGCAACAACATGTTGGTTGTCGACATCACATGATCCTGGCGCGTCGACACGAAGCCTGCCGCTCTGACGGTCTGGCCGACTGCAAGGAGATCGCGGCTCACGCCCCGCCTGCCCAGGCTATTGATGTCCTGTGACTCGAGCTCCCAAAGGACATCGGTTCCATCGGCGCCGGTGCTACTCAGGCCGATCTCCACATGCGGGTTGGCCCAGTGGATCGACACAATTTCGCCTTCGAGCTCGTGAACCATGCTCGTGTCGAATTCCGCCTGCGAATGATGTCCCCAGGCGGGATGAAGCAGGGAAATCATCCCCAAGCCAATGACGATTTTCTTCATTTCTCACACACTCCGCGTGCTATTCAACAGGCTTCAGGCTCGGGACGCCCGCAACGCCAACGCAAGCACACCTGTCGATTCTCGATGAATTATCGCACGAATTCTGGGAACTGCAGAACCAGCTAGTGCAGCGTCGGCGAGCACGGAACGTGCATCAAGAGTTCCTGCAGGGGGAGTTCAGCTTCCTTGCTGTGCAACCACTCGTCGATCTCCGGCTTCCACGAACCGAAGTTCAGTGCCAACAGCCGCAGATGCGCGTCGAAGACCACATGAGCGTACTTGTCTGTATCCATCAGGTCCTCCAAACACTACTGCCACGCCGCGCTCGACCTTCAGCATCAATACGCATCGGGGCTGTAGTTAATGGCGGGGCGAAAGCCGCGTCTTCAAGAACCTTCAGATCGCGACATCAGAACTTCTCCTGCCCCGTCTCGCGAACGGCGTCCGGAAAATCGATGAGACTTCACCGTACGCGGCAAACGCCTCTCGCAGTTCTTCTTCACTTAAGGAATACGCTAGATTTCCGACGTAGATATTCATTGACACCAACTCTCACACCGCTGCTCCCCGAAATAGCAACTCAATCAACGGCGTCGGATCGAGCGCCAGATACGTCGACCGGTAGTTTGAAGTTCCCCAGGCCGACTATCGCCGAAATCTTCTTATACTTAGGTTAATTACTTTATGCCTGCCTCACATGCTGGTCAATGCCATAGCGGCCTAATTGGCGGGTTCAAAACCCGTAACCTCAAGTTCTACCTCATCTCCAACCAGGTTCAGATCGTAGTCGATATAGAGATATTCCGGATATCCAAGCTCCGGATCGTAGGCGACTCGAAGCGTTGTTGCACTCTCGGCCGCCGTCGCTATAAGAGAAAAAAGATCGTCTATGGTTCTGAACCAGCGATATTCCTTTGGCGCTACAGGCATCTCATCCAGATAGTCCTCGCGGGCGTAGCGCACGCCAACGACCTGTCCGTCCTCGACGGTGACAATCGTCTCAGCGGGAATATCGCGGTGACATTCGCAGACCTTCTCGTAACGGTACACGTAGCTCGAAATTCCGGCCGCAGTCCACAGGGCCCGATTGAGCTCCAGCTCATCGTCAGCGTATGAGTTCGAAACCACGATAGCGGCGAAAAGAAAGACCAGCGGAGGTTTAGCCGAAATCATTGCGATGGCAGCGCCCAGCTACAACTCCGAACGGCAACATCAGTCCGTTCGACTGGTTACCTCAAGCAGGTGGTAACCGAACTGTGTCTGGACCGGCCCCTGAACCTCATTGAGGTTGGCGCTGAATACGACCGTGTCGAATTCCTTGACCATCTGGCCGGGGCCGAATGAGCCGAGATCTCCGCCTCGCCCGCTGGATGGGCAGGTCGAGTGCTCACGGGCGACATCGCCGAAATCGGCACCGTCGACGATCTTCGTCTTGAGCTCTTCGCAGAGCGCTTCGTTGTCTACCAGAATATGCCGTGCGGTAGCTTCAGCCATAGTCTATTCCCTAGCGAATATTGCAACGTCCGAGTGGACAGTGCGCAAAGCATAGCCTAGATGCGGCAGCCCCAACAGAGCCTGGGACACGTGGAGCGCCGCTCCCACACTCGCAGCGTTCCCGCTAGACCTTGTTGAATACGACACTGAAGTTGTTTGCCGGCATTGGAACAACTTCAGCGAGCGAGAAACCAACGTCACCCGCGATAGAGGCAACACGTTCCATGTCTCGAATTCCCCAGGCCGGGTTGCGTGACCGCAGCGACTCATCGAATGCCTCGTTGCTCGGCGCGGTATGACGATCTTCGCGCCGGTAGGGCCCATAAAGATAGAGAACCTCGCCGCTCCTGAGCAGCGCACTGGCGCCGTCGAGCAACGCGAGTGTCGCTTCCCACGGCGAGATATGGATCATATTGACGCATACGACGGCGTTTGCTGACGCCACAGGCCAGGGCACTTTTGTTACGTCGAGGTGCAGAGGAGCCTCTATGTTCGCAAGCCCCGAACTCGCCACGACTCCCGGAAGATAGTTCTGAATATCGGGGTCAGCGTCGGTCGGCTGCCATCTCAGCCCGGGTAGCGCTTCTGCGAAATGAAGCACATGCTGGCCGGTGCCGCTGGCGATTTCCAGAACCAGCCCCGCTTCGGGCAGAACCCGGCGCAGGACGTCCAGGATCGGGACCTTGTTGCGATCGGCCGGAGCCGAGAACGGCGGTGTGCTCACGGCCACTCCGTCAGCTGCCCGACTTTATCTGTAATCGCTATATGTCTCGGATGAGCGGCAACCCGGTCGAGCCACCGGCAGATATGCGGGTAGCGGTCCATATCGAATCCACCCTCGGACGCTACATGAGTGTAGGAGTAGAGCGATATATCAGCGACCGAATAGCTGTCGCCAACCATAAACTCGCGACCGTTCAGGTGTTCTTCCATTACATCGAGAGCGAGATAGCCGCGACTCATCTTGTCGGGCAGGGCTGCTTCGTTCTGTTCGACCAGCCCGGCGAAATGCCAGAATCGAACGACGGCTACGTTCGGCGCGTGGTTGTATTGCTCGAAATTCTGCCACTGCAGTACCTCTGCTCGTCCCCAGCTATCCGCAGGCAGATATTCGGTTTCTTCGGCGAGATGGAACAGAATCGCGTTAGATTCGGTGAGTCGACGGCCGTCGGGCCACTCGACCATCGGGACACGGCAGACGGGAGTCAGAGCCTTGTACTCGGCCGTCCGGGTCTCCCCCTTCAGGATGTCGAGATGCACACGCTCGAACGGCTGCTCAAGTTGATGAAGCAGCAGGCGGATCTTGTAAGCGTTTCCAGATTCCCAAAAATCGTATAGCCGCATCATCAATTCGCACCGTCGGCCGGTCAGCGGGGCTTCAGTCCGGCATTGCGCCGGTCGTCCGCTGCAGCGGCGGCTTCCCGGCAATACGGTCGGCCAGGTGCCCAACGGATATCGCAAACAGGTGCGAGCGATTCCAGCGCATGATCGTCCGGTAATTCTGATACACCATAAACGCAGGCTCGAGACCATCCGCCGGGAGTACCACGGAACCCTGAACGGCTGCGGCGGGCAGGTCATCGCCCTCGATTGTTCGTACGCCGATAGTCTGCCACTCGGACAGTTGTTTCCTCGTATCCAGGCCCTCGAGCTCGGTGTCGAAGTTCTCCGGGACCTGGATCTGACGACCCCAGATGATTCCGCGCTGCCATCCCGCACTGGACATGAAGTTCGCGGCAGACTCAACCGCATCGGCGGGATTGTTCCAGATATCCTTGCGACCGTCGCCGTCACCGTCCCGCGCGTAATCGATAAACGTTGACGGCATAAATTGCAGCTGACCCATCGCGCCCGCCCAGGATCCTCGCATGTCGTCGAACTCGATATGACCCTCGTCCAGAATCCTGAGAGCGTGCATCAATTCAGCCCGGAAGAACGCAGCTCGTCTCTCGTCGTAAGCCAAAGTAACGAGCGAACTGACCACCGACGAGCTTCCCTGGGTACGTCCATAGTTGCTCTCGATTCCCCAGGCGGCAACCAGTACATGCGGGGGAATGCCGTAACGGGATTGCACGTCTTCGAGCAGATCTCCGTGGGTTTCGAGATGGGCCTGGCCCTGTGTGATCCGCGTATCCGATACGACGCGATCGACATAGCCCCAAAAATCGAGCTTGAACTCCGGTTGATTGCGGTCCAGCTCGATGATCCGCTCTACCGGCGCCACATCGGCCAGCGCGGCGTTCACCGTCGCTTCAGAAATACCTTTTCCGATCGCTTCCAGCCGAAGCTCTTCGAGCCATACTGAGAATTCAGGTGCCTGCGCAAGCGCAGCGTTTCCGGCAATCGATAGCGAGATAAGACCGATGTATCGAGCGATTCCTGTCATGATGATTTTCAATCTCTGTTGAATGACGAGGCATTCCGGCAACCTCAACAGAGTGTACTCGATCCGCTATGGCGCCTCACAAGCTCCGTCGACTCACAGGGTGTTGTCGCGCAGC
Source organism: Candidatus Rariloculaceae bacterium (assembly GCA_045561025.1). Classification (GTDB taxonomy): domain Bacteria; phylum Pseudomonadota; class Gammaproteobacteria; order Steroidobacterales; family Rariloculaceae; genus SMWC01. The sequence goes on from JBJKYM010000013.1 coordinate 43,373, forward strand.
GGACGCCCGTATCTCGCGTCGCACAGACAGGCCGGTAGTCCATCGTGCACATTTGGGGTCGCGATTCAGGGCACTGCGTCTGTGCGGCCGACGGCATCTCCCGAGGGCTGTCCTGGCCGGGCGTCTGTGAGCACGCGAAGAGAAGGAGACAAGCCGCAACGATGTATGCCGATCGCTACAACTGTCGAGGGAAGAGTGCCATGGCTGCCTCAGGGCTTCTGCACGGGAGATGCATTCTCTGGCGTCTTGCGAAGCTCCTTGTCGCGGCATATCGCACGGTCTGCTGACTACATCAGGACTTCGAGTGTTCGTCCATCGGCAGGGTAGCTCGCTGCCTCAACGCTGACGTTGATACGTATCATTTCGAGCTGATCTCCAGCGTCGATGCGTAAACCATGTTGCGAACGCGTTGGGCTACTTCCTCGGCGACCTCGCGATCCATGCCGGGCAAACTGAGAATGAACTCATCGCCGCCGAACCTGGCGGTAATATCCTCTGAGCGGGTAATACGCAGCAACGCGTCCGCCACAAGTATCAGCGCACGATTGCCACCATCGTGACCCATGAGATCGTTCACGGACTTCAGATTGTCGACGTCCACCATCAGGATGGAATATGGCCGCTCCATTCATACGGACCGGATATGCTCGGCTTCGGCTAGTCGCATGAAGGCACGTATGTTGTAGATGTCGGTCAGTTCATCCCTGTCCGACAGTGAACGAATACGGCGATTCGCCGTCTGGATATTGTCGGCGAGCATCGTCGTCAAGAATGCCACGAGGAAAAACGGTGCCAGAACGCCGGCGGCCTGAGATGCGAGAGCAGGGGAAACCACCTCGACACCACCGCGCATGATGGCGAGCGTGAAGTAGCAGACACAAACCAGTAATACGACGAGTACAGTTGCACGTTTTCCCAGCGCAAGCGCCGCTGCGATGATCGGCAGTAGATAGAGATTGACGAGGGGATTCATTTCGCCACCACTCTGACTCAGTATCGCCGTCAGGAAGCCGACCATAACCAGCGTTTCGAGCGTAATCTTGAAGAGCGTGCGTTCTCGCAGATACGGCGTAAGCCTGAATCCCAGAACGGCTCCGGCAAAAAGCACCAGGCTACTGATAACCTGTGGACTCTGTGCGTACTCCGGTGCGGTAACAAAAAGATAGAGCATCACGAGAACCAGCAGCAGCCATTCAACCTCCGCGATGCTGTGCTTCTTCGATATCCAGGCCGCGCTCGAACGGGTCGTTGGTCATGATGCGGTGATCACCGCCATGTTGGGGGAGAAACTGTCGTCGTTAATCTGTTGGCGGTCGGGCGGCGGTGCCTTTCGGCGTTGATGCGTGGCCCGAACCAGGGTCACAGCGCGCTACTGAGCTCGAGAGGCGCGCTCGGCTGAAAGCCGATAACCCGCAGTGCTTCCTGGAGCTGACGATCGTCACTCGCCGCCATCTCGCTACCGGCACGGCCGAACTGTTCGTTCGGATTGGGTGAATGAACGACGACATCCGGTTCGATACCGGTACCGTTGATGGAGCGGCCCGACGGCGTCAGATAGCGTGCCGTCGTCAGTTTGATGGCGCGGCCGGCGGTCAGTGGCATAACGGTTTGCACCGATCCTTTGCCATAGGTGGTCGTACCGACCAACTGTGCGCGGTCGTTCTCTTTCAGTGCGCTGGCGACGATCTCGGACGCGGAAGCCGACCCGGCATTGACGAGCACGGCCAGATCAATCCCACTCAGGACATCGCCGCTGCCGGCATGATGCTCGAATCGAGAGTCAGGCACCCGGCCCGTTCCACGAACGATAAGGCCCTTTTCCAGAAATGCATCGGCGACATCTACGGCCGCATCCAGCACACCGCCGGGGTTGTTCCGCAGATCGAGGACGACGCCGCGAAGATTGTTCCCCGCCTGCGCTCTTAACTTTGTAGCCGCAGCGGACATGTCTCCCGCCGTACTGTCAGAGAACCCCGTTAGTCGGATATAACCGTAGCCATCGCCCAGGTATTCGCTTCGGACCGTCGTTACAAGAATCTCCGATCGGACCAGCGCGAAGTGTAGCGGCTCATCCTGACCATCGCGCATGACGTCAACGGTCACTCCGGTACCCGGCTCTCCGCGCATCCGGCCAATCGCCTCTTCCACGCAGTCTTCCGCGACGGGAACGTCGTCTACGGAAACAACCATATCCCCGGGAAGTATTCCGGCGCGCTGAGCCGGCGTGCCGTCCAGAGGCGTTACAACGATGACCTTGCCTTCCTCGAGACTGACATCAAGCCCGACGCCGACATAGTTACCGTTTGTACTGATACGAATATCTTCATAGTCATCCGGTCCCAGGTATCGGGAGTGTGAGTCCAGCTCGCTGATCATGCCGCGAATCGCGCTATCGATCAGCTGGCGATCGTCGATCGCGTCAACGTACTCCCGCCTTACGCGTTCGAGAACCTCGGCGAGCAACCGAACGTCCTGCATCCGCACGGCGGCGGCGACTGATTCCTGTACTGTGCCTCGCTCGGCCAGCAAGGTACTGCCGATAGAAACGGTTAACCCAAGAACGGTACCTACTACTAGTACCAATACGCTTCTGACTTTGAGCGACATTAGCCTGTCGTTACCCCTGACGATCTTCTTTTGAGCACCTTAGCATAGGCAGGGGAAGGCGTGAATTCAGCTATTACGTTAATACGGCTTTACATTCCCGGGACCTTAACAGGGCCTAATTTACGTCTCGCGCCATCCACGGCCGCGGGTCGATCGGCTCGCCATCCCGTCTGATTTCGAAGTAAACCGCGGTCTCCGACTGCCCTCCGGAATCGCCAACATGGGCGATCGTCTCACCCGGTTTCACCCAGTCGCCAGAGGCTTTCAGTATCGCCTCATTATGACCGTACAGGCTCATATAACCGCCGCCATGCTCGACGATAATCAGCAGACCGAGGCCGGGCAACCAATCGGCGTAGGCGACGCGACCGTGATAAACGGCGCGTACCGACGTACCGGCAGGCGCACCGATAACGACTCCATTCCAGCGTAACTCACCGCCCGCACGTTGCTGTCCGAAGTCATTTAAGAGCGAGCCGGCAACGGGCCAGTCCAGCTCTCCGGCGACGCTGGCAAAGCCTACATCTGCGTCGGTCGGCAGAGAGATGCGGGCATTGCGGATCTCACTGATCAGGTCTCCCAGACGCTGAGCCTCTTCGCGAAGGCGGGCGATCGCGGTTCCGGAACTGTCTATGTCCTCCTCGAGCCCGGTGAGCACCGAGCGTCTCTGATCACGGGACGACTCCAGCCGGGTCACCGTAGCGGCCTGCGACGCTTCCAGACTCGCAAGATTCTCGCCAAGCTGGACACTCTCTGCTTCAAGATTCTGCAGAGTGGCGATCTCGGTCTGCACAGCATCGAGACGGGTCGAGCGGGCGCGGTTCAGATAGTCGTAGTAAACCACCATCCGGCCAAGTCGCGCCGGTGTGTCCTGATTCAGCAGAAGCTTAACGCCCTCCTGCCGCCCGGCGATGTAACTCATCCGGATCTGCTGGGTTAGCGCATCCCGCTCGCCGTCGAGCCGCGCATTCGCCTGCCGCATCTCCCCGGTTAACGTCTGTTGTCGTGATCGCTGTTCCGCGAGCTGTGCTCGAATATCGCGCAGCGCACCGGCGGCATTGGCCGTTTCGAGCTCCGCGGCCCTGAGCGCTCTGGAGCTGGCATCCCGCTCTTCTCTCTGGCTCTCGAGTCGGCTCTCGAGCGCTCGCAGCTCGCTCTGAACTTCCTCGAGCGCCTGCGTCTCGTCTGCCTGGGCAGCAGCGTCGTCGACAGCTGCCAGCAGAAACGAAGCGGCGATCAGGCTGATGAACGAATGCTGGTGGTGACTGAGTATCACGTCGAAACGCAGTGTATTCCTTTTCCATCCAAACTGGGAACGGCGTTCCATCCTCTGCTGCTATAATGCCGCGCCTCAAAACCACGTGACTACGGGAATCTCCGATGGCTCAGATGGCCGAATTTGTTGGCAACCATTACCTGCTTGTATTCGGGCTGTTCGCCAGTTGGTCTTTCGTAATGGTCTACGAGCTGCGGCTGAAGGCCCTCTCGCTCACCAATGTGACGACGGCTGACTCCGTCCGCCTGATCAACAAGGGCGCGATGATCATCGACGTACGCGGAGCCGAAGCATTCGAATCCGGTCACATCGTCAATGCCCGCAATATTTCTCTGGACGAACTCGAGTCGAATAAGGAGCTCGCCAAGAAGCAGAAGAACAAGACCTTGCTAACGGTCTGCGACAACGGCGCGAGCGCAAGCAAGGCCGCCAGCGTTCTTCGCAATGCCGGCTTCGAAAATTCATTCAGTATCAAAGGCGGCCTGCAAAGCTGGCGAGCAGAGAATTTACCGATAGTGAAGTAGTCCGATGCGGTCCGGTGCCGCGTTGGGCTACTTCTATACTGTTGGCTTGTAGAGCGTCCGCGATCGCATTGTTGTCCGCCGAATCGCTTCCACGAATCCTGGGAATACTATGGCCGAAGAAAAACAGACAGACGCAGGCAAGCAGCTTGTACTTCAGAAGATCTATATCAAGGATCTTTCTTTCGAGTCGCCTCGAGCTCCGGAGGTTTTCGGGAGCAACGTGACGCCGCAGACCAGACTGAATATCAAATCCTCGGCCAAGGAAGTCGCTGCCGAGACGCATGAAGTCGTACTGACGTTGACGGTTGAGGCCGTCGATGAGGACAAGACGCTGTTCGTGGTCGAGATCGATCAGGCAGGTCTGTTCCGGATGCAGGGCTATTCGCAGGAGGAGCTGCAGATGCTCATCGGTAGCTACTGCCCGGGAACGCTATACCCCTTCGCCCGAGAGGCAATCTCGGATGTCATTACCCGTGGTGGCTTCCCTCAACTCCTGCTGCAGCCCATCAATTTCGATGCGCTGTACGCACAGGCCGCCAAGGAACAGGGCGAGAGCAACGGCGAATCCGCGAAACCCTCGACGAGCACGCACTAGCGAACAGGCCGCAGCGAGTACACGATTATCAACTCGAAAGAGCGCATAGCAGTCCTCGGGTCCGGTTCGTGGGGAACCGCGCTGGCGATTCAACTCGTACGCGCCGGCCGCCCGACAATCATGTGGGGAATCGAGACTCACGAGATCGAGGCTATGGCCAGGACCCGCAGCAATTCGACTTACCTGCCTGGAATCGACTTCCCCGACGGTCTCGAGGTCACTACCGACTTTCAGGTAGCTCTGGACGGCGCCGAAGAGGTATTGCTGGTCGTGCCAAGTCACGCCTTTCGGGAGACGCTGCAGCGCCTGGACTCGATGCCGACTCTACCGGGCAACGTCGCCTGGGCGACGAAGGGCTTCGAGGCGGATACCGGACTGCTTCCCCATCAGGTCGCTGCCGAAGTCCTCGGGTCCCGTGCTACCACAGCGGTACTGTCCGGGCCGACCTTCGCCGCCGAGGTTGGAAGTGGCCTGCCGACGGCCATCACGATTGCTTCTGACGACGCGGACAACGCGCTTCGACTGGCGCGCTCGATATCTACCGATAATTTTCGTGGCTACCCGTCAACCGATATCGTCGGCGTTGAGGTAGGAGGCGCCACCAAGAACGTTCTCGCCATCGGTGCCGGAATCTCTGACGGACTGGGCTTTGGCGCCAACACACGCATCGCTCTCGTGACCCGCGGTTTGATGGAGATGACGCGCCTCGGACTGGCCCTCGGTGCTCAAAAAGATACTTTCATGGGTCTTTCGGGCGTGGGCGATCTCGTCCTGACCTGCACCGACGATCAGTCGCGGAATCGGCGTTTCGGACTCGGGCTTGCGAAGGGGGCAGATGTCGACGCGGCACGCGAGGCCATAGGACAAACTGTAGAAGGCTTCTACGCCGCCCGAGCGGTACGTAACGTCGCCGCGAAACTCAAAGTAGACATGCCGATCGTGGCCGAGATCTACAAAGTCGTCTACGAGGGCAAGAGCCCGCAGGACGCGGTCACAACGCTGATGAGTCGGCCAATCTCGCCGGAATAGCGGGAAGACGCCGAACCCCGTCAGCTGCCTTCCGGAAAGCCCAACTGTCTCCAGGCCTCGTAGAGGACAACGGCTGCGGCATTGGAGAGATTCAGACTTCTGTTGGCTTTGCGCATCGGAATTCTCAGAACGTCCGCTATCGCGTCGGCGCGTAACACCGGTTCCGGAAGCCCGCGGGTCTCCGGACCGAGCAGAAAGGCGTCACCGGCCTCAAAACGCGCGGCATAGAGGGACTGCCCCCCCTTCGTACTCAACGCGAAGAGCCGCGCCGGTTTAATCGCCCCCAGGCAAGCATCCAATGAGCTGTGCTCCGTTACCGTCGCGAGTTCGCGATAATCGAGTCCGGCGCGCCGCAGGCTGCGCTCCTCCATCTGAAATCCCAGCGGATGGACGAGATGCAGCGACGCACCCACATTCGCGCATAGACGAATAACGTTGCCGGTATTGGGCGGAATCTCAGGCTCGTAGAGAATCAGATCGAACATGATGATAAAGTGTACAGCGGCTTGAGTCGTAGCATCCGATTCGTCGTGTCTCCGTCGTCCGCTCGGACAAGAACTCGCGCCAGCGGTTAAACTACGCCGCAATGACGAATCCTCTGGCAGTCGACCTCTGCGGCCTGAACCTAGAATCGCCGATCGTACTCTTGTCCGGGTGCGTGGGTTTCGGTGAGGAGTACACAAGAATAGAGGGGTTCTCGAATCGAGATGCCGGCGCTATCGTCCTCAAGGGCACGACGAAAGAGCCGCGTCTGGGCAATCCTCCGCATCGACTCTGGGAAACCCCCGATGGGATGCTGAACGCTATCGGGCTACAGAATCCCGGCGTCGACAAAGTCGTCGACGAGATCCTGCCAACGCTGGATTTCTCCGAAACGAAATTTCTCGCCAATGTTTGCGGCTCGACGATAGAAGAATACGCCGAAGTCACACGACGATTTCATGATTCGGCCATCGACGGCATGGAGATCAACATCTCCTGTCCGAACGTCAAGGAGGGCGGCGTCGCCTTCGGAAACTATCCGGAGATGTCCGCCAGGGTCGTAGCCGCCTGCCGGGCGGAAACCGATAAGCCGCTGATCACCAAGATGTCTCCGAACCAGACCGAAATTGCCGCGAACGCGCGCGCCTGCATGGATGCCGGCACCGACGGCCTTGCCGTCATCAATACGGTCATGGGAATGGCGATAGACGTCGAGACGCGACGGCCGATAATCGGCAACGTCCAGGGAGGCCTGTCCGGCCCGGCGATCCGCCCGATCGCTCTACTGAAAGTTCACCAGGTTTATGAAGAGGCCGGGCCCCGCGGTGTCCCTATCATCGGCCAGGGCGGCATACGCAGCGCGCACGACGCTATTGAGTTCCTCGTTGCCGGGGCGACAGCCGTCGGCCTCGGGACGAGCCTGTTCTACGACCCGATGGCCGCGAAAAATATTAATGCCGGAATCGGCGAGTATCTGGAGCGACATGACATCCTGTCGGTCCGCGATCTCATCGGCAGTCTCGATATGGGGACCAGCAAAGACAAGCCGCTGAGCGGCTAGAGCCCGGGTGCACAGGCTACGTCGTTCGACGTGAAATTAGGTTAGTCGCGTGGTTCCAAGAATGACCATGTCGCCGTCACTGAAGACATGCCGATCGACGGAAGTCGAGTCCACGACGATACCGTTCTTGCTGCTGACGTCCTCAATTACGGCACGGTCAGCGCTGATTACGATCCGCGCGTGCGCGCGGCTAACGAACTCGCTGTTGATCTGAATGTCGTTGTCCTTGAGACGGCCGATCGTAATCTCGCCTTCGTAGAGGGATGCCTGAGCCCGCTCACGCCGTCGGTTCAGCTCGACGAGCTGTTCTCTGTAATCCTTAACGGTGTGGACGCGTTCGGATTCCTCGGATTCCGAATCGATATCGCCGGCCTCGCGACTCTTATCTGTCATTATTTCTCGCCGTATCGAGCTGTCACAGGGGCACCATTCTATTCGTCTGATCATCGATTTTCCGAGGATCAGAGTTGGTTCCTGCAATGAGATACTGTTCGAACGTAAGCTGAGTCACAGTCCGGCGATCCGGCACCGCAATGTGGACGCTCAGCGTATGTGCAGCTCTACGATGTCGGCATCGGCAAGCGGATGCTCCGGCCCGACCTGCTGTCCGTCGAATACGTTGCTGCCCCAGGCGCGCGCATACTTGAATGAACCCGCAATATCCTTGTGTACGAGCCTGGCCACGTCGAGGACCGTCGCGCCGGAGCGCACAGTAAATGGCCGGTCCAGCTGCGGCGGCTTTCCAGGCGCCTTTGTATAGACGCGCACGATCTCAAGCCCTTTGAATAAGGTCGCACCGATATCGCCGAGATTCTCGCCGCTTTCGACCGATGTCGTTAGCGAGGGAAAAGTCACTCCGGCCAGTTCCTCAAGCACGGCAACGTCATCCGGATCGGAATTAAGCTCGCTCTTGTTGGCCACGAGCAGTGTCGGCAGGTAGATCCGAAAGGGATCCAGGGCCTTGTCGTCGTCGGCTACATCCTCGGCCCGCTCTCCCAACCCGGGCCAGCCGGCACTGAGCGTAACCTTCTTTTCGTCAAGTCGATCCAGGATGGCCGCTACATGGTCGGTGCAATCCGGGTCGGAGATATCCACGACAAGCAATGCCACGTCCGCAGGCTGCAGGGCGTTGACGAACCAGCTGTCCATGTAGTCTGCCGTAATCGGCGGCAGATCTACCAGCTGAAAGTAGATGTCTTCGAATGGCAGCATCCCCGGCATGGGCTCGTGCGTCGTGTGCGGATAAGGACCAACCGACGCCCTCGAGCCGGTCGTCGCAACGTGGATGCTCGACTTGCCCGAATTCGGCGGACCGATCAGCGCGATTTGTGCTGCGCCATCCGGCCGAACCGAATGAACAGGGCCACTGCGGCTCGCGCCCTTCTTTGGCCCGGAGAGATCCTCGCTGAGCTGCTTGATACGGCTCTTGATGTCCGCTTGAAGATGCTCTGTTCCCTTGTGTTTGGGTATCGTTCGCAGCATCTCCTTCAGACACGCGAGCCGCTCCGGTTCATCGCGCGCGTCACGGAATGCTTTCTCTGCCTTCTTGTAATCAGGGCTCAGGTTGGCTGGCATCGTTTCCTCGCAAACCGATTATGCATTACGCGCGACTTGCCCGCGGCTACCTAGTCGTGTATCAGAGCGGGTGCAGTCAGGATTTAGCGTTAATTGAAGATTCACCCAACAGCAATCGTTTCCGAACAGGCAGAAGTTTCCCCTGATGCCGAGATCGGCGCGTTTTCGGTACTCGATGGTGACGTAACCGTCGGTGCACATACGGTCATCGATTCGCACGTTCGTATCGGGAGCCGTTTCGGCCGGGTGGCTATTGGCAAGCACAACTACATACAGAGCGGCGCTACGCTCGGCGGCCCGCCGCAGGACTGGTCCTACGGCGAGGGACAGACCTCACTCGAGATCGGAAACCATAATCGGATAGGCGAAGGCGCTTCGCTCAATCTCGGCAGTCAGAAGGGCGGCGGTGCGACACGGATAGGCGATAACAATTTCATCATGGCTTACGCCCATGTCGGGCATGATTGCCGGATCGCCGACGAAGTCGTACTGACGAATCTGACGCAGCTCGCCGGACACGTGGAGATTCAGCGAGGTGCGGTTCTCAGCGGTCTGGTCGCCGTCACCCAGTTCGCGCGACTCGGTGAGTATTCATTTATCGCCGCAGGCGCGATCGTCAACAAGGATATTATCCCCTACACGATCGCAGAAGGACGCTGGGCCGCGCCGAAGGCCACGAATAAGGTCGGCCTGAAGCGAGCAGGTCAGTCGGCGGACGAGACCCGGGAAATTGACCGCGCGATCAGGCTCGTACTGCGCAGGAGTCTGACGATAGACGAAGCGCTGGAGAAGATTCGAGCGGACTGCGAGAGCAACCCCCGAATCGAACACCTGATCCGGTTCATTGGCGCATCCGATAGAGGCGTAGCGCGAGCATGACCGCGATACGAGCAGCTGTCGTAGGCGCGGGATATCTGGGCAGATTCCACGCGCAGAAATACGCTGCATTGGATGCAACGGAACTCGTGGGCGTGTGCGACATCGATTCGACGGCTGGCGAGAACCTGGCCCGGGAATGCAGTTCCGCGTACTACCGGAACCATAGAGACCTCCTCGGCCAGATCGACGCGGTTACGATCGCGGCTAATACACCTGCCCACTTTGAGCTGGCGAAGTTCTTCCTGCAAAACGGCGTGCACGTACTGGTAGAAAAGCCAATGACGAACACAAGCGCTCAGGGGCGTGAACTCGCAGCTATCGCGGAAGCCGGCAATCTGAAGCTGCAGGTGGGTCACGTCGAGCGATTCAATCCCGCGTTGCTGGCCGCGCGCGAGCGGCTTGGCGCCGTGCAATTTATTGAATGCCACCGTCTGGCGCCGTTCAAGAGCCGCGGTGCTGACGTAAACGTAGTTCTCGATCTGATGATTCACGACCTCGACGTCATTCTTTCACTCGTATCGGGCGCGCCTTCGCTGGTATCGGCGGTCGGGATCTCTGTTCTGACAACGAGCGTCGATATTGCCAATGCAAGGATTGAGTTCGACGACGGTGCAATCGCAAACGTCACCGCTTCCCGGGTTTCCACCAGCACGCAGCGCAAGTTCCGCGTTTTCCAGAAGCAGCAATATCTGTCTATCGACTTTGGCGACGGCGAAATCCAGCTTGTAACGCATACCGGCGCACTCGACGAGGAACAGCCGAAGCTGACGGAAGAGAGCTGGAACCTCGAGAAAGGCGATGCGTTGGCGGCAGAGGTTGCGGCTTTCGTTGAATCGATAGTCGAGGATACGCCCTGTACAGTGACAGGCAATGACGGTGTCGCGGCACTGGAACTCGCGGAAGAAATTATCTCGGATATGGAACGAAGAAAGTTCTAACTGTCTTTCAGGCCGAGATCCTTGATCTTGCGGGTCAATGTATTGCGCCCCCAGCCGAGTAATTTTGCCGCTTCGAGACGTTTTCCCTGAGCGCGACGCAACGCCGCACGGATCAGCGTGCGCTCGAACGCCGGCAGCGCTTCATCCAGCAGCGGCGGTGCATCGCCCGCCAGTCGCTGATCGGCCCACTGCGCCAGCCCAGCCGTCCAGTCACTACCCGAGTCACTGCGATCAGCGCCACCGAGTTCCTCCGGCAGGTCCTTCTCAGTAATCTCGCGACCCGGCGCAATCGCCGTTAGCCTCCGGCAGACGTTGACAAGTTCGCGCACGTTACCGGGCCAGTCATATCCGGAAAGCAATTCGACGCTCGCAGCATTCAGTACCTTTGCAGGAACCGTCAACTCGGCGGCGGCCTGTGAGAGATAGAACTGGGCGAGCTCCGGGATATCCTCACGCCTGTCGCGAAGCGCGGGAACTTCAATACGCATGACGTTCAAGCGATGAAACAGGTCCTCTCGGAAACGGCCTTCCTCAACCGCACGTGCCAGATCCTGATGCGTCGCCGCGATAACGCGGACATCGACCCGGACGGTCGTCTGGCCGCCGACACGGAAGAACTCGTTCTCTGCCAGTACCCGAAGTAGCCGCGTCTGCAGATCCGTCGACATATCGCCGATCTCGTCCAGGAACAGCGTGCCGCCGTCAGCCTGCTCGAAACGTCCGATGCGGCGCTTGTCAGCACCGGTGAATGCGCCCTTCTCATGGCCGAATATCTCTGACTCCAGAAGCTCAGCAGCTATTGCCGATGTATTCAGTGCAACGAACGGCTGACCCGCCCGCGGTGAGTTCTCATGCAATGCCTGCGCGACCAGTTCCTTACCGGTGCCCGACTCGCCGGTTACGAGCACCGTCATACTGGACCGGGACAGCCGACCGATTGCCCGGAACACTTCCTGCATTGCCGGTGCCTGCCCGATCATCTGCGGAACCTGATACAGCTCTTCTTCCGCCGACGTGGACGCTTTCTGTCGTGCGGCGCGGGCAACGAGTTGCACCGCCTCGTCGATATCGAACGGCTTTGGCAGGTACTCGAACGCGCCACCACGGTATGCGGATACCGCACTGTCGAGGTCGCTATGCGCGGTAATCACGATGACCGGGAGCTCCGGATGGCGTTCGCCCAGCCGTTCCATCAGTTCAAGACCGGTCATACCGGGCATGCGGATATCCGTAACCAGCACATCCGGCTTGTCACTATTCAGCGCCGAAAAGAACTCATCGCCGCTCGCGAAGCACCGCGGCGTCATATTGGCCTGGCTTAGTGCCTGCTCGAGTACCCAGCGAATCGACTCGTCGTCGTCCACGACCCAGACTGAAAGACCCTGGACAGTCACTATGACTCTCCCTGCTCGTTCAGTACCGGTAAACGCACCTTGAAGGTCGTAGCGCCCGGCCGGCTGATAAATTCAATCAGGCCGCCATTTCGGCTGACAAGGTCCTGAGCGATCGTCAGCCCCAAGCCTGTTCCGGTATCCCGGCCCGTGACCAGCGGATAAAAGATTGTCTCCTTCAGCTCATCGGGAATTCCGGGACCGTTGTCTTCAACCTCCAGAGACACCACCAAACGGTGCTTTTGCCCTCCGAGCGTATAGTTGGTCAACGCACGCGTTCTGAAAATTATCTGCCCGGTATCGCCGAGCGCCTGCATGGCGTTTCGAGCGAGATTCAGAAACGCCTGAACGAGCTGATCGCGATCGGCGGCGGTCTGCGGCAGGCTGGGGTCGTAATCACGAACCAGCGACACACCGTCGGGCATTTCGGCTTCGATCAGCGTACCGACATGCTCCGTAACTTCGTGAAGGTTGAACGTTTCCTTCCTGGGCTCCCCGCCCGCCTGAAGTGTGCTGTCGACAAGGGCGGCCAGACGATCCGCCTCGTCAATAATTACGTTCGTATACGCTCTGAGCTCATCAGTTGTAAGCTGTCGCTCCAATAACTGCGCGGCACCGCGTAGCCCACCCAACGGATTCTTCACCTCATGTGCGAGTTGCCGAATGATGCGCCGGCTCAGCTGTCGTTGCGTCACGAGTTCCGCTTCACGTCTGAGCTGCCGATCCCGCTGCATATCGGTTAATTCCAGCAGCAGTAAAGAGTCGGCTTTATCCAGCGGCGATACCCGGCACTCCAGGATAATTTCGCGATGGCCTACCCGAGCCTCAAGTTCCCTGCGACCATAGCTCGCGCGTTCATCGAGCGCTCGCTGACACAGCGCGATCAGTTCGTCCGCGGGCAACACCAGTTCACCTATCGGGCGCCCGATCGACTGTCGAAAACTCACACCCAACAGATTCTCGGCGGCGGAGTTCAGATAGGTAATCTTCAGGTCGGCACCGAGCACGACGACAGCTGTGGTCAGCCCAGCAAGAATCGAGTCTGAGTCCTGCGGTCCGTTATCAGCATGACGCTGTATCGAACGCGACCCGCCCGGCAGCAAGCCGCCGCCGCAGGTCGTCAACATGACGCTTCGGTTTTTCTCTAGCGGACGTTCGGATTGTTGGGATTCAACAGAGAAGTCTGCTGCACCATGAAGGTCACAGCCAGCGAGCGCAGAACTTCGCCACCGTCGGCGTCCAGTAAGACTGCCTGCAGCGTGTGCTGACCACGGACGACATCGGTCAGGACGAGCTGCTCGCCCGTTGTAGTGACATCCACCATCGCGCCATCCATGTAAACGCCGACGCGATGACCTGTCTGCACGTCGGGCTCGATTTCGAGTGTCACGTTGATTATTCCGGCGATGTTCCAGAGCGTTTCCTGGTGAGTCGGCTGGACGATGTTGAATGCGGAGTAGGAATCCGCTGGATTTGATTCCTCCGCCTCCGCTGCGGCATCGGGCGCCGGCTGCGGCGCCGTGAAGCCCTGAGCGGTCTCCAGCTCGACAACCGTGGATCCCGGAATGGGGCGATCCGAGTAATGGGTCTGGCCCATCTCGTCCGTCCAGGTATAGGCGGTCTGCCCGTAACATACGGGACACAGCAGGGATAACAGAATCAGCCACTTGTACATACCCCAAGCTTAGCGCCAATTTTTTCGATCTGCCACGGAACTAGGCGGGATTTTTACAATCCCGCCGTCCGCCCTGATTTGACAGAATACAACCGTCGGTAGCGTCCTAGAGGCTGTAATACAGCTGGAACTCTACTGGGTGCGTGGTTTTCCGGAGCAGAGTGACTTCGTCCATCTTCAGGCCGATGTACGCGTCGATCAGATCGTCCGAAAATACGTCGCCCGCGGTGAGGAAAGCACGATCCGCGTCCAGCGCCTCCAGCGCCATATCCAGAGAACTGCAGACCGTTGGCAGCTCGGACTCTTCTTCCGGAGCCAGATCGTAGAGATCCTTGTCCATAGCCTCGCCTGGGTCGATCTTGTTCTGAATACCGTCGAGACCTGCCATCAACATCGCAGTAAAAGCGAAGTAGGGATTACCCGTCGAATCGGGGAATCGCACCTCGATGCGACGACCTTTCGGGTTGGACTCGTACGGAATTCGGATCGACGCAGATCGGTTACGCGCGGAGTAGGCGAGGAATGTCGGCGCCTCAAAACCGGGTACGAGACGCTTGTAGCTATTCGTCGTCGCATTTGTAAATGCGTTGATCGCTCTGGCGTGCTTGAGAATACCGCCGATGTAGTGCAATGCGGTATCGGAGAGTCCGCCATAACCATCACCGGTGAACAGATTGTTGCCATCTTTCGCGAGCGACTGATGAACGTGCGCGCCGTTGCCGTTGTCATCGACGAGCGGCTTCGGCATGAACGTGGCGGTCTTTCCATAGGAGTGAGCGACGTTCATTACGACGTACTTCAGAATCTGTACCTCATCGGCTTTATTGACCAGCGTGTTGAACTTCACGCCGATCTCGCCCTGTCCGCCCGTGGCAACCTCATGATGGTGCACCTCGGTTATCAGGCCCATTTCTTCGAGGGCAAGACACATTGCAGAGCGAACGTCGTGCAGCGAGTCAACCGGCGGTACCGGGAAATAGCCGCCCTTAACGCCGGGACGATGACCAATATTGCCGTCTTCATATTCTTTAGTGGAGTGCCAATGCGCTTCCTGAGATTCCACGGAATAAAATGCGCCGGACATAGAAGATCCCCAGCGAACGTCGTCGAACACGAAGAACTCGTTCTCCGGACCGAAATAGGCAGTGTCGGCAATGCCCGTAGACTGCATATAAGCCTCGGCTCGTTTCGCAGCCGATCGGGGGCAGCGGTCGTAGCCCTGCATCGTGGAGGGCTCAACGACATCACAGCGAATATTGAGCGTGGTCTCTTCGGAGAAAATATCCAGAACGCTTGTGGGAGAGTCCGGCATCAGGATCATGTCGGATTCGTTAATTCCCTTCCATCCGGAGATAGAGGAACCGTCGAACATTTTGCCGTCCTCGAAAAAGGACAGCTCGACCTGGTGTGTCGGGATCGATACGTGCTGCTCTTTACCGCGCGTGTCGGTAAATCGCAGATCGATGAACTTTACGTTCTTTTCTTTTGCTAGTTTAAGGACGTCCTCGGGCGACATGGTTTTCCTCCATTACTTTCCGTTGTCGTTTAAATTCTTCTGCGGCGCTCATGGGCCGGACAATCGCGGGCGATTGCCGAGATCTATAGAGCGCTCAGTTGTTTCTAGCCAATATCAGGAACCAGCCTGAATCAGGACCTTTCTATCTGCAGCAATTGTGCCAGCCCGTAGGCCGCCATAAGCTATTGTTTTAATTAGATTACGCAGTAACATCCCAGGGCGAAATGCTCCAGGATGGTGCGGGCTAGCACCTATAATGCCCTAGATCCGTGCGTAAAGGGAATTACGCCGCGAACTCCCGGTCTCGCTTCGCAACGAATGCTGGCTATACTGGCGCGCTTTGCGCGCAGGCGTCGACCGCCTCGGAGATAACAAATGATTTCGATGGACAAACTCGTATCACTCTGCAAACGGCGAGGATTCATATTTCCGTCCAGCGAGATTTATGGTGGCCTTAACGGCTGCTGGGACTACGGCCCGCTCGGCGTCGAGCTGAAACGCAACATCAAGGCGGCCTGGTGGGACGACATGATCGGGCACCATGACCAGACCATCGTCCCGGACGGCGCGCCTTCCGCCTTTGACATGGTCGGTCTCGACAGCTCGATCGTCATGAACCCGGCCGTCTGGGAGGCCAGCGGCCATATAGGCGGATTCAACGACCCGATGGTCGACTGTCGCGAGACCAAGACCCGCTATCGAGCCGATCAGCTCGTCGTTTTCCGAATGGTCCCGGTGGAGGACACGACGTCCGCACTCGGCCCGGACGATTCCCTCTTTGCTTCTCCGGGCGAGGCCGGCATCTCGCCCGACGACGATCTCATCGCGCCGCACAAGAAACGCATCAAGTCCATAACGCGCAGGGGCGGAGATTTCAGACTCGAGCCCCTAGCCGATGCGCTGCTCGACGACGAGCTGCGGGCGCGTGTTCTGGCGCCCGGCGCGAGCGAGCCCGGCACACTGACGGCGCCGCGGGCCTTCAACCTCATGTTTAAGACCCACGTCGGAGCACTCGAAGATAAATCGAGTGTCGCCTATCTGCGACCGGAGACGGCGCAGGGCATCTTCGTCAACTTCAAGAATGTCTGCGACACGGCGAGAGTCAGGGTTCCGTTCGGCATAGGCCAGATCGGCAAGGCCTTCCGCAACGAGATCAACCCGCGGAACTTCACGTTCAGGAGTCGTGAGTTCGAGCAGATGGAGATCGAATTCTTCTGCCGCCCCGACGAGGCAGCACAGTGGTACAGCTACTGGCGTGACCGGCGTTATCAGTGGTACGTCGATCTGGGGTTGAGTGCCGAGAGGCTGCGCCTGCGCGAGCACGATAAGGATGAACTGGCTCACTATGCTGAAGGCTGCGCTGACGTCGAATACGAGTTCCCCTTCGGTCTCAGTGAACTCGAGGGCATAGCCAACCGAACCGATTTCGATCTCCGTCAGCATACGGATTGTAGTGGCAAGGACCTGAGATACTTCGACGATCAGGAACCAGACAAGGAACGTCGACGCTACCTGCCGTATGTCATTGAGCCGTCCGCGGGCACCGACCGCGGCGCCCTGGCTTTTCTCTGCGACGCTTACAGTGAGGACGAGGTCGGCGGCGAATCGCGTACGGTACTGAAACTTCATCCCCGGCTGGCGCCGATCAAGGCGGCAGTGTTCCCGCTTGTTAAGAAACACGGCATGCCGGAACGTGCGTTAACGCTGTTCAGAGAACTGCGTACGCAGTTCAATACCTACTACGATGAGAAGGGCGCGATCGGCAGGCGCTATCGTCGCCAGGACGAGGCCGGCACACCCTTCTGTATTACCGTCGACGGCGATACGCTCGAGGACGACACCGTGACACTGCGCGAACGCGACAGCTGCGAGCAAACACGTTTACCAGCCGCTGAAGTAGCCGCGTTTATTCGCAAGCGCATTAGCGGTTAACCGAGATCCGGGATGACAGATGAAGTCAAGCTGATCGTTCTCGATCGCGACGGTGTCATCAATGAAGATAGCGCTGCCTATATCAAATCGCCCGCTGAATGGCGTCCGTTGGCCGGCAGCATCGAGGCGATAGCCACGCTGAACGCGGCGGGTTTCGAGATCGTAGTCGTCAGTAACCAATCCGGCATCGGTCGCGGGCTCTTCTCGGAGGAGTCGCTCGAAGCGATACATCGCAAACTAAACGAAGTCGTTGCCGCGGCCGGCGGCAGAATTGGGGGAATCTATTACTGCCCGCATGCTCCCGACGAGGACTGCGAGTGCCGAAAGCCACGGCCCGGATTACTGCGCCAGGTTGCCGACGACTTCGACGTGTCGCTAGAGAGCGTACCGGTCCTCGGCGACAAGGCGAGCGATATCGAGATGGCGCGACGGGTTGGCGCTCGGCCGATCCTGGTGCTTACCGGCTATGGGCAGGAAACGGCCGGATCGATCTCGGACGACGCCGTCGAAACCTTCGCCGATCTGGCGGCTGCCGCGGCGACTCTGATTAGGGAAGCGTCCTCGTGAATCCGGTACTTGGCGTCGCGGGATCTGTCCTATTTACCGTCTATCTGTTCGTCTCCGTATTTTTCTTCGGTATAGCCGCGTTGCTTGCAGGGATCGTGTCGCGCGAGCACAGCTATGCCGTGGCCGTTAGCTGGGCACGAGCAGTGCTGTATCTACTCAAAAAGTTGTGCGGCCTCGATTACTCGGTGACGGGCACAGAGCATCTGACTCGTCAGAACTGCATCGTTCTCGTAAAGCACAGCTCCTCCTGGGAGACGATCGCGCAATTCGTAATGTTTCCTCGGCAGACCTGGGTTCTGAAGAGAGAGCTCCTGTGGGCCCCGGTTCTCGGCTGGGTAATACGTATCTATCGGCCGATCGCCATCGACCGTAAGGCCGGGCGGACAGCTGTCGAGCAGGTTGTAACACAGGGGCGCGAGCGTCTCGAGGACGGTGACTGGGTCATTATTTTCCCCGAGGGTACTCGCGTTGCGCCCGGTGAAGTTGGCCGTTACGGCCAGAGCGGAGCGCTGTTAGCGATCGACTCCGGTCGTCCAATCATTCCCGTCGCTCATGATGCCGGCGTCTACTGGCGACGCCGCAGCTGGCGCAAGCGACCCGGTACTATTCGTGTGGTTATCGGCGCTCCAATAGAGTCAGCCGGTCGCAGCCCTCGTGAACTCACGAACGAGGTGAAAGAGTGGATCGAGTCGACCGTCGCTTCGCTGTCAGATATCTAGATTCGCAACGGCAAGAGCATTTCGCTCGATAAAGTCGCGCCGCGGCTCAACGTGATCACCCATCAACGTCGTAAATATCTCGTCTGCGGCGACCGCATCTTCGATACGCACCTGCATCAGGCGCCTCGTCTCCGGATTGACCGTCGTGTCCCAGAGCTGCTCCGGGTTCATCTCGCCGAGTCCTTTGTAGCGCTGGATATTCTGACCCTGCTTCGACTGGCTCATGAGCCAGTCGATCGCCTCCGGAAAACTGTCGACGTCGGTTCGCTCCTTGCCTCGCGATACATACGCGCCTGGCTGCAGCAGATTCTTCAGCTCTGCACCGATCGCGGCAATCTGGCGGTACTCCGGCGAGCGGAAGAATCCCTGATGAAGAATCTTCAGCGTCGTCACTCCATGATGATCTCGCGCGACCACCATAGACATGTCGTCATCATCGTCATGGCGTTTAATACTAACCTGATAGCGTGGCCCGGCTCCATTGAGAATTTTCAGCTGCGCTTCGAGTTGCTCTCTGAACGACTCTAACGCTGACGGATCGTCCAGCTCGTCCTCGGTCATCTCGGGCAGCCACATCATCGCGCGAAGCACGTTGTCGTCGTAACGGCGACCCCAACGCTCGATGATGCTTTTTATTTCCATGTACTGAAGCGCAAGCTTCTCGAGCGGTTCACCCTGAATCGGCGGCGCATCAGAACTCACGTGCAGGGAGGCATCTTCTATCGCGCTTGCCAGCAACATCTCGTTCAGCTCAGCATCGTCTTTAACATAATGTTCCTGTTTGCCCCGCTTCAGCTTGTAGAGCGGCGGCTGCGCTATATAGACGTGACCACGCTCAATGAGCTCGAGCATCTGGCGGTAAAAGAACGTCAACAACAGCGTTCGGATATGAGATCCGTCGACGTCAGCATCGGTCATGATGATGATGCGGTGATATCTCAGCTTGTCGGGCTCAAAGTCCGCGCGCCCGATACCGCAGCCGAGCGCGGTAATCAGGGTGCCAACCTCGGGAGATTGCAGCATCTTGTCGAAGCGCGCCTTCTCGACATTCAGGATTTTCCCCTTGAGCGGCAGTATCGCCTGCGTGCGCCGGTCGCGACCTTGTTTCGCAGAGCCGCCGGCGGAGTCGCCCTCAACGAGAAAGAGCTCCGACAGCACCGGGTCCTTCTCCTGGCAATCGGCCAGCTTTCCGGGCAATCCGGCCACGTCGAGCGCGCCCTTTCGTCTTGTCATCTCGCGCGCTTTTCGAGCAGCCTCGCGCGCACGCGCGGCCTCGATAATTTTGCCGACAACTACTTTCGCTTCCGCTGGATGCTCCAGCAGAAACTCCTCAAGTTGCGAGCCAACGACCGACTCGACGATACCTTTCACCTCCGACGACACGAGTTTGTCTTTGGTCTGCGAGGAGAATTTCGGATCGGGCAACTTGACCGACAACACCGCCGTCAATCCCTCTCGGGCATCGTCGCCGCTGGTCGAAACCTTTTCCTTCTTACCGATGCCCTCGCGTTCTATGTAGGCGTTCAGCGTACGCGTAAGCGCGGCGCGGAATCCCGCCAGATGCGTACCACCGTCGCGCTGCGGAATGTTGTTCGTATAGCAGAACGTGCCTTCCTGATAACCGTCGCTCCACTGCAGTGCCAGTTCGACATGAACCTCTTCCCTGCCCGCCTGGAAATGCACGATCGTCGGATGAATCGGTGTCTTGTTTCGGTTGAGGTGCTTAACGAAAGCCTGTATTCCGCCTTCGTACTCGAAAATATCGCTGCAATCGTCTCGCTCATCGGCAAGCTTGATTCGAACGCCGGAATTCAAGAACGACAGTTCGCGTAGTCGTTTCTTCAAAACGTCGTATTCGAATTCGATGTTCGAGAAAATCGTCGCGCTGGGCTTGAAGAGTATCGTCGTACCGGTCCGATCGGTCGTACCGCTTTCCGTCAGGTTCGCGGTTGGCTCACCCATCTCATAAGACTGGGTATAGACCTTTCCGGCTCGTTCGATCGTCAGGACGAGCGTCTCCGACAACGCATTAACAACCGAGACACCGACGCCATGAAGTCCGCCCGAGACCTTGTAGGAGTTATCGTCAAACTTTCCGCCGGCGTGCAGAACGGTCATGATGACTTCAGCGGCCGATTTGCCTTCGTCGGGATGAATATCGACCGGAATACCGCGTCCGTCGTCGGTAACTGTTACCGACTCATCGGCGTGAATCGTTACCGAAATCTCCTTACAGTGACCCGCCAGGGCCTCGTCGATCGAGTTGTCGACGACCTCAAAAACCATATGATGGAGACCGGAGCCGTCATCGGTGTCACCAATGTACATTCCTGGCCGTTTTCGAACTGCTTCAAGACCTTTTAAGACCTTGATATTTCTGGAAGTATAGTCTTCTTGACCCATGCGAGAACCGATCCCTAGCAAAACCGGTCTATTATACCATCTGAAAGACCTTTCCTTGTTCCACGTGAAACACCGGGCAGCCCTCGGCAGGTGGTAATCTCGCTTCCGAAAGTCCGGTCAATAACAGTTGTGCCGGCAGCCCCTGCAATGCAGCGAGAAGGGCGTCGAGTGCGGTCTGATCAAGTTCAGCCGCGGGATCATCGACCAGCAATACGCCACCGTCGCCACGGTGGTTTGCGAAGACTCTTATTTGCGCCAGAATCATCGCTGCAGCGATGAGTTTTTGCTGTCCGCGAGAGACTTCTTCGCGAACGCCGCGCGCGTTCATCATGACGCGAAGATCGGCCCGATGCGGCCCGACGTGCGTTAGACCGATCGTTCGGTCTTTTTTAAGAGATCCCTTCAGCGCCTCTCGCAATGTTAGGTCTCGCGCCCAACCGCTACGGTATTCGATTTCGATCGGCGTCCCGAGAAGCCCTTCTCCGACGCCGGTCAAAGCTCGCATCAGCGCTTCGGTATAGCCGATCCTAGCCTCATGAACGGTTTCGGCGGCTTCAACCAGCGCGTCGCCCCAGACGTCCACGCCCTGGCCCTGCTTGAGGGCCGCGTTGCGCTGGCCGAGGACTCGGCGGAAGCGCCGCCAGTTCTCCAGGTACAGATGTTCCACGTGGAACACACCCCAATCGAGAAAACGCCGGCGTTCCCGCGGGCCGCCCTCGATCAGACGATGAATATTCGGCTCAATCACATGAACAGGAAGAACGCGAGCCAGCGCCGTCATTCCGCCGGCCGAATGGCCATCGAGACGCAGATCCAGACCGCCCTGCCCAAAAGCTATGCCCAGCCGGCGCGGACCCGCTTCCGTTTGCTGCTCTGCGTAGATTGAAAAGCGTCGTTGCCCGTGCTGAATAAGCCGGCGATTCTGCCGGGTTCTGAAGGAGCGTCCCCTACCCAGCAGGTAAATCGCCTCGAGCAGGCTAGTTTTTCCGGCGCCGTTACTACCAAAAATATAGTTTCGGCTCGAGTCGAGCTCCAACTCGACATTGGCCAGGCACCGAAAGGATTCGATCCGTACCCGGCTAAGTGGCACTTATAAGACCAAGCGTTCGTGCGCGATCAGCTATAGACGCATCGGCATGACGACGAATTTACTGTCACGACTTCCCGGCGCGCGGATCAGGCAACTCGAGTTCGTATCAGCCAACGCGATTTCCACCTGTTCAGCTCCTACCGCATTCAGTGCGTCAAGCAGATAGGTGACATTGAAACCAATTTCCATACCTTCACCGCTGTACTCAACCTCTACCGACTCTTCCGCCTCTTCCTGCTCGGGATTATTTGCCTGGATCGTCACATTATTGGCATCGAGCGCTAGGCGAACACCACGATACTTCTCGTTGGAGAGAATAGCCGCTCGCTGCAGCGCATGGCGCATGAGCTCCCGGTCCGAGGTGACGATATTTTGCGGCTCCGCCGGCACAACGCGACCGTAATCGGGAAACTTCCCGTCGATCAGCTTGGAAGTGAAGCGGATTCCCTCAATCTGCGCCTGTACATGGTTGGCACCCAGCGTCAGACCGACATCACCGTCACCATCCAGGAGCCGCTGCAGCTCGAGAACGCCCTTTCGGGGGACGATAATCTGCTCATTTCGCTGCGCCGGCTCATTCATTTCCAGCTCCGCGAGTGCAAGCCGATGTCCATCGGTCGCAACCGCGCGCAGTGTTTTGCCGTCAGTTTCAAACAGCAGCCCGTTGAGATAGTAGCGAACGTCCTGCTGCGCCATGGAGAACTGGGTCTGCTCCAGGAGTTGTCGAAGCTCCTGGCGCTTGAGCTGCAGCGTCTGCTGCACGGTCACTTCATCAACAACCGGAAACTCTGCCGCGCGAAGCGTCGACAACGTGAAACGACTGCGACCCGCCTTTACCGTCATCCGATCGCCGCTAAGAGTAAATTCGAGTAAGGCATTGTCGGGAAGCGCACGACAGATATCGTGTAATTTACGGCCGGGGACCGTGATATCACCCGGAGATTCCACGGCGACTTCCCCCTCAGCGAGAAGCTCCACCTCAAGATCGGTTGCAGTAATTGTCAACTTACCGTCCGCAACCGACAACAGAACATTACCAAGAATCGGCATCGTCTGACGTCGTTCGACAACGCCGATAACCGCGTGCAACGGTGTAAAGACTACTTCTCGTGATGCACTAAATTTCATAACTCCGTTACCTGTATATCTCTATTTATGATTACTATTAGCAATCGTAAATGCTGGGGATAAGACTATAATTTCTTATAAATCAGAATCTTAAAGTTATAACAACCGTGGGAGTATCAATCGCTGAACCTGTGGGCTATCTGTGGAGAAAAGCGCAGTAAAGAATTGTCCACAGCTTACTCAGTCATCCTGTCAGCGTTCTCAACAGGTTGCCGTAATCCTCCGCTACTCGGGTTTCTGTATCTCGTAGCAATTTAACTCGCCGACAGGCGTGCAGCACCGTCGTATGGTCCCGGCCGCCGAACGCGTCGCCGATCTCCGGAAGGCTGTGTGTTGTCAGATCTTTCGCGAGCGCCATGGCGATTTGTCTTGGCCTGGTGATAGACCGGCTGCGGCGTTTTGAATGCAGATCGGAGATCCGCATCTTGAAGTACTCCGCAACGGTCTTCTGAATATTATCGATAGTCACTAACTTGTCCTGAAGAGCGAGCAGATCGCGCAGGGCTTCCTTGGTGAACTCAAGCGTAATCGGCAGGCCGGTGAACTGAGAATTTGCGACGACACGTCGCAGCGCGCCTTCGAGCTCGCGAACGTTCGAGCGGATTCGCTTCGCGATGAAGAAAGCAACTTCTTCCGGTACGACATGGCCATCGGCCGCTGCCTTGCTCATAAGAATGGCGACACTGGTTTCGAGCTCAGGCGGCTCGATTGCTACGGTCAGGCCCCAGCCGAATCGAGACTTCAGACGTTCCTCGAGCCCGGAGACTTCCTTCGGATAGCGGTCGCAGGTCAGGATAATCTGCCGTTGCCCTTCAAGTAACGCATTGAAAGTATGGAAAAATTCCTCCTGAGATCGCTCTTTTCCCGCGAAGAACTGAATGTCGTCGATCAGCAGTGCATCCAGGGATCGGTAGCTGCGTTTGAACTCGGAAATCGTGTTGTGCTGAAGCCCGCGAACCATATCACCGACGAAACGTTCCGAATGAACGTAGGCGACCTTTGCGGCCGGATCCCGCTCGAGAATGACATTGCCGATCGCGTGCATTAGATGGGTTTTTCCCAGTCCGACACCACCGTAGATAAAGAGCGGGTTATAGGCGCGGCCGGGATTCTCACCGACCTGTACAGCCGCGGCCCGCCCCAGTTGATTGCTTTTACCCTCGACGAAATTCTCGAAGGTAAACTGTGGGTTCAGCTGGCTGCCGAGAACCCGCCGCCGGGGTTGCTCGGCGGGGGAAGGTGAGGCCGGCGCGACGAGTGGTGGGCGCCTGCTACCAACCTCGAGAACCACCGGGGTTGTGCCGGTGACAGAAACTATCGTTTCCAGGCAATTCTCCTGAACCCAATCCACGACAAAACGGTTGGGTGCGAGAAGTTTGATACCGCCATCTTCTTCTACAGCTTGCAGCGGGCGGATCCAGGTATGAAATTGCTGTTCCGACAGTTCAAATTCCAGTGCTCTAAGACACTGTTGCCACAGGGACGGATGCACCGCCGAGTTCGCTCTCACGGTTATTATTCTGTCTTCGGTTGTCGTTGTTAGCGCAAAGGACGTTGACCCTCGCAAGAGATATCAGTCTATACCGGCTTCACCCCAGTTATCCACAACTTCGACGCTTGCGTTCACTATTGACACATTGGGTCCTCGCGCGTAGAGTCGCCTGCTCCCTCGCTCTAGCACATCTTATTGTTTTGTCTAGAACTTTTTTTCATGGACCGGAATCAGGGTCAACCCCGTCATGAAGCGAACATTTCAGCCAAGCAACCTCAAGCGCAAACGAACTCATGGTTTTCGTGCGCGCATGGCAACGAAGAACGGCCGACTGGTCTTAAAACGGCGACGCTCAAAGGGTCGAGTCCGGCTGTCTCCTTAACGGCATCTTGTACGGGTGGCCTCGCGTTGCGACGTACCGCCGGATTTTCCCGCCGAAAACGATTGACCAACTCGACTGAATTCGGTTGGGTATTCGCTTACGCTACGCGCTCATCTGATAAATACTTCACCGTGCTCTCACGCGCCAATAACTTACCCACTGCACGTCTCGGCCTGACCGTCTCTCGCCGTGTCGCGAAACACGCTGTCGATCGCAATCGACTGAAGCGTCTTTCCCGCGAAGTATTTCGCTGTCAGCAGGCGTTACCGTCGCTCGACTTCGTTGTTCTTGCGAACAAGGCCGCGCCGGGAGCCGACAACGCCGAGTTGCGAAGCAGCCTGGAACGGCACCTGACGCGCCTGGCGAAGCAGGCCGGCTGACATGGGCGGCAACAACATGCGCTTATTCGTCTGGATGTCGTTGTTCGCGATGATGTGGTTTGCCTACCGCGCGTGGCTGCTGGACTACCCGCCGCCAACCGTTGCCGCTCCAGAACAGCTGCCGACCGCGGAGGCGACAGCGCCACCACAGTTACCACAAGCCGACGCAGCAGAGAATTCGCCGCCAACGCCACCAACACCTGCCGGTACACCGGGCGCTGTGGAGCCGCCGCAGGCGGACGCTCCGGCGCCCGACCGCGTTATTCGAGTCAGTACCGATGTCCTGGACATCATGATCGATCTGCAGGGCGGAGATCTGATCAGAGCGGACTTGCCGCTCTACCCGCTTGATAAGGATAACCCGGACATGCCTGTCCGGCTGCTCGACTATCCGATGGACAGCCGTTGGGTATTCGAATCAGGTTTTACGAGCGCCGCTGACGACGACGAGCCGAACCATCTGGCCAGCTACACAAGTGCTCGTACGGAATATGTACTGGCCGATGGCGCCGATGAGCTCGTGGTTTCGCTGGATTGGCAGGGTTCAGGTTCACTGAGCGGACAGAAAATCTATACATTCCGTCGTGGCGAGTACGCCGTGGATCTGGATCTGGTTGTCAGCAACTCTGCGAATGCTTCATGGAGTGCCGCGCCTTACGTGCGTCTGTTCAGACGCCATATTCCAGTCGATAGATCGTATACGTCCGTCGACTCCTACTCCTTTACCGGTCCGGTACTTTACGACGGCGAGGAGTACGAGAAACTCGACGTTGAAGATCTGGTTACCGTGCCGATTGATCAGACGCTCGCGGGCGGTTGGCTTGCGAGTATTCAGCACCATTTCCTCGCAGCGGCAGTACCACCGCCCGAGGATCAGGTTCGCTATCAGGCACAGACGCGTGGCAGCGATTACCTGCTTACGGCGTTGAGTCCGGTTCTGGACGTCGCTGCGGGCGCGAGTGAGACCTATCCGGTAAAACTTTTCGTCGGACCGAAGCTACAGGATCAGCTTGCGGCGGCCGGCGATGAGCTCGAGCTCACCGTGGACTACGGCGTACTGACGATACTCGCGCAACCGCTGTTCTGGTTGCTCTCTAAAGTGCATGGGTTCGTTAACAACTGGGGCTGGTCGATCATCATTGTGACGATGCTCATCAAGCTGGCCTTCTACAAGCTGACGCAGACCAGTGGGCGATCGATGGCGAAGATGCGCAAGCTGCAACCGCGCATGAAAGCGTTACAGGAGCGATTCAAGGATGACCGCCAGGCATTGAGTCAGGCGATGATGGAACTGTATAAGAAGGAGAAGGTCAATCCGGCTGCCGGCTGTTTGCCGATACTGATTCAAATGCCGTTCTTCTTTGCCTTCTACTGGGTACTGATCGAAAGCGTCGAGATTCGGCAGGCACCCTTCGCTCTGTGGATCTCCGATCTATCGTCGCGTGATCCCTATTTTATTCTGCCGCTACTCATGGGTGGTGCGATGCTTCTGCAGACGCGCCTGAATCCGGCACCGCCAGATCCTGTGCAGGCCAAGGTTATGCAGATAATGCCGGTGGCGTTTACCGCCTTGTTCGCATTTTTCCCGGCCGGGCTGGTGCTCTACTGGCTTACGAATACCGCACTGTCCATTCTTCAACAGTGGCGAATCAACAAAGTTATCGGGGCTGACTGACTCGAGTTCACTCGCTCTGCGATACTGCCGCGGTAGGACACTGGACCGGAGTAACGGCGTTGAACTACCGGCACGATGACACGATTGCAGCCCTGGCAACTGCACCCGGCAAAGGTGCAGTTGCCATTATCCGTTTGTCCGGACCTCAATCGCTGCCAATCGCCGAGCGCTTGACGGGAATTTCGCCTTCGCCGCGAGAGGCGCACGTTTGTTCGTTCCGCGACGAGGATGGCGATGCCATCGATCGCGGATTACTGCTGTTCTTTCCGGGCCCGCGTTCATTCACCGGGGAAGACGTCATCGAGCTTCATGGCCACGGTGGTGCCGTCGTCAGCGACATGCTTTTCGCATGTACCTTGCGATTCGGTGCGAGAGCGGCCGAGCCCGGCGAATTCTCGCTGCGGGCATTTCTCAACGACAAGCTGGATCTGCTCCAGGCCGAAGGTATCGCGGATCTGGTCGATAGCGGTTCCGCAAAGGCCGCACGTGCGGCCTACCGGTCGCTCGACGGTCGTTTCTCGGATCAGGTACGCGCGGTTCAGAAACAGCTGACGGCATTGCGCGTTCAGCTGGAAGCATGGCTGGACTTCCCCGACGAAGAACTGGAGCTCAACGATACGTCCGATTTCGAAAAGGACTTCGATCTGGCAATTGCGGCGCTCGAAGTATTGCTGACCCAGGCGCGCGAAGGTGCCGTATTGAGTAACGGTATAACGGTCGTTATCGCGGGTCCGCCCAACGCAGGAAAATCGAGCCTGCTGAACCGGCTCTCGGGCTATGATGCTGCGATCGTTACGAGCGCTCCCGGCACAACACGGGACGCACTCCGTGAACGGCTCTCGCTGGACGGTCTGCCCTTACTCGTGGTCGATACCGCCGGGCTCCGGGAATCTGAAGATCCGATTGAGCTTGAGGGGATGCGTCGGGCCTATCGCGCTGCGGAAAGTGCTGATCGGCTGATCTGGGTTACCGATGTTCGTATTGAACTGGCCGCCCAACTCGAGCGGATTCACGACATGGCCGGCGAGGGTGTCGCCGTTACCGTCGTCCAGAACAAAGTCGATCTCGTTGACGAGGATGCGAAGCGCTATGAGCAGGATGGCATCTCCGTTATTCGAATGTCGGCCCTGACAGGCGTGGGACTCGAGTTGCTAACGGATCACCTGAAAAGCATCGCGGGTTATCACGCCGATGCCTCCGGAACGTTCAGCGCACGCACACGCCACATAGAAGCAATGAAACGCGCCGAACACTACATACGCGACGCGCGGCTGCAGCTCGTCAATACACTGGCGTTGGAACTGGCGGCCGAGGAGCTACGATCAGCGCAGCGTGCGCTGGATGAGGTGACGGGCGAAGTTACGAGCGATGATTTGCTCGGTGAGATCTTCTCAAGTTTCTGTATCGGAAAATAACTCTGCTTTCCGAGGTTCGGACGAATGTTCTGGAACAAAAAAGTTCGACGGCAGCGGGCTGAATTCTACGCCTCGATAATCCGTCGCGATTCTCTGTGTTTCGACATCGGCGCCAATATCGGCGACAGATAGAGGCGGCGGTAGCTGACGTTGTCGGCACGGCAGAACTTCTGGTCAATAGAAAGTTCTCAGAGATGTCGACGATCTCTGATAAGTTTCGCAGCACCGTGATCGAGCTCGGCCTCGCGACAGAAGAGGACTACGAGACATCTGCTTTTACTGTGAATACCGTGACGCTTGATTTCCTTATCGAGGAATACGGCTGTCCTGAGTTCTGCAAGATCGATGTCGAGGGTAGCGAGCTCAGCTGTCTCATCGGTCTGTCGAGTGCGGTTCAACATCTTTGCTTTGAACAATTCAGTCCGGAGATTTTCGGATTAAGCTCCGCCATCTCCCGCTTAACGGCGATCGGGAACTATCAGTTCAACTACGTCAACAAGGAAGAAGTTGGTTTCGAGAGCAAACACTGGCTCAGTGCAGAGGAGATAATTCGGATATACGAATCCCGTAAGTCGTTACCCGGAATATTCGGCTGGGATATTCACGCGAAGCTTCTGTCATAGATCGCAAAATACGCACTGCGATTTGTCCCTATTGACTGGCACTGCCCATTACGACACGGTAGAGAGGCTGGTTCTCGGGCCTCTCCGGGAAAAGTCTCGAACGAGCTACGGGTTTCTTAAGGGGTGAGCATGAGAACGATAGTCTCCGTCATTGTCGCCGGAGTATCTGCTCTGGGACTTCAGAGCAACGCCTTCGCGCATCATTCGAGCGCGCCGCACTTTCATCGGGACGTATTCATAGATCTTGAAGCGGTTGTTACTGAATGGAGATTCGTAAATCCTCATGCCTACGTCTATTTCGACGTCGAAGCAGAGGATGGCGAGATAGAGAACTGGCGCTGTGAGATGTCCGCGGGCTCCACGATGGCCAGAAGAGGCTGGACCGGAGAAACGTTTTTCCCCGGACAGAGGCTGGTAATCGACGGCAGCCCGGCGATACGGGAAGATAATGTCTGTTTCCTGAACAACGTTACGTTTTCCGACGGCGTTGTAGTCTCGCGCGGCGGCGAGCTGCCGGACCAGTACCGCCCCCAGGATGCGCAGCAGCAGGCTGACGCCGACGTTACGAATCGGCCCGCGAATCTCGACGATGGGCAGCCGAATATCAGCGGTTACTGGTTGCGGGTGCGGGGTCCCGGTGGTGGTCAGGTAAGTGAAGATCTCGGACTAACCGCTGCAGCTAAAGCGATACAGGCGGAGTACGAGTTCATTTACGACGTCCCATCCATTCATTGCGATATCGGTAATATATTTTTCGGCTGGACGCATGACGGCCATGTCAATGAGATCAAACAACTCGACGATCGCGTCCTGCTGCAATACGGCTACATGGATTATCTTCGAACGATCCATCTCGACGCGGACACTCACCCGGAGGATATTGCTTCGACACGCGGTGGCCATTCAATCGGTCACTGGGAGGGAGATACTCTGGTCGTAGATACCATCGGTTTCTCGCCTGGATTTCTGGCTTTCCGAACCGGCATTCCTCACAGCGATCAGATGTCCACCGTAGAACGGTTCCGGATCGACGAGGAAACCGGAAATCTTATCCAGAGCTATGTTGCAGATGATCCGTCGTATCTGGATAACGCTTATACGGGTCAGAATACGATGCAGCCTTCAGCGGCGCCCTACGAACGCTATAACTGTGTCGAACTCAGCGGCGAAAACAATATACGGCCGGAATGAGACGGAGTTGGGATCGCCTACTGGCGTAGATTTCTGCGACTGCTTAAGTATTCCGAAAGCCGCTAGGGTATCAGGTCGGGAAATCGAACAATAAAGCCGTCGCGGTTCGGCATCTCGACCCGTGGCAGGCTCTCGGCATTCATCTCTTCATCTTCGTTAATAATATGATTTTCTGCCAGCAGGTAGGCCGTTAGCGCATAGACCTCATCGTCAGTTAGCGTTCGCGGCGTGAGCCACGGCATGGCGCGGCGCGTATAGTCGAATAGTGTCGTCGCAACCGGCCAGAAGTTACTGATGGTCTTGACGGTATCGATACCGTCCGTAAGCGGCTCGCCCCCCACCAGCGCAAGACTGATACCGCCTTCGAGATTGACTCCATGACATAGAGCGCACTTGGCAGCGAAGATGGGCGCACCTTCTGCGGCGGTTCCGCTGCCTGGCGGCAATCCGCTGCCATCAGGAAGGATGGCGATGTCCCATTCGTCGATATCCTCAGGCTCAATCGGCATACCGAGATCGGGGGTCTGGGCGGCCAGACGGCCAGCAACCAGCAGCGCTACGACGACAAAGGGCAAAGATCGAAACTCAGGCATAGACGTTTCTCACCTCGCCGTCGCTATCGACGCCCCAACTCGTCGTCGAGTTATAGTGCTGACTCGGGAAGCCTCTGACATTCGGAACTCTGCTTGCCTCGCCGCGTGCCGCAACAAATTCAGCACGGGTCGGTTGAACGTTTCTGGCCTCATCCCACGCCCGGCTCAACAGAATAGCCGGCCCACCATCCCAGCGCCACGGACTGCGAAACTTCGTAAACGCTTTCGAATGAACGGGCCCCTGCAGGTCCGCTTCTGCCCAGCTCCGTCCGCCATCGGCGGAAACCATGACTTTCGAGATCCGTCCGCTCGATGAGTACGCGATACCGGATATCTCGTAAAAACCGGGTCCGCTCAAGTTCAGCCCGGGAGACGGATGGGTAATGAACGACTTCACTTCCTGAAGGAAGTAGAACTGTTAGGCCTCGCCGCTCGGCAGGATCGGTGTGTACGTGCGCGCCTCGGAATGACTGAGACCGGGCTGATCGACGAGTTTGATCTGACGCAGCCACTTGATATTCATGTTGCCTTCCCAGCCCGGGAGGACGAGTCGCATCGGGTAGCCGTTGCCCGGCATTAGTCTTTCACCGTTCTGATACAACGCGATCATCGCGTCATCGAGAGCCTTCGCGATAGGAACGCTACGGTGGACGGCGAGAGCGTCCGAGCCTTCCGCGAGCAGCCACTTCGCTCTGGGATCGATACCGGTCTCTTCCAGCAGTGTCGAGAGCATGACACCTGTCCACTCGGCACAGGACACGAGGCCGTGAATTTCCTGAACGTTGGCATCCAGCGGTTCCGGCGAGAACAGCGGCGCACTGTTGCCGCCGCACTCGACAAACGCCATACGCGACACCATCGGATAGCGCATCAGTGAATCGAGCGTGAAGACCAGCGGCCGATCAACCAGGCCGTGTATGACAAGTCGGTGTTGATCCGGATCGATATCGGGCGATCCGGTGCGGGAGATAACAAAGTGCAATCGATTTGGCGTGAAAGTGCCGTTCAGCAGATGGTGGGGTGTGCGCGTCTGCTGGGCTCGCGGTTCTGCGTTCGGGTTGCTCATGGTCATTGCCACGTCGCTCTCGAATCGCGAGGGCGTGTTGTGCGGGCCGTGCGGCGTTCCAGGCGCTGCGCTCCAGGGATCGTCGACAAGCTGCTGAGCAGCCGCCTGTTCGGTCACGGCATAGCCTGTCATCGCAGCAGCGAATGCGGCGCCACCCTTAAAGAACTCGCGGCGATCGAGAAGTCCATTCGAGGCGGCGGGCGTGAAGTCGCTCGTAAGAGTCTTCGATTCGCGTTGCGACATCGTCGTCCTTCCTCTACTCGTCTATTACGATTCTCAAGACACGGTCATCGTCAGGTCCGGGTTCGAGTCGTCCGTCACGATTCGTCGTACCCAGATAAAGCGCACCGTCTGGTCCGACAGTGAGCGCCCGTAGTCGGCCGTAGGCTGACTCCGGTAAAACGCCGTCTCTCCAGACCTGCTCATTGAACCAGCGCTCGACGTTGGTGACGCGGCTGGGATCCGAGGGGTCGTCGAATTGAACTCTGATCAGTGCTTCCGACCACAACGCGCTGATGAACAAGTCACCGTTGTGAAATATCACGTCGCCCGGCGGTACGGATGGAATCCACGACAGGATCGGGTCGACGTATCGCGGGTCGGCGGGCGCTCCTACAACCAGCGGCCAACCGTAGTTTGCACCGGGTTCTATGATATTCAGCTCGTCGTACGCGCCGATCCTGGGCTCCCATTCGACAGTCGGGCCGTGGTCTGCGACGAAGAATGTATCGTCACCGTCGCGGAACGCCAGGCCCGTCGGATTGCGAAAGCCGTAAGCCCATATCGGGTTGCCCGGCCAGGGATTGTCGTCGGGGATCGCTCCCTCCGGCGTCACGCGCAGGATACTGCCGGCCGGGCTCTCGAGATTCTGCGATCGTCGTCGATCGCGGGCATCGCCGGTACCGACATAGAGCATACCATCCGGTCCGAACTTGATGCGGCCGCCGTTGTGCGTCATCGCGCCGGGCAGGCCATCGATAATAATTTCCTCGTCGACCCCGCGACCGTTCTCCTCTCGAAAACGTGAGACCCTGTTGCCGCGCCAGTCCTGATCCTTGTCGTAGGTATACATGACGTAGACCCACGGCTGCTCGTCGAAATTCGGGTGTAGCGCCAGTCCAAACAAGCCACGTTCGCGAGTCTCTTCGTCGAGAATGTCTACGGTTGCCCAGGGCGTAGCATCGAGTTCGCCGTCGTCGCTGACGACGCGGATACGCCCCGCTTTCTCGGAAATAAACAGGCGGCCGTCCGGAGCGAACTCGAGCCCCCAGACGACGTCCAGACCCGTCAGGAACGTTTCGACGCTAACGCCGTCCGGATTCCTGTCGTAGACCTCCAGCGGAAAACGCGGCAGCTCGCCGAGCACCGGCCGGTCGTCGCCGTCCGCTGGTAAATCCTGATGTTGAGCTGCAGCGGCAAAGGGTAATGCCGTTAGCGCAACCAGTGCGGCCGCACAGGCGACCCGGTCATACTGAATTCTCATTTTCTTATTTTCCCACGCGGCAGGTACGGGTTTCAGTGAACGGATTTTAACCGGATCGGCCGGTCCGATGGACCGGATTCGGCCGATTCTTGACCTATAATACGCGGCATAAGAATGGCGGGCGTTTAGCCGTCGGGCATTGCATACGCGGGGAGGGCATCATGAGATCAATAGTGCCGGGTCTGGTGGCGGTGTCATTCGCAGGTCTCGCCTGCGCGCATCACTCAAATGACTACCATTTCGACCAGGAAGTGGATGTCACCGTGACCGGTACCGTTAAGCAGTTCCGATTCATCAATCCCCACTCACGCCTGGAAGTCGATGTCATCGCTGACGATGGCAGTATCGTGACCTGGGATTGCGAGATGGGTGCTGCAAACGGATTGCGAAGACGAGGCTGGACGGATGACGTATTCACGTCGGGCGAAGCAATTTCGATCCAGGGCTTCGCTGCGCGACGAAATCCGACCGAGTGCTACTTTGACTTCGCCGTAATGGCTGACGGGCGTCGACTATCGATGGATGATGAATTCGAGAACGGCGTCCAGACGAGCGTGGCCTCGTCGCAACCGGCGGTGCCGGCCGGCACGCCATCGTTTAGCGGGCTCTGGCAAAGAGTCGCCGGTAGCGGCGGTGGAGGTGGCCCGCAACTTGGCGGTCCGAATCGCCAGGCGTGGGTATTGAATGCTGCAGGATTGGCTGCGCTGGCCGCTTACGATCCCGTACACGATGATCCTTCGCTGGACTGCAAGCCCGTCAGTATCGTGCGCCTCTGGGGCAATGGCGATCTGACTCAGATTTCGCAGGAAGAAGACCGAATCAGGATACGGCATGAGTGGATGGACGCTGAACGAATCGTTCACCTCGGTGTCAGGGAGCATCCCGGCGAGATGCCTGCGAACGACCTCGGGCACTCCATAGGTTGGTACGAAGGCAACACCCTCGTTATCGATACCCGCGGCTATCCGCCCGGCGTACTGCATCAACACCCGGGGCTACCGCATAGCGACAAACTACATACCATTGAACGGCTGACGCTGAACGAGTCGGGCGACGCCTTCGATCTTGACTATATCGCTGAGGACTCGGACTACTTTACTGATCGACTGACCGGCTCGCGCTCTTTTGCTGCAGCGACGGGGTCGATGAACGAGTATAACTGTGCGCACTAGGCCCGGGATTCGGGCGAACTACCGGAGTGAGAAGATGAAAAAACTGAACGTGCTTCTTTTTGCCGCGATCGCATTCGGACCAATATCGGTTTACGCGCAGGGAGCGATCCAGTTAGACGCCGATGATATCGGTGGCGTCGTAACAAGCGCGAACGGACCCGAGGCCGGTGTCTGGGTTATCGCAGAAACGGACGACTTCGATACTTTCTTCGTAAGAATCGTCGTTACAGACGATGACGGTCGCTACGTCGTGCCCGATCTCCCCGAAGCTGACTACGAGCTCTGGGTACGTGGTTACGGACTGGCCGATTCAGAGAAAGTAGCTGGCGAGCTTGGCAGCACGATGAATCTCACCGCGGTCGTTGCCCCGAACGAAGCCGTGGCTGCGGAGGTTTATCCCGCAGCGGCCTGGTACGCGATGATGCATCTGCCGGACGAGAGCGAAGTCGCGAATGTGCCCGGTGGTCTGAACGAGTATCTGGGCGTCATGAAGAACCAGTCCTGCGTCGGCTGTCATCAGCTGGGCAATCTCGCTACGCGAACGATCCCGGAGGCCTTCGGAGAATTCGAATCCGGGCAGGAAGCATGGGTGCGGCGGGTCCAATCGGGACAGGCTGCCGGGCAGATGATCAACGTGCTTGCCGGAAGACTTGGTGGTGTTCCACTGAAGTATCTCGGCGACTGGACCGATCGTATCGCGGCAGGTGAGACGCCTTCCTGGACGCCCGACCGACCTTCCGGAGTTGAGCGAAATGTCGTCGCTACCGTTCGCGACTGGGCCGATGGGAAATCCTATCTGCACGATCTGACTTCGACTGATCGCCGCGATCCAACGGCCAATCCTTACGGCAAGATTTATGGATCGCCGGAGTTGAGCACGGACAACTTCCCTATTCTCGATCCGGTAGCGAATACCGACTGGACCTACCGCGCACCGGTTCGCGATCCGGACACGCCGACAACGAACAGCGCGCCCGTCGTACAACCCTCGGCTTACTGGGGCGACGAGCGTATCTGGGACAGCCAGGCGAACTCGCACAATCCGATGTTCGATCACAAAGGGCGGGTCTGGTACACGGCGCGCGTACGCGGGCCGGACAACCCGGACTTCTGTCGTGAAGGATCCGACCATCCGTCAGCCCAACTATTCCCGACGAGCCGGGCGAACCGGCATGTCTCGCTCTACGATCCCGAGACCGAGGAATACTCATTTATAGATACCTGCTATTCAACCCACCATCTTCAGTTTGCCGAGGATGAGAATCACACGCTGTGGACCAGCGGCGGTGACGATGTCGTCGGCTGGGTCGACACGAAGATGTACGACGAGACGGGTGATGCGGAGGCCGCAGTTGGTTGGGCGCCGCTGATTCTCGACACCAACGGTAACGGCAGGCGAGACGAGTGGGTCGAGCCCGGCGAGCCGATCGATCCGAATCTCGATACGCGGCTCTCCGCGAGCTTCTACTCGATCATGCCGAATCCGGCAGATGGTTCCGTTTGGGGTGCTACCAGCTTCAACTTCCCGGGTGCAGTCATTCGGCTCGATCCCGGCTCGAACCCACCCGAGACGGCGCTCGCAGAGGTCTATAACATCCCACTGCCGGGATTTTCCTCCCGCGGCTCCGACATCGACCGAAATGGCGTGGTCTGGGTGTCACTCGGCAGTGGCCACCTGGGCGAGTTCGACCGCAGCAAGTGCAAGGGCCCGCTCAACGGACCGGAGGCTACCGGCGATCACTGTCCGGAAGGCTGGACATTCCATCGTTTCCCTGGCCCCGGGTTCCCGGAGCTTCCTGAGTACAGCGTCGAGTCCAGCTATTACACCTGGGTAGATCAGCGCAACACCTCAGGTCTGGGTGACAACACGCCGATCGCGACAGCGAACCTCTTCGACGGTGTTCATGCACTGGTTGACGGAGAGTTTGTCACGATGAGGATTCCGTATCCGCTGGGCTTCTACAGCAAGGGCTTCGATGGTCGCATCGACGATCCGAACGCGGGCTGGAAAGGCCGGGGTCTTTGGGTCTCGGCTGGTGACCGTACGCCGTGGTTGAAGGAAGGCGGTCTGGGTACTCGGCCGCTGGTCGTACATTTTCAGGTACGTCCTGACCCCTTATCCAAATAGCTGGGACGAGGTACAACGGCAGCGATCTGGAACAGGGTCGCTGCCGTTTTTGAATCTGGCCTAAGCGGAGCGCTCGAGCGTGATGACGTCGGCGCGTTCGGGTGAGGATGCGGGGCTTTCCGCAACCTCGACGCGATCGCGCCCGAATTGCTTCGCGAGGTGTAGCGCCTGCTCCGCGCGAGTGAGCGTATCTTCCGCTGACTCCCAGAGGCGATAGCAGGAAACCCCGGCAGATATCGTAACCCCGACGCCTTTGCGGATTTCTGTTGCGCCGATCTGACGCCGGCAGCTCTCCGCAACCATGGACGCAAGCTCGAGGTCGGAGTCGCAAAGAAGCAGGGCGAAGCCATTGCCGTCGTACCTGGCGAGATCCGCTTCGTGGTTTTCCGGCAGCGCAACGGCCAGCTCCAGCAGAATTAGCCTCGCGACCTGGGCAAGCGTTTCATCGCCAACCAGCTGGCCGTGTTGCTCGTTAATGTTCTGTAGCTGATCAGTTCCGATCAGGCAGATGCAGAACGATTGGCCCGTGGTATTGGCGGTGGCGGAGTGCCCGACTAGCCGCTGAAAGAATGATTGCCGTGTCAGTGCTCCCGTCAGCGGGTCCCTCTCAGCTAACTGAGCAGTGGACTCGACTTCGTTGCGGGAGAGGAGAACTGTCACTGGAGCCTTCGACGACATGCGGAAAACAATATCCTGCCAAAGTCGATTGCTGTCGTCGGTGATGCTGCTCCCGAATTATCGGTCGATACCTTTACATAAGTTTCGTAACGACGAGATTGTTTCGTTATGTTCTATCAGTAGAGCAATCGCTCGCGGTCATAGAGTCGGGTTGCAATCCACGCAAGCAATGCACCGAACAGGCTTGTGCTCAACGTCGCGATACCGAGATGACCGAAGTTCAGAGGCTCCGCTCGAATTAACTCTGTAATTAACAGGTGCTGGCTGAGACTGGGAATCCACATCAGCGCGATGCTGGGACGAACACCAAGCACGGTTGCGACAATGAGCGGCAGCGTCGGAACGATCAGTACAAATGTCAGGTAGGTCTGCGCCTCCTTGTAGCTGCGGGTGAACGAAGCGACCAGCGTCATGAGCGCCGCGCCGAGCGGCACAAACGGAATCAGTATCAGGATAATCTGCAACGCCACATCCGGTCCGAAATTCGAGCGCATTCCAAGTTGTTCCAGAGGCGCGAAGTAGAGCGCTATCGCGAACCCGACTGTGGTTAGCGCCAGCGAGATCAGCATGTAGCAGATTGTCGCTGCCATTTTGCCAAGCAATAGATCGGTTCTATTGACCGGTGAGGTAAGCAATGATTCGAGCGATCCGCGTTCCCGTTCGCCGGCAGTCGTGTCTATCGCGAGATACATGCCGCCCATTAACGTAGCGAACAGCAGGAAGTAGGTCAGTACACCGAGGAGAACGACAGAGCGTCCGGATGCCGTAGACACGTCGTACTCATCGACTGTGAACGGGCGCAGCACAAGCGGGCTGATCCCGCGGGCCTGGAGTCGCATAACCCGCAGTCGGCCGGCGTAGCCGTTAAGCAGCCCCTGAACACGACGATATTTAAGGCCGTTCGTGGACTGGGACTGGTCGTAGACGAGCGTGACCCGTGCATCACCGCCCTCGCGGAATCGCTCGGCGAACTCGGGTTCGATGATGACAACGACCTCTTCGCTACCTTCTGTGACGGCCGCGACCGCCTCGTCCAGTGTGTCGATCTCATCGGTCGGCTCTACGCCCTGTTGCGTCAGAAATGAAACGAGGTTCGGCGCGTAGGCCTGGCCGCTTATCGGCAGCGATATGGACTCCTCGACGCCGGAGAGCGTCTGCGAGACCATGACGTTGAGTAGAAAGACGAACATTGCCGGGCCAAAGAACGGTCCGAAGAACAATGTCGACAACACCGTACGCCGGTCGCGGCTGTTCTCCAGCACTTCCTTGCGGCAGACAATAAGCATCGCAGAGGTCATCGCGTTGCTACCGT
The DNA here is from genome assembly GCA_045561025.1 of Candidatus Rariloculaceae bacterium. Taxonomy (GTDB): domain Bacteria; phylum Pseudomonadota; class Gammaproteobacteria; order Steroidobacterales; family Rariloculaceae; genus SMWC01. Next base: position 82,350 of record JBJKYM010000013.1, read on the forward strand.
CTCGACGAAGATCTCTTCGAGATTCTCCTGTCCGAACCGTTCCTGCAGCTCATCTGCCGTGCCCTGCGCTACAACCTCGCCTTGAGCGATGATGACGATATCGTCGCAGAGCGCCGTTACCTCCTGCATGATGTGACTCGACAAGACGATGCACTGGCCATCGGCTCTGAGTTCCTGCAGCCATTGCCGCAGGGCGCGTGTTGCCATTACGTCGAGACCATTGGTTGGCTCGTCCAGCAGTAGGTGGCTCGGCTCATGAACGAGTGCGCGGGCCAGAGCGACCTTCGTTTTCTCTCCCTGAGAAAAGTCTTTTGCGCGGCGGTCAGCAATCGCGCCCAGGTCCAGGCGTTCGATCAGATCGGCGACACGGGATTCGAGCTGTTGTGGTGGCAGGCCCTGCAACTTACCGAAGTAGGCGATGTTCTCGCGCGTGGTCAGCCGCGGATATAACCCGGCATTGTGCGGCAGCACGCCGAGTTTTCGCCGCGCGTCGATCGGGTCCTTGACGACATCGGTGCCGTCCACGGTGGCAGTGCCGCCGTCGGGCTTCAGGACGGTGTATAGAACCCTGAGACAGGTGGATTTGCCGGCACCGTTCGGCCCGAGCAAGCCGGTGATGCGGCCCTCCTGCGCTTCAAAACTCACACCTCTGAGCGCCTCTGTGCTTCCGAAGCGCTTGGCTATGGCGTCTACGCGAATCATGGCCCGGCAACCTTCATGGCGACGGACCGGAGAAATCTAGAAAGAAAGGTGAAGGGTGCTCTCTGTCGAGGCACTCGGCATCCAGTCCGAGCGGATCCGGATCCTGTACGAAGCGCCGCATCAGATTGGGTACGCAGCCGACGGGCGCGAGTCCATGGCCCTGGCCTGGTCCGACCAGATGGCGAGCAGTCGAGAGGTTGCCAAGAACCTGCTCTGCGTATGCCGGCGGCGTAACCGGGTCGGCTTCCCCGGAGAGCAGCAACGTCGGTGTTGACGATATCAGCGGTTCCTTCAGGTCGTTATCCATCTCGCCAACCGGCCATGCGGAGCAAACCGTTAACAGTGCATCAACGACATCCGTCCCGAGATAGGTCGCTTCGAGATCTTCGAGCTCGGTGCCATTGAAGAACGGCACGTCCTCGGTGCAGGCAACCGAATTGTGCATCGGGAAGCTCAGCGACTCCGCAAGATCGCCAATCATCATGTACGCTTGCGCGGTTAGCGGCGCGTAATTACCGTCGTACGCTTCGTTCAGCAGGAGTGGCAGCAATGCTGCGGTGGGTGGCGCATAACTCATCAGTCGGATAGCTGTCTGCAAATGGCGCTCGGAGAAGACCCAGTCGACTGGTTCTCCCGATACCGGGTCGGTCATGGAGACTTCTACCGGGTCCTGCGCCAGTCGCGTCCTGACTGTGTCGAGCTTTTCGCCGAGGTTAGGGAATGCCGCCGCGCATGGAGCGGACTGCTCACAACGCGAGAGGATTCGCTCCAGAGCGGATTGTGCATGGATTGCGATCTCCGGCCCCAGCGCGATTTCCGCTGGAACGACACCATCGATTATTACTGTGCGCGCACGCTCGGGATAACGGCGCAGATAGTGCTGCGCAACTCGCGTGCCATAGGAGATGCCGTAGAGATTCCATTCTTCGACTTCCAGCGCCTGACGCAGTCTCTCCAGGTCGCCGACCGCCACGGACGTCGTGTAATAGCGAGGATCGTCGTTCAGCTCAGTGACGCAGGCCCTGACCATTGTCCGCAGCGCCTCCGGGTCCACGGTCTCGAGGTCGTCGACATCTGCCGCCGCGCAACTAAGACGGTTCGACCGGCCCGTTCCACGTTGATCGAGAACGATGATATCCCGCTCGCGACGCAGCGGCTCAAAGGCCGGACGCAGGCCCAGGTATAGATCCGTTGTTGCCTGACCGGGGCCACCGGAGATCAAAACGACCGGGTCGGGCTCTGGAGCGCCGCTTACCGCCGGAATTTGTGCGACGAAAAGCTCTATTTG
>JBJKYM010000014.1:0-81482 GCA_045561025.1 Candidatus Rariloculaceae bacterium
GAATGCACCTTGCTCTATGAATAGATATCTACGAATTTGCACAGTATTGGCCGTATATGGCCTCGCGAGCGCCGCTGTCCTGGGCGGCCTTTTCGCCGGCGGCTACTATTATGTGGCGCCCTCGCTGCCCCCAGCGGGGGGATTGCGTGATGTGCGGCTGCAGATTCCCCTCTCCGTCTATAGCCGCGACGGGCGTCTTATGGCGCTATTTGGCGAAAAACAGCGTACCCCGGCCCGCTATGAGGATGTGCCCGGCGTACTCGTTCAGGCGATTCTCGCGGCAGAGGATGACCGCTTCTTCGAGCATCCCGGGTTCGACTATCAGGGCTATTTGCGCGCGGGGCTCAATTTTCTGCTCTCCGGAGGCGACAGAAACCAGGGTGGCAGTACGATCACGATGCAGGTCGCGAGAACGTTCTTTCTGAATCGGGACCGTACCTTTGTAAGAAAATTCAAAGAGTTAATATTATCTACCCGGATCGAACGTGAGTTTGAGAAACAGGAGATTCTCGAGCTCTACCTCAATACGACGTTCTTCGGTCAGCATGCCTACGGCGTTGTTGCGGCGGCCCGGATCTATTTCGGTAAGGAACTCGGTGAGCTGACCGTTTCCGACGCGGCCATTATCGGCGGAATTCCGCAGGGCCCATCCATTCTGAACCCCTACAACAGCCCCGATGCGGCGACTCAGCGCCGCAGCTACGTACTCAGGCGCATGCGCGAGTTGAGCTTCATTACCGAGCCGGTCTATCGAGACGCTCTGGCCACGCCGATCGAGAGCAGAGTCTTCGGACCGCAGCTCGAGCTTGTAGCGCCCTATGTCGCCGAGATGGTCCGGGCTGAGCTGATTCGCAGACTGGGTCCCGCAGCATACGAGGCGGGCCTGAAGGTGACGACGACGATCGACAGCCGGCTGCAACTCGCGGCGCAGCGGTCTTTGCGGCAGGGCCTGACAGCGTACGACGAACGCCACGGCTACCGCGGCGAACTGGCGAACGTCGATCTGACGACGCTCCTGCCTGATGGCGATCAGACCCAGGAAGCCCTCTGGGAGGCGGTGCTGGGCGATTATTCCGAGATCAGAGGGTTCCGGACCGGTCTGGTTGTCAGCGTAGACAAGATCCTGACCGCGCCCAAGCCCGTGATAGCGATAGAGGAGTTCGCAGCCGATCCGGCTGAGGATGAAGCGCTGTTGACCGAGCCGCCACCGCCGCCGGAGCGCGCTCAGGTCTACTTCGAGGATTGGGGGCTGGTGCCCGTCGAGATTGAGTCGGTGGCCTGGGCCGCACCTTTTATTCATGACGACGCCGTCCACCCGGCGCCCAAGACGGTTGGTGAAGCGCTGGACCCGGGCGACATTGTCCGTTTCCGTGTGCTCGAAGACGGCCGTCTGCGGCTCGCTCAGGAGCCTGAGGTGCAGGGCGCGATGGTGTCGGTGGACCCGCTGGATGGCGCGGTCACCGCGCTGGTCGGCGGTTTCGACTTCTATCTGAGCAACTACAATCGGGCGACGCAATCGAAGCGACAGCCGGGATCCTCATTTAAGCCCTTCGTTTACTCCGCAGCGCTTGAGAATGGCTTCACTGCCGCTTCTATCGTCAATGACGCGCCGATCGTCGAAGCCAGCGACGATCTGGAAGCGGATTGGCGACCGAACAACTACAGCAATACGTTCAGTGGCCCGACGCGTCTGCGCGAAGCGCTCGTGAAGTCGCTGAACCTTGTCTCGATTCGTGTCGTAAGGGAAGCGGGGATTGGCGCAACAATCAATCATCTGAGCCCGTTCGGCTTCGATGACACGGCATTACCTGCTGACGCGACGCTTGCGCTTGGTTCGGGTGGCGTCGCGCCTATCGATCTTGTCGCGGGCTACGCGACGTTCGCCAATGGTGGCTACAAGGTCGACGCCTATCTTATTCAGCGTATCGAGGATGCTGACGGCGAGGTTCTCTATGAGGCGAGCCCGACGCTTGCCTGTCGCGGCTGCAGTGAACCCGTTGTCGACGAACCTACGGAGCCCAAACTCATCGACAGCGTGATCGATCTCTATTCCGAGACGCCCGCGGCGCCGCGAATTATCTCCCCGCAGAACGCTTTTCTCATCAACGACATGATGCGCGATGTCGTACGTCGCGGTACCGGTGCGGCGGCCTATCGGGCGCTGCGACGAGAGGACCTGGCCGGTAAGACCGGGACGACGAACGATCGGCGCGATGCTTGGTTCGCGGGCTTCAACGGCGATCTGGTTGCGGCGGCCTGGGTGGGCTTCGATCAGGAGCGATCACTGGGTCGTTACGAGCAGGGTGCCGCAACGGCGTTACCGATCTGGATCGATTTTATGCGGGATGCAATGGATGGCGTCGACCACCACACGATGGAGCAGCCGCCTGGAATCGTCGATGTGCGAATCAACCCGGACTCGGGTCTCGTCGCTGCGACGAACGCCGGCAGTGTCTTCGAGAAGTTTCGCGTCGACCATATACCGGATCGCGAGCAACCGGTCATCGAGCGCAATCCCGACATTTTTCTCGGCGACAGCGATCCCGTCAGGGATCGCGCGCAGGGGCAGGAGCCGCTGTTCTAGGAGCCTGAAAGCGACCTGAGTTTTGTTAACGATCAGCCTTTCATTCCGGAGTACGAGCGAGTGACGCATGGCGAGTAAGCGCGGATCCGGAGGCGAGGTGCTGCGTGAACAGCTGGGGCAGGAGGCAGCGCGACTGATCGTCGACCACGGCATGCACGACTACGGTCAGGCGAAGCGCAAGGCGGCTCAACGGTTCGGTGTCCGTTCGTCCGGCGCGTTGCCCAGCAATTCAGAAATAGAGTCGAGCGTCATTGAGAGACAGCGGATCTTTGACCCGGATCTCCTCTCCATACGGCTGACGGCGATGCGCGGGCTTGCGGCTGACATTATGGCGTTGCTGATCGAGTTTGAGCCGCGGCTGGTCGGGCCGGTTCTTGCAGGTACGGTCACGGAGAGCTCGCCACTCGAGTTACACGTATTTACGGACTCGCCTGAAGATGTTCTTTTCGAACTCAGCGCGCAGGGAATAGACGGCCGCGATTGTCAGAGGCGCTACCGGGTGAACGGACAGGGCGCGACCAACACGCCGGGATTTCGCTTCACTCGGGAGGGTGAACGCGTCTACGTCATCACGTTTCCGGAGAAAGGCCTGCGCCAGCCACCGCTAAGCCCGGTAGACCGGCGTCCGATGAAACGTGCCGCTCGCCACCGGGTGCTCGCGTTACTCGAGCAGGAGTCGACTAGCGATCGCTGAGCGCGACATAGTCTCGCTCAGCAGGACCGGTATAGAGCTGCCTCGGTCGGCCGATACGTGACGTCGGGTCGGCGACCATCTCGCGCCAGTGCGTCACCCAGCCCACGGATCGTGCAATAGCAAACATGACCGTGAACATCGACTTCGGAATACCCAGCGCCTGGTAGATGATCCCGGAGTAGAAATCGACGTTCGGATAGAGATTCTTCTCGACGAAGTATTCGTCCTTGAGTGCAATTTCTTCCAGTCTGAGCGCCTGCTCGAACATCGGGTTGTCCCCCCCCCCCCCCCTGCTGTCCCAGTCCCTCCAGTACGCGATGGCACATCTTACGGATGATCGTTGCGCGCGGGTCGTAGCTCTTATAAACACGATGACCGAAGCCCATCAGTCGGAACGGGTCATCCTTGTCCTTCGCTTTCGCGACGAACTCATTGATCCGCTCAACGCTGCCAATCTGCTCAAGCATATTAATTACGGCTTCGTTTGCACCGCCGTGAGCAGGACCCCATAGGGCCGAAATTCCCGCAGCAATCGCGGAATACGGGCTCGTGCCGGAGCTACCGGCCATTCGTACGGTCGACGTGCTGCAGTTCTGCTCGTGATCAGCGTGGAGGATAAAGAGTAGATCCAGAGCTTCGGCTGCTACCGGATCGATCTCGTATTCATCGGCGGGAACCGCAAAGAACATGCTCAGGATGTTGCTGCAATAATCCAGATCGTTTTTCGGGTAGACAAACGGCTGCCCCAGCGTGTGCTTGTACGCTGCGGCTGCAATCGTTGGAATCTTCGCGATGATCCGGTGTGCGAGAATATCCCGATGTACGGGATCATAGATGTCTGTCGTGTCGTGGTAGAAGGCAGATAGCGAGGCCATGACGCCCGACACCATCGCCATCGGATGCGCGTCATTCTGAAAACCGTTGAAGAAACGGAGCAACGACTCGTTAATCATCGTGTGCATCCGAATCGATTCTTCGAACTCGTTTAGCGCTTTCTTCGACGGCAGCTCTCCGTGAAGCAGGAGAGAACAGACTTCCAGGTAGCTCGAGTGCTCCGCCAGCTGTTCTATCGGGTAGCCGCGGTACATCAGTACGCCTTTATTGCCGTCGATGTAGGTGACGTCGCTGGTACAGCACGCCGTGGCGCCGAAACCGGGGTCGTAGGTAAATACGTCCTGTTGCGCGTACAGCTTGGTGATGTCGAGGACGCTTGGTCCGATCGTTGGGTCGTATCGCGGAAGCTTTACTTCAGCGCCGGATTCAGAGTCGGTTAGAGTGTAGTAGTTCTCGGTCATAGGCTGCCCGTGGCTCCTCCTTAATTATTATTGCCGCCCGAATCGGGGGTATCGGCTCAGGGCCGTTCTGCCACATTTCTCCGGCGCATTGACGCACCGGTGGGACACAAAGATCCCTATTATAGCAGTCCGAGAGTGGTGTTAGGGCGCGGGCGCCTTTTCGCAGGCGTGAGCCAGCGTTTCTGCGGACTGGGCAGCCTAGCCGCGGCCGTAGCGTTTGCGGAATTTGTCCACGCGACCGCCGCTATCGACGATCTTCTGCTTGCCGGTATAGAACGGATGGCAGTTCGAGCAAACTTCCACATTCAGATCGCCGGACAGAGTCGAACGGGTCGTAAACTCGTTCCCGCAGCTGCAGGTGACCTTGGTGTCGCTGTAGTCTGGGTGGATTTCAGGTTTCATGGCTGATCAGGGCGATTCGAGGGCGCGTGAGCATACTGCCGGAACCCCTGAAAAACAAGGCCGGAGCGGCAGCCGCCGAGAATTCGGTCGCGTTCCCGGAGCTAAGATCAGGAAGGAGCAAGAAAAACAGGATTTATCCACAATAGCTGTGGACAACTCTGTGGAGAAAGCCCGGAGTCCGGACGAGAAGCGGCGCAGCTTAGTCATTTCTCTTAAATTGACCAAAAAACGATCATAGTAGAGAAAGTGCTGTATATCAGTGCTTTACAGATGTTTACTCAGTGGCGCTGACAGCAGTCGCGTCTAAAGCACTTGTTCGCAGGAGAGACTTCCCGAGATGTGCATAAAATCGCTTATTCCTGCGGGTTGATTAGCGGTCGTCGCGCTGCTTGTTCAGCGCGATCAGCAGTTCCGCGAGCGCCTGGCCGCGATGGCTGATCCGATTCTTGGCGTCTGCGGCGAGCTGCGCGGCCGTCGCATCGAGACCGGGGACGAAGAAGACCGGGTCGTAGCCGAAGCCACCCTCTCCCGCCGGCGCCCGCGATATTCTCCCCCGCCATAGACCATGGCTGATAATCGGGGCGGGATCGTCAGCAGCCCGCATCGCGACGATCAGGCAGTGAAAGCATGCGCCGCGTTCCGGGTCAGGCGTCGTGGCGAGCGCCTTCAGCAGCTTGTCTACGTTGGCCTGGTCACTGGCCTCAACGCCGGCAAAGCGTGCCGAATGGACGCCTGGCGCGCCACCGAGTGCGTCGACGGCTATCCCTGAGTCGTCCGCTATCGCCGGGAGCCCGCTCATGCGCGACGCGTGCCGGGCCTTCAGCAGCGCGTTCTCGATGAAGGTCGTGCCGGTCTCTTCAGCGCCGACGATGCCGAGCTCTGCCTGCGGGACGATCTCGATATCAGAATCGCCAAGAAGGGCCTGGATCTCGGCGACTTTACCGCGGTTGCCGCTGGCGAGAACCCATCGGCTACTGACGGCTGTCACTGCGCGAGAACCGCTCGCTGCGCCTCCAGGAGTTCCTCGATGCCCATGGTCGCGAGATCCAGCAGACGGTCCAGTTCCCCGCGTTGAAACGCATGACCCTCGGCGGTGCCCTGAACTTCGATAAGACCGCCCGCTTCGTTCATGACAATGTTCATATCGGTTTCGGCTTCGGCGTCCTCTGCGTAGTCGAGGTCCAGAACGGGGGTGCCGTCGTAGATACCGACAGAGACTGCAGCAACCTGGCCGTGGATCGGCGATTGATTCAGGTCGCCGGCGATAATAAGGCGCTGAATGGCCAGCGCAAGCGCGACGTAGCCGCCCGTGATCGATGCCGTGCGCGTGCCGCCGTCTGCCTGCAGGACGTCGCAATCGACGGTAATCGTTCGTTCGCCGAGCGCGTGCCGATCAACAACGGCGCGCAGGCTACGGCCGATCAGTCGCTGAATCTCCATGGTTCGGCCGCTCTGCTTGCCGCGAGCCGCTTCGCGAGCGTTTCTTGTATGCGTGGCGCGCGGCAGCATGCCGTATTCGGCGGTAATCCAGCCTTCGGACTTTCCTTTGAGAAAATGCGGGACTCGGGGCTCGACGGACGCGGTAGCGAGGACGCGAGTCTCGCCGAACTCGACTAGCACGGAACCCTCCGCGTGTAACGTGAACTCCGGGGTAAAACGAATCGAGCGCATCTGTTCGACGCTACGGCCGCTGGGGCGCAAATTGATCTCCTGATTCAGTCAGCTTCGCTGGCGAAGTCTTGTTATGGACGCCGTCGGCAGGTTTTTAGCCTATCCATCGTAGCGCGGCGGCGCTGGTATTGTCACTGTGAGGCGCGTTGTTCGCGACGGCTGTATCGCTCAGCTTGCGAAGCACGTCCTCGGGCGAGACTGACGAATCCCCGACGACCTGGCCGATCTGCGCATCCTCAACACCGGACCACAATCCATCGGTACAGGCGAGCAGGAAATCGCCCGGCATGAGATCTTTTTTGGAGGTGATACTCATATTGGGTAACGCGTCGTCACCGCCGAGACAGCACTCAACGAAGTTACGCATCGGATGTTCGGCAATCTCAGCTTCGCTTATCAGGCCCTGACGCAGCAGCAGCTCGACATGGCTGTGGTCGCGAGTACGCTCGAATATGCTGTCGCCGCGAATCTGATAAATACGGCTGTCGCCAACATGTGCCCAGTAGGCGCCAGACTCCTGTATCAGGCACACCGCGCAGGTTGCGCGGGGTTTCTCGTCCAGCACCAGGCCGTCGCCGAGCGCGACAACTGCGTCATGCGCTCTGGCAAGTGAGAGCGTCAGGAAGCCCTGCGGATCGAATATAGGTTGCTCTACGGCCGTGAACGCAGCCTCGAGTACTTCCAGCGTAACCTCGGCGGCGCGAGCGCCGTCGGAGTGACCACCCATTCCGTCGACCGCAGCCAGCATCAGGCAATCCTCCGCGCGGAAGATCGCAACGCGATCCTGGTTTTCCTGGCGATTACCCAGGAGGCTTAGCTGCGCTGATTCGAAATTCACTGACTAAAGACTCGTGCCACAGATGCTCATATCTTAGACTTAAACCCTCAATACTGTCCGGGACCCCATTCACGAACCAACACAATGGCTAACAGCATGACAGGCTTCGCCACCGAGGAAACCGTCGTCGAGCCCCACAGGCTCGTCTGGGAGGTGCGCAGCGTAAACCATCGGTTTCTCGATATCAGCCTGCGTCTGCCGGATGAGATGCGCGCATTCGAGCCTCGTTGCCGCGAGATGATCGGCGCGGCGCTCGGTCGCGGAAAGGTGGACTGCACACTCCGAGTCTCGTCGGTAGAGCAGGAACCCGGAGCGGCTGCGTTACAGCAATCTGTACTGGAATCTCTGCGAGAGCTCGAGCGCGAGACACAGCAGAAATTTTCCGATGCGAGACAGTTGTCCGTCAGCGAGATCCTGCGTTGGCCGGGCGTACTCAAGGACGCGCTTCCCGAACTGACAGCGCTATCGGAACCACTGGCGTCAGGTTTTGCCCGGGCGCTGGCTGCACTCAGCGAGGCACGGCAGCGTGAGGGTCATCGCCTCAGCGAGATGCTCCTGGAGCGCTGCGACGCCATCGAGAAAATTGTCGCGGATCTTAGCCCGCGATTGCCCGAGGCACAGCAGCGTTACCGTGAGAAGCTGCTGGCTCGATTGGAACGGCTCGATGTCGAGGCCGACCCGACCCGGCTCGAACAGGAGCTCGCCCTGCTCGCGCAGCGTCTCGATGTCAGCGAGGAACTGGATCGCCTCGGCAGTCATGTCAGCGAAGTGCGTGATGTGCTCGGCCGGAACGAGCCCATCGGCAGACGACTCGATTTTCTTATGCAGGAACTCAACCGTGAGGCCAATACCTTATCGTCGAAATCGCAGGACGAGGTTTTGACCAAAGCCGGCGTAGAGCTGAAGGTCCTCGTCGAGCAGATGCGCGAGCAGGTTCAGAATCTGGAGTAAGTTGTGGCCGAATCGGGTCGTCTCATCGTTCTGGCAGCACCCTCGGGTGCCGGCAAGACGACGCTTGTACACAAACTGCTGGAGCGCGACCTCGATCTCGCGTTCTCGATCTCCTACACGACGCGGCCGCAGAGGCCTACCGAGGAAGACGGCAAGGATTACTTCTTTGTCGAGGATTCTGAATTCGCGGCGATGCGCGAGCGCGGCGAGTTTCTTGAGTACGCTGAAGTATTCGGAAACTGGTACGGAACGAGCGAGCGCTACGTTGAATCGTTGCTCGACGCCGGACACTCGGTGCTGCTCGAGATCGACTGGCAGGGCGCCGAGCAGATTCGCGAGCGTCGAGCCGATGCGCTCTCCGTATTTATTCTTCCCCCAGGTCGAGCCGAACTGGAGCGTCGTCTGCGAGGACGCAAAACGGATTCGGACGAAGTCATCGCCGGCCGGCTGAACCAGGCTCTGAGCGATATGGCGCATTGGAGAGACTTCGGCTTTGTCGTAATCAATGACGACGTCGAGGTCGCCGCCGACGAACTGGCCGGTATCGTTTCCGGCAAGGGGGGCGATAACCGCACGGACAACGAGTCCAACGGTCGCCGCGTGGCGGAACTTCTGGGTAGCAGCGGCTAGAAGGCGCGGTCCGGTCGCCATGCTGTGTGCCCGGCCCCGTGCGTTGGGCGGCGTGCCGCGGCCAGCAGCTTTTTCCGTGAGTACCGATATGGCTACTCTGGGGGCTCATGAAGTACACTGGCTCAAAGAGATATCCAAGGAGGGTGCGTAATGGCCCGGATCACAGTCGAAGACTGCAGCAAAAAAATACCGAATATGTTCCAGCTCGTGCTAGTCGCGTCGAAGCGTGCGCGGCAATTGGCGAACGGCGCAGAGCCGATGGTCGACTGGGAAAATGACAAGCCGACTGTTGTGGCATTGCGCGAGGTCGCCGAGGGCTACATCACCGAGAGCATATTGACGGAGCGCGAACAGCCGATGGAAGATCTTCTCGATTTCGATTCGAAGCCCCCGGTCATCCCGGAAGATCTGTTGGCGATACGTCCGATTTCGATCGGCGACTGACCAGGAAGTTCTTATCGGCCCCCGCGTCTGAACCAGTCTGACGCAGTGAGTTCACCATGGACTACGGTGCTGCCATTCGCGATCGCCTACCTGCCGTCTGGCGGGGCGACGAGTTTGAGCCGCTGCTCACGGAACTCGAAACCTACCTGAGCGAGGAAGACGTTAGCGGTATCCTCGCCGCACACGAGTTCAGCGCAAAGGCTCACGAGGGCCAGGAGCGCATTAGCGGTGAACCCTACATCACCCACCCTGTGGCTGTAGCGAAAATTCTCGCGGGCCTGCATCTTGATGCGGGATCGATCAAGGCTGCGCTGTTGCACGATGTGATCGAGGATACCGGGTCTACGCTCCGTGATATCGAAAAGGAGTTCGGCCGTGGGGTGGCACTACTCGTAAACGGTGTCAGCAAGCTCGACAAACTTTACTTTGACAGTGCCGCAGAAGCGCAGGCCGAGAGCTTCCGCAAGATGCTGCTGGCGATGGTCAAGGATCTGCGCGTCATACTCGTCAAGCTCGCGGATCGTACTCACAACATGCGAACGATTGATGCACTCGAGTCGTCGAAAAAGCGTCGCATCGCAAAGGAAACGCTTGAGATCTACGCGCCGATAGCGAACCGGCTGGGTATCTACAGTCTGAAAATCGAGCTCGAGGACCTTGCGTTCAAAGCTTACTACCCGTTCCGCTACAGAGTTTTGGAACGCGCGGTGAGAAAGGCGAGCGGCAGCCAGAAGCAGTTCCTGCGCAAGATCAGCAACAACCTGCGTAAGAATCTTTCGGCACAGGGCCTCACCGGCGAACTCATTACAAGAGAAAAGAATATCTACGGGATCTACTCGAAGATGCGCAGAAAGCATCTTCATCTGGCAGATATCGTCGATGTCTTCGGTCTGCGAATTATCGTCTCGGATATCGATAGCTGTTACCGGGTTCTCGGACTTTGCCACCAGCTTTACAAGCCGATGCCGGGTCGTTTCAAGGACTATATTTCGATTCCACGCGTTAACGGTTATCAGTCGTTGCACACAACGCTGTTCGGTCCCGGCGGAACTCCGCTCGAAGTGCAGATCCGGACGAGCGAGATGAACCAGGTTGCCGAGCGTGGAATTGCGGCGCATTGGCAATACAAGGCCGTCGACAAGAATACCTACGACGCCGAAGCACGCGCCCGAGAGTGGCTGACCGGTTTGATGGAAATGCAAAAGTCGGCCAACTCGGAGGAGTTTCTCGAGACCGTCAAGGTCGATCTGTTTCCCGACAAGGTTTACGTCTTCACTCCGAAGGGCGACATCATGCGTCTCCCACGCGGAGCAACGGTTGTGGATTTCGCCTATGCGGTTCATACCGATGTAGGCAATCGCTGTGTCGCCGCCAAGATCGACCGGCGTCTCGTGCCGCTGAAGACGACGCTGAAAAACGGGATTTCCGTCGAAGTTCTGACAGCCCGCGGTGCGAAGCCGAATCCGACCTGGGTGAATTTTGTAACGACAGCGAAAGCGCGTAACGCGATCAGAGCCTATCTGAAGGGTCTGAGACAGGATGAGGCCCGGGAACTCGGTCGGCGTCTGCTCAGTCAGGCGCTGCGACCATACTCATTAAATCTGCGGCGCCTGCGAAAAGCGCAGATCGTGCCGTTTCTGCAGGAACTGAACGTCGAGGATATGGACGAGATCTACCAGCAGATAGGCTTGGGCGAACGCCTGGCTCCGGTACTCGCCGGAATGCTGGCACAGACCGAGTTGTCGGTTGACGGCGAGGGTGCGGATCAGCGCAAACCGCTGGATATAGCGGGGTCCGAGAGACTGGTGGTGAACTATGCTCACTGCTGCAATCCGATTCCCGGAGATGAGATCATGGGCTTCATGTCGACCGGTCGCGGGATCGTCATTCATCGCACAGGCTGTCGCAATGTAGTCGAAGATACGAAGAACCCGACGAAATGGATTCCCGTCGACTGGCAGCGCGGGATCAAGGGCGAATATCAAACCGAAATCTATGTAAGAACGCTCGATCGCGTTGGATTGCTGGCCGAGGTCGCGGGGCGAATTTCGGCGACACAAAGCAACATCGATACTGTAAACGTTGAAGCGGACGGCGACGCGGCGACGCTGGCATTCCGGTTGAACGTCCGTGATCGTAGGCATCTCGCACAGGTAATTCGAAGTATTCGCGCTAATCCCGGCGTCGTCAGGGTTAGCCGAACCGCATGATGACCGGACAGAATAGACCATGACGAAACAAAGAATTCACACCGACAGCGCCCCCGCCGCGATTGGGACTTATAGTCAGGCGATTCGCGCCGGAGAGACCGTCTACCTTTCCGGCCAGATACCCCTTGATCCGCAAACGATGGGGCTGGTCGACGGTGGTGCCGATGTGCAGATCCGTAGGGTATTCGATAACTTGTCAGCCGTCGTTACGGCTGCCGGCGGTACGCTTTCCGAGATTGTCCGCTTAACCGTTTATCTGACCGATCTGGGCGACTTCCCGACGGTAAACGATATCATGGCGGAGTACTTCTCCGAACCCTACCCCGCCCGAGCCGCGATCGGCGTCGCGCAGCTACCCAAGGGTGCGCTGGTCGAGATCGACGCGATCCTCGTTGCCTGAACTCCAGCCGGTGGCTCGTACGGCAGCGTCCAGGTCGAATCCCCATTCACAAGGCGGCACGCTGGAGCAATCTGCGGCTGCGCTTCGCGGCGTTGGCCCGCGACTCGCAGAACGCCTTGCGCGACTGGGCGTGCACACGGTTGGAGATCTGTTGTGCATGCTGCCTGTTCGTTATGAGGACCGAACCGAAGTAAGGCGGCTCGGCAGCCTTCGTCCCGGTGAGAAGGTGCTCGTAGAGGGTAGGATCGAGTTGACCGAGGTCGTCTATCGGGGGCGGCGCACGATGCTGAGCCGTATCGCCGACGGCAGTGGCGCGCTCTCTCTGAGATTCTTCTATTTTTCTCGCGCGCAGCAGAATAATCTGCGTCGCGGCGCAACCCTGCGTTGTTTTGGTGAGGTGCGCGTCGGACCGACCGGACTGGAGATGGTCCATCCGGAATATCGGGTCGTGGGGCCGGACACCGAGCCGCCCAGCGAGCTGCTTACGCCCGTCTATCCTTCAACAGAGGGTCTGCACCAGCAGCGGTTGCGCTCGCTCACGGAACAGGCACTCGGTCTGCTGGAGCAGGCTTCGCTGACCGATTATCTCGCGGATCGGTTACCGGTCGGGACGCCGAACTTCGAGGACGCACTACGTTTTCTGCACGGTCCACCGCAGGGGACAGCGATTCAGTTATTGATCGAGCGAAACCACCCCTGCCAGTTGCGCATCGCCCTCGAAGAACTGGTTGCGCAGCGTTTAAGTTTGCTGCGAATCAACCTGGGGCGGCAGCGTGAGCAGGCGACAATATTGGCGAAAGGCGAGGAGCTGATTTCGGAGTTTCGCGCGCAGCTTCCGTTCACGTTGACGGGAGCGCAGGATAGATCACTGCAGGCGATTCTCAAGGACCTGCGGCTTGCCACGCCGATGCACCGGCTATTACAGGGCGATGTCGGATCCGGCAAGACCGTTGTTGCTGCCGCTTCCGCGATAGCCGCAGCGGCGAGTCGTTTGCAGACCGCCGTGATGGCGCCTACTGAATTGCTGGCGGAGCAGCACTATGCCAGTTTTCAGGGCTGGCTTAAGCCGCTGGGTATCGACGTCGTATGTCTGACCGGATCGATGCCGAAAGCTGCGCGAGCAGCGGCGCTCGCTGGTGTAACCAGCGGGGACACGCTTGTAGTCGTTGGCACGCACGCGCTGTTTCAGCAGGAGGTTCAGTTTCATAACCTCGCGCTGGTCGTTGTCGACGAGCAGCATCGGTTCGGAGTCGATCAGCGTCTCGAACTCAAGCTCAAAGGAAAGGACGGCAAGCTGTCTCCTCATCAACTCGTCATGACTGCGACGCCCATTCCACGGACGCTCGCAATGACGGCCTATGCCGATCTCGACTGCTCAATAATCGATGAATTGCCGGCCGGCCGACAGCCGATTCGCACGGTCGTCATGCCTGAGAGCAAGCGGCCGGAACTCGTACAAAGGGTGCTGGCGCACTGCGAGCGTGGTGAGCAGGCATATTGGGTATGTCCTCTGATCGAGGAGTCGGAGGCGATAGACTCGCAAGCCGCCGAGCAGCTCGAGCAGGAACTGGTTGAAGCGCTGCCATCTCTCTCGATCGCATTACTGCATGGTCGAATGAAGTCCTCGGTCAAGGAAAAGGTCATGCGTAGCTTCAAGGCCGGCGAAGTCGCTCTTCTGGTAGCGACTACCGTGATAGAGGTTGGTGTCGATGTGCCCAACGCGACGCTAATGGTCGTAGAGAACTCAGAGCGGATGGGGCTCGCACAACTCCATCAGCTTCGTGGTCGAGTTGGTCGCGGCGCGAATGCATCGAACTGCGTCCTGCTTTACAAAGCGCCGTTATCCGAGCTCGCGCGGGAACGACTCGGCGTGATGCGAGAAACGACCGACGGCTTCAGGATCGCGCAGAAGGATCTGCAGCTTCGCGGACCAGGCGAAGTATTGGGTACGCGTCAAACGGGTGTCATGCAACTGAAAATAGCTGATCTCGTGCGTGATGCGCATCTGTTGCCCGAAGTGATTCGCGTGTCCGATGAGTTGATTGAGAAATACCCACAGCGCGTAGAGCCGCTGATTCGGCGCTGGTTCAGCGGTCAGGTTCGCTACGCTAAGGTGTAGCTCCTGCTGACCCATCGCGACGAGGCCGTCGCTCCTACGCCTTTCGTGTTGCCTCTATCGCTGTGGGAGCGGCGCCCTGGCCGCGATTTACCGCTTATGTTTCCGGTTCGATAATCGGTCGTTGCTACAATGGACTGGCTGTGCCGAGACCGACTTCCAACAACACATCGAAATTTTCTCTCGCTCTGATGCGGGCACGGGCGGCGCCTTTAACGCCCTATCTGCGGATACTTCTGAAGCAATATGGGGCCTATGCCCGGCTGACCCGGCTGCATAAACCCGTTGGAATATGGCTGCTCCTGTGGCCCACGTTATGGGCATTGTGGATCGGTGCCGAAGGCATACCCGAAGGGAGCATCCTGTTCGTCTTCATCTTCGGCACGGTCGTTCTCCGATCCGCTGGCTGCGTAATCAATGACTACGCAGACCGTTTCATCGACCCACATGTCGAACGAACGCGCGACCGTCCACTGGCGACGGGAGAGGTATCAACGGCGGAGGCGTTTATCGTATTCGGCGCTCTGATGTTGATCGGTATGGGGCTCGTTCTGACACTGAATCGGCCAACGCAACTGCTGGCAGTCATCGGTGCACTGGTGACCGTCGTTTATCCATTTGCCAAGCGATTTATCTCTGCGCCTCAATTCGTTCTGGGTATCGCCTTCTCGTGGGGCGTTCCGATGGCGTTTGCTGCCCAGCTTGGCGAAGTGCCACGCGTCGGCTGGCTGCTGTTTATCGTCACGATGAGCTGGGTTCTGATCTACGACACCGAGTACGCGATGGTGGACAGGGACGATGATCTCAAGCTCGGCGTACGCTCGACCGCGATTCTGTTCGGCGATATGGACCGCGTCTTTATCGGCGGTATGCAGGTCATGTTTCTGGTGGGGCTTTTCCTGGTCGGGCAAACGGCTGAACTTGGAAGCTGGTTTCTGATTTCGCTTGTACCAGTCGCTCTGCTGATGCTCTACCAGCAGCACTTGATCAAAGAGCGGGATCCGAAGCGGTGCTTCATCGCCTTTCTCAATAACGCCTGGGCGGGTGGCCTCGTATTCGTGGGCATTGCACTAAACTACTTCTTCTAGATCCCGGCTAGAGTGTTCGGGCCACGGACCAGGCCTGAACGTTGCGTGCACCCGCTGAATAGAGTGCGTCGGCCAGCGCATTGACGGTCGCACCCGTCGTGATGAAGTCGTCCACAACTGCGATACGTAGACCCCGCAGATCGCGGGATACGGAAAACGCACCCGTCACGCTTGCCTGTCTCTCGTTGATATCGAGTTCGGACTGTGGGCGAGTCTCGCGTGCTCGACGGATACCGGCGATCAACAGCGGGATCGCGAGTTCTGTGGATATCGCTCGGGCTATCTCAAGCGATTGACTGAAGCCACGCTGGCGGAGCCGCCTGCGATGAAGCGGGACCGCAACGAGGGCGTCGATCTCCCGGAGATTTGCTCGGCTGGGCAGATGTTCGGCCAGGAGGAGGCCGAGCGCACGGCCGTTCAGTCGTCGCCGCGAGTACTTCATAGCGTGGATCTCGGTCGATAAAGGAAACTCGTATCGCAGTGGCACAACGACGCGCTCGAGGAGCCAACGGTTGGTCTCCCGGGGGCAACGCCGAACCGGCTGCGTCAGTCCGCATCCCGCGCAGGGGTTCTCTACGATTGCGAACTCGTCACGACAACTCGCGCAGAAGCCGCGCGCCGGTTGTTCCAGGCACAGACCACAGTGTTCTGGCAGCAAATAATCCAGCACAGTGTTGTAAACTTCTGATACCGATGTCACTTGACAGCCTCCCGTCGAGCGTTCGTGAAGCTGAACTATCGTCCGTCCACCGGGGTCAGGAAGCGAGCACACTATGTCTGCGACAGTTACAGAAATTCGATCCGTGTCGACTGATGCGCTGCAGCTGGGGGAGCGGAATCTTTCGAGTCGGCCACGCAATGACTGGACTCGGGATGAGATTGCCGGACTGTTCGAGCTACCGTTCAACGACCTTCTCTATGCGGCACAGTGGGTACACCGGCAGGTCTTCGATCCGAACGAAATTCAGGTCTCAACGCTTCTGTCGATCAAGACCGGTGCCTGCCCCGAGGATTGCGCCTACTGTCCGCAGAGCGTGCGTTACGATGCGGGCGTGGAGGTCGAGGCGCTGATGTCCGTTGCCGCCGTGACCGAGGCGGCGCGCAAAGCCAGGGACGCGGGCGCCACGCGATTCTGCCTCGGTGCGGCTTATCGAGGACCCAGAGATCAGCATGTCGAACAGATCAGCGAAATGATCCGCGAGGTGCGCGCACTGGGTCTTGAGACCTGCGCGACGCTGGGGCTGCTGTCGGGTAGCCAGGCGACGACGCTGGCCGACGCGGGTCTGGACTACTACAACCACAATATCGATACGTCACCGGAGTTCTATTCCGAAATCATCACAACGCGATGTTTCGAGGATCGCCTGGAAACCCTGGCCCACGTCCGCGATGCAGGTATGAAAGTCTGCTGTGGCGGAATACTCGGTATGGGAGAGACACGCGACGACCGGGTCGGTCTGCTGCAAGCGCTCGCCACCATGCCGACGCAGCCCGAGAGCGTTCCGATTAATCAGCTCGTCCCCGTTCCAGGAACGCCGCTGGCCGACGCAGATCCTGTAGACGGGCTGGAGTTCGTGCGTACGATTGCCGTAGCGAGAATTCTTATGCCGGAGGCTCATGTTCGCCTGTCGGCAGGCCGCAGCGACCTCAGCGATGAGTTGCAGGCGATGTGTTTCGCTGCGGGCGCAAACTCGATCTTCTACGGGGAAAAGCTGCTGACGACAGGTAATCCCGATACGCGTGCCGATCAGGCTCTGTTCGAGCGTCTGGGCCTGCGGCCAGAGCCAGCGCAAGTCCCCGCGACGCCGTAAGCAACGGTTCGGAGTCTCCGCGATGAGCAACCCGACTCCGATCGGCCTGCCCGAGCCGGTAGCGGCCGCGAAGCGCTTCGAGCGGGTGGCCGTGGGCTTCGATGAGGCGGATTTCGTTCACGCGGAAGCGAGACGGAGATTGCTGGAACGTCTGCAGATGATGCGGCTGGATCCGCGTACCGTTCTCGATCTCGGTTCGGCAACGGCTAAGGCGAGTATTGCGCTCGCGGAGGCGTTTCCGGGCGCCCGCGTCGTCGCCGTCGACCGCAGTCTGAGTATGCTCGGTCGTGCCGCGCAGCGAGCTGACGATCGATTCGACCTGCTTGCTGCCGACGCAGAGCGACTGCCGTTTCCTGATCACAGTATCGACCTGCTCTTCTCCAATCTTCTGCTGCCCTGGTGCAGGCCTGATCAGTTATTCGCTGAGGCGGCGCGTGTGCTGACGGAAGGCGGGCTCTTCAGTTTCACGACCGTCGGGCCCGATACGCTGGCGGAAGTCAGACAGGCGTGGACAGGCGTCGACGACGACATTCATGTACACGGCTTTATCGACATGCACGATCTCGGCGACCTCGTAGTGAGGGCCGGTCTCACCGAGCCGGTGATGGACGTCGACCGGCTGCAGGTGACCTATACCGACGTCGAGCCGTTGGTCGCTGATCTACGCTCATGTGGGGCCGCCAACGTCGCGGCGGGTCGCCGCGAGACGTTAACCGGGCGTGGTCGCTGGGCCAGTTTTCGCGATGCCCTGGTATCGAGCGGCGTCGATGGCCGTTTTGCCGTGACCGTCGAGCTGATCTTCGGGCAGGCCTGGGGCAGCGGCGCGCCGCGTCAGCAAAAGCGCGGAGAGGCGAGGTTTTCTCTCGCGGAGATGGAGCGGCAGATCGGCCAGAGTTAGCGTGGGATTTGCGTCATCGCGGCCGCGGCGCCGGGCTCGATTCTGCTACAATTCCGCCTACGGCAATTGCGCCGCTCCCATCGAGAGCGAAGCCTGTCCCGGACAGGCATCCGCAAGATCAAACAGAGACACTCGTGCAATTGGACATAATGTTTCGGCGCCTGGCGCGCGCGGGTAACGTGCTGGCGCTATTCGTTGTCGTTATCGGCGCCTGGGTTCGGCTGACCGATGCCGGTCTCGGTTGTCCTGACTGGCCGGGGTGCTATGGGCAGCTGATTCTGACCGGCGACGTAGCGGAGCAGGCACAGCTGGCAGCGGACTTTCCCGAGCGCCCGCTCGATGCCGGAAAGGCGTGGCGCGAGATGTTTCATCGCTATCTCGCTACGACGTTAGGGTTCGTTTGCCTGTTGCTCGCCGCGGTCGCCTGGTTCAATCGTCGCGACCCGGAGCAGCCGACGCGGATGCCATTCGTGTTGCTCGGAGTCGTTATATTTCAAGGACTTCTCGGTATGTGGACGGTGACGCTGTTGCTGAAGCCCGTCATCGTCATGGCCCATCTCTTGGGCGGTCTGACGACGCTGGGGCTCCTGTCGTGGCTGTCTCGCTGGCGGCCGAGGCTGACCGTGCGCAGCGAGGTGCCCGCTAGGCTTGGAATCATCGCGGCGCTCGTTCTGGTCGGCCAGATCGCGCTTGGGGGCTGGACGAGTGCGAACTATGCGGCTTTGGCCTGTCCGGACTTCCCGACCTGCCAGACACGCTGGTGGCCGCCGCTGATGGATTTCCAGGAAGGCTTCGTCATGTGGCGTGGCCTTGGTGTCGACTATGAGGGCGGAGTGCTGGATAATCCGGCGCGCGTTGCAATCCATTTTACGCACCGGCTCGGCGCCATCCTTGCCGTTGCCGTAATCGGTTTTTTTGGATTTCGCCTGTTTCGGCAGGCGCGTACGAAACCGGACGGTATGGCGATAATCGTAGCGCTGCTGACGCAGCTGCTGCTCGGCGCAAGTATCGTACTTTTCGGTGTTCCATTGGCAGTGGCGGTCGGACACAATGGTGTCGCTGCTTTACTATTACTGACGGTTCTCAATGCTAACCAACGAATTAACCAGTCCTAGGCGTCCGTATCTCGCCATCTGGCGCGATTATTACACGCTGACCAAGCCCCGCGTCATTCAGCTGCTCGTGTTTACAGCTGTTGTGGGGATGTTCCTCGCTACGCCCGGGATGGTGCCTCTGGATATACTCGTCTTCGCAAGCCTGGGGATCGGGTTGGCCGCGTCTTCCGGGGCTGTCGTCAACCATGTGCTGGATCAGCGTATCGACGCGCAGATGACACGGACGCGGGAGCGCCCGCTGCCCACAGGAAGGATACGAGACCGCGATGCGTTCATTTTCGCGCTTGTGCTCGGCTTTGCCGGACTGACCATTCTCACGACACTCGTGAACCCGCTGACGGCTGTACTGACATTTTTCTCTCTGATCGGCTATGCCGTTATCTACACCGTATTTCTGAAGCGAGCGACACCGCAAAACATCGTGATTGGTGGTGCGGCCGGCGCGGCTCCACCGCTGCTGGGCTGGGCGGCCGTGACGAATGAGGTCAGCGGTTACGCCATTCTGCTGTTCCTGATCATCTTCACCTGGACACCGCCGCACTTCTGGGCGCTGGCGATTGCCCGCAAGGATGACTACGAGAAGGCCGGGATTCCGATGCTACCCGTGACACACGGTATCGAGAGCACGAAGTCCTTCGTATTGTCTTACACCGTTCTGCTGGTGCTGGTCTCCGTGTTGCCGTATCTGACCGGTATGAGCGGGCTGCTGTATCTCTTCGGCGCTCTGCTCCTGGGCGGCGGGTTCCTCTATTACTCTCTGCGACTGAAGCTCAGCAATCGTGACGATATTCCGATGAAGACCTTCGCCTACTCGATCACCTATCTGATGGCGCTATTCAGCTTTCTACTGGCCGACCACTACATTCCGACGTTCTGGCCCGAGTAGCCGACCAGCCGCAGCACGCTCCTGACCGCACGATCCAGTGTACTAAGGATGGACGTCACCGAAATCATCGATCCGCTGAATGATGTGCAGCGTGATGCCGTTACCGCAGCGCACAAGCCGACGCTCGTACTCGCAGGCGCCGGTAGCGGTAAGACCCGTGTCCTTGTGCACCGAATCGCCTGGCTGATCCGTGTCGATGGTATCGCACCGCAACAACTTCTGGCCGTAACGTTTACGAATAAAGCAGCGGCCGAGATGCGGCAGCGAATCGAGGCTTTACTCGGGTTTCCAACCCGCCACTTCTGGATCGGTACCTTCCACGGGCTTGCGCATCGTTTGCTGCGTATACATTGGAGTGAAGCTGGACTAGCGGAAAGTTTTCAGATCATGGACTCCGCCGATCAGCAGCGAATGATCCGCCGCATGATACGAGATCTGGAACTCGACGAGCATGAATGGGAACCGAAGGAAATTCAGTGGTTCATTAATGCGCAAAAAGACGAGGGGCTGCGTCCTTCGCAGATGGACGACGAAGGTAACGCCGGACGCCGGCAGATGATCGACCTCTATGCTCGCTATGAGAAGGCTTGCGCGGACTCATCGGTCGTCGATTTTGCTGAGTTGTTATTGCGGGCACTGGAGTTACTACAGCAGAACAGCGCGTTGCTGGCCCAGTATCAGGAACGATTTAAACATCTGCTCGTCGATGAGTTTCAGGATACCAATGCTATTCAATACAACTGGCTGAAGTTGCTCGCGGGCAAGACCGGGACGCCGTTCGTCGTTGGTGACGACGATCAATCGATTTATCGGTGGCGTGGTGCCCGCGTGGAGAACCTCTACCGCTACCAGAAACACTTTCCCGGCACAGAGGTGATACGTCTCGAGCAGAACTACCGTTCGAGCGGGACGATTCTGAAGGCAGCAAACGCGATCATTTCGAATAACAGCGGGCGTCTCGGAAAGAACCTTTGGACCGATGGCGATGACGGCGAGCCCATTCGCCTATACGCGGCTTTTAACGAGCGCGACGAAGCTGACTTCGTGGTTAATCGTATCCGCGACCACGTTGCGCAGGGAAACTCGCGAAGTGAAGCGGCCGTCCTGTATCGATCGAATGCGCAATCCAGGGTGTTCGAGGAGAACCTGCTTGCCGCAGGAATACCCTATCGTGTCTACGGCGGTCTGCGATTTTTCGAGCGAGCTGAGATTAAGGATGCGCTTGCCTACCTGAGATTGATTGCGAATCGAGATGACGACCCATCGTTCGAAAGAGTGGCGAACACGCCGACACGCGGTGTCGGCGCGCGAACGATGGACGTGGTGCGCCAGCACGCCCGTGAGGCCGGCTTGAGTCTCTGGCGCGCCGCGGGCGCGGTCATTGCAGAGGACGCAATTGCAAAACGATCCAGCAAGGCGCTGTGGGCATTTCTGAATCTGGTAAATCGATTGGACTCGGAAACACAGAATCTCTCTCTCCACGATCAGGTAAGAGCGGTTACCGAGGCAAGTGGCTTGATAGCGCATCACGGACGCGACGGCCAGATGGGCGGCGAAGCCCGGGTTGAGAACCTCGAGGAACTTGTCAGTGCCGCGCAGGGCGTCATTCAGGATGAAGATTCCGAGATGCCACCGCTGGCCGAGTTTCTTTCCTATGCGGTGCTGGAGTCGGGCGACGTGCAGGCGGAGGAGTATGAAGACAGCGTGCAGTTGATGACGTTGCACTCAGCGAAAGGTCTGGAGTTTCCGCTGGTTTTCCTCTGCGGCCTGGAGGACGGCCTGTTCCCGCACCAGCGCTCCCTAACGGACTCTGATGGTCTCGAAGAAGAGCGCCGTCTTTGCTACGTTGGTCTGACGCGCGCGCAGGAACAGATCTACCTGACCTATGCCGAGCAGCGGCGCCTCTATGGGACGGACAATTACGGTACGCCATCACGGTTTATTCAGGAAATTCCCGAAGAATTCCTCGAGGAGGTGAGGCCGGTACTATCCGTATCACGGCCGATATACAGGCCTTCGCAGTCGCTGGAGAGCGAGGCGTCGCCTATGCGTCTGGGTCAGCGAGTTCGGCATGGAAGATTCGGTGATGGCGTGGTGCTGAACTCCGAAGGCAGTGGCGCCCATGCGCGAGTCCAGGTCAATTTTGAGAACGCCGGCACAAAATGGCTTGTTCTTGCATATGCCAAGCTGGAACTGATGTAGACTACGCGCGTTTTTCGTGCGGCATCCCACAATGAATATTCTTATTCTGGGCGCGGGTCAGGTAGGTACAACAGCTGCCTATAGTCTAGCGCGCGAAGAGGCCAACGAGGTCACGATAGTCGACCGTGATCCCGAAGTGCTGCGTGAGCTACAGGACCGCCTTGATGTTCGTACGGTCGTCGGCCACGCCGCACATCCCGAGGTTCTCGAACGAGCCGGGGCGCGAGACGCCGATATGGTGATCGCGTTGACCAACAGCGACGAGATCAACATGGTCGCCTGCGAAGTCGCCAGCCACATCTTTCACACACCGATGCGCGTCGCCCGAATTCGAGCAGCCGAATATATGGGCCGTGAAGAACTCTACGGACCCGAGGCCGTGGCCGTCGACGTCATGATCAGCCCGGAGGAACTCGTCACGGCGCATATCGAGGAGCTGATCCACTTTCCGGGAGCGTTACAGGTGCTGGAGTTCGCTAACGGCAAGGTACGGCTGGTAGCGGCACTTGCGCACGAGGGTGGCGCGCTGGTTGGTCGACCGCTGCGCGAATTATCCAAACATATTCCCAACGTTGAGTGTCGCGTTGTCGTCATCTATCGCAACGGTCAGGGAATCATTCCAGACGGTGATACGGTCGTTGAGGAAGACGATGAAGTGTTCTTTATCGCCGCGCGCAAGGACATTCGCGCCGTATTGAGCGAGATGCGCAAGCTCGACGACCCGATTCGCCGCGTTGTTATCGCGGGCGGAGGTAACGTCGGCGTGCGGCTGGCGAAGGCGCTCGAGTCTACGAATCAGGTGAAAGTTATCGAGCGCGGCCATGGGCGTGCGCGCGCCGTCTCGGAGAAACTCAACCGTGCCATCGTTCTGCATGGCGACGCAGCGGATGAGGAGCTGTTGCTCGAGGAGAATATCGACAGCGCCGACGTGTTTGTCTCGGTCACCAATGCCGATGAAGCGAATATTCTTTCCGCGATGCTCGCCAAACGGCTTGGCGCGAGAAAAGTCATGGCGCTGATCAACAAGCCCGCGTATGCGGAGTTAGTTGAAGCAGGAACGATCGATATCGCGATATCGCCATCGCAGATCACGCTCGGCACTCTGCTCGCGCACATTCGTCGCGGCGACGTCGTGAAAGTGCACGCGCTCCGTCGTGGAGCCGCTGAAGCGATCGAAGCCGTCGCGCATGGCACTGAGGATGACTCTCATGTCGTCGGCAGGGCCATCGAGCAAATAAGATTGCCTCGCGGAGCGACGATCAGTGCGATCGTGCGCGGTAACGAAGTCCTCATGGCTCATCATGACACGGTCATTCAGGCAGACGACCACGTCATTATCTTCATGGCCGAGCGGCGCCAGATCGATGAAGTGGAACGATTGTTCGAAGTAGGACCGAACTTGGTTTAGCCTGATGACCGCTTGCTCGCATAGCCGTGCACAGGAAGGTGGGTGATGCCGGTCACGTTCCTGACGATTCAGCGCGTGCTCGGCTTCCTCGTGATGCTCTTCAGCCTCACGATGCTGACGCCGATTGTCATCTCTCTACTCTTCGGTGACGGCACCTGGACCTCCTTCGCGATTTCGTTCCTGATCATTCTGGGATCCGGTGCAGTCATCTGGTTCCCTGTTCGTTCTGAGGAACGTGAGTTGCGCCTGCGAGACGGATTCCTGGTCGTGGCTCTGTTCTGGGTCGTGCTGGGTCTGTTCGGTGCCGCGCCATTTCTCCTGTCCGCGGATCCGAGCATGCAGTTCACGGATGCGGTATTCGAATCGGTTTCCGGCCTGACAACGACCGGTGCGACGGTGCTAACGGGCCTGGACTCGCTGCCGCCGGCCATCCTGTTCTATCGGCAGCAGCTTCAGTGGCTCGGCGGACTCGGGATCATCGTTCTTGCGGTCGCCGTATTACCGATGCTTGGTGTCGGCGGCATGCAGCTGTACCGCGCGGAGACACCGGGTCCGGTCAAGGACACACGACTGACACCGCGAATAACCGAGACGGCTAAAGCGCTGTGGTACGTCTATCTTGGTATTACGCTGGTTTGCGGACTCGCATACTGGGCCGCCGGGATGAATGTTTTCGATGCGCTATGCCACGCGTTCAGTACGGTAGCTATCGGGGGGTTCTCGACTCACGATGCGAGCATCGCCTATTTCAACAGCCCGGCGATAGAAATGATCGCTGTGCTATTCATGTTTATTGCCGGCGTGAACTTCTCGCTGCATTTTCTCGCCTGGCGTAATCGTCGGCTGACCAGCTATCTGGTCGATCCCGAGTTTCGCGCCTATGTGAAGCTGCTGGGCGGATTGACACTGATAGTACTCATCTATCTCTTTCTTACCGGTCACTACGCGACCCTGGGAGAGACGTTCACGAAGGGTTTGTTTCAGGTTGTTTCGATCGGTACAACGACCGGATTCATGACGGACGACTTCGTCGGCTGGCCCGGCGCTCTGCCGGTACTATTGATACTGTCGAGCTTCATCGGCGGTTGCGCAGGATCAACAGCCGGCGGAATGAAAGTTATTCGCTGGTTGCTGATGTACAAACAGGGCTGGCGTGAGGTGCAGCGCCTCGTACACCCGAGCGCTGCGATAACGGTAAAACTCGGAGATAAGGCGGTTCACAATCGAGTCGTTGATTCCGTTTGGGGGTTCTTCGCGGTCTACGTTGTCGTATTCGGAATTCTTATGCTCGTGTTGCTTGCCAGCGGTGCCGATCAGGTGACGGCTTTTTCGTCGATAGCAGCCACACTGAATAATCTCGGTCCCGGCCTGGGTGAAGTTGCGGCGGGCTACGGGAATCTCGACGCGGTAAGCAAGTGGTCGCTCGTTTGTGCGATGCTTCTCGGCCGATTAGAGATCTTCACCCTGCTCGTATTGATTACACCCACGTTCTGGAGACGCTAGTCATGAGCACGGCGGACAATCTCGAGGGAATGCTCGAGCATGGCAACGACAATGCGCTGCTGCGCTTTGCGCTGGGTACCGAGTACCTGAAGACCGGGGAGCTGGATAAGGCCGTTCAGCATCTGAGCGTTGCCGTGACTATAGACCCGGATTACTCTGCGGCGTGGAAAATGCTGGGGAAGGCACAGGCTGCTGCCGGTCTGACGGCGGCTGCCGCCGAAGCGTATCGCAGGGGAATCGAGGTCGCTGACCGATGTGGAGACCGTCAATCTGCGAAGGAGATGGAGGTGTTCCTGAGACGTCTGGAGAAGGACGGCTAATCGTCGGGTCGCGCATGCAAGAGAGACTATGTACGGATTAAAACGATATCTGGATGGCTTCAGTGAGTTCGCCGGAGCGGCGGTCGCCTGGCTGACGCTGTTCATGGTGTTGATCACGTTCGTCGTCGTCGTACTGCGTTACGCCTTCGACCTCGGCTGGATCGCCATGCAGGAGAGCGTCACCTGGATGCACGCGGCGGTCTTTATGCTCGGCGCATCCTATACATTGAAGTGGGACGAGCACGTTCGTGTCGATATTCTTTACCGCGGAATGACTCCGCGGAATAAGGCACTCGTCGACTTGCTCGGCACGCTGATCTTTCTTTTCCCCGTAGCGATTTTTCTGGTCGTGGCCAGTTGGGACTACGTCTACACATCCTGGGTTATTCGTGAGGCCTCGCGGGAAGCGGGCGGTCTGCCGTATCCGTTCGTACCGATCCTCAAGAGCCTGATTCCGTTAACGGCGGGGATGCTGATCGTTCAGGGTCTGGCGAACGTCATCGCAGCGGTCTTGATGCTCTCTGGCAAAATGCCGGGCGCCCCGGATAAGAAAGTGTCGGTCGGCGAGGTGCTCTAGCATGGAGTGGGTCGCCCTTCTGATGTTCGTCGCCGCAGTGCTCGTGCTGCTCGCGGGCTATCCGGTCGCTTTCTCGCTTGGTGGAATCGCATTGATCTTTGCCTATGTCGGATCGACGCTGGAAATTTTCGACCCGGCGTTTCTCGGCACGATGCCAAACCGCGTATTCGGCATCATGAGTAATCAAACTCTGATGGCAGTGCCACTGTTCGTGTTCATGGGGATCACGCTCGAGAGAGCGAGAATTGCGGATTCACTGTTGGAAAATCTGAGTTCGCTCTTTGGTAACTTACGCGGCGGGCTGGGAATATCCGTTACCGTCGTTGGCATGTTGCTGGCAGCGAGTACAGGCATAGTCGGCGCAACAGTCGTCACGATGGGTCTGTTGTCCCTGCCGACGATGCTGCGTCGTGGCTATAGTCCGGCCGTCGCCACGGGGACGATCTGTGCTTCGGGAACGCTGGGCCAGATTATTCCGCCTTCGATAATTCTGGTACTGCTGGGTGACGTTCTCTCCTCAGCCTACAGCCAGTCACAGCTCATGCAGGGAATTTTCTCGCCCGATACGGTCTCGGTGGGGGACTTGTTTGTCGGCGCGTTGATACCGGGTCTCGGACTGGTGGCGCTCTATGTCATCTATCTGGTCGTGCTGGCGATCGTGAAGCCCGAGACGATGCCGCCGAACCCGCCAGTCGCCGATGAGGATCGCATCAGCCTTTTCGCCGTTTTAATGGCCTTATTGCCACCGTTGACTCTGATACTGGCCGTGCTCGGATCGATCATGGGGGGTTTCGCGACGCCGACTGAAGCCGCCGGTGTAGGCGCTGTCGGTGCGCTATTGCTCGCCCTGACGAAGCGCGCGTTCTCCGTAGAGAGACTAACTGAGGTCATGCGCAGCACGGTTCGTGTCAGCAGCATGGTCTTCCTGATTCTGATAGGCGCGTCGTTATTCTCGCTTGTTTTCAGGGGCTTCGGCGGTGACAGGCTCGTGCAGGACCTGCTGCTAAGCCTGCCGGGTGGCGTTGTGGGAGCGATGTTCACCGTCATGCTGCTGATGTTCCTGCTGGGTTTCGTGCTGGACTTTATCGAGATCACCTTTGTCGTCGTGCCGATCGTGGGGCCGATACTGCTCGCGATGGGCGTAGATCCTGTGTGGCTCGGCATCATGATTGCGATCAATCTGCAGACATCGTTCCTGACGCCGCCGTTCGGATTCGCCTTGTTCTATTTGCGCGGGGTTGCGCCGGCCAGCGTTGAGACCAGCGATATTTATCGCGGGGTCCTGCCGTTCGTGGCTATTCAGCTACTCGCGCTCGTTCTGCTCGCGCTCTACCCGGCGCTGGCTACCTGGTTGCCATCAGTAGTCTACGGTTCGTAAGAACGAAGATAGGGTCTCAACGATCTCGATGTTCTCAGAGCGTGGTGTGACGGCGTCAGACTAGAGCGGCCAGGCCCACAGAATCGCGGGAACGCCGACCGCAATAATAATGATCTCCAGCGGCAGGCCCATTCGCCAGTAGTCGCGAAAATGATAGCCGCCGGGACCGAGAATCAATGTGTTGTTCTTGTGTCCGATCGGTGTCAGAAATGCGCAGGACGCCGCTACCGCAACGCACATCAGAAACGGGTCCGGGCTTACCCCCAGACTGTTAGCCAGGTTCAACGCAATCGGCGCGGCGATCACAGCGGTTGCAGTATTGTTGATGACGTCGGACAGCGTCATCGTGACGATCATCAGCACCGTCAGGATCACCACGGGCGACGACCCGGCGAACAGATCGATGATCGTCGACGCGATCAGCATCGTCCCACAGCTTGCTTCAAGCGCAACGCCAATCGGGATCATCGAGCCGAGCAGTACGATGATCGGCCACTCGACAGACTCGTATAGCTGGCGCAGCGGTACGACGCCTGTTGCGACCAGAAGAGCGACGGCGGCGGCGAGCGACACCGGAAGGTAGACGATCCCGAAGGCAGCCAGGATTACGGCCGTTGCGAAGATACCGATCGAGAGCAGCGCCTTGTTGCGTTGGACGATCTCCAGCCCGCGTTCAGCCAGCGGAAGGCACCCAAGAAAATTCGTGATCTCAGGCAGTCTGTCGCTCGGACCTAGCAGTAACAGAACGTCGCCCGCCTTAATCTGTAACTTCCGAACCTGCTCGCGAAACGGTCGACCCTGTCGCGAGACGCCAAGCAGTGTCACGTCGTGGCGGTTTAACAGCTGCAGCGACGTTGCGGATCGACCCTGTATTCGTGCGCCGTCCGGAACGACAACTTCTGTCAGGACGAGATCGCTGTCGTCCAGCTCCGAATCTTCCCGTCTGACGTACTCGAGGCCGAGCTCGCCGGAGAGACGATCAATAGCTCCTGACTCAACCTCGATGATCAGTACGTCCTCGGCTCTGACTACCTCCCTTCGAGCGGCTCCGGGGAGAAGCCGCCCGCGTCGCGCCATGCCGATGATGCTCGCTTCCTCCTCTTCCAGGAGGGAACCCAGTTCGGCGACTCGCTGGCCGATGATTGTCGCCTCCGCCGGAACGCGAAGTTCGGCTACGTAGCGGCCGATATCGTGTGACTCAAGCTGTCCGCCCGATCGAGTTCGCTCACCCGGTATCAGACGCCAGCCGATCGTAGCTATGAACAGCACGCCGATTCCAGCACAGATCAGGCCGACAGGTGCGAAGTCAAACATCGAGAACGGCTCACCCAGAACATCATTTCTGAATTCGGCGACGATGATGTTCGGTGGCGTACCGATAAGTGTAATCATGCCGCCAAGAATCGATGCGAAAGAAAGTGGCATCAGCGTCTTGGCGGGGCTGCGTTTCGCCTTCGTCGCCGCCTCAAGATCGACGGGCATCAGGACTGCGAGTGCGGCGACATTGTTTATGATCGCCGACAGACTTGCGGCTACCGCCGCCATCAGTCCGATGTGCGACGCGGCACTCCGCGATGCCGAGACGACATGCCGTCCGATAAGCTCTATAACCCCCGAATTCGTAAGCGCTCGGCTGACGATAAGGACCAGAGCCACGATTACCGTCGCCGGATGGCCGAATCCCGAGAATGCGTCGCCGGCAGGGACTACGTCGGTGATCACGGCGACGATCAGCGCGCCGAAAGCAACGAGGTCGTAGCGCCAGCGTCCCCAGATCAGCAGCACGAAGATCGCGGCCAGCAGCGTGAACAGAATTATCTGGTCGAAAGTCATGTTTATGGCACCTCGTTCCCGACAGGACTATAACGGTGTAGCGAAGCGCAGATAAAGCCGCGTTGGCCTGCGCTCGCTATTTTCGGCCGGGCTATTCGGACGAGTAGCGAACAGATTCGCATGTACGACGGTAAATCCATCGCGCCGGCGTTCACAGGCTCTACACAGTTTTGTGTTGGGATCTATATAAATCTATAACTTACGAGATTCGACAATGACTGGAAGACGCTTCGGACTGGCGTTCATTGCCGCTGGTTTAATGATCGGCAATCTGGCCACCGCGCAGATGTAGGCGCACGATTCGGACGAAGGTGTTCCGGGTGAGGAGCTCTATCTGGCTTGCGGATTCTGTCAAGGTGCGCAGGGCCAGGGGAGACAGCGCCTTGATGCTCCCGCGCTCGCCGGCATGGAGGCCTGGCACATCGAGCGGCAGCTTCAGAACTTCGAGACCGGGATCCGCGGTATGCACGCCGAGGATTTATCCGGCAGGCAGATGGCGCTGATCACGGGCATGCTGGGCAACGATGCGACGATAAGGAATGTCGCAGCTTATATAGAGACGCTGGCACCCGGGGGGCCGCTTGAGGCTCGCCCGAACGGCGTACTCTTTCCTCTTGAACGGCCGTTTGAATGGGAGTCGCAATACGCGGAACTCGACGCTGCCGAGCCCGGAGACCCGGCAGCGGGTCAGTCGACTTTTGCTGTCACCTGCGCGTTATGTCATGGGGCGAACGCTCAGGGCAACGAAGTGCTAGGCGGAAACAAACTGACAGATCTTCCGGCGTACTACATTTCGCGCCAGCTGCAGTATTTTCGCGACGGGATTCGCGGAGCGGAGCAAGGTGATGTACTCGGGGCGCAGATGGCGGCCATGGCACGGATTCTGACCGACGATCAATCGATTGCGGATATTTTTGCTTACATCGATACGCTCTAGCTGTTAACTGAGCCGAAACCCAACGGACATTCAAATAAAACCAAATCTCTATTTCTCTGTCTGGTTGCATCCATAGCAATCCTGCCTCCGCTCGCAGCGCAGACACTGACCGAGGTGAAGCTTATATCGCCTCTGGAGGAAACTCGGGGCTGGTGCGTCGACTTGTTCGCTCATCTGACGGGCGGATTGCCGATCGGTGGGTTTCAGGGCCATAACTGTTTCTCGTATATGGGTAACGTTGTTACCGAAGATCAGGGTTTCGACTACGAGCAGATCGAGAACGAAGGCGAGATCAGGATCGTGTACTTTGATCGCTGCATGACATTGCACGAGCCGAATGCCGGGTCGTTCGTCGCCGCGGAACCGTGCGACAGCGGCGCCGCGCAGCAGTTCAATATCGACTCCGACGGGCAGATCGTTCCCGAGAGCGCGCCCGAGCTGTGTCTGACAATGGGTGACGATTCTGTGCCTGGTGGCGGCGGAGATCCGATCCGCCTTATCCGCAAGCTCTCGTTTGAGACCTGCGAGCCGGCTATCGCCGAACGCCAGCGCTGGGAATTTCGAAAGACCTATGAGGGGCCCGAGACGCCGGTTTACGAGCGGCCTTATTGACGCGAGTTACAACAATAGCTCCCAGTAACCGACGTCTATCCACTGATTGAACTTGAAGCCTATCTCGCGCAGGTGGGCGACGTTCTCGAAGCCTAACCTCTCGTGTAGCGCGATGCTCGCGTCATTCGGTAATGCGATTCGGCCAATAGCGCAATGCCGGCCACGAGCGCGGAGATCGCCGAGCAGTGCCGTGTAGAGGCGCATTCCGAATCCATTGCCGACGCGCGCCCTGTCCAGATAAACGGAAGTCTCAACCGAGTGGCGGTACGAGGCGCGCCTTTCAAACTGACCGGCGTAGGCGTAACCAACGATCGAGCCTTCTTCCTCCGCGACGAACCAGGGGTTGGAGGTTATTACCGTTGTCAGCCGAGTTTGCATCTCGGCGACCGTTACGGGTTCCTCCTCGAACGTGGCGATCGTGTTCGCTACATAGTAGTTGTATAGCGACGCGATCCGCTCGACGTCATCTGTGTTTGCTGGCCTGATCATCTCGCCGCGTGCTTGCCGTCGCGCGGCTAAGGCGGACCGACCTCAATTTCATAGAGCCGCGGCCAGTTTTTACCGGTAACGAAAAGGCGGTCCGAGTCTGCGTCGTATGCAATACCGTTGAGTACATGCTCGGATGTACGCTGCGATGCCGGATAGAGGGTACTGAGATCGATCCAGCCGACTACGGCGCCCGTGTCGGGAGATATACGGGCGAGCCGGTCCTGATACCAGATGTTCGCCCAGATCTCGCCGTTGACGTACTCGAGCTCGTTCAGATTCGTTATCGGGTTGCCGCCCTCGTGGATATCCAGACTGCTGATCAGCTCGAACGTCTCCGGATCATGAAAACGGATGGTCGCCGTGCCGTCGCTGACCAGCAAATGCCTGCCGTCGTGCGTAAGGCCCCACCCCTGACCTTCGTTACGAAGGGTTGCGAGACGGGCGAATGTGTCGACGTCGTAAACAAACACGAGATTGTTCATCCACGTGAGCTGAAAAATTCGATCGCCGTGTATCGCGATTCCCTCGCCGAACAGGTGGTCGCCTAATATCGAAACTTCCTCGACGCGGCCCGTCTGTATATCGGTTCGTCTCAGAGATGAACGACGATACTGTCCCGTACCCTCGTACATCCGCCCATCGTAGATCGTCAGTCCTTGCGTGAACGCCGATGTGTCATGCGGAAAGCTCGCGACAACTTCGTAGGTCCAGATCTCCGGCCCCTCGGTCGGTGCAAGCTGCGACCATGCGGTTAGTGCAAGAGCGGCCGCGATCACTAGCGTGACTACGACCGTGCGGTTGAGGCGAGATTGGCGCTTAGGGTTCGACAATGTGATTAGCCGCCAAGCTTAGAAGGTAGATAGGGCCATCATGTCTGCGGTATTACTGTTGACGATCCAGATACTGTCGACGCTGAACGGTCCGCGATAGGCCGTCGTTCTGGCACCGGTCGTGTCCTCCATGTTTTGCGGGATACCGGAGACCAGGACCCTGATCTCGTACTCTTCCCCTGCTTCGCCATAGAAGCAAAGTTCCGCGGTAGCCTGGTCCATCGTCGACGATGTCGCGACAACTCCGAAACAGGAGTCGCCCGGAACCATCCTTACGCTGCGCGTACTGACGGGTATCACGTCTCCGCGCGGCGAATCATAGGAAATAATCTCGATGTTGGCCGACAGGCGGTCAGACGTGTTTCTCGCCGCGCGTACCAGGTAGGTCTCGTCGTCGGGAAGTACCGGCCCGTCGTAACCCTGCAAAATAGAATTCGCACAGGAGGTAAGGCCGGCGCAAAGAACGGTACCGAGCGGGATAAGCATAGATCGCATCGTCATCCCCTGATTTCAATGACGGGTGCTCTAGTTTAGATCAATCCGGGCCGACGTTGCGATTCGCTCGGGACCGCTTGGTGAATCTAAAGATAGTTAAAGATCGTTCAGGCAGATTGACCCGTTGAGTCCGAGTTCGCTACGCTGTCGAGTCAGCTATTTTTAATCGGGAGACCCGAGATGGTCACAAGACGTGAGTTGCTTAAGAACACTGCCGCTGCAGGCACAGCCATGGCGCTGTTGCCCGAATTTCTTCGCGCGCAGTCAGGTAACGAGATTATTAAGCGAGCGATTCCAGTCTCGGGGGAAGAGCTTCCAATGATTGGCCTCGGAAGTTCAGCAACGTTCTCTTCGCTGGCTCGTAACGAAGACGCCGCTGCTTTGCGAGAGGTACTACGCGCCTTGTTCGACAACGGCGGTACGGTCTTCGACACCGCACCGGGTTACGGTGGTGGAACGTCCGAGCAGGTTGCCGGCGAACTGGTCAACGGACTCGGCATTCAGGAGGAGATCTTCTGGGCCACTAAGGTCAATGTTGTACAGAGACGCAGTGCGATCCGGGAAGCGGACCCCGTCGCAGCCATGGCTCAGATCGAGCGGTCGTTCGAGATCATCAACAAGCCGGTTATCGACCTCATCCAGGTCCATAACCTCGGCGATGTGCCGACACAACTCGCTTTACTCAAGGACCTGAAGGCCGAGGGCCGTGTTCGTTACATCGGTGTAACGTGGACCGGATCTAATCGCTTCGAGGATCTCGCTCAGGTAATGCGGGATGAGCCGCTCGATTTCATCGGAATCGACTATGCGATTGACAACCGCGAGGCCGCCGAGATGATGCTGCCGCTGGCACGGGACGAAGGTATCGCTACGATGATCTATCTCCCATTCGGTCGAAGTCGCCTCTGGAGCCGTGTCGCCGGCCAGGAGTTGCCCGAGTGGGCGTCCGAGATTGACGCAAGTACCTGGGCGCAGTTCTTCCTCAAGTATATTGCCGCCAACACGGATGTCACCGTGATTACGCCGAGCACGAGCAAGCCGGCCAATATGATCGACAATCTGGGCGGCGCTATTGGCCAGCTTCCGGACGCCGCGATGCTTCGCCGCATGGAGGCTCATGTCGACGCATTACCGTCGGCCTGAAGGAGTTCCCAGCCCGGCATTGCCAGAGTTCCGGGTTCGGGCCGCCGACGCCTGCCCGACAAGGGCCGATCCGCCGTCAGCGCCTATCTGCGGTATCATCCGGGGAGAAGCTGCCCTGCGGCAAGTCCATGCTCGTCAGGGTCGTGTATGCTCAGTTAAGCGCCGGGGGACGTTGTATCCAATCGTCAGGGCGGCGCTAGCCGAATCGAATAATAATGACGTCAGGAGATCGACATGAAGGGCTTAACAATTGCCACCATCTTATTCTCGAGTCTCGCGCTCAGCGCCTGTCAGAACGCCGATGAGCCGGCCGTAGACAGCTCTGCGCCCGTTGCGGGGGCCGTTGAGCCGGCACCACCAGCCGTCGCAGAACCTGCTCCTGCGCAGCCTGCTGCGCCCGCTGGTCCGCAGACGACGACACAGGCATCGCTGGCGAGCGATTCCCAGTGGGCCATACTTTTCGCCGGCCACGATCTGTCAAGCTTTGATACGCTGGGTGACGCCCAGTGGAACATCATTGACGATTACGTCGAGGCTGACGGCTACACCGGCAGTTTTCTGGTCAGTCGCGGTGGCTATACGAACTTCCGCCTGAGCCTTGAGTTCTGGTCCGGCCCCGACTCTAACAGCGGCATATTTATTCGCTGTGAGGGTCCAGCCGCAGTCTCGGCAAACAGCTGCTACGAGATCAATATATTCGACACGAATGAGAATCCGGACAATCGGACCGGTTCGATCGTGAATCATGCGCCCCCGGCGATAACGACCATGGCGAACGAGCAGTGGAATACCTACGACATTGTTGCCCAGGGGTCGCGAATTGTTGTTACGCTGAACGGCAACGTCACGGCTGAAATCGAGGACGATAGTCATCCGTACGGGCCGTTTGCACTGCAGAACAACGGCGGGCTCATTCGCTTCAGAAACGTGCGACTGCGACCGCTCTAGTCGACCAGAACAAGACCTGCCGCTCATGAAAACAGCCGGACGACCGTATGTAAGTATCGCATCCGCTGTTGTCGGGTTGGTTCTCCTGTTCACCGCGCTATCCGATGCTGAAGCGCAGAGGTTCCGGCGGTACTACGAGCCTGAACCGAATGAACCGATCGACTCGGAGTTTTTCTTCGTTCGATTGCAGTACTCGAGCTCGACACGATCACGTGGTGGTGGTGCCTGGCTCACTGACTGGCCCGAGGCTGAGACGCATCTGCTGCCCGGTATTACCCGCCTGACCCGGGTGGCTGCCGGGTCTGAGGGCAGGATTGTCAATTTGTCCAGCGACGAGCTCATGGACTATCCGTGGCTCTACGCCGTGGAAGTCGGCCAGTGGTATCTGGACGATATGGAGGCCGCGCGGCTAAGGGAGTACCTGGATCGCGGTGGGTTCCTCATGGTCGACGATTTCTGGGGGCCGCGAGAGTGGTCAATATTTACGGAGTCGATGCTCAAGGTTTTCCCTGATCGACCGATAATCGAACTCGCGGAGGAGCATCCGTTACTGCATGTTCTCTACGACCTCGATCAGCGGACGCAGATTCCGGGCCGCGGGGGGAATCGTTACGGCACGACGCCTCACTGGCGTGGAATCTTTGACGAGCAGGATCGCCTTCTGGTCGCGATCAACTTCAATATGGATATGGGCGATGCCTGGGAGCATGCTGACGATCCCTGGTACCCGGAACCCTATACCGCACTAGCCTACCGGTTCGCGGTCAATTATCTGATTTACTCGATGACGCACTAAAAAAAACGCCGGGAGAACCCGGCGTTTTTTGTCTGTGTCGCGGCGCTCTTCTGAGCGCATCCTGTTCGGTTTCGGGTAGCCGCTAGTGACTTTCCTCCGAATCTTCGCCGGGAGAATCTTCGACGCCCCAGGCGAGAAACCCCAGAACGAGCAGGATAATTACCACGCTGATCATCGGCGTGGCCGGAAGCCACACGGGTATGTCCTCCATTGTCTCGAAGGGCCCGATAAACTGCGCCAGCACAGCGCCGACGACCAGTCCGATCAGAATTCCGAATGCCATCTTGGTTTGGTAGTGCCAGGCAAAGCCCCACAGTACCAACAGGATTAAGAAAGCAGCTACTCCATAAATCATAGTGTTGTCCTGTGCGCGCCGGCTAGTGGTGCTCGACGAATTCTGTCGTGTCTGCCCCAAAGAAGTTCAGTCGAGTAAGGACCGTGTAGTCACCCTCTACGGCCATCAGCCCTATGAGCACGAGTAATACCAATGGCGGTCCGAGGATTGCGTATATGAGTGCGAGGCGTTCCCACATCATGTGCATGAAGATCGCGATAATGAAACCGGCTTTCAGGAACATGAATAGAAGGATCAAACCCCAGCGCACATAGCCCTGGAACCCGATGTAGTCCACCGCGTAGGAAAGTCCGCTGAGAACGAAGAGAAGTCCCCAGATCCAGAAATAGATCGCGAGCGGGTGTTGTTGGTGTGTATCGTCTTGAGCCATGTTTAGCCCTTACCAAAGATAGAAGAATGCGAAAATGAAGACCCAGACCAGGTCAACGAAATGCCAGTACAGGCCGGTAATCTCTACGATCTCGTAGCCCCGTTTCTCGTAATCGCCGCGTAGCACCTTCATTGCAACCGTAACGAGATAGATCACGCCGATCGATACGTGCGCGCCGTGAAAGCCCGTGATCATGAAGAACACCGAGCCGAACTGGGGTGCGCCCATCGGGTTGCTCCACGGCCGTACGCCCTCCTCGATAATCAGTTTCGTCCACTCGAAGGCCTGCATCCCGACGAAAATCGCGCCGAATGCGGCTGTTATCAACATCAGCGAGGCCGTCTTTGCCCGATCGCCGCGATAACCCATATTCACGGCCATGGCCATCGTGCCGCTGCTCGTGATCAGGATAAACGTCATGATCGCGATCAGGATCAGCGGAATCGGATCGCCGCCGAACGACAATGCGAAGACCTCGCTCGTATTCGGCCAGGGCACACGCGTCGATGCGCGTACATTCATGTACCCGGTTAGAAAACACGAGAAGATGAACGTGTCACTGAGAAGAAAGATCCACATCATGGCCTTGCCCCACGGAACGTGGAACGTCTGCCGGTCTGCGGACCAGTCGGTGGCTATGCCTCGAACGCCGGGGTCCTGTCCCGGTGCCGCTGCGGTCACGTCGTGTGCCATAAGTTACAAAGTCCTTACGTAGTCGAAAGCAGGTAAAACAGCACCAGCCATAAAAGAAGAAGAAAGTGCCAGTAGACTGAACAGAGCTGGACGCTTAAGCGAACGCTGGCAATCTGATTGACATTGAGAGTACTCAAGCCCCGCCAGACACGCGTCGTCGTTCTTGCCCAGACCCAGAGTCCGCCGAGCAAGTGACCCGCATGAAGGCCGGTGATCAGGTAGAAGAAGGTATGCGCCGGATTGCTGGCGAAGAAGTAACCTGACGCGGACAACTGCTGCCATGCCACAACCTGTCCGATTACGAACGCGATAGTAAACAGCCCGCCCGCCGTGAGATTCAGTCGAATTGCGGGAAGGTCCTCGCGACCGGCCGCGCCACGCGCTCTCTGAAAAGCGACGCTACCCAGTACGAGAAAGATCGTGTTAATCCACAGGATTTGTGGATCGGGGATCGGTCGCCAGTCAGGAAACGTTGACCGCTCCATGTACATGATCATGAACAGCGAAAACAGGCTCGTCACTACCGCGAGGAACATCCACAGTCCGACGCGCTCGGGCGGCATTTCAGTCACGCCGTCATGCATCTCGATAACACCCTTTTCGATCCAGGACTTTGCCCTGAGTCGTCGCATTAGGAAGACCCATAGACATATGGCTCCTCCCAGCGCAACGAAAAGGACCGTGACGTTCACTAGTGCTGCACTCCATGGTCACGACCCACGATCACACCATCGTGCGGCGGCTCGGTCTGAGGAATGAAGTCGACGTCCTCACCGGGAACGCTGTAGTCGTAAGCCCAGCGATAGACGACCGGGAGATCGTGGCCCCAGTTTCCGTGCTTGGCCGGTGTATCGGGTGTCTGCCATTCCAGCGTCGTGCTGTTCCAGGGATTGCCGGAAGCTTTCTCGCCGTTACGCATGCTCCAGATCACATTGAATATGAAGATTGCCTGCGCGGCTGCAACGATCAGAGCTGCGATAGTTATTCCGGCATTCATGACCTGCGCGGACTCGGGAATAAAGTCCGTAGTGCCGTAGGCGTAATAGCGTCGAGGAACTCCGAGGAAGCCGAGATAGTGCATCGGGAGATAGACGGCATAGGTTCCGAATAAGGTAAGCCAGAAGTGCAGCTTTCCGAGTGTCTCGTTGAACATCCTTCCGGTCATCTTCGGGTACCAGTGATAGAGGCAGGCGAAAAGGACCAGGATGGGAGATACGCCCATAACCATATGGAAGTGACCGATAACGAAGTAGGTATCCGACAGCGGTAGGTCGACCGTCACGTTGCCGAGGAACAGACCGGTAAGACCGCCGTGCGTGAAAGTGAAGATGAAGCCGATGGCGAACAACATCGGTACCGTCAGGCGCAGGTCGCCGCGCCACAATGTCAGTACCCAGTTATAGACTTTCAATGCTGTCGGGACGGCGATAATCAGCGTCGTCGTTGCGAAGAAGAACCCGAAGTAGGGGTTCATTCCGCTGACGTACATATGATGAGCCCAGACGACAAAGCTCAGCGCGCCGATAGCAACGATCGCCCAGACCATCATTCGGTAGCCGAAGATGTTTTTTCTCGCGTGCGTCGCGAGAACATCCGAGACCATACCGAACGCAGGTAGAGCGACGATATAAACCTCTGGATGACCGAAGAACCAGAACAGGTGCTGGAAGAGGATAGGGCTACCGCCGTCATACTCCGTGACGCCACCGCTCATCAGCATCTCAGGCATAAAGAAGCTCGTGCCGATCAGTCGATCCAGCAACAGCATGATGGCTGCGACGAGAAGCGCCGGGAAAGCCAGCAGGCCGAGAATCGTCGCGACAAAGATGCCCCAGACCGAGAGCGGCATGCGCATTAACGTCATCCCGCGGCAGCGCGCCTGCAGTACCGTCGTGACGTAGTTCAGTCCGCCCATCGTGAACGCGATGATGAAAACGGCGAGCGATAACAACATCGTAACGATTCCGCCACCGACACCGGGCGTACCTTCGGAGATTGACGTGGGCGGATAGAGCGTCCATCCCGCGCCTGTTGGTCCGCCGGGAACGAAGAACCCGGCAATCAGAATGATGACCGATAGCAGGAAAAACCAGTAACTGAGCATGTTCATGAACGGGAAAACCATGTCCCTGGAGCCACACATCAGCGGTATCAGATAATTTCCGAAGCCTCCGAGGAATAACGCGGTCAGTAGATAGATGACCATGATCATTCCGTGCATCGTCACGTACTGGTAGTACTGTTCCGGAGAAAGAAACGAGAAGGTGTCCGGGAACCCAAGCTGCAGGCGCATCATGCTGGA
Source organism: Candidatus Rariloculaceae bacterium (assembly GCA_045561025.1). GTDB lineage: Bacteria > Pseudomonadota > Gammaproteobacteria > Steroidobacterales > Rariloculaceae > SMWC01. Next base: position 39,225 of record JBJKYM010000014.1, read on the forward strand.
GAGCAGCATGCCGAGTATGCCCACCGCTATCGCGGTCGATCCGTATTGGATCGCGATTACTTTGTGATCCTGGCTCCAAACGTATTTGGTAATAAACGTTTGTGGATCGTGGTGGTCTTGTTCGTGATCGCGATCTGCAATTGCGACGTATGCCATTAGAACGTACTCCTGGCGCTACAGCCCTTATTAAGTAGGTAATCTGAATTAATCATCGTCATAGGTGCTGGTTGCTCGAAAAATCAGAGCGTATTGATGTAGGCAATAACATCTGCTATCGCCTGCTCGTCTCGCAACATTCCGGTCAGCAATATCATTTGGTGCCCGTAGAGGTCGTCGCGGTGAGTGCCGCGGATATCATTCTGGAAGTTCTCGAGCTGACGGACGAGATACCAGTCTGTCATCTCCGCGAGTCCCGGCGCATTCATTGTAAAGAGGCCCCGGCCGTCGGCTCCGTGACAGCTGCCGCAGTTGGCGTAGATTCTCTCGCCTTCCTCGACATCACCAAACACGGTGTGTTCCGGCGGCTCGGACGGCAGCGTCTCGAGATAGGCGACGATGTTGTCGATCGCAGCGTCGTCAGGAACCGCGATCATCATGGGTGCCATCGTCGCACCGAAGATATCGCCCTCCGCAGTGCCGCGAATGCCGTCTTTGAAATACTTGATCTGCCGACGCAGATACCAGCCTTCCTGGCCGGTCAGCTTGGGAGAGTTGAGTGCCTGCATTCCCTGCCCGTCGGGCCCGTGACATGCTGCGCAGATGGCGTAGGCGGCCTGGCCCGCAACCGGGTCGCCGGCTGGTCGCGCCATGCTTTCAGCGAACGTTGGCTGTTCTGCCAGCCAGCTATCGAATTCTGCCTGAGACTCGATGACTACCCGTCCACGCATCGCGAAATGATTGATGCCGCATAGTTCTTCGCAGAGAAGATCGTATACACCCGCAACAGTCGCCGTGAACCACTCGTAGGTAATCATTCCCGGTACCAGATCCATCTTGACGCGGAACTGCGGCACCGTGAAGTTATGCAGTACGTCCTTGGATCTCAGCAGCGCGTGAACTGGCTGGTCGATCGGCAGGTGAAGTTCCGGATTGGCAATCAGAACATCGTCCTGCCCGGCCGGATCCTCGGGGTCTATCGCGAATGGATTCTCTTCGCTGATGTGACTAATATCGACGTTGCCGAGGACGCCGTCATCTCCGGGGAATCGATAGCTCCAGTGCCACTGTTGACCGATGGCCTCAACCTGCATCGCGTCGTCAGGCACGGTGACGAACTGGCCCCAGACAACGAGTCCCGGTGCAAGCATCGCAGCGACGCCGACGGAGGTGATGACGGTTAGCCAGACCTCCAGTTTCGTGTTCTCCGGCTCGTAGTCCGCTTTCTGCCCCGCCTTGTGGCGGAAGGAGTAGACGCAGTACGCCATAAAGAAGTTGACCGCAACGAAGACGATGCCCGTGACGATGAACGTGATATCGATCGTGGTGTCGATGAGGCCCCAATTTGACGCCAGCGGCGTCAGGTACCAGGGGCTCATGAAGTGAAAGACTAAACTGCCTACCACCAGGAAGACGAGTGCAACTGCTAGAAGCATGCGTAGAAGGTCCTTATGTTTCGCCGCTCAACGCGAACTCAGACGTAGTTAATGGTTGCTATTCGATGATGAACTTGCCGTTCATCAATACGTAGTGACCGGGGAAGGTGCAGAAGTAGGTGTAATCCCCACCAGCCTCCAGTCCGGAGAGATTGAAGGTTACCGACGAGGATTCTCCGCCACCGATCAATGCGGTCTCAGCGAGGACCCTGGCATCGTCAGCGGGCATATAGCCTGGCGCCCCGGCCGCCTGCCCGGCTGTTACAACCGGCTGGTAGTCGGCCGTGGCCGTCAATACCCAGTTGTGGCCCATGACGTTGGCCGGCAGGGAGCCAACATGATTTAGCGTTATCGTGACTTCCTCACAGGATGCGCTGACGCGGACCTCGGCGAGGTTAAACTGAAGAAGGTCGTTACCTTCGATTGTCTGCTCGCATTCCTGGCCGGAGGCTGTGCCGCACAGCATCCACCCTGCCAGTGCGAAAATGGCAAAATTCGTTCTAATCAAGTTATTCACTCCTGTCCCGGAGACCCGGGAACTTAGCGGGCAGCATATTAGCAGAACCGTGCCTTGGAGTTAATGGCCTTGCGCCCAGTTTCGGCCTGTGGCTTTTACCTATCGATGCCGCCGTCAGAGTGTCGATGTGCTCATATAGGCCTCCTCGGATATCCGCTGCCACGGCCGGGATACGGTGAGGAAATCGCGATAGGATTCCCAGATTTTTGCCGAAAGCGGATCGCGAGCCGCCAGGTCGCTCATGACCTGGTCAGTAAGCGCTTTCAGTCCGCTAAGTACCTCGTCCGGGAAGGCACGAATCTCCACGGAGTCGTCGTTCGCCAGCTGTTCCAGGGCGGTCGCGTTGCGCGCGTTGTACTCCGAGAGCATATCGAGGTTGGCCGCCTGGCACGCGACCCGGACGATGGCCTGCAGATCCGCAGGCAGGCTGTTAAACGCTTCCAGATTGACCATGCATTCCATAATGGACCCGGGTTCATGCCAGCCCGGGTAGTAATAGTAGCGCGCGGCCTGATGTAGCCCGAATGCGACATCGTTGTAAGGCCCGACCCACTCCGTTGCATCGATGCTGCCGGTCTGAAGGGCGGTGAACAGCTCGGAGCCAGGCAGCGTAACGGGTGTGCCCCCGGCGAGTTTCAGTACCTCGCCGCCAAGTCCCGGAAGGCGCATTTTGAGTCCACGGAGGTCCTCCATGCTGTCGATCGTACGGTTGAACCAGCCACCCATCTGCACGCCGGAGCTGCCCGCGGGGAAGGGCTCTAGCCCGAAGGGTCGGTACACCTCCTGCCAGAGCTCGAGGCCGCCGCCGTAATAGAGCCATGCATTGGTCTCCAGCGGGCTCATGCCGAACGGTATCGTCGTGAAGAACTGCGTCGCCTCCGACTTGCCGCGCCAGTAATAGGCGCCACCGTGGCCGAGCTCGGCGGATCCGCTCGAGACCGCATCGAACACCTCCAGCGCAGGCACGAGTTCGCCGGCTGCGTAGACCTCTACCTCGATACGCCCGCCGCTCATCTCCTGCAGACGTCTCGCCAGATTACTGGCGCCTACGCCCAGCCCCGGGAAGTTCGGCGGCCAGGTCGTGACCATTTTCCAGGAAAAGCGTTCCTGGCTGGCCGCGACGCCCGGATCGACATCGCTACGCGGCGTACAGGCGGTCAGCGCAGCGCCTCCGGCGGCGACGCCCGAAATAAATTCTCGTCTCTTCATCGCGACAGACTCTCAGCAGGATGGCGGACGGCCACTTGTACCAGACTGGCCCGCAGTCGCCTAGCCCGCTACGACTATCCCCACTGACGACGGTATTATCCTCTCTTATAGAAACAAAAACCCACTATAATATATTTGTAATTATAGTGGGAAAAAAGTAACAGATCGGCACCAGTATAATGATGGAAGTGGGATCAACTCCGTCTGATTGGATGATCGGAGCTCACCGCACAGCGTCCCTGCCCTGCGCTACCGGTCGACCACCCGTATCCACTATCGCGCCGGGTTCTGCGGTTCGGTCGCCAAATCGCCGCAGAATGGCGACAAACGGATACACGCCATTCACTTGCCGCGTTCCGTTCCCTGCGTCAGAGTAGGCGCCCTCCAGGGGACAGGTAATGATCGGACTACTGCAACGGGTAAGCCAGGCGAATGTGGTCGTGGACGGCGAAACCATTGCCGCAATCGGTACCGGGCTCGCGGTTCTCGTCGGCGTCGAACGAGGCGATACGGGGCGTGAGGTCTCGAGATTGCTAGAGCGCCTGCTCGCCTATCGGGTATTTCCCGACGATGAAGGTCGGATGAACAGAAGTCTGACGGATGTGGGCGGCGAACTATTGCTTGTCCCGCAGTTTACCTTGGCGGCGGACACGGCCAGCGGTAATCGTCCGGGCTTCTCCAGGGCGGCTCCGCCGGAAGAGGGCAGGAATCGCTTTGATCAGCTGGTCGATCTGGCAGCGCAAAGCGGGCATAAGGTCGGTAGCGGCCGGTTCGGCGCGATGATGCAGGTAAATCTGTCGAACGAAGGTCCGGTAACGTTCTGGCTGAGGGTGTCCCCGACGGAATAAGCGTATAGGCCCTGCTCGCAGGGTTTCGCGTATCATTACGCCATAGATATAAAGGTTGGAGAGTTGAGATGGGATTAGGTGGGATAAGCATGTGGCAGCTGCTTATTGTGCTGCTCATAGTCGTGCTGATTTTCGGTACCAAGAGACTGAAATCAATCGGCGGCGATCTGGGCGGCGCGTTGAAGAGTTTCCGCAAGGCAATGGATTCCGACGAGAAGGACGGTGATGACGAATCCGACGCAGAGGATCCGCAGCGCCTGGAAGGTGTGGCACCCGATGCCGAATTCGCTGAGCAGAAGGACAAGAGCGAAAGTAGTTAGACGAGATGTTCGACGTCGGCTTCTGGGAACTCGTTCTAATTTTCGGCATGGGGCTGATAATTCTCGGTCCGGAGCGTATGCCTCGTGTTGCCAGCCAGGTCGGTCGCTGGATCGGTCGTGCGCGACGTACGGCGAGTACGCTTCGTCGTCAGTTGGAACAGGAAATTGCTGCTGTCGACGCGCCACCGCCGCCACCCCCGCGAAAACCCAAACCCCTCCAGCCGGTTAACCGACCGGCTGACGAGACCGCGTCGGAGTCCGACGACGACTCGGCTGACTCCGCTGACTCGAGCAAGGCCGCCCCCGACGCCGAGGTGGATGAAGAGGCCGCTGGTGCCGAGTCTCAGGATGCGGCTACTGATGAAGCCGGCGAGACAAAAGACGCTGAGCAGAAGCCCGTTGGATCGGCAAGCGAGCAATGACGACGCAGACTAATGGACCAGGCGAAGAGGAAACGCTCGCCGAAGGCTCGCTGGTTTCGCATCTTGTCGAGTTGCGCAACAGGCTACTGCGAGTGGCTGCCGCGATACTCGTCATTTTTATCTGTCTGGTGCCCTTCTCGGAATCGATCTTTACGCTGATTGCGACGCCGCTGATGGAGAAACTTCCGGAGGGCGCGACGATGATCGCGACCCAGGTCGCATCTCCCTTCCTGACGCCATTCAAGACGACGTTGTTCGCGGCTCTGTTTCTCGCCATGCCGGTCGTACTGAGCCAGGTGTGGCATTTCGTAGCGCCGGGGCTTTACCGGAAAGAGAAACGTTTTGCGCTGCCGTTGCTGCTTTCCAGCATCTTACTTTTCTATGTCGGCGTGTCGTTCGCCTACTTCGTCGTCTTCCCGTTGATGTTCGGATTCTTCGCTGCCGTGGCGCCGGAAGGCGTCACGATGATGACGGACATCAGTGCCTATCTGGATTTTATTCTGACGCTGTTCTTTGCGTTCGGACTCGCATTCGAAGTACCTATCGCCACCGTCATGCTGGTGTGGAGCGGGTTGGTTCCGATAGAGACTCTGGGGAAAGGGCGAGCTTATGTGTTCCTGGGCGCCTTCGTTATGGGGATGTTGTTGACGCCTCCTGATGCGATCTCGCAGACGCTGTTAGCCGTGCCCGTTTACCTGCTGTATGAGACGGGACTGTTTATGGCGCGTGTTTTCGGGCCGAAAGCCGAGGAGTCAGATGACGAGGACTCCGATATCGGTACTGAGAGCGGCGGCGAGTAACGGGAGACAAGCAGATGAACCAGGAAACGACTGCAGCGTCGAACGGAGTGCTGGGCCATCCTCGGGGCTTGCTCACATTGTCGACGACGGAGATGTGGGAGCGCTTCAGCTACTACGGTATGCGTGCGTTGCTGGTGCTCTTCATGGTCGCGGCCGTAGAGGATGGAGGCCTTGGTTACTCTGATCAAACCGCAACCGCGATCTACGGTCTCTATACCGCGGCCGTCTACATGCTGGCACTGCCGGGCGGATGGATCGCGGATCGGCTTATCGGCGGACAACGTGCTGTCTGGTATGGCGGCATCATCATCATGTGTGGTCACTTCGTGCTGGCGATCCCGAGCGTCTGGTCGTTCTTCACCGGGCTTGCTCTGGTCGCGATCGGCACGAGTCTGCTAAAGCCGAATATCAGCGCGATCGTCGGCGAGTTCTATCCGCCGGGGGACCCACGACGCGACGGCGGCTTCACTATCTTCTACATGGGGATCAATGTCGGCGCTGCGCTGGGGCCACTTGTTTGCGGCTATCTTGCGCAACAGAACTGGCACTACGGTTTCGCGGTAGCAGGATTCGGCATGTTGTTCGGCCTCGTTCAGTTCAAGCTGACTGAAGAGCAACTGGGCGACGCAGGGCGGCTTCCGCCTGCGCGTCGGGAGAACGACGCGGCCTTCGAAAGCAGAGCCTGGGGCATCATCTGGATAAGCCTGCTTCTGGCGGCGGCAGTCATGGTTGCGGCTTTAACCGGCGCACTGACTATCGATGCAACGGCACTGGCACAGGTAAGCACCTATGTCATTGCCGGTCTTGGCGTCCTTTACTTCATCTACCTGTTTACATTCGGCAAGCTGACGGGAGATGAACGCGACCGCGTAATCGTTCTTATTGCGTTATTTGTAGCGGCCGCGATTTTCTGGTCCGGATTCGAGCAGGCGGGGTCGTCGCTGAATCTCTTTGCTGAGCGTTACACGATTCGTGAGTTCGGTAGTTTTGAGATTCCGGCGAGTTGGTTCCAGTCGCTGAATCCTATTTTTATAATCATTCTTGCGCCGTTCTATTCCATGATGTGGATCGCGCTGGCGCGTCGCAACCTGAATTCCTCTTCGCCGCTCAAGTTTGCTATCGGACTGATAATCCTGGGTCTGGGTTTCGCCGTCATGATCGGAGCGGCTGCACTCGTCGCCGAAGGGCAGCAGGTGCTGCCGACGTGGCTGTTCTTTACTTATCTGCTGCACACGATGGGCGAGCTCGCGCTTAGCCCGGTCGGCTTAAGTGCTGTCACCAAGCTCGCGCCGCGCCGCTATGTCGGTCAGATGATGGGCGTCTGGTGGCTCGCTACGTCGCTTGGGAATATTCTTGCGGGCCTTCTTGCAGGCGAGTTCCGCGCCGAAGCCGTCGAGGAGATGCCGGGGCTGTACACACAGATTGTTATCACCACAGTCGGAGCCGGCATAGTGCTGGCCCTTGTCAGCAAGCCGCTCAGACGTCTGGCCAGAGGTATGGATTAGGGCTGACTGGTATTAACGATGAGCAGTCGCTAGTCTCTTCGTGCATACGCGCGTACGAACAACGAGAAAAACACCGGAGGTACCCGCATGGCTGCAGTGAAGCCCCTGCCACAGTTAACCCTGAAGGCGATCCTACTTGGCCTGGTACTTTCGATGGTGCTGGCCGGCGCTAACGCCTACCTTGGACTCTTCGCCGGGCTGACGGTTTCGGCATCAATTCCGGCGGCCGTCATCTCGATGGCTATCCTGAAGCTGTTTAAAGAGTCGAATATTCTCGAGAACAACATCGTGCAGACGGCTGCGTCCGCCGGCGAGTCGCTCGCGGCGGGTGTCATCTTTACGCTGCCAGCGCTGATAATCCTCGGCTACTGGGACGTGTTCGAGTACGCGTGGGTCAGCATCATCGCAGGGCTTGGCGGTCTTCTCGGTGTCATGTTCACCATTCCGCTGCGTCGATCACTGATCGTCGAGGAACAACTGGCTTATCCAGAAGGTACGGCGACAGCCGAGGTGCTACGCGTTGGTGAGTCGCCGAGCCAGGGGGCAAAGTTCCTGGCAATTGCGGCGATTCTGGGTGCGCTGACTAAACTATCCGAGACCGGGTTGCGTCTCTGGGAAGGCGCTGCACATGCGGCGACCTATTTTGGCTCGTCCACAATCGGCTATGTCGGCATGAACCTGTCGCCCGCGCTCGTCAGCGTGGGTTATATCGTCGGTCTGAATATTGCGGTCCTCGTGTTCCTGGGTGGCGCAATCTCCTGGTATATCGCAATCCCGATCTACTCGACGTTTTTCCTTGCGGATAGCCCCGCGCTTGCAGAGGCGTTCGCGTCAGGTACCAGCGCCAATGATCTTGCATTCGCCATATGGACTTCGCAGATCCGGTATCTCGGCGTCGGTGCGATGCTGGTCGGTGGTATCTGGGCGTTGATATCAATGCGTGGATCTCTCGTCTCCGGTGTCATGAGCGGATTAAAAGCTGAGCTTCCGCTAACCGCCGGTGGCTACGACCACACAAAGCACGACACGCCGATGAAGTTCGTTCTTATCGGCGTAGCGCTTTTCGTATTGCCGATCTTCGCTCTCTACAACGTAATCGTCGGATCGGTAGGGATAGCGCTCGCAATGACTATTGTCATGGTCACCGCAGGATTTCTATTTTCCTCGGTCGCAGCGTACATGGCGGGTCTTGTTGGCTCTTCGAACAACCCGATCTCTGGAATTACCATCGCGACGATTCTGATGACGTCCCTGCTGTTGCTGTGGCTTATGGGTGGCGATGCGGTCGCCGGGCCGGCTGCCGCCATCATGGTCGGCGCCGTGGTGTGCTGTGCCGCCGCTATCGCGGGTGACAATCTTCAGGACCTGAAGGCGGGGTACCTCGTCGGAGCTACGCCATGGCGCCAGCAAGTCATGCAGGCTGCCGGTGTACTCGCTGCCGTACTCGTCATGGCGCCTATCCTGAATCTTCTGCTGCAGGCCTATGGTATTGGCGCACCGACGGCGGAGCAGCCCAACGCACTGCTTGCACCGCAAGCTACACTGATGGCGTCGGTAGCGGAGGGCGTATTCGGCGCCGGTCTTCCATGGACGATGGTCGCGATCGGATCCGGAATCGGTGCCGCGATTATCGTTCTGGACGAGTACCTCAAGGCGCAGAAGGCCAGCTGGCGTGCGCCCGTACTCGCCGTGGCGGTAGGAATCTACCTGCCGCTGGAACTCGCCACGGCAATTCTGCTGGGTGGCCTGATCGCGTTTTATGCGCGACGTCGAGCAGAAGCAAGTGGTGCGGACTCCGTCGTATCGCAGCGCAACGGCATGTTGTTCGCCTCCGGCCTGATAACGGGTGAAGCATTGATCGGTATCGGTATGGCGGTACCCATCGTCCTCAGCGGCAACCCGGACATCATTACGATGGGACTCGAACTGCCTACTGTCGTCGGACTCCTCGTCATCGCTGCACTCAGTACGATGCTGTATCGAGTCGCGACAAAGAGCGCCTGAGAAACTTTCTGACGCAAAGATTTGGCGCGTATGCCTGAACTTGAGAGCAAGCTGCCGGGTGTCGGTACCACCATATTCACGGTGATGTCACGGCTCGCCGAGGAGTGCGGCGCGATTAATCTGTCTCAGGGCTATCCCGACTATCAGCCGCCGGTCGAGCTGCTGGACCGCGTCACTTACCACTTGCACGCGGGGAACAACCAGTATCCCCATATGACGGGAATCGAGGCGCTTCGGCAGCAGATCTCGTTGAAGATTTCCAAACTCTACGGCGTGCAGCCGGATGCGGCGACCGACGTAACGGTGACCAGTGGCGCCACCGAGGCGCTGTTCTGCGCAATACACGCCGTCGTCAGACCCGGAGATGAGGTCATTGTCTTTGACCCGGCCTACGACTCCTACGATCCTGCGATTACGCTCGCGGGAGCAAAGACCATCCACCTGCCATTGCTTACCCCAGGCTTTGATATTGACTGGGATCGGCTGGCCGATGCTCTGAACGATCGCACGCGCCTCATCATCGTAAACTCGCCGCACAATCCTTCGGGTGGGTTGTTGACCCAATCCGACCTGCAGCGACTCGCGGAGATAGTCAGGCGCTACGACCTGTACATCCTCAGCGACGAGGTTTACGAACACATCGTCTTCGATGGCGAACAACACGCAAGTGTGTTGGCGAACGACGAACTGGCGCCTCGAAGCTTCGCGGTGTTCTCGTTTGGGAAGACCTACCATGCGACGGGATGGAAGGTTGGATACTGTGTAGCGCCTGCACCGCTCTCGCAGGAGTTTCGGCGCGTTCACCAATTCAACACCTTCACGACAGCGACTCCGTTGCAGCACGCGCTCGCGGACTATCTCCGGGATTGCCCGCAGCATTACCTCGGTCTTCCGGCGTTCTATCAGGAGAAGCGCGATCGCTTCCTGGAGTTGTTCAAGGACTCTGCTTTAAAGTTTCGCCCGAGTCGCGGAACCTACTTCCAGCTTGCGGACTATTCGGCGGTGTCTGATCTTAGCGATGCCGAGTTCGCCCATCAGCTGACCAAAGAACAGGGCGTTGCTGTAATTCCGATATCGGCGTTCTACGAAGAGCCGCCAGATGCGCGCTATATTCGTTTCTGTTTCGCGAAGGAAATGCGAACGCTGGAAGAGGCGGCAGAAAGACTCTCGAACCTGTAGGCAGTTCGCGAGCGTTTCCACCGGTATCTCTCAATCGACTGGTAACATGTTGCGGAAGTTCTGAATACACTCGAGTGGATGGGCCCGCAAAATACAGCAGCCGTTACCTTAAGTGCGCGCCACGTTCGTCTGATGCGATCGGCGAGCTACGCTTCGGTCGCGATGGCGCTGATACTGATCGCTCTAAAGGTCTGGGCGTGGACTGCGACTGATTCGATCGCCCTGCTGAGCTCGCTCGCAGACTCAGTTCTGGATCTCGTCGCCTCGGTCATCACGATGTTCGCTGTGAAGGTGGCGGTCGAGCCGGCCGATCGGGAACATCGTTTCGGTCATGGTAAGTCCGAAGGCATAGCGGGTCTGGCGCAGGCGCTTATCGTTACCGGCTCCGCGATTTATGTCGGTGTTGAGGCGACGACGCGATTGTTCGCGCCCACTCAGTTGCTCGAGCCACAGCTCGGCCTCGCCGTGATGTTCGCTTCGTTTCTGCTAACGCTCAGTCTCGTCGTCTTCCAGAGCTATGTCGTCCGCCAGACCGGATCGTTGGCAATCTCCGCCGATGCCGTCCATTACAAGGCTGATCTTCTGACGAATACCGCGATTCTCCTGGCTATCTTCGCTTCAGCCCAGTGGGGGTTGATCATCCTCGATCCGCTGCTCGGACTCGTCGTCGTCGTGCTGATTTTGCTTTCGGTCCGCGTAATTGCTGTCAACGCAATAGACGTGCTACTGGATCGCGAGCTTCCTGAGGAAGACAGGGCTTTGATACTGGAAATCGCTTCGCAGGACAGTCGCGTTGAAGGCCTGCATGATCTGCGCACGCGATCAGCGGGCGCGAATCAGTTTATTCAGTTTCACCTGGAGTTGGATCCCGAGATCAGTCTCAATGAAGCGCACGAGATCTGCGCGGCTGTCGAGTCGGATGTTCGCAGCCGTTTCCCGACGGCGGAAGTCTTTATCCACGCGGATCCATTCGGGCTCGAAGAGAACCGCGATCCTTTTTAGCTGAGGACGATTCCCCGGGCGGGATTACTCGCCGGCGCGCTCCATGGCGACCAGTTCGTCGATCAGCAACATCAGATCTTCGTAGCTTCCGGCCATGCCCGCGTCCGTCGTGTATTTACCGTTAACAACGACAGTTGGCACGCTGCCGATACGGTAGCGGCGGGAGAGTTCATCCGCTCTGTTCATCCGCGTATTGACAGCGAACGACTCGAACGCGGCATTGAAGTCATCGGCGGCGACACCATGTGCCTCGAAAAATGCGGTTAGCCCCGCCGGGCTGTCGAGAAAGTTGCGATTGATATGGATCTCGCGGAACAGGTCGGAATGAACTTCGTCAGTGACGCCAAGTGCCTGAGCGGCGTAGAAGGCTCGCGCGTGCGTCTGAAGTGTGCCATTCCAGACCGCCGGGATACGTACAAAGTTGACGTCTTCGGGAATATCCTCAAGCCAGTTCTCGATATACGGGTCGAACGTGTAGCAATGTGGGCAGCCGTACCAGAAGACTTCGGCGACTTCGATCATGTCCGCGCTGGAACTCGTTCCCTGTGCCGCAGGCAGCCGCGTGTAGTGTGTGCCGAGCTGAAAGCGGCCGCTGGCGGGCGCAGGATCGGCCTGAGCCAGCACGATGCGTTGATCCGACGAAGATGCGGCGGGCTCTCGCTCCGCTGCTACAACGTTCGGCTCGACGGCCTGATTGACGGCAGGAGGAGCCGTGTTGGTCGCCTGAGGATCAGCACCGACCGCCACAGGCTCATCGCTGCAGGCTGCAAGAGCCAAAACAAACGTGGCGATCAGGGTCGTAGCGGCTGTTTTCGGGATTATTAGTTTCGACACGATAGATACCTCTTTCGGGCCTGCTGTATTAGCGCAGTCCCTGCATGTAACTGGCTACAGCGCGGATCTCGTCGTCTCGCAGGGACACGGCAATATCGCGCATCATTTGGTTGCTGGCAGTATCGGAACGACGCGTGCTAGTGGCGTACGCGCCAAGAGTATTAATGAGATAGGTTGCGTGCTGGCCGCGAACGATCGGGTAGCTCGCCATCGGGTTGCCGCGTCCGGCGGGGCCATGGCAGGCGATACAGGCGGCGACACCGCGATCCGGAATACCGCCACGATAAATGCGTTGACCCAGTTCGACGAGTTCCGGGTCGGCTCCGCGCTGCACTGCGGGTAGCGTCGCGAAGTAGGCCGAGAGGTCATCGATATCCTCTTCCGACAGCGCACTTGCGAAAGAGGTCATCAATACGTCTTCGCGCTCGCCGGTCTGGTAGGAGAGCAACTGTCTTTTGGTGTAGTTCGGATGCTGCCCTGCGAGACTCGGCCACTCGGGCGTGATGCTATTGCCGTCAACACCGTGACAGGCAGCGCATACGGCCGCTTTGGCCTGTCCGGCCTCGGCTGAGCCCTGGGCGTACGTGGGGCTGCCCGCGAAGACCGCCAGCGCAATAGCCGTGAGTCCGCCAATTGACCAGAGGGTTGTTCGGTACCTTATCTGTAATTTACTGTGCGCCACGCGTTTTAGACCCCATATCCTTTCGATGCAAACGGCGAGAGATTGTACACTAAACCGCTTATCTCCAGCATTGCGACGTGTCCGCGGCCAATACACCTATGACCTATCTATCCGGCCTAAAGTTTCTCAAAAGTGCGCAGAAATCCGCACAATTTCCTCCGGATTCCGGCCGGGAAGTGGCTTTCTCGGGGCGTTCCAACTCGGGAAAGTCCAGCGCGATTAACGCAATTACTGCCCGTCGGGGTCTGGCGAGGACCAGCAAGACACCGGGCCGCACCCAACTCATCAATTTCTTCGAAATCGATGCCAGCCAGCGACTCGTTGACCTGCCGGGATACGGCTACGCCAAGGTCTCGGAGTCGGTTCGACAGGAATGGCGAGTCCTGCTCGAGGCCTATTTTCAGGGGCGTCAGTCGCTCTCCGGGTTGTTTATTACCGTCGACGTGCGTCGCGGTCTCAAGGAACTGGACGAGGTCATGCTGTCCTGGTCCCGGTCAGCCGGGGTTCCGGCGACCATACTGTTAACCAAGGCTGACAAGCTGAGCCGTAGCGCGGGACTCGCGCAATGCCGGAAAATTGCCGCTGACCTTGCGGATCCGGTTCCACTCATTCTGTTCTCTGCGCCGAAGCGCGTCGGTGTCGAGGATGCGCAAGCGACGCTGACGGATTGGCTGAGCGCGGCGGCCTGAGCGCTGGTTGCAGCAGATAAAAGAAACCCCGGGCGTGGGATTCAGGGGGCACACCCGGGGCGGAATATCCCGGTATGGGGTAACCGGGCAATGCCCGCCAAGGGAGGTCAGCGGGCGACGCTCTCGCGTCTGTAGGATTAGTCCCGCTTGGGCGGAAGAAGTTCCCGCCGAAAAGCGTACCGAGCGGGACATTCGTTCGCGCCCAGGAATCGGGTGGTTCCGCTGTCGACGGGTCTAGTGTGCCTCGTCCCAGTTATCGCCTATGCCGAAAACGACTTTAAGCGGCGCGGACAGTTCCGCTGCGCCTTCCATGAGGCCAGTCACTTCGGCGGCGGTGTCCTCCGCAGAATCTTCGGCGACCTCGAGTACGAGTTCATCGTGGACCTGCATGATGACCCGGGCATCGGCACCAGAGGATGTTAGCCAATCGTCTACGCGCAGCATCGCCATCTTGATGATGTCAGCGGCAGTCCCCTGCATCGGTGCGTTGATCGCGCTGCGCTCCGCGTATTGGCGGCGCTGATGATTTCGTGACTCTATTTCGGGCAGATAGAGTCGACGGCCGAAGACCGTTTCGACGAAGCCGTTCTCCCGGGCCTGTTCCCGCGTTCGATCCATATAGTCCTTCACGCCGGGATAGCGTGTGAAGTAGAGATCGACATATTCCTGTGCCTGGTTGCGACCGATGCCGAGTTGCTTGCCAAGCCCGAACGCAGACATTCCGTAGATCAGACCGAAGTTGATCGCTTTCGCCGAGCGGCGCTCGTCGTCGGAGACGGCATCGAGATCGACGCCGAATACTTCGGCAGCGGTTGCACGATGAATGTCCCTGTCCTCGGCGAACGCGGTAAGCAGGCTGGCGTCCTCGGACAGATGCGCCATGATGCGCAATTCGATCTGCGAGTAATCCGCGGCAAGCAGGCGGTACCCGGAAGGCGCGACGAATGCCTGCCGGATTCGACGGCCCTCAGGCGTGCGGATCGGAATGTTCTGCAGGTTGGGATCGGACGAGGAAAGGCGTCCGGTCGCTGCAACGGCCTGATGATAGGAGGTGTGAACTCGTCCGGTTCGCGCGTCTATTTCGAGCGGCAGCTTGTCGGTGTAGGTCGATTTGAGCTTCGCGATTCCGCGATATTCAAGAATTCTCTTCGGCAGCTCGTACTCTTCGGCAAGATCCTGGAGCACGCCCTCGGCCGTTGACGGTTGTCCCTTCGGCGTCTTGCCGAGAACCGGTAAACCGAGTCGCTCGTACAGAATCTCCTGTAGCTGCTTCGGCGATGCGAGATTGAATGGACTACCGGCCAGTTCGTGCACCTTCGCTTCTGTAGCGGCCATGGACTCGGCGAGTTCCTGGCTTTGCTGCTTGAGCATCGAGGCGTCGACGAGTACGCCGAGGTATTCGATTTTCTGCAGGACGTTGAGTAGCGGCTGCTCGATCTCCAGATAGAGTTTTTTCAACTCGGGCAGTTCTTCGATCTTTGGCCACAGCGTCTGGTGTAGCTGCAGCGTGATGTCAGCATCTTCGGCCGCATAGGCCGAAGCGACTTCGATATCGACCTCGTCGAAGCGCAGCTGCTTCGCGCCCTTCCCGGCTACTTCCTCGTACTTGGTCGTCTTGACGCCGAGATACTTGGTCGCCACCGAGTCCATATCGTGGCGCGTCGCCGTTGAGTCGAGCACGTAAGATTCCAGCATCGTGTCGAAGGCGATGCCGCCGAGTTCGATATCTTGGTTTCGCAGGACGTGCGCGTCATATTTCAGGTGATGGCCGACCTTCAGCGACGAACCCTGCAGCCAGGGCTTCATGCGCTCGAGAACCATCTCCCGGTCGAGCTGGTCCGGTGCGCCCGGGTAGCTGTGAGCGAGGGGAATATAGGCTGCTTTACCTGCTTCCACGGACAGACACAGTCCGACGATCTCTGCCTGCATGTAATCGAGGCTGGTGGTTTCGGTGTCCAGGGCGACGAGTTCAGCAGACTCGATACGCTCGAGCCAGCTGTCAAGTTCTTCTTCGGTAAGCACGGTGTCGTAGTCCGCGCTCGAAGTCTCGGGTTGGGCTTCTTCCTCGGTGACACCCGCACGCCGCAAAAGGCTCCTCAGTTCCAGCCGATCATAGAGTTCCTTCAAGCGTTCGGTGTCAGGATCGCCGTAGACAAGTGCCGCCGGCTCTGCCGGCAGCTCGAGATCGCAGACAATCGTCGTCAGCTCTTTGTATAGCGGTAGCTGATCCAATGCGCCACGAAGATTCTCTCCCGCTTTCCCCGGGACCTGATCCGCGTTCTCCTTGACCATATTGAGATCGCCGTGCTCGGCAAGCCACTTGGCTGCGGTCTTGGGTCCCACACCGGGTACACCGGGAATGTTGTCTGCGCTGTCGCCGACGAGAGCGAGATAGTCGATTATCTGATCAGGGCGAACACCGAACTTCTCGAACACGCCGCCAGCATCCATCTTCGTATTGCTCATCGTATTGACCAGCGAGACATGGTCGTTGACGAGCTGCGCCATATCTTTGTCAGATGTCGATATGACGGTCTTCATGTCTGCCGCCGTGGCGCGCGTCGCGAGCGTTCCGATGACGTCGTCCGCCTCTACGCCCTTGATGCGCAGCACCGGCAGGCCAATTGCCTCAACGGCCTGCACCAGCGGTTCTATCTGCGGCCGTAAATCCTCCGGCATCGGAGGCCGGTTGGCTTTGTATTCGGCGAAGAGCTCATCGCGGAAAGTTTTGCCTGGCGCATCGAAGACGATGGCGATGTTCTGGGGCTCATACTCGTCGATCAGGCTATTGAGCATGTTAAGTACGCCGAAGATGGCACCCGTGGGCTCTCCTTTGCTGGAGGTGAAGGCGGGTAGCGCGTGGTACGCGCGGAACAGGTAGGAAGAGCCGTCGACAACAACGAATGGCTTATCGCTCATCAGGACTCCTGATGTTGTGTTGGCGGTACCCGATCAGATTTATTCGCTGGCCGTTTCATTTTCTTCTTCTTCGTTTTCCTGAGTTTCGCTGCCAGGCGAAGACTCTTCACCGGCAGCAGGAGGCTCCGCAACCGGAAGCGTCAGCGGTCCGCTCTGACCGCAGCCTCCCAGAGCGAGCACCATGAACAGCAGTAGCAGAACGCTTCGACCTGTTGCGTAGAGTCTCTCACGCATCAGTCGTCACGTTTCAGTGTCGCGGCGACGCGTTGGTAAGCCTCCCGGAACGGGATGCCTTCTTCGACCACCAGCGCATTGGCACGCTCGGCCGCATAGAGGCCGTCGCTTAGCGGCGGCAGGTCGGTACGGAAGCGTACACCACTCAAAGCATACGCCATGATGGCCAGCGTATCTTCTGCGAGATCGATGCTGCGAAACAGAGGCGCTTTTAGTCGCTGGAGGTCTCGTTGGTATCCGGACGTCAGTTTCGTCGTTATCGCAAGCGTTTCGGTAAGCGCTGCAATCGTCACTGCCTGCGCGCTGCGCACCAGTTCGAAGACGTCAGGGTTACGCTTCTGCGGCATGATCGACGATCCCGTCGTCATTTCATCCGGCAGCTCGACGAGGGCGAACTCTTCCGTGTAGAACAACAATAGATCTGACGCCAGACGGCCCAGATCGCCGAGCAATAACGTGAGTTCGAAGATCAGCGAGGCTTCGGCTTTACCGCGACTCAATTGCACTGCTGTGACGGGGTTTTGTGTAGCGGAGAATCCTAAGAACTCGCGTGTTGCCTCACGATCGAGTGGCAAACCAGGAACGCCGTAGCCTGCCGCGGAGCCCAGGGGATTCAGGTCTGCGCGCCGCGCCGCGGCGCCTAAACCGACTGCGTCGTCACGTAGCTCGGCCGCGAATCCGGCGGCCCACTGGCTGACGGAGCTCGGCATGGCAGGTTGCATGTGCGTATAGCCCGGCAGATCGAGATCGCCGTGGCGTTCCGCGAGTTCGTCGAGTGCCGTCGCAACAACATTCGTTCCTTCGGACAGGGTTTCAGCGACGTCGCGGAGATAGAGGCGTAACGCAGCGAGTACCTGATCATTGCGTGATCGCCCCAGGTGAACGCGTCCGCCGGCCGCGCCGATCGATTCGACCAGGCGTTGTTCCAGCGCGCTATGCGCATCTTCCTGTTCGAGCTGGATCGCCCACTGGCCCTCTGCATGCTGCCGTCCGAGATCCTCAAGGCCCTCGCAAATCGCGTCGCAATCCGCGCTGTCGAGTAAGCCCTGCTTCTCGAGCATACGCGCGTGCGCGATGGACGCACGAACGTCGTAGGCCACCAGACGCTCGTCCAGCAGATAGTCCTCGCCCGCCGTGAAGTTCAGAATACGTTCATCCAGCGGCTTTCCTTTATCCCATAAGCGCGTCATCGAACTATCCCTCAGGTTTGCTCGGCCGGGCTCAGATGCTCGATATCGTTGACTACGAGGGTACCGATACCTTCGTTCGTAAAGACTTCCAGCAGCAGGCCATCGGGAAGCTCGCCCGAGATAACGTGGACGCGCGGTACGCCGCCGGTGAGTGCTTTTTCGATCGCGGTGGCTTTTGGCAACATCCCGCCTGCGATTCGACCTTCTGAACGAAGCCGCGCCAGTCCCGCGATATCTATATAAGAGATCAGTGAACTGAGATCGTCTCGGGACTCGAGTATGCCGGGCGCGGAAGTCGCGAGTATCAGTTTCTCGGCGCCGAGCGCAGACGCTACCGCCGCCGCCACTGTATCGGCGTTTATATTCAACAGCGTGCCATCGCCCTCGGCCGCCATTGGGCTGATTACCGGGACCGCGCCGCTTGCGAGATGTTCGCGTAGCAGTTCCGCATCGATCGAATCGATGTCGCCGACGAAGCCGTAGTCGACGGTCTCACCATTCGGCCCGGCATTCTCAACTGGTGGTCGTTTGTGCGCCTTTATCACGCGCGCGTCGCTACCGGCGACACCAACGGCCGGGATATCCAGCGCGGCGAATTCGGCCGTGATCGCAGGATTAATCTGCTCGTTCAGGACTGTCGCCATCACAGCTAGTGTTTCCTCGTTGGTGACCCGACGTCCCTCGATAATCTCCGTCGGGATGTTCCTGGTCTTCGCAAGCCGAGTCGATTGCGGACCGCCGCCGTGTACCACGACCACGTGTATACCGACCTCATGGAGGATGCCGATTTGCTCGATGATCGCTCGCGTAGATTCGGGCGTCACGAACGCTTCTCCGCCCGCTTTGAGGACGAATATCTTTCGCTTGAACATGCGTATATACGGTGCCGCATGTTTCAGCGCCGTTACGACGATTGTTCGCTCATTGCGGCTCAGGCGTGTCACTGGTTCAGCCCTTCATCATCCGGTAGAGCACGGCCATCTGGGCCAACATTCGATTTCGGGCTTCCGGCACGACGATGCTGCGCGGGCCGTCCAACACCTCATCGGCAACAACAACGCCGCGACGCACCGGCAGGCAATGCATGAATCGGCAATCCTCGCGCGCATTCTCAAACCATAAGTCGTTTACACACCAGTCGATCAGCTCTTCGCGCTGCGCCTCATCTGCAGGCCGGTCGCCATAGTGCTCGGTTGAAGACCAGGACTTCGCGTAAATAATATGCGCGTCCTCCATCGCTTCACGCCGGTCGCGTGTTGTCATGATACTGCCCCCGGCTGCCTGTGCCGTATTGCGCGCTTTTTCCATTACAGAATCCGGCAGATCAAATCCGGGTGGATTCAGTACGACGACATCCATGCCCCGGTGGGCGGCCATGTGTAGCGTTGATGACGGCACGGCGAGTGGTAAGGCGAGCGGGTGATACGCCCACGAGAGGACAAAGCGGCCGCCCTCAGCAGGGACTTCGAAATCGTTCATCGTTTTCCAGTCAGCCAGATTCTGGCAGGGATGCTGGATCGCGGATTCCATATTGATCAGGGGGACATCGACCAGCGATGCCATACCCTCGAATTCTTTGTCGGCGAGGTCGTCCGACAACTTGCGACGTTCCGCGAATGCTCGAATGCCCATGGCATCGCCATAAGAAGCAATAACCGGAATCGCCTCCCGCACGTGTTCCGCGGCAGCACCGTCCATAACAATTCCCGGGCGCGTCTCCAACCCGTGTATCGACATTCCTGGAGAGATTACGAAGGAGCCTCCACCGAGCCGGCCCATCGCCGCCTGAAACGACGCAAGCGTTCGCAGCGAGGGACTCAGAAACAATAACGACAGGATCTTTCCCTCGAGAGCACGTGGTTCCGGGGAGTGCTCCAGACGTGTTGCCAGCTCGAGTAGCTCGCGTACTTCCTCGTGGGGGAAATCGGTCAAGTCATTAAAGCGGTTCATCAGCTAGCTCCTCCAGAGCGCTCGCCAACAGTTGTACGTCGGATGGCTGCAAAATCAACGCTGGTAGTAATCGTAGAATATGAGGGTCGCCGCTCGTACCCGCGAGAATATCTCGCTCGAGAAGCGCGTCTCGTACTTCTTTCGCCGGAGGGCTGGTTCGCAGGCCCAGCAGGAATCCCGCACCCCGAATTTCTGTAACGGGACCACGGATACAGGTCTCACGTCTCAGTGCCGATACTTCGGTGACATTATCGAGCAGGCCGTCTTCGACGATTGTGTCGAGAACGGCGCAAATGACGGCGCAGGCGAGTGGGCCGCCGCCGAATGTCGTGCCAAGTGCGCCCGGGCCCAGTTCCCTGGCGATCTCGTCGCGCATGATCACGGCGCCGCAGGGAAATCCGCCGCCGAGAGACTTCGCCGTCGTAATGAAATCCGGAGTCACGGAAAAATAGTCGGCGCCGAAAGGCGTGCCCATACGGCCAACGCCGGTCTGAACTTCGTCGAGTATTAGTAGCGCACTATTCTCGTCGCAGACTTCACGTACGCGGGTCATGAACGACTGCTCGAAGCCGAATGCGCCGGCAACACCCTGAACCGGCTCTATGATCACCGCGGCGGTATCGCTGTCGACAGCATCCGAGAGCGCAGCTGAATCGTTGCGCGGCACGAAGGTAACGTCCATCGGCGTGTTCGGGAATCCGTACCAGCGATCGCGGGAGCCCCAGGTCACGGCACCAGCCGCTGCCGTGCGGCCATGAAAGCTACGCTCCATCGCGACAACCTTGTTACGACCCGTTGTCTGAATCGCGAGCCGCAGCGCGTTCTCGTTGGCTTCGGCGCCGCTATTGACGAAGAACACGCGATCCAGCCCGTCCGGCGCAAATGCGGTCAGCTTGTCGGCGGCCTCGTCCCTGACACGCATGCTGATCGCGTTACTCTGGAACATCAGCTGCTGCGCCTGCGTGAGTAGCGCTTCCGTCAGCCGCGGATGACCGTAGCCCAGCCCCGCGACGGCATGACCACCGTACAGGTCGAGCACGCGGCGTTGCTGGGCGTCCTCGAGATAGACACCCTGGCCGGTCGTCGGCTTGAACGAGAGCATTGGATAGACCTCATCCAGATGGGCGGGATGTGCTGACATCAGACCCACCCCGCCGGTGCGACGATCAGTCCTTCGGAATCCGGCCAGCCGCGGAGTCGGTTGACCCACTGCACTGCGCCGCCGGCAGCCCCTTTGACGAGGTTGTCGATAACACAGCAGACGGTAACGCAGCTGTCATCGACGTCTACGCTTAACGTGGCGTTATTCGTGCCGACGATGTCCTTGAGACGCGGCGGTGTCGCCGCTACCGAAACGAATGCCGAGTTCGCGTAATACTCCGTTAATGCATCGCGTGCCTGCGTTGCAGTCACCGCGCTATTCAGCGGCGCGAAGATCGTCGCGTAGATACCGCGAGCGAACGGACCCGAATGCGGTACGAAGTGCAGGCTGGATTCCTTACCGGTGGCATTCTGAGTCAGCGCACTAACCTCGGGTTGATGTCGGTGTCCCAATGGCTTGTACGCGAAGACATTGCTCTGGCGAAACGGATGATGCGTTGTGTCCCGGGGCGTCCCGCCGGCACCTGTACTACCGGTCACGGCGCTCACGAAAAATTCCGGCTCGCAAAGATCGTTGACGACCATCGGCACGATGCCGAGCAGCATCGCGGTTGCGAAACAACCGGGCTGGGCGGCGTGCGGTGTGTCGATCTCCGCGAGGTGCTCGGGTACAGCGCAACGGAAACTAGAGAGCCGGTCCGGCGCCGGATGTGGCTGCCCGTACACTTCCTCGAAGCTCGCCGCGTCCGCGTAGCGAAAATCTGCTGAAGCATCGACGACAGTCATTTCGACTCCAGAAGCTTCAGCCGCCGACAGCAGGTTGTCGACGTGTCCCGCCGATGCGCCATGCGGCGCCGCGGAGATCACGACCCATTGCGGTGATTCGCCAATACGGCCAACGATATCGTCGGCGGACTCGAACCGTTGTTCCGGATAGACACTGGCGAGATGCCCGAAAGCCGACGCGATGGGCTTACCCATCTGGCTCGTCGAGACTGCCGCGCCGAGTTCAAGTCGTGGGTGCACGGCAATCAGGCGCAGCAACTCGCCAGCAACATAGCCGGTTCCACCGAGTACGATTGTCGGTAGCGCATTGCTCATGCGGATGCTCCCGCTTTCTCGGATGAAGCGTCCAGACTCTCAAGAATCAGGTCGCCGAGTTCCGCGCCGTGCGTGAGCGCGTTCAACGCCCTTACACTCGAGCGCCTCTCGATAATCTCCAGCCCCACGTCGTTGTCCGTCGCAGGTCCGGTTACGACCGTGGGTTCGACCCCGAAACTCTCGCGCAGCAGCTTGACGCCACCCCAGGCACCGACAGGATCGTTCGCGCACAGCACGACGGAAGTTAAGGCTTCGCGGATCGACTCGTCGTGGAGTATGGCTTCGACGCCATACGCGCCGAGCAGTCCGTCACCGAGTTCGAACACGATCACGTCAGGTCGCTCAGCGGCGAGACTGTGTAGTAGTTTGCGAGTGAGGTCGGGCGCGTTGGCCGAGGTCGTAGCGACGATACCGTAGTCCGAGAATATTCCGGTATGTCGTGCACCTGCGTCTTCCATCGCCAGAATGTCACGACGCAGCGCCACACCCGTACTCTTGAAGGCATCGACGGTAAGACCGTTGTGACGCAAACGGCTGATGATCGTACAGGCGGCAACGGTTTTACCCGAGTCCATACAGGTGCCCGCTATGGCGACTACAGGTACGTCGTTGACGTTGAAGGATGAACCGGCCAGATCATCCTGAGAACCCACACGCGCGGGTACGCCGATGCGCTCGCCGAGGTAAGGGAACTCCAGGATGACACCCAGTACCCGGCAATCGAACGGCTGGCCGTGATTGGGATTGATCGCGTCGCAGATACCCATCACGCCACCGAGATTCAGAATCTGGATAACGTCGCCCGCGTGAAGCTCCGTGGGTATATGTCCTGAGTAACCGAACAGCGCTTTGCGATGGCCCAGGGCGCCGATGACGATGTCACCCCGTTTCACCTGCGCCATTCGGCCACTGGTCAGCTCCAGCGTGTTGTAGCGGGATTTGCTGTTGAGAACCTCCGCGGCTACAAGCACACCTTCCTCGCAGGGAATATCCGGACTGATCCGGACTTCGCGACCGAGGTCGTTCGCGACGGCAACTGACGAAATTTTATCTACGACGAGCGATCGCATATCAGTCACCTTTGGCTCGTGTGTGCAGCATGCCCGGCAACGAGAGTACTCGGGAGAAGCCGAGCGCATCCGCGGGGGTCCACTCACCGGTAGCCTCTCCGTACTTGCCTTTACTTGCAGCCATCAGTGAGTGCGGTGACTCGACGCCGGCGACGAATACGCTACCCGGACGCAGCACGCAGCGCACCGTACCGGTAACCCGCTTCTGTGACGAGCCCAGCAGCGCCTCGATGTCGCGGCACGCCGGGTCCAGCTGTTTGCCCTCATGCACCAGATCGCCATAGGTCAGACTGAGCTGTTCTTTCACCCGCTGCTGCAACGCACTCAGCGTGAGTTTCTCGAGCTCGCGGTGGCAGGTTAGCAGTATGTCTGCGGCAGGTGCTTCGAACGCAACGCGGCCCTTCGTGCCGAGAATCGTGTCGCCCAGATGTACGCCGCGACCGATGCCGAACTTTCGGCCATGTTCTTCCAGCGCTTCGATTAATGCGACCGGCGCGAGCTCGGTACCGTTGAGCGACACCGGGACACCTTCCGCGAAACCGATTGTTAATTCCTCTTCGTCTGCCGATTCGCTGAACGCACCGGCGCTCAAGACCCAGGCCGACTCCGGTATCGACTCGAGGGAGTCGAGCGTTTCCGTGCCGCCGATCGTCACGCCCCAGAGCCCGCGATTGATCGAATAGGCTGATCCCTGTGCGGGCTCGGGCAGACCGCGATCAGCGAGATAGGCGAGCTGATCTTCTCGTGCCCAGGAGTGATCGCGAACCGGTGCCAGTACTTCTAGCTCGGGTGCCAGCGTCTTGAGGATAATCTCGAAACGCACCTGATCATTGCCGGCGGCGGTGCAGCCGTGCGCGACGGTCGTGGCGCCGGTCTCGGCCGCGAGATCTGCAAGATAACGAGCCTGTATTCCGCGTTCCGATCCGACACAAAGCGGATAGAGCTGTCCGCGGCGAACATTACCCATAATCAGGAACTTCAGTACCTGATCGAAAAATTCGTCGCGTGCCTCGACAAGCACGTGGTCCGATGCGCCCAGCAACTTCGCCCGCT
Source organism: Candidatus Rariloculaceae bacterium (assembly GCA_045561025.1). Taxonomy (GTDB): domain Bacteria; phylum Pseudomonadota; class Gammaproteobacteria; order Steroidobacterales; family Rariloculaceae; genus SMWC01. Next base: position 63,446 of record JBJKYM010000014.1, read on the forward strand.
CTTCGAGCGCTGTTGTTGCGGCAGCATCCAGACCGCCCGTGTTGACGGTTGCCGTTACAATCGGTCGGCCGTAGGTCTCCTCGAGCCACGGTACGCAAAAGGATGTATCCAGACCTCCGGAAAAGGCGAGAATGATCGGACTATTGTTATCGGTCATGAGGTCGAGTTCCTCCAGCTTTTTCGCAGCCGCGATGTCAGCCGGCGTAGTTGGGCTGCGCCCGTCGTTGCTATAAATATCGTGTCGTCGCCTGAGAGCGTGCCGACGATCTCCGGCCAGTTGATGCGGTCCAGGGTTAGCGCGACTCGCTGTGCCGCACCGATCGCCGTCGTAATGACGAGCATGTTCGGTCCGGCCGGGCGGATATCGCGAACGAACTCCGCAACGCTGGCGAGCTGCTGCTCGTTGTCGCCGTTGAGCCGTTCGGGCAAGCTGTAGCCGGAATTGAGCTTGGCTGCACCCATGTCCTTGAGATCGCGGCTGACACTCGACTGGGTTGCGTGATACCCCTCAGCACGAAGCAGTTTTACGAGTTCGGTCTGCCGTACGATCGTATTGCTCTCAAGCAATTGTGCGATCGCCCGGCGGCGAGCTAGTTGTAGGGCGACGGCACTGGGCATGGCCGCAAAGCCTTGTTGCATAAAATTGCGCATACATTATATATTATGTGCAACTTTTGCAAGGCCTGAATATCAATTAGGAGCTACTAGTGACAGATACGCTTGAAGCGCTCGAGATATCGACCGGCGATTTCCCCGTCGCCAGCGTGATCTGGTTGCATGGATTGGGCGCAGACGGCAATGATTTCGCGCCGCTCGTGCCGGAACTCGATCTGCCGGTTGCGACGCGCTTCGTCTTCCCCCATGCCCTGATACGTCCGGTCACCGTCAATATGGGTGTCCGAATGCGTGCGTGGTATGACATCTATTCTCTGGACCGAACCGACGTCGTAGATGAGGCGGGGATCGAGGCAAGCACTGAAGCGGTCACTGAGCTGATAGATAGGGAGATCCAGCGAGGTGTGGCCAGCGAGAATATTATCGTCGCCGGATTCTCCCAGGGCGGTGCGATCGGGCTGCAGGCTGCGCTGCGATATCCGCAACCCTTAGGCGGCGTACTCGCACTGTCGACCTACCTGACGCTTGCCGCGAAGCTCGAGGCGAACAAGTCACCGGGCAATGCTTCGATACCGCTGTTTGTCGCTCACGGGACTCAGGACCCGGTCGTGCCGCCGGCGATGGGTCTTGCAGCGAAGGACCGGTTGGTCGAATTCGGCTACGCCGTAGAGTGGCATAGCTACGAAATGGCGCACTCGGTGTGCGCGGAGGAAGTGGCCGATATCAACGCCTGGCTGATCAGCCGTTTATCCTGAAGTTTTCGATACTCTCGCCGCGCGGCGCTCCGTTGGCGGCGAAGCGGCGCTCCGTGAACTGCAGTTCACCCTCAGGTGACAACATTACGACTGTCGAGCAGCGCGTGCCGTAGTGTTCGTCTGTAACATATATGGTTGAGCGCAGTTCCGTCGCGCGGTCAGCGTCAGGAGCGACGTCACCATGAAGCGATCGATCCGTCAGCATGCAGAACAGGCACTCGGCAGGCTCCGCGTGCTCCCTGCATACCTCTAACGTAGCTGCAGCGTGACGCACCTTGGGCCAGGGTGCCCCGAGCTCGGCGTTGCTCAGCGCATGCACGCCTTGAGCAAGCCGCTGCGTCGCTGCCCGATTGCTTGCGTAGTGAAGTTCCCGTCCATCGAAAAGGATCAGATTGAAAGGGCCGTAGTCATTCTTGCTGGGTTCGAGCGCCGCAAGAAAATCGGTAGCGGTTACGGAGTCAGACAGGTAGTCCCCGACGAGACGCCCTCGCGATTGCGAATATTCTGTTCTCGGATCTTCCCGAAAGTTCGTGACCGCCGCGAGACGCCCGCTTCGGTCTACGGCCAGCCAGCTTCCGCCTGCAACCAGATCGCGACCGCCGTAGATGTCGCGGTTATCTTCCCACCATCCGGCATCGGCCGTTGCCCGTAGATGCAGCTCGTCGCGATTGGCAGCGAAGACGAGACCGACAGGCGAGTGTTCCTGAAGTGAGAAGGCAACCAGACACATGAAACTCAGACCATCGCCGTGGTGTAGCGATCCTCCGGTTGTACGGAATGTAGCGCAAGACAGGCAGGGCAATCGTTACGCGGCAGTGCCAGCAGGTCGAATACGTAACTCATAGAACAAACCTCGCAGCGTGTAATTCCCAGCTCGTCGCCCCGCCGTATACCCAGCAGAAGGTTCCATCCCCATTCAAACGACAGTGCAGGATTAGGCACTACGAGCAGGTGAGTCTCGTAACACTGGCAGAATCGATGGCCAAGATCCACGTTACCCTGCAACGCATGCGTCGTTTCGTCATCGGCACAGATCAGTCCGTTGGCACGGAGCAGGCTCACGAATACACCCGATTCCAGTGTCCGTTCGGGCGTTTGAATCAGTGGTGCGATCTGCGTCGGTGATTTTCCCCGGCGGCGCTTCACCGGGGCGGTTTCGTCGTATTTGAAGTAGCCCGTATACAGCTTCCGGATACGATCGTCGCTCAGACCGGTGAAGTATCGGATCGTGCCGGTTCGTGCCTCGTGTCTGATCATGCGAATTGCGAGCTCAAACCGGGCCCGTTCGCCTCGATATCGATCGTCAGTTGCTCTCATTTAGGGTCTCTTTTTTTACTTTTCCGGCGAACCGCCCAGATTCTGAGATTCAGCCTACATTTACCATATATGGTAAATCTGAGCTGAAATAGAACCAAAATGATGCATTATGAGCCGCCTGATTCCACCGAACTCGACGAGATCCACGAACTCAATCTGCTGTTTCTGACCTACCTCAGATCCTGCGCCTCACGGCTACGGAGACGCATCGGCTACGCTCGTCCCCGCTCTCTGAGATTCCGGTACTTGCCGCGACACCGGGGATACTGAGCTCCAGATTCCCGGGTGCTCGCGCGCTCTGGGGTACGTTAATAAACCGGACCGAAGATGAGATGACTCGAGCGTTTCGACTAACGGCACTGCAGCCGGATCTGGAGCCCAGCATAGTCAGGCCTCTCTTCGGCCAATCCGCGGGCACCGCTACCTAGTCGAACAGCGTTCGTCCCGTGCTGCGTCACGTCCTGGTGAAGCTTGAGCGGGCCGTTTCAGCCTTTCGCTAAGCAAATCCTTTCGCGCTGAGTAGAATAGAACGCCTTTTATCGCTACTCCGCTTCTAGCGGCACGGAGGACTGGGTCTCTGGACACTCTCGTCATCAACGATCTCCGCAAGGTCTACTCAAATGGTCTGGAGGCACTCAAGGGAATCGACCTGACTGTAGAGGAAGGCGATTTTTTTGCGCTGCTCGGCCCGAACGGTGCCGGGAAAACGACGGCCATTGGAATAATCACGTCGCTGGTGACGAAAACTAGCGGAAAGGTCAGTGTGTTCGGCAAGGATATCGACAGCCAGAAGGATGCGGCGAAGGCCTGCATCGGTGTTGTGCCGCAGGAAATTAACGTCAACGTATTCGAAACCTGCCAGTCGATCCTGGTCAACCAGGCTGGTTATTACGGTGTGCCGCGCCGGCTGGCACGAGCGCGTGCCGAGAAGTATCTGAGGGCGCTACATCTCTGGGATCGTCGTGACGATATTGCGCGGACACTCTCGGGCGGGATGAAGCGTCGCCTGATGATTGCTCGCGCGCTGGTGCATGAGCCGCGTCTGTTAATGCTCGACGAGCCAACGGCTGGCGTCGATATCGAGATCCGCCGTTCGATGTGGGACCTGATGCGCGAGATCAACGGCGTCGGCATGACGATCATCCTGACTACGCACTATCTCGAGGAGGCTGAGAGTCTTTGTCGCAACATCGCGATCATCGATGAGGGACGAATCATAGAGAACGATTCGATGGCTAACGTTGTCAGCAAGTTACAGCGTGAGATCTTCGTCCTGACATTGACGAGCCCGCTGGGCGAGGCGCCGAAACTGGACGGCTACGAAGTACGGTTACGGAACGAACTGGAAATCGAAGTTGAAGTTACTAACGAGCAGGACCTCAATTCACTATTCACCACATTGTCGGCCGGCGGCTTGCACGTCGCGAGCATGCGCACGAAGAGCAACCGGCTGGAGGAACTCTTTATGGGTCTGGTTGCGCGAAAAACGAAGGAGGGCAACGCGTAATGGCAAGTAACGAACCCCTGGCATCGGACGGTATCGAGTTTGGCGCGAATTCGGATACGAATCTGCTCCGCGTCAATATTGTCGGCCTCGGTACGATTGTTGTACGCGAAATCCGCCGCATCACCCGCATCTGGGTACAGACCATCGTGCCGCCCGCAATCACGATGACGCTCTACTTCGTGATATTCGGCAGCCTGATTGGCGAGCGAATCGGAAACATGGACGGCGTTCCCTACATGACGTTTATCGCGCCGGGGCTGATCATGATGGCGGTCATCACCAACTCGTTCGGCAACGTCGTGTCCTCCTTCTTCTCCGGGAAGCTCCATCGGCATCTAGAAGAGATGCTGGTATCGCCATTGACCTTTCCGACGATCGTCGCGGGCTATGTCATTGGCGGTGTTGTGCGGGGCCTGGCTGTTGCGGCGCTCGTTACCGTCGTCGCGTTAATGTTCACCGATCTCAGTGTTGCGCACCCGTTCATTACGCTCTCCGTCGTCGTCCTGACGGCTATGGTCTTTTCTCTTGCCGGGCTTCTGAACGCTATCTTCGCGAAGAACTTTGATGAGATCTCCATCATCCCGACCTTCGTGCTGACCCCGCTAACTTATCTCGGCGGCGTCTTCTTCTCCATTTCTCTGCTGTCCGACACCTGGCAGACGGTTGCGCGGATGAACCCGATTCTGTACATGGTCAATGCGTTTCGATACGGGATGCTCGGATCATCGGATATTCCGATAGGGATGGCGTACACGATCATCGGTATCGCGCTGGTCTCGCTTTACACGATCGTATTGGTACTGCTTAACCGGGGAGCCGGAATCAGAGCCTGACGTGTGCGGTCGATTCGCAATGTTCACGCCGCTGGCGGGGATCGCGCGCCAGTTCGGTGTTACCGGTCCGGTCAAACTCGACCCACGCTACAACATTGCACCGACGCAGCCGGTTGCCGCGATTCGAAGTAACACCGAAGGACTGCGCAGCCTCGACATGCTCCGTTGGGGGCTCGTTCCACACTGGGCAAAGGATCTCAGCATCGGCAATCGCCTGATCAACGCGCGCGCCGAGACGGTCGCCGAGAAGCCCACATTCCGGCAGGCGTTCTCCCGCCGGCGCTGCCTGATCCTGGCCAGCGGTTTCTACGAGTGGGGCCAGACGGAGAACGGAAAATTTCCGTTCTTCATGAGCCCTCCCGACGGCCACTGCCTGGCGTTCGCAGGCCTCTGGGAGCAATGGCGCGGCGGTGGTGATGGCGAGATCGAGTCCTGCGTCATCATTACGACGGCAGCCAACACCACGCTCAGTAGAGTGCACCACAGGATGCCGGCAATACTCTCGGAGGAGGCTCAGAAGCTCTGGTTGAATGCAGAGGCGTCCAGCGGCGATCGCCTCGAACTCCTGCGGTCTGCTCCTGAGAACGAACTCGAGATTCGGCAGGTGCGCCAGACGGTGCACAACCCGCGCAATGACGGCGCTGAATTGATCGAGCAGGTCTCGACGGCAGATTAGGGCAGATTAGGGCAGAGCAGGGGCTGCGTATTCAGTCTGCTGACAGCAGAAAGTCCTGTCCGAGAAAATTCAGTATGACGCCTTCCTCGGTGATCGTGTCGACGCGCGGTCCATCGCTTAAGGTATCGCCTTCGCGATAGCTCGCCGAGTTAACGCGGACGAACCGGTCGGCCGGTGTAGGGCTGTAGACGTGTAGTTCCAGCGTAAGCGGTGGCACGGGCAGGCCGTTCGCAATCGCTTCGACCATTGTGGGTGCACCGATAACCATCGCCGGCGCCTCTTCCTCCGGCTGAGTGTTGACTGGCGCAGGAGCCGTCGCGCCTGATGTTGCGCCGGGCGTTACGGCCGTTTGTTGATCCGCTGTCGTTGCCGTGGACGCTGTGGCTGGCTCACGCGCCAGATTTCTTACTGTACCGGTATCGGCTCCCGGTGAGACCGGGTTCGCTGTTAGCAACACGCCGCCGGGACGAACAGCGGCTAGATCCGGCTCGCTCCCACGGTCCTGCCACCATCCCCAGCCGAGGAACAGCACGCCGGTGGACAACACTGCGATAACGGCGACGGCCCACGAAGGGGTTCGGCGTTCATGTACGACAGCCGGTACATCGCTAATCCCGGGAACAGCCCCCTGTTGCCGTTCTTTCTCGGATTTTCGCAGTGCGTCCAGAATAAAGGACATCTACGGTCTCCCCAGCAGAATCGGCGTACCGCCGATCTGGAGGTCCGAGTTCATGAGAATCTGCGTCTGGGTGCCGACGATGCCATCGATTGTCAGGCGACGGTCCCGCTGGTAGTTGCGAACACTGCTAACCAACCGGTCATCGTAGAACTCGGAGTCCGGATCGACAGACGGAATCGAGTTAATCAGCGCGATACTCTCCCGTAGCCAGCGAACGCTGTCGTCCTGCATGCCGGGGACCAGAATCTGTTCCGCCCAGGGTCCCGGGCGCCAAAGCAGCAGATGGTCGCCGAACCAGAATTGCGATAGTTCATCGACGCGAACCGAGAATGTGCGGGAGCCGATCGCAAGTTCCGCCGTATTGCCATGGAGTTTGGTCAGTACGACCTGATGCTGGTCGCCGCGTTCGTCGATCAGGCCGAGAATCGCGGGCCGGTCCAGGCGCTTCAGGTGATTGAGCGAGCCTTTCTGAAACCAGCAGCGAAGCTGCTGTCGTTCTGCCTGCTGGCAGGCTGTTTCCGGGCCGCGGAGGTAATGAGCGCCCCATAGTCTGAACAGCGTCTCGAATGCAGCATCTGTCCCTCGCGGCAGAGATCGGTCCGCCAGGACTGCCGAGAGCGCCGCGCCGTCGGCGCCCGTCGCGGGGCCGCCGAGAGTGAATCCGGGCGCCTGACCGATCTGGACAGGCAGCCAGCTTTTACCAGGACTCAATGTGAGCCAGGTTCCGACAACCAGAAGAACGAGGCCGATAACGGCGACGGTGGCAGCGAGACGCCGCTCGACACGAGGCACGAGACGCTTGCCATAGACTTCGGTCGCCGCTTTCTTCACCAGAGATTTATCGACGTCGCGCGTATCTTTCGTATAGGCGGCCAGCAATGCCCTATCCGCGATGACGTTGATTATTCTCGGAATGCCGCCCGACCAGCGAAAGATTTCGCGGACCGCGGATTTTGAGAAGATCGCGCCGGCGGCGCCCGCAACTTTAATTCGATGTTCGAGATAGATCGCGGTCTCGTCATGGCTCAACGGTTCGAGGTGATAGCGTCCTGTGACTCGCTGAGCAAGCTGCCGCATATCCTCGCGATCGAGAACCTCACGTAGCTCAGGCTGGCCGATAAGAATGATCTGCAGCAGTTTCTGTTTCGGCGTCTCGAGATTCGTCAACAGACGAACCTGTTCGAGGACATCGGTAGCGAGGTTCTGCGCCTCATCGACGATCAGGACTGTGCGGCGCCCCCGCGCATGGGCATCGAGGAGATGCTTGCTCAGATGATCGACGAGAGACTTGATCGAGTCGTCGTCGGGTAACTCGACACCGAGTTCCTCGGATATCGCTGTAAGAAACTCCCGGGTCGTCAGTTCCGGGTTGAGAATTAACGCGACGTCAGCTTCGTCAGGGAGTTGCTCCAACAGGCTGCGGACGAGCGTCGTCTTGCCGGTGCCGACCTCGCCTGTCAGCTGTATAAATCCGCCGCTCTGGGATATTCCGTACAGCAAATGCGCCAGGGCATCCGCGTGGCGCCGGCTCAGATAGAGGTAGCGCGGGTCCGGTGTAATCGAGAAGGGCTTTTCCGTTAACCCGAAAAACTGCGTATACACGCCTGACTCCTAGCAACCGTTATCGGGTTGCCTGCACCGCCCCGACGTTACTGTCGACGTCGGAGCTTCGTCATTGAACCACTTGAATCGTCACCGCTTCGGAGATCAGCGGCGGATCGTGCGGCACATGCAGCATATCGCCCAGTGCCAGTCGCAGGACATGTTCACCGGCTTCCAGCTCGACAGTCGCCTCTGTTTGCCCAAGCCCGAAGTGAATGTTCTGCGCGTCAGCCGGAATCGGCAGCCCCATATTCGCAAGCTCGGTATCAACGAGCAGGTGGTGGTGGCCGGTGTTTGGCAGATCGATGCCGGCCGGCGCGACGCCTAACCCTGCAAGACCGAAGACCACGGTCACCGGGCTTTGGACGACATCACCGTCCTCGGGCGAAATGATATAAACGATTGCGCCATCGGGAGAGGGTTTCCGCTGGATTGCGGGTGGCGCAGCGGGAGCCGGTGCCGGCGCCGGTGCGGCTGTAGGCATCTCGGCCGCAGGTTCTCCGCCATCCTGGCCGCAGCCGAATAGCGCTAAACAGGAAGTTAGAGTCAGGAACACACGAGTACGCATTAGAATCTCCGCTGCAGATAGGCTGATCTGAACCCCAAATGTAGCATAGCCGTCGTGAGAGCGGCGCTCTCCGGTGGGTCCGGTTTCGCCTAGCCGGATTTGGACGGGGTTTTCTTCTTGCTTCTGCGTGGGCTGCTCTTGGTCTTCTTCTTCCTCGCGGGACGTTTGGCAGTTGCCTTTTCATTCGTTGCTGCTGCCCGGCGCTGCAGATCCTCCGGTGCGAAATCGTCGACCGCGATCAGCCCCATGACGATTTCATCGAAGGCAATTATCTGCTGCGCTTCGTCGGCCGTGACGAAGCCTTTGTCGCGCGCCTCCTCAATCTGCCCCGGCGTCGTGTCAGCGCTGATCTCGCCTTTTCTCTTCGCGTCGAAGACCTTGCGTTCCAACGGCTTCACTTTCTCGGCCAACTCCAGTGCTTCCTGCAGACGGCCCACAGGGTTGCCCGGCGTTGCCGTCTTGAATATATCCGCGCAGAGCCGCTCGCGAGACGGCGTCGGGTTCATCACCAGTTCCACTACGTCTTGCCCGAGATTGTCTGACGGAGATGAGAACGTCCGGCCGCGCGGAAAGACGACCAGCCGTAGTGCCGCTGCAATCCATCGATTCGGAAAGTTTCGCAGGAAGCTGTGGAGTTGTTCCTGCGTCCTGTAGAGAAGCATCCGGCAGCACCACTCGACGAGAGGACGATCCGCCTCCGGCGAGCCTTCATCTTCATAGTGCTTCAGTACCATCGACACGAGGTACAGATAACTCAGGACGTCGCCCAGGCGAGCGGAGAGCAGCTCTTTTCGTTTGAGTTCTCCGCCGAGCACGAGCATTGCGACGTCGGCTGTGAGCGCGAACGATGCACTATATCGATTGACTCGCTGGTAGTAGCGTGCAATCCAGCCGCGTCTGGGAACCTCGGTGAAACGTGACAGCGTCAGGCCCATTACGAGTGAGCGCACCGCATTCGAGACCGCGTAACCGATGTGCCTGAACAGCAAGTGGTCGAAGTCGATCAGTCCGCGTTCACGATCTTCGTCGCTTGCGGCTTCAAGCTCCGGAAGAACGAACGGATGGCAGCGAATCGCGCCCTGACCGAAGATGATCAGACTACGCGTGAGAATGTTCGCACCTTCGACGGTGACGCTGATAGGCGCTGATTCGAACTTCCGGGCGAGGTAGTTGCTCGGCCCGAGCATGATTCCTCTACCACCGTGTATGTCCATCGCATCGGTGGCAACGGCGCGGCCGAACTCGGTATTGTGATACTTGAGTATCGCGGTAGGCACGGCCGGCTTCTCACCGATATTTAGCGCGGAACAGGTAACGCGTGATGCGGCAGACATCGTGTAGGTGTAGCCCGCCATTCTTGCCAATGCCTCGCCGACTCCGTCGAACTTACCGATCGGCAGATTGAACTGGCGGCGAAGCCGCGCATAGGCACCGGTGGCATAGACTGCCGCTTTGGCCCCGCCAAGCGCGTTGCTCGGTAGCGTGATCCCGCGTCCGACCGACAGAAGCTCTACGAGCATGCGCCAGCCCTGACCGGCCATTTCCGGTCCACCGATGATCGCATCGAGTGGCACGAAAACGTCCTTGCCCTGCGTCGGGCCGTTCTGGAACGGAATAGCGATCGGAAGATGGCGGCGCCCAATCGTGACGCCCGGCAGATCGGTGGGGATCAGTGCGGCCGTAATGCCGTATTCGTCGCGATCACCCAGCAAATGGTCCGGGTCGTAGAGCTTGAAGGCGAGGCCCAGCACCGTGGCGATCGGAGCGAGCGTGATGTAGCGCTTGTCCCAGTTCAAACGGATCCCGGTGACCTGCTTGCCTTTGTACTTCCCCTTGCAGACGACGCCGGAGTCGACAATCGCCGTTGCATCGGAGCCCGCGCGTGGCGAGGTCAGGGCGAAGCAGGGTATTTCGTCCGCGGTGGCGAGTCCGGGGAGCCAGCGCTGTTTCTGCTCCTCGGTCCCGTAATGAAGGAGCAACTCGCCCGGGCCGAGGGAGTTCGGTACGCCGATCGTCGACGCGGCCGTTCCGTTATGGGAAGAGAGCTTCGTCAGAATGACGGAGTTGGCCAACGGCGAGAACCCCAGCCCGCCGTACTCCTTCGGGATAATCATCGCGAAAAAGCGTTCCTTCTTGATGAACGCCCAGACCTCTTTCGAGAGATCGAGGTCGGTATGCGTGACGGCCCAGTTGTCGAGCATCCGGCAGAGCTCTTCGCTCGGACCGTCCAGAAAGGCCTGCTCTTCCTCGCTCAGTCTCGGTGCGGGCAGACTGGTTAACCTGCTCCAGTCAGGCTTACCGGAGAAAAGCTCACCTTCCCACCAGACGTTGCCGGCCTCCAGCGCGTCGCGCTCCGTCTGCGAAAGCGACGGTACCATCGTCCGGTAGATGTTCAGCAGCGGCAGTGTCAGGTGTTCCCGACGCAGTGTCTCGACGTTTAACGCCGCCAGTCCTGCGAAAAATACCCAGAGCAGAAACGCCCAGAACACGCTCCCGCCGAATAGCGTGTAGGCAATGGCGAGTACGCCGATAGTGGCTGTCGAGGTTTTCAGATCGACGCGGCTATACGCCAGTGTCAGGCAGGTGCCGAGGACAACGATCAGCCAGAACAGAGTCACCACGTTTTCTTCCTACCCAATCTATATAAAAGGTGCCTAGAGTAACTCCGAGACGTTTGCACGCTCCTCGCGCAATTCCTGATCCGTCGCATCGATCTTGCCGCGGCTGAACTCGTCGATATCCAGACCCTGAACGATCTCATAGCTGCCGTTGCTACACGTCACGGGATAGGAATAGACGACGCCCTCCTCAATTCCGTAGCTCCCGTCCGAAGCAACACCCATGCTGACCCAATCGTCGCCGGTCGTGCCAAGCGCCCAGTCGCGAACGTGATCGATGGCGGCGGATGCGGCAGACGCTGCTGAAGACGCACCGCGTGCCTGAATGATTGCCGTACCACGATTCTGCACCGTGGGAATGAACTCATCTCTATACCAGTCTTCGGCAACCTGCGCGGCCGCCGGTTCACCGCGAACGGTCGCATGAGAGATGTCCGGATACTGTGTTGCTGAGTGATTGCCCCAGATGATCATGCCGTTGACATCGGAGACGTGGGCGCCCGTTTTAGCAGCCAGCTGCGCCTTCGCCCGGTTGTGGTCGAGCCGCGTCATTGCGGTGAAGTTTCGCGGATCAAGGTCGGGTGCGTTTTCGCGTGCGATGAGTGCATTCGTATTCGCCGGGTTTCCAACCACCAGAACTTTGACATTCCTGTCCGCGACAGCGTTCAAAGCTTTTCCCTGTGCGGAGAAGATCTGCGCATTGCCAAGTAGCAGGTCTTTACGTTCCATGTCTGCCGTTCGCGGCTTCGCGCCGACGAGCAGGGCGCAGTGAATATCGCGGAAGCCGACTTCTGCCTGATCGGTCACAATGATGTCATCGAGCGTATCGAACGCGCAGTCATCCAACTCCATCGCGACGCCATTGAGGGCGTTCATCGCCGGCGGAATTTCAAGCAGCTGCAGAACGACGCGCTGCTGTGGACCGAACAATTGTCCGGATGCGATTCTGAAAGCCAGTTGGTAGCCGATCTGTCCGGCTGCGCCGGTAATCGCAATTCGGACCGGTGCGTTCGTCTCCGTTGTCATTTGAATAAGAGCCTCTTATCTGAAGGTTTATCTGTGAAAAGGGGCGCAGATTCTAGCACGCCGACAGGCTGTCTCCAGGCTAGGGAGCCAGGCCGTCGTTCAGGTTCGCAGGCACGGTGATACTCGGATAGGCCTCCGTGAATGCCTCAAGCTCCGTTCGGGCAGCATTCTCATTGCCGTTAGCCCGTAGCGCTGATATGCGCTCTATCCATCCCCGCTTGCTGACGATCTGTCTCCGTGCAGGCGGCACCCGCGACGGTCGAAGAACTTAGACTCGCTTTAGCAGGTTCGGCTTCGAGCGACTGGGGTGTGAGCTGACGTTCCGCGCGGACTTCGGGCTGTGGCGCAAGCGTACGCAGATCCGCGGCGGCTGGTGCCGCCTCGATCGCATCGCTTCCATCTGCCGATGGCTGGATCTCATCGGCTCCTGCAGCAGCGTCCGAGAACGCAGACTCTTCTTCGAGAACCCTGATTTCCTCGATCGGCATGTTCTCGTCACGCTCAAGGACGGGCGCGCCCGGCCTATCGCCCGCGGGTGCCACCTAGGGTTCGGAGAAGACGTCCGTGGTCTCATTGAGCATCCCGGACCGGAGTGCCAGTGCTACCGACAAGACGACGGTTGCCGCAAGTGCGAGCGGCGGCAGGTAGGCCGGAAACGGTTTTCGCTACTCCTGCCGTGCGGCCGCGAGTATCGCCTGGTCGACCGAGGGCGGCGGACCCTCATCGAAGTTCGCTTTACGGTAGGTCGCCGCAACTTCGTCGCTACCGGACACACTGTTCTCAGGTTCGTTGCTGGTCATGCCTGCCTCACATCAGCGGGCTCGAGTTCGGAAAGTTCCTGCCTCAGTCGATTCATCGCATAGCGTAGGCGACTCTTGATCGTCTCGTGCACTAAAGTCGCTGCAGCTTGAGGCGGAAGACTGGCGGGCCAAGGCGGAGCTTGCGATCGACAAGGGCCGCGACGATCTGGCGAAGGCCGCGCTGGCGGAGAAGAATCGGGTCCGCAAAGCGATCGACGCCCTGGAGGCCACGCGGGTTGCGCTCGACGAAGGATTGGAAAAACTCAATACCGACGTTGGCCGGCTCGAAGAGAAATTGGCGGACGCGAAAGCCCGACAGGAGGCGCTGCTCGCGCGCCACGAAGCCGCAAGCCGACAACTGGAAGTTCGCAAGAAGATCCACGACCATAGGATCGACGATGCGTTGGTGCGCTTCGAAGGTTTCGAGCGACGAATCTATGGGATTGAGGGTCGTGTTGAGGCCTACGATATCGGTGGCAGGAAGGACTTGAACCAGGAGTTCTCGGACCTCGAATCTGCTGACGCTGTGGAGGTAGAGTTGCAGGATCTCAAGTCGCGGCGCTCGAATAGCGCCCCTGAAAATTCCGACGCCGGATAAAAAAGATGGAAGAAGCGGTACTCATCGTGCTTGTCGTTGCAATCGGGTTTTGCGTACTACCCCTGGCGATCACTCTCCATTACATCACCAAATGGAAAGCGACCCGCGGTCTGTCGGAAAGTGAGGAACGCATGCTCGAGGACTTATGGAAGAGTAGTCAAAGAATGGAGAGCCGTCTGAACTCTCTCTAGACGATACTGGACGATGAATCTCCGAATTGGAGGAAACAATAATGAACGACGACACGAGATCGATAGGCGGTCGACGACTGCACCGCGACGCTGACCGCGAACTGATTCTTGGGGTTTGCGCTGGAGTCGCAGACTACTTCGGATTCGACCTTGGGGTCACACGCATCCTGACCGCGCTCAGTCTTCTGTTCTTTACGTTTCCGACGCTGATCGCTTACTTCATGTTGGCGTTACTGCTTCCGAAACAACCACGTCTGCTTGGAAGGCCGCGCGATGCGGAAGAAGATTCGCTTCGGCGCCAGGTTCGTTCTGCGCCGCAACTACGCTCGATAACGTAAAGCATCGCTTTAGAGAGATGGACGAGCGATTACAGCGGCTTGAAAAGTATCTGACGTCCAGCCGCTTCAAACTCGATCGCGAATTCGAAGCACTCAAGTACTAGCGCGACTAGTTCCCCGTTCCGGTGGGTGCGGGCTCGGGGTTCGCTTCCTTATACGCCTGAACCTGCTCATTGAACGACGCAGCGATTGCTTCCATTTCAGCGACGGCGGCATTGTGCCGAGAGAACAGGATGGCTTTGTACTCCGCGGGAGCATCGTCACCGGTAGCATCAAGCTCCTGATCGACGCACTCGAGATAGGCCTCCATTCCGGTGATGTAAGTCCTGACACCCGTTTGGGCGGTGATCAATTCCTCCATCGTTGAGGTCCGGCCATCCGGGACGACCACGAGGGGAGGATAGTCACATGCGAGGCTCGCAGCGGCCGCGACAGTGGCGACAAAAATAACAAATAACCGAAGGATAATCATAATGTTACCTCGACACCAGTAAGGCTCCGATGGCCGCAACTATAACCCAGCGCGAGTGACGATTCCACGACACAGTCGAGCGTAAATTTATTCCGCGCGACCCGCGTTGTGGGCGCAGACTCATTCACTACTAGCCGAAGAGCGCGCGGTAGCGATTGCTACCCTCATCCTGGTCGATCAGTAACTCCAGGAGGCCTTCGGCAGTCATCGGGTCGCCGAAGAGATGGCCCTGAACATAGTCGCAGTCATGTTGACGTAGAAAGTCGAGCTGGCTCTGCGACTCCACACCTTCCGCCACGACATCCAGGTTAAGACTCTTCGCCATCTTGATGATCGTCGCGACGATAGTCGCGTCGTCTTCGTCATCGGCCACATTGCGAACGAAGGACTTATCGATTTTCAGCGTACTGATCGGAAATTGTTGTAGCGCGCTAAGAGAAGAATACCCGGTGCCGAAATCATCGATCGCCAGATACAGTCCCATGTCGTAGAGAGAGTCGAGTATGCGAATGGTTCTGTCCGCGTCATCCATCAACGTCGTTTCGGTAATCTCCAGTTCCAGCGAAGTTGGCGAAACACCGTGTCGCCGGAATATGGCGCGGACGTTTTCGAGAAACGATTGCTGCTGCAGTTGTTTCAGGGACAGATTGACTGAGATTCTTCCCGGCGACGGCAGCGACCGCTGCCACATACGATAGTCTTCGCAAGCTCGATTAATCACCCAATCACCAACCTGGAGAATGAGATTCGTCTCCTCCGCGAGCGGAATAAAGTCAGACGGATAAACCAGGCCCCGTTCGGGAAGGTCCCATCGCACGAGCGCCTCGACGCCCTCCACGCGCCCTGTCTTCAACTGGTACTTAGGTTGATAGTGCATCCGCAGTTCATCCCGCTCGAATGCGCGTCGAAGCTTGCTCTTCAGCATCAGGCGCTCGACGGCTTCGGTATTGATGTCGGAAGAATATCGCTCAAGACAGTTTCCGCCGGCCTTCTTCGCCTGATACAACGCTGCGTCGCCGTTTCGTATCAGGTCGATGACATTGTCGCCGTCGTCGGGGTAGCACGCGACACCCATGCTGGTAGTAATGAAGATCTCTTCACCCTGTACATGGAACGGTCGACCGATGCCCGATATCAACGCCTCGGAAGTTGTCGAGATCGCCTCAGTGAGGTCTTCCATTCGCTCATAGCCGCTTAGTATCACCGCGAACTCGTCGCCGGCGAGACGACCGGCGACCGCGCCTTCCGATAGTTCTGCAACGATGCGTTGAGCGAATATTTCCAGACTTGTATCGCCGACTCCGTGGCCGAAGGTGTCATTAATATCCTTGAACCGGTCGATGTCGAGATAGAGTAGAGCGAGATACTGGCCGGTTCGCTTAGCTCTTGCGATAGCCTGTTGTAGCTGATGTTGAAACTGCATCCGGTTCGCCATTTTCGTAAGCGAGTCGGTGCGAGCCAGATATCGGATTCTTTGTTCCGCGCGACGTCGCTCCGCCACGTTCTGGGCAGCGATTACCCGTCCTTCCACTTCGTTACGTGCGTTGAGAATTTCAGAAACGGTGTAGGACACAGCGATTGGCGCATCGTCCTGTTTCCTGAATACGCTGTCGAACGGGCTGGCAGATTCCGGATTCTGGCTTTTGGAAGATTGTCGTCAGGCAAATCGACGACGTCACTTATCGGCTTGCCGACGAGCGGGTGCCGTCGCTGTAATCGAGCAGGCTGTAGGCTGCAGTATTCGCGCGGATAATCGTGCCGTCCGGGTCGGTGACGATTATCGCGTCGTGCATGCTGGAAAGGAGACGGTCGAGGTAGTCTCGCGTCAGGATGCTCGCGTTCAGCTGTTCGCGCGTCTTCTCGAGTCGAGAGAGGAGGACCCACACGGCTGCAAGTGTAGCGGCTCCAGCGAGACTTCCTATTCCAAGAACTATCGAGCGACCGTCCGCTGACAGATCGGATGGGAGGACGGTCGCCGCGAGCAACGCGCCGACAATAGCAACGATAATCGTCGCACTCGCGAGGAGTTTAGTGATTTGCGGGCTCATTGATTACTAGCCTACCTCGATCACCGGTGTACGCCGTATGCCGTAGGCATCTCCCACCTGATACACGTGGCCATCGGCAGTCAATCAAGGAAAACACACTGAGAGAACACTGTCCTATGTAATACTACAGAATCCCGAAAAAAAAGGGGAAAATGCAGAGATCTGGGGGCTTTGAGGCAACTATGGCGAAGACTGCACTCATTGTTGACGATTCGGCATCCGCCCGTTTCGTTCTCGGCGGCATGCTGGAAGAGCAGGCCCTGAGCGTCGATACGGCGGCCTCCGGCGAGGAGGCGCTCGAGTACCTCCGCCACGGGCGTCCCGATGTAATCTTCATGGATCACATGATGCCCGGCATGGACGGTTTCCAGGCGCTGGAGGCAATCAAGGAAAACCCTGCGACGGCGACAATTCCGGTGATGATGTATACATCGCAGGAAGGGGAGGTCTATGTTGGCCAGGCGCGGGCGCTCGGCGCAATCGGTGTCCTGCCGAAGTAGGTGCACCCGGTTGAAGTGACGAAAGTCCTCGACACACTACATCTGACCGATGAGAGCGAAACGCGTAGCGAGTCGGCAGACGAGCAGTTGGGTCGAGATTCGGATGAGAAGTTTCAGGTCAACGCGATGCTTGAGGCGTTATTTGAGGAACAGCGTGCGGTCCTGCGTGACGACATTCGCCGCGGTTATGAGCAGATCGCGGAGACTACGGCAACGCATAGAGTACCGGTGCTGCCAGAGTCGTCGAACGATGCGCAGTCCTCCCTGCTGGCGATCGGTCTGGCAATACTGGCAGCCGCAACGATCAGCCTCTCCTATTTATATTATGACTCGCAGTCGCTGCTGTCCGAGGCGAACGAGCATATTGCCCAGCTTGCTGACGATCTGAGGAACTCGGTGCCCGCGGACGGGCCGGTGACGACAGTTGCTGCGACCGCAGCCATTGGCAGTGGCGATGCCATCGAAGCACTCGAGTGGGGAGTTAGTTACTCGGAGGATTACGCCTTTTCAGAGACTGCGCTCGGCGACGGCCGGGCCGCGCTGATAACCGAACTCGTTCGACGCCTGCGGTTAATGAACTTCACGGGAACAATCGCGCTCGACGTCCATGTGGGACGCTTCTGCATGATCCTGGGACCGGACGGAACGATGATTCTTCCACCCGCGGAGCATCTGCTGGAGCAGTGTCAGCAGCTCGGGCGGTCGGAGGCCGAGTCATTCTCACTGGGCGTGCAGCAGAGTTTACCTTTTGCAAACGCGATGGCGCTGGCATCAAGAGATGGCGATGTGCGCTTCGAAGTGGTTTCTCACGGCGCGGGTCAGGCGCGAGTCGCTTACCCTTCTTTTACACAGGGTCTGACAGCCGGGGAGTGGAATGAAGTTGCGGCGAGCAAT
>JBJKYM010000015.1:0-80182 GCA_045561025.1 Candidatus Rariloculaceae bacterium
GAACATCATGATTACCGATATGGTGCGCAAACGATCTCGGTCGGATTGCGCAGCCGGGGGACCGTCGCAGTTTTCAGATCTGTGTTTCACTCGAAAAGTATCGAACGCTTTTGGCAGTTGACGTCGACGGTCCCACGGCAGAAATCGGACTGCTTCCGTGGGCGGATGTCATGGTTGCCCTGTTTTCCCTCGGCATCCGTGGACGGGTGCGCCCAAAGGTCTCGTCGATGAAGATAATCGCTGACATCGAAGAGACTCCGCGCGAGATCTATACCGGCCACTATCGGGCTATATCGCTCCGGATGGCAGTACGCAGTTCAATGTCGCCAATTCGAACGGCCCTGGGTCGCGAGGAAACACGGGTACGGCAGTTTTACGGCGTGGGGTGGGTGGCATCGTTTGCCGACTCCGAGCCTGAGCAGGAATACAGGGGAGTGGCCTGACTAAAGCGAGAATTATTCGGTCAGGTTCCCCTGGCCCTCGAGAGTTTTGAACTTCTCGAGACGATGCTTTTGGACGCAGGAGCGTGGATTCTTCCTTCTGGATCGTCCACCTGCAACGCATGCGCGGACTCGGCGGACTACTTCGAATTCTCGTTCGATGCAGCCGCTTGTCGAAGATGCGCTCGATAGGCTGGGGCGCCGAACTTGACGGGCCGAATCGTCGCGTACGGACTACTGATGAATAGTGACGGAAAAAGTTCGATACACACAGGACCTGCTCCCCCGCCGTCGAGGAAGCAGGTGCGCAACGAATCGGTTTTGGCTGCCATTCCGATTGATGCGGGACGATCCGTTTTCTCCACCACAAGACGACGCGGACGCGGACATTTACAAGAGGGGCGCTGGCAAACAGTGCCGGATTTGCGATGATGTCCTGCTCTGGAATACTGCCGGCAATATTACCGAGGACGAGCACGGCCAACGTAGTCCGCGAAGGTCGGTGGTGAGCTCATCACGCCCTTCATCGAGGGTCCGGGGTTGCTTCGCGGCACTTATCGTCAGTGGGCTACTCGATAAGGGTGAGATCGAGGAGCGCGACATACATCTCGATGAATTTGCCGGCGATCGAGAGCTTCTATCTAATAAAACTCCGTCCGTGGGCCGCTATCGCGCCGAGTTTGCGGCCGATAGCGACAAAATCCTGAGCTTCCAGCCGTCCTCTCGCCGTTCGCAGCCGCGAACTAAACGAGCGAGATATCTGTCCTAACCATCTGTTTACTATTGTGTTTTAAGAAACTACAACAGATCGATCAGATTCCGGAATCTATGGCTTTCCCAACGTTATCAACAGCGAGTTTGAGGCAATGCTCAACGCTGCGGATATTCGTATCGGCGGCGACCGCCCCGTGGGGACGTCCGCGTACTAAAACGACGACATCTACGCGCGCGTTGTTGCTCAGGGCATGCTCGGTGTCGTTGAAAACCTATATGGACGGCTGGTGGGGAATGCGAGCAGCTTGACGAGATGATTTTGCCGCGCGTTTCCGCGCCGATTTTTCATCGCGAGATACGCCCCGCTCAAGTATCTGTTATTCGTGCTGCAGGGCGCGGCTGGACCAATCTTCAGCGGCAGGGCGGCGGGGCGGTTTTCAGGTTGGCCACGAGCACTACGATCTCGGCCCAGGATCTCTATAGGGGCCATGCTGGGACAAGCGCCTGATTTTACAGCTGTGGATACTGGAAGGATGCCGAGACGCTGGATGAAGCTCAGGAACACAAAACTCGATCTGATTGCCCGCAAGCTAGAACTCGAAACCCGGCATGAAGGTTCTCGATATCGGCTGCGGCTGGGGGCGGGGGCGCTCCAGTATCTTAGCGAGAAGTATGGTGTCTCCGGAACCGGTATCACGATATCGAACGGACCAGTTTCCAGCTCGCTACTGAAGTTTTGTAAGGGACTTCCCAATCGAGATTCGCGTTTCAGGATTATCGGGATCTGGATGAGCGCTTCGACCGAATATTCTCGATTGGAATGTTCGAGCACGTCGGGCACAAGAACTACCAGGGTTTACATGGGACCGTCGTTCGCCGCTGTCTTGAGCTGGATGGGACTATTTCTGCTGCACACGACCGGCTTGCAAGTTTACTCAGGCGCGCACGTATCCCTGGCTGACGCGCTACATTTTTTCCGAACGGCATGCTGCCCTCGCCGACCACAGGTTACGACAGCGGCGGAAGGCCGACTGAATATCGAAGGACTGGCATAACTTCCCGCAGGGACTACGAGCGCACGCTTATTTTTCTGGTGCGGGAAACTTCGAGGGCGGGCCTGGGGGCGAGCTCCGGGCGGGACTACAGCGAGCGCTTCTTCAGAATGTGGCGCTACTATCTTCTGGCTTGTGGCGGGAGGCTTCCGGGGCCGGCGGCAATCAGCTGTGGCAGATCGTCCTTCTCCCGAAACGGTTGTGGCCGGGCGGTTACTTGCCACGCAAACGCGCGATAGAGCATCGTAAGCGGTATGTCGAGCAAGGTAAACCAAAATGGCAGTCCGTCGGGCGAGGTCAAAGACACCTTGTCGCGGGCCCGCTGCGCGACCTGCGAATCTCCGTTATCGACCGCTGTAATTATCGTTGCCCCTATTGCATGCCGGCAGACATCTACGGCGATGATTATGAGTTTTCTGCCGCGTCCCACCACTGGCTTACTCCGGGTGAGCTGAAGCGAATGGCCCGGTCTTTTCATGCGGGCTCGGCGTGTCGAAGTTGCGTTTGACCGGCGGTGAGCCGTTGTTGCGTCGGGATATTGTCGACATCGTCCGCGAAGCTCAGCTCCATCCCGGGCCCTCGACGACTTTCGCCTTAACTACCAACGGCACGCTGCTGGCGGATCGAGCTAAAGATCTGAAGGCAGCGGGGGCTGCAGCGTGTGGGACCGTGAGCGTTGATAGTCTCGACGAAAAAAGTCCTTCAAGGAGATGAGCGGGCGGGCGAGGGGAAACATCCAGAGCGTATTGAACGGGATCGCCGCTGCACAGAGCGCAGGGGCCTCGGGGCCGATCAAGCTCAATGTCGTCGTTCAGAGGGGGAAAGAACGACGACACGGTGCTGGACCTGCTAAGTCACTTCAGGGGCTCCGGCCTGATCCTCCGATTTATCGAATACATGGACGTCGGCACACTAAACGGTTGGTGTCTCGACGAAGTGGTTACCTCAAAGGATTTACTCGAGAAGATCTCCGCCCGCTGGCCGGTAAAGCCGCTAGAGAGAAATTATCGTGGCGAAGTTGCCCAACGCTATGCGTTCGAGGACGGCAAGGGAGAGATCGGTTTCATCTCTTCCGTGAGCGAGCCATTTTGCGGTGCCTGCCATCGCGCAAGATTGTCTGCGGACGGCACGATCTACACCTGTCTGTTCGCGAACGAGGGGATCAATCTTCGTGGACCATTACGAGGCGGCGCCAGCGATGCCGATCTCGTTGGGCTTCTGCAGAATCTCTGGCGACAACGGGCCGATCGCTACAGCGAGCTGCGTAACAAGGATACGAAGCCGCCACGGGATTCCCGAGTCGAGATGTACAGGATCGGCGGCTGATGCTTTCTCACGTCGACTCGTCCAACCGACCGACGATGGTAGACGTTGGTGATAAAGCCGTGACCACGAGAACAGCTCGTGCGAGAGCAACGGTTCTGTTCCCGGAAAATATTATTTCCGATGCAGACATGAGTGATGCGCTTCGAACCAAGAAAGGGCCGGTATTCGATACCGCAATCATTGCCGGTGTCATGGCCGTAAAGCGTACTCATGAAATGATTCCGTTCTGCCACCCGATACCTCTCGAGGATTGCGATCTATCTATCGATTGGGGTGCTCCCGGTGAAGTCGTGATCGAGTGCACCGTGCGCGCAACGCACAAGACCGGCGTTGAGATGGAAGCACTCACCGGTGCCACAACGGCGGCGTTGACCGTCTACGATATGTGCAAAGCGCTCTCTCACGGAATCGAAATCAGGGAAGTTTGCCTGATTTCTAAGACTGGCGGCAAAAGAGACTTCGGGGAAGCGCAGCAGCCGTGATCAATGTCACCGCACAGTATTTCGCTGTGTTTCGAGAGCAAGCCGGCATGAATCTCGAAGAACTTTCGACTTCGGCAACCAACGCGGGCGAACTCTACGCTGAGGTGTCCGCGGCGCACGGGTTCGCGGATTCAATGGGGCGATGCAAGGTCGCGATTAATGATGAGCTTGCTCCCTGGTCCGCACCATTGGCTGATGGCGACGTTGTGCTTTTCTTTCCGCCGGTGGCGGGGGGATGACCTTCGCACTGACAGACCAGCGTCTCGATCCCCAGGCACTCAGGGACAACCTGTTACACGACTCCGCCGGCGCGTTTGTCGCTTTTGAGGGTTGGGTGCGCGATCACAATGACGGGCAGCCGGTGACTGCGCTCGAGTACGAGGCGCATGAAACCGTCGCGACCAAAGAAGGCGAACGAATCGTTGCTGAAGCGATCGAGCGCTTTGATATCCTGGCGGCGTTCGGACGACACCGTGTCGGTCGACTGGAGATCGGGGACTGCGCAGTGTGGGTAGGTGTCAGCGCCGCGCACCGTGGCGTCGCCTTCGACGCCTGTCGCTATATTATCGATGAGCTCAAGCAGCGCGTTCCGATCTGGAAGAAAGAGCACTATGTGGCCGGCCCTTCGGGCTGGATAAACTCGCAGACCCGAACGGAATCAGCAGAGCTCGATCCGGAGTCCTAGCGGAATCGCCTCTGGCCGGCGTTGTTCGCGACGAGCGACAGATCCTCGCTGGTGTCCACATCGACCCCTGCCTCAGGCATATCCACGACGACTGTGCCTGAAGCCTTGCTGAGCAGCGCCTTTGCGCCGACGTCTCCGTCGAGTTCGTTGACGCCGCGAAGCAGCCTGCGAGGCAGGATTGCCGGGACACCGGATCCGCCACCGTATCCGGCCGCAACCGCTCGAGCGGGCTGTCGTCGCCAGGCTGAGGCGAGACGCCCCAGGGAACAGGCGCTGACGCCGGGTTGATCGGTCAGCATGATCAGTACGCCTCTCGCCTGTGACGGTATCGCGCCAACGCCGGCTCTCAATGAACTCGCGATACCGTCTTTCCAGAGTCCGTTGCTGACGATCCTCACGCCTGTATCGTTCCGGGCCAATAACATGCGCAATCTCAGACGATGCGCTCCCAGCACGACCACAACCTGATCCTGCGCAACCGCCTGGGCGGCATCTAAAGCACGGAGCAACAACGGCCTGACCGGATCTCGAACCAGTTGCTTGGGATAACCGAGGCGTCGTGATTCTCCCGCTGCCAACAGCACGCACCACAGTCCGTCGGAGGACGCCTTCGCGGAAAAATTCATCCGGTAACTATACTGGAAGGGAGTTCACATAACTTTAGTGATGCGGCCCTGCAGGTTACGGCGCCGCTTGTTTTTCATCGCAGTGATCGATGAAATCAACGGAATGGGGTACTCTAACTCTGCTGCTTACGAAGGCAGACATAGAATAAAAACTAAGGATCAGGGGCTTCGTGAATATCCGGTTGAGCCTTGCCAAACGCAAGGACGCGCCTGCCATCGCGAATATGGCACGTACATTGGTTGAGCATGGTTTGCCATGGTCGTGGAACGAGAGAAGAATCGCCCACTGTCTGGCTAATCCCGAGTGCGTCGTAATCAAAGCTTTGGATGGACGCAGGCTCGCGGGATTCGCGATCATGGAGTTTCTAGATGATCGCGCGCATCTTACGATGCTAGCCGTTCAGCCTGGCTATCAACGACAAGGTGTCGGACGTGCGCTGCTCGAGTGGCTGCACTCATCGGCTCGAACGGCGGGTACTTTTCTGGTGCACCTCGAGGTCCGTGCCGGCAACCGCTCTGCGCAGGCTTTTTATCGGAGTCTGGGCTTCCGTGAGGCAGGCGCAAGACGAGGTTACTACGGCGGCAGAGAGGACGCGGTGCGAATGGCCTGCAATCTCGCTGCGAGCGTGGCCCAGGAGACAGCAACGTATCGCCGCTGAATGTGCCGGCGAATCCGTGGCTCCGGACATGGTTGCGGCATGGCTGGAATCCTGACAAGGTAAGGATGCGATGGCCGAGAAAGAACAACGACTATTCGTGCCGCTTGGTATCGCCATACTCACGGTTTCCGATACGCGCACCGCGAGCAACGATACCTCCGGAGATCTGCTCGTCGAGCGCCTCTCGTCTTCGGGACATGAGTTGCGGGATCGGGCGATCGTCCCCGATGATGTTTACGCTATTCGTGCGACGGTGTCGCAGTGGATAACGGAGCCCGCTATCGAGGTTGTGATCTGCACGGGTGGTACGGGAATAACGGGACGTGATGGCACGCCCGAGTCCGTCCGCGTCCTGCTAGATAAAGAAATCGAAGGCTTCGGCGAGATGTTTCGCTCGATTTCGTTTGCCGAGATCGGCACATCGAGCCTGCAGTCTCGGGCTCTCGCCGGCGTCGCAAACTCCACCTATCTATTATGCCTGCCAGGATCGCCGAATGCCTGCGCTACCGGTTGGGACAAGATTATCGCGGCTCAGCTCGATCATCGGACCAGGCCCTGCAACCTCGCGGAGCTCATGCCGCGGCTGAAGGAATGATATTCATTTCGCGGCAGGCTTACGCTAGTATGGTGGCTCGATAAACCGAGGGGTGGTCGGAAACGGCCTGAGAGGTTGGCATGAGCCAATCAACCCTTTGAACCTGATCCGGTTAGTACCGGCGAAGGGACAGGAACCCGAACTGGAATTTCCCTCTCCCTGCCGTTGCTGGATCTCGTTCCCGTAGGAGATTCGCGATGAGCGACCGCAATACTGATTATCACGCTGGCCGACCCGGCCTGAGCCTGGCTTTAGGTCTGTTGGCAATACCATTTCTCCCGAATCTGCTGTTTGCACAGTCGCAGGCTGAGGAGGACGTGCTCGAAGAGATCGTCGTGACGGCTGGTTTCCGCGACAACGATCTGATGACGACGGCTGGAAGCGTATCAGTCGTCAGCGAGGAGGTTATCGATGACCGCGCGGCACAGCATCTAGAGTCCATTCTGAACGCGGCTGCGAATGTGAACTACTCAAGCGCATCATCGCGAGCACGATTCGTGCAGATCCGCGGCATCGGTGATCTCGAGCAATTCGTCGATCCGAAACACTATCCATCGGTCGGTATCACACTGGACGATGTCAACTTCGGCGGTACCGCGAACGCTGGAATGTTATTCGATGCGGAGCAAGTCGAGATTCTTCGTGGCCCCCAGGGTACGCGTTTCGGTGGCAGCGCCCTCGCCGGGATGGTGAATATTCGCAGCCACCGGCCGACGGACACGTTCGAAGGTTACGTCGAGGCCGGTGCCGGTAATTACGGCAGCTGGAATCTCGGTGGCGTCGTCAGCGGCCCGCTCGGCGACACGGTTAAAGGCAGAATCGCTGTTCAGCAGAATCAGGCCGATGGCTATATAGACAATACCTTCCTCGGACGAAGCGACACTAACGGTTACGAGGAGACGTCATTGCGAGCGACGCTAGATTTCGACCCCAGCGATGACTCGGACTACAGCCTGACCGCTTTCTATTACGACGGCCAGAACGGCTACGACGCGTACTCCCTCGACAACAACAGAAACACGCTTTCCGATTCGCCCGGCCGTGATTTTCAGGAGAGTCTGGCGCTGTCGGGTCGCGCGAACTGGCGCCTCAGCGATACGCTGGAGCTGGAGCTGGTGGGAACCTGGTCCGACAGCGAGATCGACTACGCCTTCGATGAAGACTGGAGTTTCGACGGGCTCTGCGATGGGACGCTCTGCGCGCCTGCGGATGCGTTTTCGAACACCGATGTCTATCTTCGCGATCGCGATGAGCTGTCAGTCGACTTTCGACTGCTCGGTAGCACAGACAATAGCGGCCTGCAGTACGTCGTCGGGCTTTATGCCCAGGAGCGGGATGAGGATCTCTACCGGAGTTACTACGGCGATTTCAACAGTACCTACGCTACCGAGCGGCAGGCGATTTACGGGCAGATTGAGGTGCCGTTATCCGATCGCCTCGACCTGACGGCGGGGTTACGCTATGAGCAATTCGATGACAGTTATAGCGACAGCTTCGATGCCCGTTCGGCCAGCGACGACGTGCTCCATAGCGGCGAGATGACGTTAACCTATCAGGCAACAGACCAGACGTTGTTGTACGCGACGCTCTCGCGAGGCGATAAGGCCGGCGGTTTTAATACCAGCGCAATTTCGAATCTGCCGCTCCTCGCACCGGAGTTTCAGGCATTCCTGCTTCCCCGGCTTCGCGTCAGGACGGAGACGCTGCTAAACCACGAAGTTGGTCTGAAAGGCAGCTACCTTGATGGCCGGATCGATCTTCGCGCCGCGCTGTTCTATATGGATCGCGATGATGCCCAGCTGGAATCCTGGACGCTGGACTTTGTGCCTTTTATTTGGACCGGATTTCTCGATAACGCAGACGGTTCGAACGAAGGATTCGAAGTCGATATGAACTACAGGCTCTCGAGCCGCTTCGAGCTGTTCGGTTCGATCGGTTATCTGCAAACGAACGTCGAGGAACTAACGACATTCGATGTAGATCTGGGCGACTTCGTGGTGAAAAGAGATATTGACCAGGCAAAGTCCCCTGAATGGCAATACAACGTCGGCGGGAAATTCTATTTCAGCGAGAACTTAGCCGCGCGCCTGGAGTTCGAGGGTCGCGACGATAGCCGGTATGGTTATTATCACGACGGAGGAATCGGGAGTTACAACCTCGTGAACGCCAGCCTGAATTACAGAATCGGTCGAACAGAGCTTCAACTCTGGGGCCGCAATCTGACGGATGAGGACTACGCCGTGCATGGATTGTATTTCGGCAACGATCCGCGCAAGGGTTATATTAACGAGACCTACTCTCAATACGGCGAGCCACGTGTCGTGGGGATTATGGCGAAGTATCTGTTCGAATAGCGACGATCTGGAGGCCGACGGAGACCTGTTCTGACATTCTTCGAACATCTCGCTGCGGCTGCCAGAGCGCTTTCTCTCGCTGAGATCGTCGCTGTCGCGATGGCCGTCGCGTATCTGGTGCTGGTGATCTACCAGAATATCTGGTGCTGGGCGGCCGCGCTCGCGAGCGTCCTCATCTACTTGTTCATATTCTTCGATGCGCGACTCTACATGGAATCCGCCCTGCAGATTTTCTACGCTGCGATGGCCGTTTACGGCTGGTATCAGTGGAAGTTCGGCGGCGCCGGTCAGGATGGGTTGCCCATTACGATGTGGCGACCGCGAATACATCTGCTCATCGTCGCTGCCGTGCTTGGTACCGCGGCCGTTCTCGGTAGCGTGCTCTCCATGACGGATGCGGCGTTTCCTTATCTGGATTCGTTCACGACCGTTGCAGCTATTGTTGCGACCTATATGGTGGCCCGCAAAATTCTGGAGAACTGGATCTACTGGTTCGCGATCGATTCGCTCTCTGTTTATCTCTATGCCTCACGTGATCTTTATCTGACGGCAGTACTCTATGCCGTCTATCTCGTGCTGATAGTCATCGGTTTTCGTCAGTGGCTGCAGGACTGGCGGCGCCAGAGTGAGGCGGCGCCGTGACGCGTGAGCAGCGGCTACTCGCGGAGACCTGTGAGGCGTTGGGCGTTTCGGCTTCTTCAGTTACCAGTCGACCACTCGGAGGAGGGTTGTTAAGGCGCAGCTTTCTCTTGTCCAGCCCAGCCGGGGAGTGGGTTGCGCGCCTGCCGGTCGACTCACAGGACTTTTTTCGATTGCCGGTAACTGATGAGCGCGCGCTGCTGAGAGATATAGCTGCGGTAGGATTAACGCCGCCCGTGGTCGGCGCAAATACAGGCGACGTTCTCGTCACGGCCTATCTGGGTTCGGCTACGGTATGGTCTGCCGACAGCGCGCGCGAGCCGGAGAATATCAATCGAATTGCGCGGAGGCTGCGCCGACTCCATGGTATCGCTCACGACTTACCGCAGTTTCAAGCGGCATCGGTTGCCGAATCCTATTGCCAGACCGCGGCCGCAGGTCAGGATCTGACATCCGAGCAACGCGAGTGGCGACGACGGTATCTTGATCTTGCGAATGCTTATGACGAAGCGAGTATCCCGGCGGCGCTATGCCACCAGGATCTCGTTGCTCCGAATATCCTCGACGATGGTGAGCTGTGGTTTATCGATTTCGAGTATGCGGTGCGAGCGGATCCGATTCTCGATCTCGCGAGTCTGGCGAGCATGAACGAATACAACTCGGATGAATGTCGTCATTTGCTTCGCGCTTACTACGGCGAAGAGGTTCCCAGCTTCAGTGAGAAACAACTGGAAGATACGACCTCGATGCTGCAGCTGCAGAGCTACTTCTGGGCCCTGGCAAAGTGCAGTGTCGACGGTTCGGATCCGGCTGTCCGGCAGTTTGTTGAGAATATGGCTGCAGTGCTAAGGTAGCTGCCGACTTCACTACCCACAGGAACGGCCATTCGGCCGATAAATCACGTGATCAAGAACGTAGCTTTTCTCGGCTTGGGCGTTATGGGGTTTCCGATGGCTGGCTGGCTCGGGCGCGCCGGTTTTTCTGTGACGGTATTCAATCGCACGACCGCCAAAGCTGAACGCTGGTGTAACGAGAACGAAGGTGCCGTGGCTTCAACGGCCGTTGAAGCGGTAGCGAACGCCGAGGCCATATTGATGTGTCTCGGCGACGACCCTGATGTGCGCGAGATCGTCCTGGGTAACGATGGAATCCTGCAGGCGATGAAGCCGGGCGCATTACTTATCGATCACACGACGGCATCTGCCGGCCTCGCTCGCGAGGTTGCATCGGCGGGCGAGGAGCGTGGTATCCATTGTCTGGATGCGCCGGTCTCGGGTGGTCAGGCCGGTGCGGAGAACGGTCAGCTAACCGTCATGGTCGGCGGTGAGGCCGATGCCTACGAGCGCGCGGAGCCGTTATTTAACTCGTTCGCAAAGATGGTTCGGCTGATAGGTCCCGCAGGCAGCGGCCAGCTCACGAAGATGGCGAATCAGATCGCTATTGCCGGCGTCGTTCAGGGATTCTCCGAGGCGCTGAACTTTGCGATGCGCGCCGACCTGGAACCCGAAGCCGTGGTCGATGTCATCAGTAAAGGCGCTGCTCAGTCCTGGCAGATGGATAATCGCTGGAAGACGATGTCGGAAGGGGAGTTCGATTTCGGATTCGCAGTGCAGTGGATGCGTAAGGACCTGCGAATCTGCCTCGAGGAAGCACGACGAAACGGCGCCGAATTGCCGGTGGCCGCGCTGGTCGACCAGTTCTATGCCGACGTGATCGGTATGGGCGGTGATCGTTGGGATACCTCTAGTCTGATCGCGCGGCTGAACAGGAACTGATTGAGTGGAAGGGTTGCTCGAGGATCTCTTGAATCTACTCGGGCTGGAGAGAATCGAGGACCGCATATTCCGTGGGCAAAGCCGCGATATCGGTAGTCCCAGCGTCTTCGGTGGCCAGGTTCTCGGTCAGGCGCTGGCAGCGGCAAGCTACACCGTCGATGGTCGCGAGGCACACTCCCTGCACGCCTACTTTCTTCGGCCCGGCGACGCCAGCCAGCCGATCGTCTATGAGGTTGAGATCGCGCGCGACGGACGCAGCTTCAGCAATCGTCGTGTCGTCGCGATACAGCATGGCCGGCCGATCTTCAATATGACGGCTTCCTTTCAAATTCCCGAAGATGGGCTGGAGCATCAGGCCACGATGCCCGATGTGCCGGGTCCGAGTGAATTGCTGGCATATCATGAGCTGCCGGCCGAGATTCTGGAGACGATTCCGAAAGAGATGCGCCTGTTTCTGACGCGCAGGCAACCGTTCGAGATCAGGCCGGTGGAACCCGTAGGTCTGTCATCTCCAGAGCCGTCCGAACGGGCGCATAGAGTCTGGATGCGATCGATCGATACGCTGCCGGAGGAGCCTGATCTTCATCTCAGTTTGCTCGCCTATATATCCGATTACCAGCTGCTCCGTACGTCGGTGCTTCAGCATGAAATAGATTTCGAGAACAGTACGCTACAGGTAGCGAGCCTGGACCATGCGATGTGGTTCCATCGTCCGTTTCGTGTCGATGACTGGCTTCTATTTTCAATGGAGAGCCCGAACGCAGCATCCGCACGCGGATTCTCGCTCGGAAAATTCTTCAACGAGAACGGTGTTCTGGTCGCGTCCGCGGCACAGGAAGGCGTTGTCAGGATCTGGCCGCAGAAAGCGGATCCGAAATCCGCCAGCTAGTTGTGACCTGGATAGCTCATCGGGGTGTTAGTTCCTCGCGATAGCGTTTGCCGCGCGCGACATAGTGATCTGCGATCCAGCGAATATGCTCGAGTTCTTCGTCAGTAACCTCGCGAATTCGCCTTGCCGGTGACCCGAGGATAAGAGAGCGATCGGGAAACTCTTTTCGCTCGGTGATCAGGGCCTGCGCACCGACGATGCAGTCCTCGCCGATCACGGCATGACTCAATATCGTTGCGCCCATTCCTATCAGCGTACCCGATCCGACTCTGCACCCGTGTACGGTAGCGGAGTGCCCTACGCACACGCCATCACCCAGATTGACCGGTGCTCCGGCATCAATATGAAATATCGATCCGTCCTGAATATTGCAACGATCGCCGATCGTGATCTTGTCGTTATCGCCTCTTAGAACGACGTTAAACCAGACGCTTACGTCGCGACCGAGACTCACGCGACCGATTACGGCTGCGTTCGGTGCTACGAAATAGTTCTCGCCGTCGGTTTCTACGCGATCCTCACCCAGGTCGTAGATCATGCTTCGTCTGCCTCTGCTTCGGAAATTACGGTTGCGCTGTAGTGTAGTGCATTCAGGCGTCGGCGAAATCGAAGGCAGCTTTTTATCAGAGAGACCATGCCGAAGCGAATGAATGCGCGTACGACCTGTTGGCGCAGGCCAACCAGGATAACGAGCTGGTCGTTTTCCCTGGCGCGACGTATGACGCTCTCGAATGCCATCGCGGCGCTGTCATCGATATGCGGGACATCGGCGAAATCGAGTATCACGATCCGATGCTCCGCGATATTCGCCAGGCGCCGTGTTAATCCGTTCGCGGCTCCGAACGTCATTGGTCCACCGAGGTGTATCAATAGCACTCGATCGTCGCAGCGCTCGAACTCCTGTTTTTCCTCGTCACTGAGTCGGAAGGTCGAGTCTCCTTCGGAGCTGAGCTCGACAGACTCGAGTTGCAAATCGGCCATTCGTTTCACCAGAGCCAGGCTGGCCATGATGACGCCGACTGCGACTGCCGTTACGACACTCACAAAGACAGCCAGCAGCCAGACAATGACCATGATGAGCACGCCGCCGCGCGGTGCATACGGGAACCGCTGTATATAGCCCCAATCGATGATACGAATTCCGATATAGAGCAGGATGCCGGAGAGCAACGCGGCGGGGATGTACTGGATCAGACCACCCGCTCCGAGTAACAACGCCAGCAGCAGAAGCGAGTGCACGACCCCTGATAACGGTGATACTCCGCCGGCGCTGATATTAGCCATTGTGCGCGAGGTCGCGCCGGCGCCGGGTATAGCGCCGAAGATGCCGGCAATAACGTTGCCGATTCCCTGACCGAGTAACTCGCGATCGGAGTCATGAAATTCCTGGGTCGCCGAGTCGGCTGCCATCGAGGTCAGCAAACTGTCCAGAGAGCTTATTAGTGCGAGCACGGTGGCGGCCACCCACATCTCCCTCCAGGGCAGTTCAGCAGGTGATGGAAGAACGAACGTTGGTAGCAGCGACGAAGGCGCATCGAGCATCGGAATTCCGAGTCCTGCCACCGCAACGGCGAGACTGCCAAGAACAAGAACGATGAGTTCCGCCGGTAGCAGAGCGCGAATTCGTGTCGGTATCAGATAGCAAGCACTCATGGAGGCCGCGGCAACAACGACAGCGATGAGATTCGCGTTGCCGAGGCTGCCGGGAAGCACCTGCACGGCGGTTACCGTGTCGCTAACTGACGGTTGCCCGAGCAGCGGGTTGAGCTGCATGATGATAATGATGCAGCCAACGCCTGAGCCGAACCCTGAAATGACGGGGTAGGGGATCAGACTGATGTAGCGACCGAGCCGCATCGCGCCGAACAGCATCTGCACGATTCCGGCAAGCATGACGACACCGACGGCCGCTGCCGGTTGGTCGGCGAACTGTAGAAAGACACTCGCCATGACGATTGCCATGGGTCCGGTCGGGCCGGCAATCTGCGTCGGCGTGCCGCCGAACAGCGCCGCGAAGAAGCCGGTGCATATCGCGCAGTAGAGACCGGCGACCGGTCCCGCGCCCGAGACGACGCCGAAGGCGAGACCGAGCGGCAGCGCGACGGCAGCGGCTCTGAATCCGCCGCGAAGGTCCTGGCGCCAGTGCCGCGTGCTCAGCGGGTTCATTACCGGCAGCTTGACGACAGACATTGTGTTCTAGGGGATCTCGCGCTGCGGGGTTATACGTGCGATTGTCATCCCTTCGCCTGGTTGGCGACGGCGGCGGCCGCGGCTGCTATTGCCTCGGCGTCGCCCAGATACTCAGCGCGTAATGGCTGAAGGTCGGCGTCCAGCTCGTAGAGGCGGGGGACGCCTGTCGGAATGTTGAGCTCGGTAATATCCTGCTCCGAGATTCCCTCGAGCATTTTGACCAGCGCTCTGAGACTGTTTCCGTGTGCGGCGACGAGCACGTTCTCGCCGGACAGCAGTATCGGTGCGATTG
Organism: Candidatus Rariloculaceae bacterium; assembly: GCA_045561025.1. Taxonomy (GTDB): domain Bacteria; phylum Pseudomonadota; class Gammaproteobacteria; order Steroidobacterales; family Rariloculaceae; genus SMWC01. The sequence continues at coordinate 14,719 of JBJKYM010000015.1, forward strand.
CTTCTTTCCAGTAAGGCTCAACCCGGTCGAGAGTCAACTTCAGGGACTCGGTTGCCGGGAGTACCGCCGGGTTGAGGTCCGCGTAGCGACGGTCATGTCGCGGATGACGCGGGTCGTCGTCGCTGAGAGGTGGTGGCGGTGTGTCATAGCTTCGTCGCCAGATTTTGACCTGGTCAGCACCGTGTTTTTTCGTCGTCTCTGCCTTATCCAGACCCTGAAGATCGCCATAGTGTCGTTCGTTCAGCCGCCAGTCGCGAATGACCGGGATCCACATGAGATCCATCTCGTCGAGAATGAGCCAAAGTGTCCTGATCGCGCGCGTCTGTACCGAGGTGAAAGCGAGGTCGAAGCTATAGCCTTTTTCCTTCAGCATCTGTCCGGCGCTTCGTGCCTCTGCCACACCTTGTTCGGTAAGGTCGACGTCGGTCCAGCCCGTAAACAGATTCTTCAGGTTCCACTCGCTCTGTCCGTGTCGTACCAGGACAAGCGTGCCGGGTTTGTTTGTATTGCTCATAGTAGTCCGTATTGTTCGAGGTAATTTCTTAGAGATCAACCGTGATGCGGATCTGGAAGCTATTGCCTCCAGGTCCGCCAACGTGTTCCAGGGTGCTATGTTAGTCGTTCAATCTCTCGTATTGCGACGGACAGCGTCGCGAAATCGATCTCGCCGGATGTTTCCATGTCGCGCAGATTTTGTTTGGCGCGTTTTACATCGTCCTTCGCTTCTGTCAGCCACGCGGTAAGTGCATCCTGGGGCGAGCCGCTTCCGCGACGCGCGAGAATCGAACGAACCAATGCATCCTGCTGCTTCGCGTGTTGTTCCCTTAGGGTCGCGCGAGCTGTCGCCGCCCAGCGACCGTCAACCTCCAGACCTTCAATCTTGTCCCTGATCCATCCAAGGCGCAGTCCTCGACCCAGTTCGAAATAGAGCGATGTGACGATCGAAACTGACGTCTTTCTATCGGCGGCAATCTCAATAATGTCGAACGTCTGTGTGCAGCGCGCAAGGTCTGTGAGCCGGCGAGCCACTCTTGATGGAACACCCAGAGTCTGAAGCTGCACGATCTCTCGACGTCTCTTGTCGCCGATGCTCTCGAGCTCCGCTAATTTCCGGTGCACTCGCCTCACGCTGTTGCGATAGCGTGCAACTGCCTCCTCGATAGACTTGAGGTTCGCTCGATTTCGCAGAAGCCAATATACGGCGTGGCGCATAGCGCGGCTGATCTGAAACAGCAGATCGTATTGCACTTCCGAGGGAATCTGATTGTCGCAGGCTTCGATCTCCTGCCAGAGCTCTCGAATCTCGAAGATTTCGCGCACCGCCGTGTAGGCTCTTGCGATCTGTGCGGATGTTGCACCGGTATCTTTTTCAGCCCGGATAGCGAAGGCGGCGCCCATGCGATTGATCGTGCTATCCGCGATTCGCATCGCGATAATCTCGCGGTGAAGCCGGTGACTGAGAATCGCCTTCTTGAATTTTCCGTGTAGCCGAGCCGGGAAATAGTTGACAAGTTCGCGAGATAAATAGGGGTCCTCCGGCGCGTCGCTGTCGATCAGATTGTTGTACAGGTCTATTTTCGCGTAGCTCATGATTACCGCAAGCTCCGGTCGTGTCAGACCGCTTTCCGACTTGCGCCTCTCGTCGAGCTCGTCTTCGCTTGGCAGGTTCTCCAATTTTCGATCGAGAAGCCCACGAGTCTCGAGATTTCGAATCAGAGCAACGCTCTCGCCGAGCCGCGAACTCTTGGTGGCGCTCATCATGCTCAACGCTTGCGACTGGCTGTAGTTATTGCGAAGTACAAGCGCCGCTATCTCTTCGGTCATTCCCGCCAGAAGATCGTCGCGTTTCGCTACCCCAAGCTTTCCTTCCGCAATTGCTTTGCTTAGCAGGATCTTAAGATTAACTTCGCGGTCAGACGTATCGACACCGCCGGAGTTGTCTATAAAGTCCGTATTCAGTCGGCCGCCGCAGGTCGCGAATTCAATTCGGCCCGCCTGTGTGATGGCGAGATTTCCGCCCTCGCCGAGGACCCGGCAGCGGAGAGAGTTCGCGTCTATTCGAACCAGGTCATTTGTCGGGTCGCGGACATCCGCGTTCGACTCCTGACTGGCTTTAATGTAAGTGCCGATTCCTCCGCTCCAGAGCAGATCGACCTTCATTCGCAGTATCGCGCGCACCAACTCAGGTGGCGTGACACTCGAGCGGTTGAGATTCAGCAATTTCTGGACCTTACTGCTGAGCTCGATGCTCTTGCTATCGCGAGAGTAGACTCCGCCACCGTCCGAGAGCTTCGCGATGTCGTAGTCGTCCCAGCCGCTGCGAGGTCGGCGGAACAGGCGACGTCGCTCGCTGAAGCTGACCTGAGCATCCGGGTCGGGATCGATGAAGATGTGGCGGTGATTGAATGCGGCAACGAGTCTGATATGTCGCGACATCAGCATGCCGTTTCCGAATACGTCGCCACTCATATCGCCGATCCCGGAAACAGTGATTTCCTGCTTCTGGGTGTCGATTCCAAGTTCCCTGAAGTGACGCTTGACGCATTCCCAGGCGCCGCGCGCTGTAATTCCCATGCCCTTATGGTCGTAGCCGGCGGAACCACCCGAAGCGAACGCATCTCCGAGCCAGAAACTGTATTCCGCCGAGACTTCGTTCGCGTAGTCGGAGAACGACGCTGTGCCTTTGTCGGCGGCAACAACCAGATAAGGGTCATTGTCGTCGCGGCGGACAACTCGATCGGGCGGGACTATCTCGTCGTCAACGATGTTGTCCGTAATGTCGAGCAGGCCGCGGATGAAGTTCTTGTAACACGCGACCGCTTCGGTCCGAATCGCATCCTGACCAGATCCCGGGAGCTGTTTGCAGACGAAGCCGCCTTTCGCGCCGGTAGGCACGATCACAGTATTTTTTACCTGTTGTGCCTTCATGAGGCCCAGAACTTCGGTACGAAAATCTTCACGACGATCGGACCAGCGTAGACCGCCGCGTGCGATTCCCCCGCAACGTAAGTGAACGCCTTCGAATTTCGGCGAGTAGACGAATATCTCGTACATGGGACGTGGCTCGGGGAGTTCCGTGATTCCCGCCGGATCGAGTTTGCAGGAGATATACGGCTTCTCTTTTTCCTCGGAAAGCTGGTAGTAGTTGGTCCGAAGCGTCGCTTCGATCACGTTGGCGAACGCACGCAATATTCGGTCTTCATCGAGCGTGGACACGCCGTCCAGTTGCTCTGCGATAGCGCCTGCACTGCTGCTCATCTGAGCTCGGCGTCGTTTATCGTCCAGATCCGGATCGAATTGCGCATGAAAGAGTTCGACCAGGGAACGTGTCAGGTTCAGGTGGCGACTGAGTACTTCCCGCATGTAGGACTGGCTGAACGAGAGCCGGGTTTGCAGCAGGTATTTACAGAAGGCACGTAGCAGCGAAGCCTCGCGCCACGAGAGTCCGGCGGTGACGACGAAGCTGTTGAAGAAATCGTTTTCTGCGTCGCCGACAAGTACCCGGCGAAAGCACTCTGAGAATCGTTCCTCGACTGAGACGGGGTCCAGGTCGATATCCTCGGTTGGCTCCAGTTCGAAGGCTTGAATCGCCAGACTCATCTCGCCCAGCGGAAAGCGATATACCCGTTCGCTCAGTACATTCATCCCCATCGATTCGAGAATCGGCAGCGCGGCATACAGTTGTATCGGTTCGTCACGTCGGATCGTGGTGAAGTTGAACGCGTGCGCTGCGTCCTTTGGCGCAGGCGTCAGGCTCATTTCGAGATCGCTGTCGCCGTCTGTTACCGCTGCGATTTTCTCGATCTCGTTCGCTGACTTCCGCGGATCGACCTCCTCCTGATAAGAGACCGGGAAGTTCTCTCCGAAGCGGTGAAATAGTCTCAATCCTTCGTTTGTGCCGAGTCTTTCGACGAGGGCGTGACGATAGCGATCTCGCCAGGTCTCGGCGATCGCCTCCAGCTCATCCTCGAGCTTCCCAATGTTTGGTGCGGACTTGACGTCGGACGGAATTCGAATCGTCGCTTCGAGTCTTGCGAGCGCGGACTCGGACATAGTTAGCTTGCTTTCTATCGACGTGCCGCTGAAAGCCTTCAGCATTGTCTGTTCGATTCTTTGTCGTGTTCTCGGGTTGTACTGGTCCCGCGGAAGATAGACGAAGCAGGAGTAAAAACGACTGAACGCGTCGCGGCGGCAAAACAGTTTTACCCGGTGGCGTTCTTCGAGCCGAAGTATCCCCGTGCTGATCCGCGCGAGTTCGACGGACGATGCCTGAAAGAGATCATCCCGCGGGAAAGTATTGAGTATATGCTGGAGCGCCTTTCCGCTATGGCTCATCGGATCGAGCGCAGACTTTGCCATCACGCGCCGAATTTTCAGCCGCACCAGTGGAATGTCGCACGGTCGCTCGTTGTACGCCGCGGATGTAAACAGGCCGATAAATCGCCTGACGGCTTTGGGCTTGCCATCAGAGCCGAAAATTTTTACGCCGATCAGATCCAGGTGGCCGCTACGATGAATAGTGGAACTTGCGTCGGTCTTGGTAATGACCAGCGGCGTGGATGTTCGCCCAACCTTACTCGCGGTCGGGTTCAGGGCAATCGTCGGATTATCGACACCGGGACCGTCCCGGCTGATACCGAGCCCCGTCCCATCGACCGGATGCAGTCGGTCGCCGTTTTTGCCACGTCTGAGCCGGTATTCCCGATAACCGAGCAGCGTAAAGTGGTCTTCGCCGAGCCAACTGAGCAGCTCGCAGGATTCATTCAACACATCCGCTCGGTTCACCGCTGTCGCCCGGAGTTGTTCTTCGGCCGTCGCAAGTTCAGCCAGCATCGCGGGCCAGTCCTCGACGGCAGCGCGTACGTCGCTCAGCGTGTCTTCAAGGGCGGCTTTCAGGGTTTCCAGGACGTCTTCGTCGGTATCTTTGGATATCTCGATATATATGAATGACTCTGCTAACTGATCGCCATTCTCGCGCGATTGCTTGAGATCCCTGAGGCGGCCCCTCAGCGTGCGCTCAGCGCCCAGAATCGGGTGGATGAGCAGTTCTACGCCGTGACCGAGCCGGTTCAGTGTCATCGTTACCGAGTCGACAAGAAACGGCATGTCGTCATTCACGAGCTGGACGATGGTCGCATCCGACTCCCAGCCATCGCGACCGACCGTTGGATTGAAGACGCGTACCTTGGCGGTGGCCGAAGCTCGATTCGCGCCGAACGTGATATGGCTCAGCGCTGCTGCCGCGAGTTCTCTCGGATCCCGGTAGCGAAGGTCGGTCTCCGGGACCGATGCAAAATAGGCGCGAAGCAGCCCAGCTCGGGTCGCCGAAAGCGGCGTCTTCAACTTCTGTCCCCGCGAGCGCTGGACGATCCTGTCGATAAGATCCCCGGCCTGGCTTGACGGTCTGCTACTCATTCCGGCTCGTTACTGTCCTGGGCAGGTCCTAGTCTGCGCTAATTCTCTGGTGCTCGCTTGTGTAATACCACTAATGGTCGTGACTTGGCCGGTCATCGCCGCTACGGTAGGTGCGGCGCCGCCAGGTAGTCGTGACTTTGCATCTCCTCCAGACGGCTGCGAGTCCTCTCGAACTCGAGCGCGAGGCGCTCGCCGGCATACAGCGACGCGATCGGCGTCGCAGCCGACAGAATGAGCTTGACGCGTCGGTCATAGAATTCGTCTACCAGGGCGATAAAGCGGCGCGCCTGATTCTCGAGCGTCCGGGTAAACTGCGGAACGTTCGAGACGATGACGGTCTGGTAGCAGCGGGAAATCTCGATGTAGTCCTCCTGGCTTCGCGGTCCGTCGCAGATCTGCGGGAAATCGAACCACACGACACCGTCCGCTTCTTTTCGACAGCGAATAGATCTTCCCAGCACCGAGATGTGGACGTCGCTTCTGCCCTGGTCAGCTGCGATATCCGAAAAGTAGGTCGCGAGCTCTCGTTCTGCCTCCTGACCGATCGGTTGCTGATATACGCCAGCCCTTTCCAGGACTCTAAGCCGATAGTCCAGCTCGCCGTCGACGTGAACTGTTTCGGTATTTGCCTGGATGAGATCTATCGCTCCCAGGAACCGTTGCCGCTGTAAGCCGCTGTGATAGAGATCGTCGGGTTTGCTATTCGATGTCGCGACCAGCGTCACGCCACGTTCGAACAGCGCCTCAAAGAGATTGCCGAGGATCATCGCGTCAGCAATATCCATGACGGCGAACTCGTCAAAGCATATGACGCGCGTACGATCAGCAAGGTGGTCTGCCGTAAGCTGCAGCGGATTCTTGCGCTGGCGAAAGAGTTTCAAATCTTCGTGAATTGAACTCATGAATCGATGAAAGTGCTGCCGTCGCTTATCCTCGAAGGGCAGGCTGTTAAAAAAAATATCCATCAGTAGCGTCTTGCCGCGGCCGACGCCACCCCAGAGATAGACGCCTTTCGGTCGTGGTGGCCGGTTACGGGTCATGCGTTCCAGACGCCGCCGCCAGCCGCGGGGCAGCGGTCCTGCGAGGAGCAGACCCTCATAGCATCTCTGGAGGGCCTGAGCAGCGGATGCCTGCGCCGGATCGTCGGCCAATTCTCCATCGGCCACACGCTTTCGATATGTCTCGAGTGGCGTCATGATTCGGCGAGTTCCTGTCGATCACGGAAGTAGTTCAGTGCGGTCGGATTCGCCAGCGCGTCGGTATTGCTGACTTCACGGCCGTGGAGAACGTCGCGAACAGCGAGTTCGACGATCTTGCCGTTGATCGTTCGTGGTATATCAGCGACTTCAAGTATCTTCGCCGGTACGTGCTTCGGGCTCGCATTGGCGCGTACACTATCGCGTAGTCGATTTCGAAGATTCTCGTCGAAAATGTGTCCGGGCTGCAGGCGGACAAAAAGCACTATGCGGACGTCGTCCTCCCAATCCTGACCGACCACGATGCTCTCGGCGATCTCGTCGAACTGTTCGACGACACGGTAAATTTCCGCCGTACCAATACGTACGCCGCCGGGATTCAGTACCGCATCCGAACGTCCATAGATAATGATGCCGTCATTTTCTGTGAGTTCCGCGTAGTCGCCCTGAGACCAGACTCCGGGGAAGCGTGAGAAATAGGCCGCGTGGTACTTACTGCCGTCCTCGTCGTTCCAGAACGCTAGCGGCATCGATGGAAAGGCCGCCGTACAGACCAGCTCGCCTTTCTCGCGGCGGACCGGGTAACCGTCACTATTATAGATTTCAGCCTTCATCCCCAGGGCTCGACACTGCAGCTCGCCCCGGTAGACCGGGAGGAGCGGATTTCCGGCGCCGAAACAGGCAATGATATCCGTGCCACCCGCCACCGACGAGAGCTGGAGGTCTTGCTTAATGTCCTCGTAGACGAAGTCGAAACTCGTCGGAGCCAGTGGCGAGCCCGTGGACAGAACGCTCTTTAGATGGTCGAGATTGACCCGTTCTCGTGGGCGGTAGCCGGCCTTTTCGAGCGCGCTCAGGTATTTTGCGCTTGTGCCGAATACTGTGACTTTCTCACGCTCAGCGATCTGCCAGAGCACTTCAGGACCGGGATGGAATGGTGAGCCATCGAAGAGCAACAACGTCGCACCGCTCGCGAGCCCGGAGACGAGCCAGTTCCACATCATCCAGCCGCAGGTCGTGAAATAGAACACGACGTCGCCAGGCTTCACGTCTGTATGAAGAACATGCTCCTTCTGGTGCTGAATCAGCGATGCGCCGGCGCTGTGAACGATGCACTTCGGGTTGCCCGTCGTGCCCGAGGAATACATGATGAACAGAGGGTGAGAAAACGGCAGCGGTTCGAATACGAGCGGCGCATTGTCCGTGGAGAGCTCTCCAAACAATGTTGCGTCGGGAAATTCACTGAAGTCCGGTTCGTCCTCCATATAGGGAACGACAATCAACGCGCTCAAATTCGGCAGCTCGCGGGAAATCCTGCCTACCAGCGGTCGGGAGTCGATCGGTTTGCCGTTGTAGCTGTACCCGTCGGCTGCGAACAGCACCTTCGGCTCGATCTGACCGAAGCGATCGAGGACCCCCGCAGCACCGAAGTCAGGTGAACACGACGACCAGATTGCACCGATGCTCGCAGTCGCGAGCATTGCGACGATCGCTTCGGGACAGTTCGGGAGTAGCCCCGCCACGCGATCGTTCTTCTTTACCCCGAACGATCGCAGTGCCGCGGAGACACTGGCGACCTGTTGCCGCAGTTCATCCCAGCCAAGTTCGACCCGGCGCCCGTTCTCGGCGTACGCGATGATCGCAGTGCCTTCGTATTCGGGGCGAAGCAGGTTGTCAGCATAGTTCAACCTGGCGCCGTTGAACCACTCGGCGCCCGGCATGCGTTGAGGATCGTCGAGTACGCTGGAGAAATCCGTTGTGGATCTGATTCCGAGGTACCGCCAGGCTGCGGACCAGAACTCATCCGGCTTCTCGATACTCCAGCGATAGAGTCCGGTGTAGTCTGCGCTGTCGAGTTCGCCGCGGTGCCGCTCCAGAAACTCCTGCATATTGCTCGCGGCGATTCTCTGCGGCGAAGGCCGCCACATTGGCTCGGTCATACAGGCGCCTCCGGGCGCTCGTCAGTCGTCGACAGGTGCACGATGTTACAATGACACTCCTTCCTACTACAGTCTTCTGCGTCCTTGTATACCTTTCGACGCCGAGAGAGGGAGTGCATGGATAGAGAGACCATGGAATTCGATGTCGTCATCGTCGGTGCGGGACCGGCGGGGCTTGCTGCTGCGTGTCGTCTCGGCCAGCTCGCTGTCGCCAATGGCGTCGAGCCGAACGTCTGTGTTGTGGAGAAAGGCTCGGAAGTTGGGGCGCATATTCTGTCCGGCGCAATTATGGAACCCCGCGCTCTCGATGAGCTGTTTCCTGATTGGCGAAACCAGGGCGCGCCCGTCGGCGTACCTGTCGGCACCGATACGTTTCACTGGCTGTTTAGCGACAAGTCGGGAGTCAAGGTGCCGGGTCTCTTCGTGCCCGGGCCGATGCACAATCACGGCAACACGATTCTCAGCGCCGGACGATTGTGCCAATGGCTTGCCGAGCAGGCGGAATCGCTGGGGTGCAACGTTTTCCCAGGATTTCCAGCGTCAGAAATACTCTACGACACCGATGGTCGCGTTGCCGGCGTCGCGACGCGCGACATGGGTATAGCAGCAGACGGCTCGGAGAAGCCCGGCTTCGAACGTGGCATTGAACTACGCGGACGGCATGTAATTTTTGCGGAAGGGTGTCGAGGTAGCCTTGGCAAGGAACTCGAGTCCAGGTTCTCGCTGCGGGCCGACAGCGATCCGCAGCACTATGGGATCGGCCTGAAGGAAATCTGGAGCGTTTCGCCTGACAATCACGTCCCCGGTAGCGTCGTTCACACGCTCGGCTGGCCGCTCGATAACCATACTGAGGGTGGCGGCTTCCTCTATCACGCGGAAGATAATCAGGTATATGCAGGGTTCGTTATCGCTCTCAATTACCGCAACCCGCACCTGAATCCCTTCGAAGAGTTTCAACGCTGGAAGCAACATCCAAAAATCCGCTCTGTACTGCAGGGCGGATCGCGAATCTCGTATGGCGCGAAGGCCGTTAATAAAGGTGGGCTTCAATCGCTGCCCACTCTAAGTTTTCCCGGTGGCGTAATGATCGGCTGCGAAGCCGGTTTTCTGAACGGTCTGAAGATCAAGGGTATCCATACTGCGATCAAGACCGGCATGCTGGCGGCGGAGGCGATCGTTGCCGAACAACAGGGTGCGGGTAGCGCGGAGGATCTTTACCCCGCTGCAGTCCAGGATTCCTGGGTCATCGGTGAACTGAGCTGCGCGCGCAACTTCAGTCCCGCCCTGGCGCGGTTCGGTACAGTCGTCGGTGCTGGACTCGCATTCGCCGAACATCGGCTCTTATTCGGCCATGCGCCGTACACGCTGCACAACCGACAGCCTGATCATGAGAGCCTTGAAACTGCAGCAGACACTGTGGAGATTGCGTACCCGGCGCCCGACGGTGTGATCTCTTTCGATTTGCTTTCGTCCGTTTATTCGTCCAATACGAATCACGGCGAAGACCAACCATGCCATCTGCAGCTGCAGGATGAATCTCTGCCGATCGAGCACAATCTGCCGCGATATGCAGAGCCCGCTCAGCGTTACTGCCCGGCCGGCGTGTACGAAATAATTGCCGAGGACAACGCGAAGCCCCGAATGCAGATCAACGCGCAGAACTGTCTGCACTGTAAGACCTGCGATATCAACGATCCGCTGCAAAACATCTGCTGGGTTCCTCCCGAGGGCGGTGGCGGACCTAATTACTCCGGTATGTAGGACTCAAGCGGTCTTTGTCTCTAAAATAGGGGACTCTGCCACCGTCGATGGGAGCCGGGGACATCAGCCAACGTTCTCAAGAGATACCGAGCTGGGCCAGTCGCTTGCTGCGCGTTCGGCGGCGTTATTTGCCGGGCGCGATCGTGGTTCTCGCGACCGCATCCGTCAGCTTCTCTCAGGAGTGGCCGCAGGGGCTATTGGAAGAGACCGTCGCAGCGCAGGCTCGTATCGACAGCGAGTCAGCCAGCTCCCAGCTCAGAATGCAACACTGCAGGTGCTTGCCAGGCAACCGGCCGGCCGCTATCTGGCGCTGGCCGAGGGTCTCTCCGCTGCAACGAGCGGCGTGGTGCCGATGGCGCTGGATCCCAGCCGCGGCGACATTCTCGGCCTGCTGATACAGTCTCCGAGCCTGTTCGAACGCATTCAGCAGGGTGGTATCGTCGGCTATGTCATCATCTGGATCAGGTCCAGGCCGGTGGAATCGGCAATATCTCGATTGCCGCAGAGCCGGTCGAATAGCGGAGTCACAGGAAACGCTGGATCTGCTTCTCTCCGCCTGGACGCTGGCGCACGAGTTCGATAGTGCGCTAGCGGTAATTGACAGGCTCGCGCCGCTGTCGGGGATTCTTCGTGCCTTGTGCGCAAGGCGCGGCTGCTCAGTGAGCAGGCGCGCTGGAACGAAGCCATAGGAGCGGCAGAGGCCGCTCTCGCCGCAGGCGGATTGGAAGACAGCGGCGAAACGCTGCTACTGAAGGGCGTGGCGCAGGCAGAGCTCGGTCGCTACGACGAGGCGCTTGCGACTCTCCAGGAAGTGAGTAGCCAGGAATCCACAGCGGCGACCAGCGCCGCGGCCTGGAGCGACTACGTCAGAGATCGTCAGCAGGCTGCTGCGAGTCTGCGCTGATGTCGCGAGCCGCGAGGTCCGGTTCATCCAGGATGGCAAGCAGCGATGCTCGCGAGGCCAGCATCACACTGCGAGCCGAATCGAATGCGTCGGGATGAATCGGCTCACCGATCGAGATCCCAAGCGGTCCGGGCGCCGGTAACCATTCGTGAGCCGGCAACTTCGCGCGCGCGCCATAGATAACAACCGGCACCACGGGAATCTTCGCCCGCCAGGCTGCACCGAATGCTCCGGGTTGAAAACGTCGCAGACCGGGCTTGTCGTCGAACGTCCCTTCAGGGAAAAATGCCAGTGCGTCCCCCTCTCTGGCTGCCTTGAAAAGCCTTCGAGTTGCCTGTTGCCGCTGGCCGCTGTTCTGGCGATTGACGAACTCGGAGCCGATTCGTCGCAGCAGGTAGCCGGCGAATGGGAATCGGGCCATTTCCTCCTTGATTACGAAAGTAAAACGGGCGGGGAGTGCGGCGGTCAGAATGATTCCATCCAGATAGCTTGCGTGGTTCGCGACGACGACACAGGCACCGTCGGGAAGTTCGCTGCCCATTGACCGAACCGGGCTGCCGATCAAAAAGAAGAACAGTCGAGAGAACCAGCGGGTCACGCGGCGGCGGGTCGGGCGTCCGGGCGTCACGACCAGCAGTAGCAGTGCCGGAATGAAGGCGAGCAGCAGCGCGATCCAGGCGTAAATACCGTAGGTGACGTGGCGCAAACGGCCGATGGTCGCGGCAGCACCCACAGTTATGTCAAAGCTCCGTCGATCGGAATGGGATATGTCACACTCGGAACAGCGCTTTTCTGTGACAAGTGTCTTTTTATATTAACGATTTCATGGATTTGTGATGCTGGTCACTCTCACCATCCTGAGGCTCGCGCATACTCGCCTGCAAGTGGTATTAGACTTGGAAAGTCGAAGCCCGGCGCCGTAATGCGCTGAATTATATAGTTTTCTCTGGTGTCTTGGTACGCACAGGGATGTGCATGTAGCAGAACTTGCCGCGCAGATTGTTGCGGAGGGCTGCAACCGGTCCACCGGAGTGAGAGAAGGACATAGAATGGCCCATAACTTTTTACACTCAAGCTCATCCTTAGACGTCGGACGTAACGGCCCGCAGGATTCGAAAGTCATCATGGATCGCTTTCTAGATGCCATATGGATGGAACGGGGTCTCTCCGAGAATACCCTTGACGCCTATCGCGCCGATCTTCTGGCTCTGAACCAGCGCCTCAAGGGACGCAACGTTCAGATCGTTGATGCCGGCAAGGCAGATCTACTCGACTATATTTCATGGCGTGTCGAGGGAGGGGCCAAGCCCCGGTCGACCGCGCGACAACTTTCGAGCTTCCGTCGCTTCTATCGTTATCTCCTGAGAGAGGGCGTTATATCGGAGGATCCGACCGCCGATATCGCGATGCCCAAGATAGGGCGTTCTCTGCCTCAATCGTTGAGCGAGGATGAAGTTGATGCGCTGCTTGCTGCACCGAATGTATCGGAGCCACTCGGCAACCGCGACAGAGCGATGCTCGAATTGCTTTACGCCACCGGTGTGCGCGTTTCCGAACTCATCAACCTGAAGATGAGCCAGATCAATCTGAACCAGGGTGTTATTCGAATCGTCGGCAAGGGCGACCATGAGCGCCTGATTCCGCTCGGTGACGAGGCGCAGGACTGGCTTCGAGATTTTATCGACGGAGCGCGAATCGAGATTCTGTTGGAGCGCCAGACGGATTATCTGTTCCCGACACGGCGTGGTGACTGCATGACACGCCAGGCTTTCTGGCACATCATTAAGCGTTACGCGAAGAAGGCGGGAGTGAAGAAAAAACTTTCTCCGCATACCGTTCGCCACGCTTTCGCTACGCATCTGCTGAACAATGGAGCAGATCTCCGCGTAGTGCAGATGCTCCTGGGTCACAGTGACGTATCGACAACACAAATCTATACGCACGTCGCTCGAGAACGTCTGAAGGACCTTCATTCGCAGCACCATCCAAGGGGCTGATCACTCCCTAAGCAGGGAGCGTTTCTGCTAGAATCGCTGCCTGTGCCATGAACTACGCGACCCGATTCAGGTTTTAGGGTTGTAGAGCACCTGTTTTTTTCATGGGGAGATCCTTGTGAACATTCGTTGGTCGATAGTCCCGTTGAGCCTGACCCTCGCCGTTTCCGTGGCGCAGGAAGATGCTGAGCTCACGAAGGAAGAACTCGCCGAAACGCTTGTTGGCGTAGAGGCCTCCGAGGTCGACGATTCTCCGGTTGAGGGGATGTATGAAGTTGCCGTTGGGTCGAACGTCGCGTATGTGACGACCAATGGCCGCTATCTCCTTCAGGGCGATCTCTACGATCTGACGACCAATGAAAATGTCACCGAGACGAGGCGTGCGCGTGAACGTGTCAGCCTGCTGGCAGGCGTCGATAGAGAGGACATGATCGTGTTCAGTCCGCCGGCCGACGACGTAGAGCACACCATTACAATCTTCACGGATATCGACTGCGGCTACTGCCGGCAGTTTCATAGCGAGATCGCGAAAGTTAACGAGATGGGGATCGCGGTCCAGTATCTCTTCTATCCGCGCACCGGCCCGGATACCGAATCCTGGTTCAAAGCCGACAAGGTCTGGTGCTCCGGTTCTAACGAGCGTAACGGCGCTCTGACGCTGGCGAAGCTCGGTGGACAGGTACCTGAAGGGACCTGCGACACATCTCCCGTCGCCAACCACTACGACCTCGGTCAACTCGTGGGGGTTCGCGGTACGCCAACGGTCTTTTCCGCGGCCGGCGTACAGTTGGGCGGGTACCTGCCGCCGGACGATCTGCTGAAGATGCTTCAGGACCTCGAGTCCGAATAGCTTCGCGCTGTTCCTGCGCGGGTGGCAGCACACCCGGTACTGAATTGTCGGCAGACTCCGGTTCCAATCGGAATCGTAGATAACCGGCTTATCACGATCAGTGGTTTACGATCTGCCGTGCGCCATTAAGAAATCCTCATGTTTTTTCGAGCAGCCGCGTGTAGGATTGCGAAACTACTCGATGGTATAGCTATGAAGTTTCTTGTCTCCGCCGCAATAGCGAATCTTGCTTTTTCACTTGCTGCGTTCGCGCAGGCGCCCGAATGGGCCTACCCCGTACGCGACCTCTCGGTCACACCACCGCCGGTGGATATGGACGCCCCGCGGACGGTTCCTGGCAGTGATCGCTACTACACTCAGACAGAGATCGACAATCACTGGACGCCGCCGGTTTGGTTTCCCGAGGATTTTGAGCCGATTCCCGATGTTGTCCTGAATGGTGCCGGAGATCATGTCCGCGCCTGCGCGGCCTGTCACCTGACCTCGGGCTCAGGGCACCCGGAATCCTCGCATCTTGAAGGCCTGACGGTCGGCTACATGCTGCAGCAAATGGAAGATTTCGCGAGCGGTGCGCGCGTGGACAGTAACTGGATGAACGAGTTCGCTGAAGCGATCTCTGAAGAGGATAACCTCGCGGCTGCTGAATATTATGCCGCCAGGGAACCTGCGGACTGGGTCGATGTGGTGGAGGCAGAGATTGTCCCGCGTACCTATATGGGCGAGGGTCGTATGATCTTCGTTCATCCTGAAGGCGGGACCGAGCCGCTCGGGCAGCGAATTATCGAGCTTCCTGTAGACCCCGAGCTCGTAACGGCCGGGCATCCCTATTCAGGTTTCACCGCCTATGCGCCGGTTGGCAGTATCGCTCGTGGTGAGGAATTGGCCACGACGGGTGATAACGGTATGACCGTTCCCTGCACGATTTGTCACGGTCAGGACCTGAACGGTCTCGGAGATATTCCGCGAATTGCAGGTATCTCACCGCTCTACACGATTCGGCAGCTCTACGACTTCCAGGCCGGCGTGCGCGCCGGACCATCGGCTGTGCTGATGACCCCGACCGTCGCGAATCTTTCCCTCGACGACATGATCGCGTTGGCGGCCTACCTCGCATCGCTGGACCCGTAGCGTTTCATTAAGATACTGCGCCGTATCAATCGATAACCGGCGCCGCCGCGCGCTCTTGTCGAGTCTGCAGCCGGCATCGGATTATCAGCAACACTCGGATACACTCCCCGATGCTCTTGTGCGTGAGTATAGGAATTAGCCAGATATGAGTTCCGCGATCATTCAACGCCAACTCACAGATCGTATGGTTCCGGCGATAGGATTCGGCTGTATGAATCTGTCGCACGGCTACGGCGTGCCGCCGTGCCCGGACCATTCGGCGCGGGTCATCCGGGCCGCACACGATCTCGGCATAACACACTTCGATACCGCACCGTTGTACGGCGCAGGAAGTAATGAGGAGCTGTTGGGTCGGGTTCTGGCGTCAATTCGAAGTGAGATTTTTCTCGCGAGCAAATGTGGCGTGACGGTCCTGAATGGTCAGCGAACGATCGACGGCCGGCCGGAGACGTTGAAGGCCACCTGCGAGGAATCACTGCGTAAGCTCAGGACTGAAGTACTCGATCTCTACTATCTGCATCGTTGGGACAAGCAGATTCCGGTGGAGGATAGCGTCGGAGCGCTTAAGGACCTGGTCGCGGAAGGCAAGATTCTTGCTATCGGTCTCTCGGAAGTGTCGGCGGACACGTTGAGACGTGCACATGCCGTGCATCCGATTGCAGCCGTGCAGTCCGAATATTCCCTCTGGACGCGGAATGCTGAGATCGCCGTTCTGGATTGCTGCGCCGATCTCGATGTCGCGTACGTAGCATTCTCGCCGCTCGCGCGCGGTTTTTTCGCGGACATGGAGCTCGCTCCTCTGGAATTTGCAGAGAAGGATATTCGCCGAGCGATGCCGCGATTCCAGAGTCCGCAGCTAGAGCGAAATCAGTCCTTGCTGCCCGCTCTTCGTGAGCTCGCGAACGATGCCGGCTGTACCCCAGCACAGCTGGCGCTCGCCTGGTTACTAGGAAAGTCGACGAATCTCCATGTGCTTCCCGGAACGACGAGTTGCGATCATCTCGAAGAAAACTTCGCCGCGATGAATATTTCGCTGAGTGATGATCTGGTCGGAAGGCTGGAAAATCTGATCAGTCGGGAGACCATCAGTGGTCCTCGCTACAAGTCCGCAACTCAAGCAGAGATCGATACCGAAGAGTGTGCTTAGGCGGAAACCAGTGAGAGTAGCCAATGATAAAAGCACGAGCAGCTAGATACTGGATCGGCACGCTGGCAGTGTTCATGGCCCTATCTTCATTCGCGCATCACGGCCCGCCGAATAACGTTCTCTACGATCTGGACAACATCGTAGAACTCGAGGGAGAGGTCACCGAGCTCTTCTGGCGCAATCCCCACGTCCGTTTCAGAGTGCAGATCGACGGCAGCGATTCCGAGGTCTGGGGAATTGAATCGGGGCCGGTGACCTGGTTATTCCGGCTCGGCTGGACAGCCGACATCGTTTCAGTTGGCGATCATGTAAAAGTCGCAGGCTACGTTTCCAAGCGGCGCGCCAACGAGATGGCTTTAACTAGTATGCTTTTACCCAGCGGACTAGAATTCACCGGCAGCGCCAGGCAGGGAGATCTGAGATTTTCTGACCAGCGTGTGGAAGTCGATCGGCAGGAGATTGCCGCCGCCGACAGGGAAGCGGCCATTCGCGAAGCCGACGGAATTTTTCGCGTCTGGGCATGGGGTGTGCGTGAGTTCGGCGGTGGTGGAACACCGGATAATGACGCCAGCGTCCTAACCGACGCTGCCCGAACCGCACGGGAGAATTTCGACATCGCTACGGACGAACCTTTTCTAAGTTGCATTCAGGATGGAATGCCGCGGGCGATGTTTCATCCCTGTGTCATCGAATTCGTCGACGAGGGGGCTACGATCTCGTTCCGCAGCCACGAGCATGATATTCGGCGAACGATTCATATGTCGACAGACGTTGATGCTACGACGGTGTCACCAAGCTCGCTCGGTTACTCGGTAGGCGAATGGGACGGCGATACGCTTGTCGTAACGACGACTCAGCTGAACTGGCATTTGTCGGACGAGATGGGTACGCCGCAGAGCCCGAATATGAGATTGCTCGAACGCTTCACGCCCGGCGCAAACGGTGAGCGGCTTGATTACGAGCTGACTTCATTCGACCCTGCTTATCTGACAGGGCCATCCGTGCGCACCGCGCATTAGATGTGGGTGCCGGGCTTGGAGCTAGAGCCCTACGAGTGCGAGGTTTGGGAGCGCCCCTCGGAATAGCGCAGCCATTCGCGTCCGATGATCAATATTCACGAACTCAGTTCAGGATGCCCGCTATGAAATTCGTTGCTATCAATTTATTGCTGCTCGTCTCGTTCGACGCCGGGGCTCATCATGCCGTCACGGTTGCTTATGACACCAACAATCTGACCGCGATTGAGGGAGAGGTTACGAATGTATTCTGGCAGAATCCACATATCGTCGTGACCATTGAGCGAACGCTGGCGGACGGCAGTGTTGAGGAGTGGCGGGCCGAGTCGGGTTCGACGAATAGCCTCGAGCGAGTAGGCATCGGCAGGGACATTATCTCTATCGGCGATACGATCAGTTTGTATGGAGCGCCTTCCCGTCGGGGGATGACGACGATGGCTGCCTATACGATGACGCTGGCGAGCGGTCGAGAAGTACCGCTATGGCCGCAGCGCGCGGTTCAACTTGGCAGGACGATCGAACAGGCGCCGATCTCCGAGGCCGCTGCCGATGCTGGTGAGCGTGCGGCCGATGGGATCTTTCGAATCTGGAGTCGTGTCGGAAGATCGCTACAGCTGGACGTGTCCTACACGCCCGAAGCTGTGGCAGCGCGTGAGGGATGGGACCCGCTGGCGGACGATCCCGCCCTGCAATGTATCCCACCCGGGATGCCGGGGATGATGAACAACCCCTACCCAATAGAGTTCGTCGACGAGGGTGACCGGATTCTTTTGAGACTCGAGGAATGGGACGGACTTCGCACTATTCATATGTCGGATGCGGCCCCAGACGCTCAGGAGGCATCCGGCGTCGGTTACTCAACGGGGCAGTGGGAAGGAAACACGCTAGTCGTAACGACAACGAATATCGATGAGCCGTTCTTCGACGATCTGGGAACACCGCAAGGCCCGGCGGTTCGGCTAGTTGAACGGTTCGTCTTAAGCGATACGCAGGACCGACTCGACTATCGAGTTACCGTTACGGACGCCTCGACTTTTGTCGAGCCTGCAACCCTGACGGGGCACTGGATCTGGAATCCGGGAGAAGAAATCAAGCCGTTTCAGTGCGCGCTACCGGACGCGTAACCAGTTACTACGTTGCTTGGTGTTATTTCTCCAGAAAGTTCACGCGCTTTATCGTGTCGCTCGGCTCGATTCGTCCGATTGGTGTTGAGCTGTACGTCGAGGAAATGACACGACCGTTGCCGCCGAGCATGAATTCCGAAGGCTGAATAATCCCGCGCTCGTCATTCCACCATGCGCCGATCATGTCGGCTTGCTCCCGTGTAACGCTGTGGGCGATAGGAAAGCTGAGGTCCGCCTATACTTTCGCGGCCTCTTCCTGTGAGTCGACCGAAGCACCGATTACGGCCACGTTCAGTTTCTCGAGGTCCGCGCTGATAGCTTCGAAGCCGGCCAACTGCCGGCGATAGTAGGGTCACCAGTGGCCGCGATAGAACAGCAGAACGAGGTAGGGCGTTTCTATATCTACGGGAATGGTTATCTGCCCGCCGTCGGTGAGGTTCAGCGTCGTCGTTGGAAACTGATCGCCCGCGTTAAGTTTATCCATATCGATATCCCGAGACCTGTGTAATCGTGTATGTGCTGCCGGAGCGTCTAGGCTTCAACCGGAAATCCGACAATGCTGCCCCATTCGGTCCATGATCCATCGTAGACAAGCACGTTGTTATAACCAAGG
The DNA here is from genome assembly GCA_045561025.1 of Candidatus Rariloculaceae bacterium. Taxonomy (GTDB): domain Bacteria; phylum Pseudomonadota; class Gammaproteobacteria; order Steroidobacterales; family Rariloculaceae; genus SMWC01. The sequence continues at coordinate 33,807 of JBJKYM010000015.1, forward strand.
AGGAAGCTTAGCGTAAACCACGTAAGTGAAGCGCGATGGCTGAGACGGCAGTAGCAGGCAATTTCCTGTCTCGTGTTCTCGGTTACACCAACCCCGTTGAATACGGCTTTCAACTCGCCGGCGGTTTTAAACGTATCGTCGTCATTAAGCAGGTTGGTGTAGTAGAGGTGGCGGGCGCCTGGTATTCGGCCCTTGCGCTCCGCGCCGTGATCGAACTGCCCGTACGCTACTACGCGCTCTCCGCTGTACTCCTCGGGCGAGCGCGCGTCGAGAAGCAGCCGATCCGGGTTGTCCAGATTGCCAAGTACATTGTCTCGACCGATACGCATTGAGGAATCGCCCTGTCCTGGTCCGTACGAAACCGGCTCAGGTGACGGAGCCTCGGTCGTCATCGGCCGCTGTTCCTGCTGCCAGTTCGTGCGCGCACCGTCCAGTAGCCGCAGGTCCTTGTGACCCGCCATCGTCAATACCCAGAACGCATAGGTTCCGAACTGAACCGGGTCGCCGTAGATAACAAGCGTCATGTCCGGCCCGATGCCGGCGCCGCCGAGCCGTTCTGCCATCTCTGCGGGTGATACGAACTCGCGATCAGAATCGTGCCAGCACAGATCCTTCCAGTACCACCACTGAGCGCCGGGAATATGACCGGCTTTGTAGGTCTCCTGCGAGTTTGCCTGACTCACTTCGATGATTTGGACGTCCGGGGTTTCGAGGTGAGCTTCAAGCCACTCCGTCGTTACAAGCGCTGTCGTCATAAAAAAGAACTCAATGAGTCATCGAGTAGATGACGTAGTTGATACCGAATCGGTAGGCCAGAGCGGTCAGTGGCTCCGGATAGAAGGCGTCGTCGGCGTGCTCCCAGGCGTCGCCAAGATCCATATTGAAATTTATAGCGACGAGTAGCCGGCCGGAGTCGTCATAGATACCGCGCCAGTGCGGCACTTTACCTTGTGGATGCTCCCAGGTAACGCCGTACTGGATCGCCTGCGCGCCCGGGATCTGCACGCGCTGGTCGAGCGTATAGAGTACATTGAATACTTCATCGTCACCAGGAATCTCTACGATCGGGCGATTCGGAAATACACGCCGTAGCGACTCCGAGAATGTTACCCACTCGTTCGGGCCATGAAAGTCGTCAACAATCAGGAACCCGCCACGTAGCAGAAACTCTCTGAGTCTGGCGGCTTCGTAGTCGCTCAGTTGCCAGTAACCCACCTTTACTGCATAGAGCATCGGGTGATCAAACAACGAATCGTCTTCGAGAAATACTTGCCGGTTATCGGTGCTGGAGTCGATGCGCGTCAGTCTGCTGACTCCCTGAATGAAGTGGATCTCGGCCTCGGGCCAGTCGCGCAGCCACGGCTCGCGCCGGCTGTTTCCGGCGCGACTGCCGTACGCGCCGAAAGCCATGCGTGCGAAGTGAAATTCTGATTCTCCTGCCCACAGACCGGGCTCTTGTGCGTCGGCGATAAGCGTGCCGAGCAGCGCGCAGGCGGTCAGCAATACGGCACCTTGTGTCGGCCTGCGAGGAGCGTCATTCATGGCTACAAGAAGTGTAACGCATCAGTTTTACGGCTTCGCGACGTTCCGCGCTTGTGCTCATGATTTACATCTATAATAGAAACACTCGGCTGACGCCTCTAGATCAATACGAAGGCGAAGCCGTCGCAAAATATCGAGGGGAAAATATGAACAGATCAATTCTGACCATGGCAGCGGCCGTTGCAGGTCTGGTGGCAATTCTCACAATCGGCAGCCGTCTCAGCAGTGCTCAGGAAGAACACACGCCGGGTACCGGGTTCGCGGCAGTGCCGGGACTCAAGGGGTGGCAAGACGTCTTCGGTCCCTACGAGCCGGTTCACGGATGGCCGAAGCCGCTTGCGGAAAGCGTTCCTGGCCATGAAGGGTGGACATGGTCCCAGTCGACCGACGTCTTCGTTGAACACGCCGATCGTATTCTTGTGGCCCAGAAAGGTGAGCTGCCGGTGCTGTCCGACGACATACCCAGAACCTGGTTGCCGGAGATCGGGCCTGGTATCAAATATCCCGTCGGTGGCCGCGTGCCACTACGAGAATCGTCTAGTGCGACTCCTGGCTACGGCAGAGCAAACCCTGACGGCAACGATGGTCGACCGGGCGTTGATTGGCGGTGGGAACACCTCATAGTCGTCTTCGATAGCGAAGGCAACATGATTGAAGACTGGACGCGGTGGGACAGTATCTGGGGCCGGCCGCACGATATCGAGATCAGCCCCTACGATCCGGAGAAGCATGTCTGGATCGTTGACGCGGATGCGCACTTCGTTACCAAGTTCAGCAATGATGGCAAAGAGCGCCTGCTGACGCTGGGAACGCCGGGCGTCCCCGGGGACGACGATACGCACCTGAATGAACCAACGTTTCTTGCGTTCATGGACGAAGATACGTTCTATCTTGCCGACGGATACGAGAATACTCGTATCATTAAATACGACATGGATGGCAACATACTGCTGCAGTGGGGTATGAAGGGAACACCGCCCAACGAGCAGCGTCCGAGCCACTTCAATAACGTTCATGGTATCGCCGTTAATCCGATTACCCGGCAGGTTTTCATAAACGACCGTGACAATGGCCGCGTACAGGTCTTCGATGAGCATGGCAACTTTCTGGACCAATGGAGCATGGGTCCACGTCCGCCAATGAATATCCACGATATTTACATGGGCGATGACGGAATACTTTGGGCGGCCGATCAGGGATCGAGCAAGCTCAATGGTTACGATGCCAGCGGGAACTTCATTTACTCATGGGGAACGTTCGGCGATTGTCAGGGCTGCATGTGGGGCGTACACGGTTTCCATACGGACATGGACGGCAATCTCTACACCTCGGAAGTGCGAACCGGTCGAGTCCAGAAGTACACGCCACGACCGGGAGCTAACCCCGCGTTCCTCGTAGGAAAGCCCTGGCCCAGAGTTTGGTAACGATGTAGGCCTGTCAGGTCGCGAGATACCAATATCGGTTTCGATCTCACGGTATAACTCGTGCCAGACGCGTCTGGTTTGATTGCAAGAATAAGAAAGTCCGTGGAGAGAATATTATGAAGAAGATGCTCTGGATTCAGCCCGCCTTGCTCCTGCTTCCCTGGGCATCGGCTTTTGCGCAGGATTTCCCACCCGGATTCGTCGATCCGATGCCGCTACTGGAAGCGGCGTCCGAGGAAATTGGCGAACGAAATTTTCAGTGCGTTACATTTTCCGGCACTGGCTACAGTGGTGCGGTCGGACAGACTTACGAGAATGCCGTCAATATAGACTGGACGCGTTATGAGATGGCGAATTACACACGCACGATTAACTGGAAAACTGGAACAAGCAAGGAGACGTTCGACAGGAATCTGGGACTGAATCCCGCGTCCTGGAAATACGGGCTCGGCTGGATGGGTGGTACACCCACCCAAAGGGAAACGCGTCAGACCTTTATCGTCAACGGCGACGTCGCCTGGGCGATTGATGGTGATCGGCAACCTGTAGCTGCGACGGCCGAAGATGCGGAACTGTGGCAACTGGATATCTGGCTTAATCCGCCGGGATTCCTCAAAGCGGCGAGAATGCCGGGGGCCGATCCAAAGGCTTTTTGGCGCTGGGAGCAGATTGAGATGGGCCGCGACGGAAACGTCGTAAATCTGACGAAGATGCACGTGGTGTCGATCACTATGCTGGGCAAGTATCGTGTGGACGCCACGATAAACACTCAGAATCAGATTCAACGAATCCACGTCATGGTAAACGAGCCCGCTCTCGGTGATTTCAATATCGAGCAGGAGTCCACGAATCAGCAGCAATTCGGAGACGTGAAGTGGCCGACCAACTGGCACTCGCATCAGGGTTGGGACGATAATTGGCAGTTCGCCAGCGACAGCACCGGACACAATGCGTACGGTGGAATATTTGCCGATGTTCAACCGAACGTCTGCCCGGATCCCGTCCCTGTTCCGGAGAATCTGCAGCCGTCACCGCGACCGGATCCGGAGATCGTCAACGTCGTGAGAATGGCTGACGGCGTTTACCTGCTTGGCGGCGGCCCGGCCAATAGCTATATGGTTGAGTTTGAGGATTGGGTGGCCGTATTCGAAGCGCCGATTAATGAAAAGCGCAGCCTGGCGGTCATCGAGGAGGTTGTTAAGCTTGCGCCGAATAAACCGATACGATGGCTGATCAATACGCACGTGCATTTCGATCACATCGGTGGGCTTCGGACTTACCTTCACATCGGGTCAACGATAATTACGCATCGAAAAAACATCGACATGTTAAACCGGGATGTTCTGATTTACCGGACGCAGGAGGTAGAACCGGACATCACTTCGTTGTGGCCACCGACCGAGCTGGCCGAGGGTTACAACTACGAGGCGATCAATGAGAACTTCGTGATTACCGACAACGAGCGGATACTTCGAGTCTATTACGTTCAGCCGTTGGGTCATGCCACTGGAATGCTGATGGCTTATCTGCCGGAAGAAAAAATCGCCTTTCAGGCCGACCTGTTCAATACGCACGAACCGCCGCCCGCGGAGCCGACGGCTGCGATGCAGAGCTTCTTTAATCAGATACAACGGATGTCGTTGGATGTCGAGACGATCGCGCCCTCGCACGGTCAGCCCGTTCCCTATTCAGACTTTATCGATGCGATGGGAGACGGCGCGGAACTTTGCGAGACCGTGATCTCTGGCGGTGCCGTTGGCATGGTTCCCTGTGAGACCCTGGAGTAGGGGTAGCAGTTGTTGACGAGAATGTCTTCGCGGACGAGTCTGTTGGCAACTGGTCTTCTGCTGTATGCCGCGCACGCAGGAGCCCACCACAGCGCGGTCCAGTTCGATCTGTCGGCCACAATCTCGTTCGACGCGGTCGTTACTGAGTTCGAATGGAAGAACCCGCACGTATTCGTTCAGGTCGACCGCGTCGATGATGAAGGTCAGGTGACCAGTCTGCAGATCGAAGCGGATGGTGCCTCGATGCTGACTCCCCATCGTTGGTCTCGAGATTCGCTGGAGCCCGGGGATCGCGTCATCGTGGAAGCCTATCCTGCGCGGCGTGCCGACGGCCGCTCGTTGCTGGGTTACTCGATAACGAAGCGCGACGGAACGGTTCTGTCTCCCAATCCGGATCGATTTATCAGCGAGCAGGTGAGTTCGCCTCAGGCTGCACGTATCGAAGGCGTGTGGCTGCCCCGATGGGCAGCGTTCTTCCGTCTGAGAAATGCCCGGCTGCCACTCACGGAAGAAGGAAGGCAATTCCGGGAGGGACCGGAGTCGGAGCAGATACCATTGTACGAATGCGCTCCTTTCTCGACGCCGCGCATCATGGTGATACCCGTGCGGTCGGAGATCGAGATACTCACTGATCGTGTGTTGATTCGTGTGGACTGGCTGGATGTCGAGCGGGTCATCTACACGGATGGCCGTGAGCATCCGACCAATGGCCCGCGTACGCTTCAGGGGCATTCGATTGGCAACTGGGAAGGCGACACGCTCGTTATCGATACCGTGCTATTCAGTGATGAGTCTATGGGCGAGTACAGCCTGCCGAGTGGACCGGACAGGCACATAGAAGAACGGCTTAGTCTGAATGCAGACCGCCGGACACTCGACTACGCGTTCACGCTCGAGGATCCCGAGTATCTTACTGAGCCGGTTTCCGGCGGAGGAAGCTGGGATTATCGCCCCGAGTTGGAGCCGTCCTCGGTGGCCTGCGATCTGGAAGCCTCAAGACGAAATCTCGACACCACCGAGTAGAGACGAGACGATGGATGCTGCAGTGATACGCTCTGATCTGGAGAGCGAGTTCTATACACCGGAACGCTGCCATATCCTGGAGTTATCCAACTCTGAGGCAGATGAGGGCCTTTCGATTGCGCAGGCCCGAGTTGAGCCGGGCGTAACAACCGCGCTACACAGGCTTAACGACACCGTCGAGCGTTACTATATTCTCAGCGGGCAAGGGTGAGTAGAGCTGGGTGAGAATCCCCCGGAAGCCGTCCGAGCCGGCGACGTTGTGCTGATACCCGCGGGTCTGCCGCAGTGCATCACTAACACCGGTCGTGACGATCTCGTATTCCTGGCGCTATGCACCCCGCGATTCCGGCCGGAGAACTACGAGGATTCAGAAGCTCTGAATACTCTAAGCCGGTAATGCGACGTCAGCGGCTCACTACGGCGGAGGCTCGCCGAATTGCTATAGGCGAGCAGGGTCTCGATAAGTCGAAGAACCCATCTTTGGTCGATGTCCGTCACATCCGCCGCACGATCATGTCGCTCGGTCTGCTACAACTCGACTTCGTCAAAGTTCTTATTCCGGCGCATCTTCTCGTCGTCTATTCAAGGCTGGGCGCTTACGAACTCGGTGGATTTCAGCGTGCCGTCTATGCGCGTGGCGAGTTTACCGAGCAATGGGCTCACGAAGCATCGATTGTCCCGATGAACGCATGGCCGCTGTTGGCTTATCGCCGACGGGCGTATCGCGAGCGCCCCAGAAGCTCGCTTGCGAAGACGAAAGACGGAGCGCGATATCTTCAGGAAGTACTCGATATCGTCAGGGAAAAGGGAGCTCTCACCTCACAGGATTTAGCTCCCGTGTCTGGTCCGAAGCGGAAGCCTGGCGACTGGCACCGGTCAGTGCCCCATTCGGCGCTGGATCATCATTTCGGATCCGGGAGGCTCGCCGTGAAAAACCGGCTCGCCAATTTTCAGCGGGTCTACGACTTGCCGGAACGATTGATAGGCGAATCGCAGAGATCTCAGCAGCTCAGCGATGACGATGCCCGTCGTGAACTTCTAAAAAGGGCTGCGACGGCCTGTGGCGTGGCAACGCTACGTGACCTTGCTGACTACTACCGGATGACTCTGGGTCAAGCCAGACCCCGAGTTCTGGAACTTGTCGAGGAGGGCTTGCTCGATGAAGTCGCGGTTGACGGTTGGGATGAGCCTGCGTACCTGGCGAGAGACGCACGCGTCCCCAGGAGCGTTCGACGCGCAACTCTGCTCTCGCCCCTCGATCCCCTGGTCTGGTATCGGCCACGGACAGAACGATTATTCGACTTTCACTATCGTATTGAGATTTATGTTCCGGAGCATAAGCGACGCTGGGGCTACTACGTATTGCCTTTTCTTCTGCACGATCAGCTTGCGGCACGCGTGGATCTAAAGGCCGATCGCCAGACGGGCACGCTGATGGTCCGGGCAGCATATCTCGAGCCGGGGTCGGCGACGCTCGAGACGCCGGAGGCACTCGCTAACAAGCTATTCGAACTCGCGGCGTGGCTTGGGCTGGAGCGCGTATCCGTGGGGCGACGTGGGGATATGGCGCGCGCGTTGTCGCGCGCCGTTGCAGCCAGGGTAAGAGGCTATTCGAATGGATAAGCGTCGGAATCAGAGCCGTTTGACATCGGTCAGGACACGAGTTCCCGGTCTCGACTGACTACGACCGGGACAACGAATACTCCGGTAATCTCGATCGTGTCGTCTTCAATTTGGCTGACGGTTAAACGAACAACTGCCCGGAGTAGCCAAAGAGACCTCGGAGTTATCTAGCGGTTTGCGATGCGTCCCGACCCGCAGGGAACATTTCGCGTGTAGGAGATAAAGAATCTTTCCAGATCGCCGTTCTCGTTGTAGGCTTCCAGGCTCGCGAAACGCCATCCGGAAAGCGCCATTTCGTTGTGTCTTTCTGTCATCTTTTCGGCAGCGCGGTCCCTGCGCCCGAAACCGGAGATGTCATGAAATACGGTAATTGCCTCTTCGCAGGCCGCGGCTGATTCCGCGGCACGAGCCGTATCGACGGCCTCCTGGGCGAAGACGTTGGAACAGAGAAGGCCGAACGTCAGTGTTGTCAGGTAGATAAATCTCAAAGCAGCTCTCCTTTTCGAGTTCCCGAATCTGGTCGTATCTGAATAGCAGTGTACCGATGGCGACCGGACCGAAAAACGTAGCAGTTCACACGCGGGAGCAAACTTACGGACTTCCCGCCGCATACTGTAAAAAAGGACCGCTGACTATGCGAGACCAGGGCGCCTCTGGGTGAATCGCCAACGATGATCGCCCGCAATGGGAACGCCGGGTAATCAGTGAGGGTCTGGCGGCGTCTTGTCGTCTCTCGATCGGAGGCCTGGACCGCGAAGCTCTAAATTCGAACTTCGCTGATCTGAATGACAGGCTCCGACTTCGTGAAGTTCGGCAAGTCGCTCATGATTCTCTCAGCATTCGGGCCGAAACTACTCTGGAAATTTTCGATGCTGTCGAACAGCAGATGCCCTATGGCGGCGTAGGGTGCGGCAACGCCTTCCTGACCTCCGGCAATGCCGGCATCAACCTGTCCTCCCTTGAGCGCGTCTCCCAGGAGTTCAGCAACCATGGGAACGTGTGTTTCGCAGTAGTAGTCCACGTCGAAAGAAACATCAGAGCCATTGGGATAAAGAACCGAAACCTTGATCATTACTTGCCCTCCCTACGTTGTTATAATGTAACGATCGTTACAAAATATCAGGCACGGCGGACTCGGTGTCAATACTTTGTACCTATTGATACAGGAAACATGAAATGACGCGGCAAATCGGCTTCGATTCGGATGAGGTCATCGGAAAATGTATGAAGCAGTTCTGGGACCACGGTTTCGAAAAAACGTCTATCAGTGATCTGGAGGCGTGTACCGGGCTGAAGAGGACCAGCCTCTACAACAGTTTCGGAAAGAAGGACGAGCTGTTTCGAACCGTCATCGAGTTCTATATCGATACTCAGTGCGTTTACTGGACCGATATTCTTCTGGGAGCTGAGAACCTGGTTGAAGGCCTGGACCAGCTGATGTCGATAATGATCAGGGACAACTTCGACAAGAGCTATCCAACCGGCTGCCTGATTACCTATAGCGCGGCGGGAATGGAACATCACTGCGATGCTGTCAGAGGCGCCATCAACCGCGCTCATGGCGTGATGATTGAGGGTATCTCCACGGCCATTCGCCGGGATATCGATGGGGGTCTCTTACCTTCCACCCTGGACGTCAATAGCCTGGCTTTGTTCATATTGAATCATTTCCAGGGAACCATGGTACTTTCCAAGACTGTGGGTAATAAGGCGAGTCTGAACGCGGTCAAGGAGTACACCCTGAACCTCGTTCGTGAGTTGATGCGGTGAGCGCGTCAGCTCGTCGTGATAGAAGAATACGAAGGAACGCTATGAAGACACTAAGAAGCATCGTTTATACAGGTCTCGTCGCCATGAGCTTCGCTTTCGCGGGCCAGAGCTGGGCCGCCTGTCTTGATGCTGGTGTTCAGCTTCAGATTCTCGGCTCCGGTGGACCGGGTCCATCCGCCGGCCGCGCATCCGCGGGTTACGTCGTCTGGATCGACGGCGTCGGTCGTATTCTGGTGGATGCCGGAAGCGGGACCAAAGACCAGTTTCATGCCGCTGGTGCGAGCCTGGAAGATATCGAGCTAATTGCTATCAGTCATTTCCACCCCGACCATTCAGCGGAACTCCCGGCCATCTTGTGGCCGGACGGCTCGGAAGCGCGGCTGTCAGGCCCGATCGGAGGCGAGGGGTTTCCTTCGCTGACCGAATTTACAGAGCGGCTATTCAGCGATATCGGTGCATTTCCGGTTCTTGCCAACCGCGCCGGGTTCGACTTGTTGACGGTGGACACGGCCAGCGGCGAAGTCGCCGAAGTCTGGAACGTAGATGGAATCCAGGTGCGCGGTGTCGGTGTACCTCATGCTATCGTGCCGACGATTGGGTACCGCGTCGACGTGGGTGATGCGAGTATCGCATTCAGCAGTGACCAGAACGGTTCAGACCCGGCATTCATCGACTTCATTCAGGGTGTCGACGTGCTGGTTATTCATATGACCGTGGGCGAGGATGCCAGCGGATTTGGAGCGCAATTGCATGCGAAACCTAGTGTCTGGGGCCAGATGGCGGTGCAGGGTGATGTAGGCCGGGTCGTCGTCAGCCATATATCAGCGGATTCGACTGAGGTGCTGCAGGGTCGGCTCGATGTTTTCCAGGAAAGCTACAGTGGACCACTGACCGTGGGCGAAGACCTACTCTGCGTAGAAGTTGAGTAGCCGGACAGTACTCAGAACCAAAAAAAACAGTCTCGAGGAGCAGGAAATGAAAAACGTTCGGGCGATCCTAATGATCGTAGTCGGATCACTATTCGTCAGTCCTTTAATCCTGGCGCAGAGGAATCCTTCGGCCGAACTCGAACGAGCCGCGGTCGAGGCGATAGACCAGAATCGCGGTTTTCTTTCGCAGGTAGAGGAAGCCCTGATAAAAGAACAGGTCCTGCACGTCGTCAATAAGTATTACGAGTTCGCGGCTTCCGGTGACGTTGAGCGAATCGCGGCTGAAACGCATATGGTTCCGTGGCTTATCCTGAGCAGAGACGAAGTCTATGACAGCGTCGAGGCAACAACATCACGGTACGCGGAACGTCGTCGCACGGGCCCTTCCAACTGGGCAAAGTCGACCTATAACGCGCGCAACGTCTGCGTCCTGAGCAACGCTTCTGCGATCACCAGTGGTTATAATGTCCGCTCAACGGCAGATGGCGACATCATCTCGGTAGAAGGTGTCGCATACGTTCTGATGAAAACCTCGGATGGCTGGCGCATTGTAGCGTTCTCCGGAACGTCTCCGCAGAGAGTCATAAGATGTGAGGATGAGTACTAGTCCTCGAGCCCGGAATTTCTGCAAGCGACGGTTCCGGAAGCGAGCAGGGTAAGATAAAGGTCTCACAAGAAGGCCTCGTGGAGGGGAAAATGTCACGAACTCAAGTACCAGGAACAATTTTGGTCCTGTCCGCTCTCGTCTCGCCGATGGCAGTAGCACAGCATGGCATGCCTGGCGGAATTCCGATGAGCTTTTTCGTAACCAGCGAGCCGGTTGGCGACGGTGGTGATCTGGGCGGTCTGGCAGGCGCTGATGCGCACTGCCAAAGACTCGCGGAGGACGTTGGCGCCGGCGATTTCACCTGGCGAGCCTATCTCAGCACCCAGGACAAGCCGGGTGCGCCGGCGGTCAACGCGCGTGATCGAATCGGCGAAGGACCCTGGCACAACTACGACGGCGTTATGATCGCGAGTAGTCTGGCGCACTTGCACGGCGACACGCTGGAGCTCGCGCGCATGGGCAACAACCTGCACAAGCAATCCGGGCTCACTGAGAAGGGCGCTATCGTACCCGGACTCTACGATTTTCTGGATCCCCGGGATATCGACTGGGAGTACGTCAAGAACACGCCATATTCGAATCGCCACGAGGTCATCACCGGCTCACAGCCTGATGGTCGCGCCTATCCGCCCGGAGTCGATTACACCTGCGACAGCTGGACCAGTAACGCCGATCCTGGGCCCGATATCGACCTGTCCGGACTGGGCGGCGGCGCGAACAGGCCGAACGCACAGATTGGTTTCCCCGACCGGGAGGGGGGCGGCAACGGCTCCTGGAATTCTTCTCACGGCACGCGCGGCTGCAGCCAGGTAGCCCTGCCATTAACCCATGGAATCGGTCAGTTCTACTGTTTCGCCCTGACGGGAGACGAGCGATGAGCAAAACAAAGCTTATGCTGCTGATTTCCGCGCTTGGAATTTTCGCTGCAACTGAGACCGTTCTGGCTCAGGGAATGGGCATTCATGCGCTGCGCCTTTTCGTTCCGTCTGAACTGATGTCGTTCTTCGTTACGAGTGAACCGCTCGGCGATGGCGGCAATCTCGGTGGCCTCGCAGGTGCAGACGCGCATTGCCAACGTCTGGCGACGAACGCGGGCGCTGGCCACCGTACCTGGCGGGCTTACCTCAGCACGCAGGCTCGTCCGGGTCAGCCAGCGATCAATGCGCGCGACCGAATCGGAGACGGACCCTGGTATCACGCCCGGGGTGTGCTCCGGCGACCGATAAAGACGTCGGAAATTCACGGCGACACTCTAATCGAGGCTCAGCGTGGCGCGAATATGTTCAAGGCGTTCGCGCTTACGGAGAAAGGCGATGAAATCAACGGCGTTGGCGATCCGCTGCCTAATCTGCACGATATGCTGACAGGTACGCAGCCGGACGGCCGCGCCTTTACCGGAGACGAGGACCGCACCTGCAACAACTGGACCAGCAACGACGAAGGCGCCGCTCAGGTCGGACATTCCGATCGCATCGGTCATGGCAATCAGTCCTGGAACTCATCGCACGCGACGACGGGATGTAGCCAGGAGGATTTTGCAAGCTGGAACGGTGCCGGCCTTTTCTACTGTTTCGCGATCGACTGAGTCGGTATTCACGGCGCATAAGAAGGAACGACGAAAATGAGAAAGCGACGATCGACACTTCTTCTGGGCGCTGCGGTGGCCAGCCTGAGCTTCGCTGGAGCCGTTTCGGCGGCCCCCTTCATAGATGGAATCTGGGATCCTGTATTCGAACGGGGGTTGGGACACCCACCGCCAGAGGACGTGAAACTAACGGCTGCCGGACAGGCTGCGTATGACAGTTTCTCAAAAGAATCCGACCCGACGTTGAAATGCATCATGCCGGGCGTGCCTCTTGGAATTTACGATCCATATCCGCTGGAAATAATTCAGCAGGATCATCAGGTTGTGTTTCTGCATGAGCACTTTCACATGGTGCGTCGATTCTTTACCGATGGAAGAGACGTGCCCGATAACTGGTGGCCGTCACTGGTTGGCTTCTCCGTAGGAAACTGGGAAGGCGATACGCTGGTCGTTAAGACCACCCATATGTCGTCCGACAACATCATGTGGCACAGCGGGATGCCGTTCTCCGGAGACCCTGAGTCCTATGTCATCGAACGCTATGATTTCGACGGCGACGAGATGACTCTCACCGCTGAAGTATTCGACCCTACCTATTTTGAGGAGCCGTATGTTATTCGCAGCCGCCGCGTGAGAAATCCTGACGGCATGATTTTCGAATATGAGTGCTACGCTGAATTCAGTGGCGCAGAATAACTGAGTGGAGTGTAGATATGTTGAACAAGAAAACCATTCTGTTGACTTTGGCGGGTGGCTGCCTGACCGCTGCGCTTCCCGCATCGGGTCACCACAGCACCTTCAACTACTACGATCCGGAGGTCATCGTCGAGTACGAAGACGTAACGGCAGTATCGTTCGAGGTAATGAACCCGCACGCACGGCTTGTGTTTCTCGTAACCGATGATGATGGCAACGAGGTCGAGTGGACCGCAACCACACAGAGCGCCAACGTTCTTCGTCGCATGGGGATAAGCGCTGATTCAATTCGTCCCGGAGACAAATTGACGGTCACTGCTTCGCCGCATAGGGAAGGGCTGAATCTCGTCCTGATGACCGAAGTTGCCTGGGAGAACGGAGACTACGCCGTTCTCTCAATCGGTGCTTCCGGTGGACTGTTTCGCGCCGACGCTGAGTAGTATTGAGTTCAAAAAAGAGGGTATTTCCATGAGTAGATCAGTCGCAATATTTGCCGCAGTCGTTCTGACCCTGTCTTCGGGGCTCGTCATCTCTCAGCAGGTCACAACGCCTGAGATGATGCTGTACAGCTTCGCTGACGTCGAAATCGGAACGCCTGCAGACGGCCGTAAGGTCCGCCGAATATCGGCTTCGACCGTGGGTTTGATCCGCGTCGAATGGCCGGAAGGAACCGCCACCACGCCGCACAATCATGCGAACGAGCTGGTTCTGTCAGTGGTCGAAGGACGGTTACGGGCGATCAGTGGCGATCAGGAATTCATCATGGAGGCGGGCGACACCGTCGTAATTCCGGCCTGGGTAGAACACAGCTACATCGCGCTTGAGGATTCCATTACATTCGAGGCGGCCGGTCCCGGCTAACGCCAGAGTGATACACGAGGGTGGATGCCACTGCGGGGCTGTGCGCTTCGAGGTGGACGCGCCGGAGACGCTCGAATGCGGTGATTGCAACTGCTCCATCTGTTCGAAGTCGGGCTTTCTCCACCTCATCGTTCCGGCCTCCTGCTTTACGCTTCTGAGCGGTCGCGAGAATCTTGAGACTTACACGTTTAATATCGGCGTTGCGCAACATTTGTTCTGCCGGACCTGTGGAGTGAAATCGTTCTACATACCACGCTCGAATCCTGACGGAGTCGACGTAAACGTGAGATGCCTGGAGCCGCAGCCGACTGAGATATCAATAGAGCCTTTCGACGGTCAGAATTGGGAGGAACACGCTCATGAGCTGGCCCATTTTTCGAAAGAAGCGATTTCGAGCACGTGAATAAACAGGTGTTCCTGAGGGAACGGAGAGAAGCGATGAGGATACGACACGGCATTTTCGCGCTGGCTGCCGTACTCGCTGCGGGCTGGGCACTGGCTCAGACTGAAGAGGCATTGCGCGTCTACAGTTCCAACGGAGTTCGGGTAGTCCTGCAGGAGATGCAACCACAGATTGAGCAGGCGATCGGACAACGGATCAGTTTCGAGCTGAGTACATCGCGAACGCTCGTAGAACAAATCGAATCCGGCGAGCACTTTGATGTCGCGCTGCTGACGCCGGCGCTTATCGATGGCTTAATCGCGTCGCAGCACGTGAACGCCGGGTCACGCCAGGATTTTGCTCGCGTCGGAATCGGCGTTGGATCCAGAGAGGGAACGCCCGCGACGAGTGTCGCCACACTCGACGATCTGCGGCAGACTTTTTTGGCTGCAAAATCGATCGCGTTCGGCGCGAACGGTCAGAGCAGAATTACAAACGAGGGAAGCTTCGAGACGCTGGGAATCGCTGACGAAATGCGACCAAAAACTCGATTGACAGGTGCCGGAGAGGCGCCGGGTCTTGTTGCCGAGGGCGAGATTGAGCTCGTGCTGACGCTGGTAAGTGAACTGCTGCGTGAACCCGGTGTCCAGTTTCTTGGGCCGCTGCCCGCCGAAGTGCAGGGTTACGTTGATTTCTCCGCCGGGACTAGTGCAACTACCGGAGATGCCGCGGCTAGCGAAGCGCTCATCGCTTATCTCTATTCTCCGGCGTTCATTGAATCGCTCGAAAAGCATGGTCTGGAGCCGATTTCCGCCGCTGTCCATTGAAAACCGGCATTGTTAATCGACGTTAATGAGCAATGAGCGGGACAATGGTTAATATTCAGTTAGTAAAGGTCGCCAGGAAACACGTGTTGAACAATATCGTCTCATTGGAATTTCCGATTTTCGTCCGGCGGAGAGCTGCTTTGGCTGGCGCCTGTGCCATTTTCGCGTTGCTCAGCGCTGGCATGGCGTCGGCGCAGTCGCTGCCACGCACGGCGGATGGCAATCCCGATCTTCAGGGAATCTGGCGTGCCGTCAATCGTGCCGGCTACGATCTCGAAGGTCATGCGCCCCGGCACGATATGCCGGCTGGCATCGGTGTCGTCGACGGTGGGTCCATTCCGTACCAGCCGTGGGCGGCCGAACAGAGGCTCGCTAACTTTGAGGCACGCGCTACGGCGGATCCGCTCTCGAAGTGTTTTCTCCCCGGCGTGCCTCGGGTTACCTCGCTGGAGTTTCCATTCCAGATATTTCAGATGGAGGAACATGTTGCGATCACCTATGAGTGGCAGCAGGTCTATCGCCTGATCTATACGAACGGCGAGCCACCTTTATATGGCGGAATTCCTTCCTGGATGGGTAATTCACGCGGCCATTGGGACGGCGACGTATTCGTTGTTGAGGTCATGGACCAGAATGGCAATACCTGGCTGGATGCTGCCGGAAACTTCCACAGCGACGCTATTCAGGTAACCGAGCGTTATAGCCTGCGCGACGAAAACACGATCGACTACGAGGCGACGATTGAAGATCCGAACGTGTTCACGCGACCGTGGACTTTGCGGCTCGTACTGCAGCGGCAAACGCATATGGATCGTCTGCTCGAGTATCAATGTCAGGCGCTTGTAGAAGAAGAGAATGGCGCATTCGAGCGCGATGAGCCGACCTGGTATCCCGCGGCGCTTCCTGCCGACAACGAGCCGTTCGACGCTGACGCCGGTGCGGATCTGGCACTGCCGGAACCGGAATCGGAGATTAGAAGGCTGGCCGATGGCACGCCTGATATCAGCGGCTATTTTATGGCTGATGCGGGAGGCGCGAATTACGGTCTGGAGGCTCACCCACGCGAAATCATGCTGCCGCCAAGCCGCGGTCAGGTTATTGATCCGACAGACGGCTCATTACCGTATCAGGCGTGGGCAAGAACTGAGCGTATGGATCGCGAGCAGCCACACCGGGGTTACGACGATCCGACCGCGCATTGCATCGTCGCCGGCGTTCCAAGATCACACTATGTTCCCGCGCCGTTTTATATTCTTCAGCCGCCGGGTTACGTCGTCGTTCTTCATGAGCGAATGTCGTGGCGTCAGATTGCTCTGGAAGAACGTGAGCCGCTACCCGACAACATTCGCCTCTGGCAGGGGGATTCGATCGGGCGCTGGGAAGGAGATTCGCTGGTCGTCGAGTCGCAGAATTTCAATGGAAAAGCCTGGCTCAATGAGGCAGGCGACGTCGCCAGTCACATGCTGAAGGTCGTTGAGACATTCACGCCCGGCAGCGACTCCCAGGTGATCTATCGGGCGACACTGACTGATCCGATTTCATACACGCGGCCGTATACGATAGAGATGCCATTCAATCGATCTCACGACGAACTGCTGGAGGTTGCCTGCCTCGAAGATAACGGCGATCTGCAGCATCTAAAGGATGTGCGTGACGAGCACCGTGCAAATCAGAATTGAGAGAGACCAGGACAATGACGAAATTTATCCAGGCGGCCCTCGCTGCAACAGTTTTTACGGCAACATGTTTCTCAGGTGCTGCGCTGGCGCATCATGCCTTCGCCGCGGAGTTCGATAGAGACAAGCCCGTACACATGACGGGTACGGTCACAGAGATGAAATGGTCCAATCCACACGGATGGATCTACCTTGATGTCGAGGACGAGAACGGTAACGTCGTGAATTGGGCCTTCGAGACGCGCGCTGCGAACAACCTGATCCGCATCGGCTGGCGCCCGAGCGATCTGCCGGTTGGAACCGTACTCGAGGTAAACGGTTATCAGGCACGAAACGACACACCGACTGCGAGTCTCGCCGGCGCAGTTCTGCCGGACGGCCGCACGCTATTTTCCGGCACTCCGGATTCCGACGAGGACTAGTATCGCGTGGCTTTGATGCGCCCTGGCTGAACAATCGAACCGCGACGACAGAGTTCGTGAAACAGATCTCAGCACTGCTTACCCTGTTCGTTGCGTTCGCGGCGTCACCGGTCTCCGCCCACCACAGCGCGTCGATATTCGACCGCGATACTGTTCTGGTCTTTCCGGGCACCGTTACCCGATTCAACTGGGCCAACCCGCATGTCTATATCTATGTCGCGACGCGCGATGATGCGGGTCGAATCATCGAGTGGGAGATAGAAACCGACGCGACGCCGATTCTGCTGCGCAGCGGCTGGACCTCCGAGTCGTTACAACCGGGCAGCCAGGTTGTCGTGCGCGCCAATCCGGACAGGAACGTCAATAGAAATCATGCGTTGCTGGTCTCGATTGAGAGAGAAGACGGTGCTGTATTCGCGGCGCGGTCTGATTTTCTTCGAACGGAAGACGAAAGCGACCTGCTGGCTTCTGCCGCGAGCATGAACGGCATATGGGAGCTCAGCTACAGGGACTACAACTCGTTCTACGCTGTCTGGGCAGAGGTCGCTTTAACCGAAAAGGCGCTGGCAGCGCAGGCGACTTATGACGCCAGGGTGGAAGCGCCAGCCGCACAGTGCATTGCGCATCCGACGCCGACTATCCTGGTTGCCCCCTATGCAAATGAGATCGTCATTCAGGACGATGTGGTGTTAATCAGGAACGAGCGTTTCAATATTGAGCGTACGGTGTATATGGACGGGCGCGGTCATCCTGAGAACGGAGAGCCCTCCAATCAGGGGCATTCCATTGGCTGGTGGGAGGACGACGTTCTTGTCTTCGACACGACGCTGTTCGCCAACAACAGATCGCCGATATTCGGGCGGCCGATACGACCCGGGGGCGTTCCATCTGGTCCCGGCAAGCACGTTGTGGAAAGATTGGCGTTGAGTGACGATGGCACGCGTATCGTTATCGACTTCACCCAGGAGGATCCGGAGTATCTTGCGGAACCGTTCAGTAGCACCGTGGAGTGGTATTTCGCGCCGCACCTGGAGATGCGTGGGTTTGGCTGCGACTCCGAGAACGCTACGCGATTCACGCTTGAGTGATGCTTACAGGCTTCCAGGACGCTCGGTATAAGAACTGAAAAACGGAGAGTGATATGAGGTTAATTCAGGTTTTCATGGCTGTCGGCGCGTCGCTCGGCGTGCTTAGCGCGCATGGTCATCATGCTTCAGCCGGAATCTACGACCGAAACGATATCGGCGAGATCCAGGGCGAAATTACCTCGGTCTTCTGGCGCAATCCTCATGTTCGTTTCAACGTCTCCCGTATCGGCGATGGTGGCGAGGAAGAAACCTGGGAGATTGAGTTCGGCTCGGTTAATACGGTCGAGCGTCTGGGCGTCACGCGCGAAAGGGTCAACGTAGGCGATCAGATTTCCGTAACAGGTAGCCTGGGGCGTAACGGCATGCATGTCATGTTCGCCGGCGCTGTCACCTTGTCCACGGGCGAGGAGTTGTTGCTCCAGGCGCCCTCGGCTGTCCGCTACGGAATTACCGAGCAGGCCGTAGATGAATCCCGCGATGCCGATACCGAGCTGCGGGCCGACATCTTTCGTGTATGGCTTCCAAGTGAGCGCCCCGAAACCGGTTCGGGTACAACCGAGTATCCGTTGACCGACGTTGGCCGCGCGGCACAGACAGGCTGGGATGCGACCGACGACCCGGCGCTGCGCTGTATCCCGCCCGGCATTCCGACGGCCATGGACAACCCCTACCCGATAGAGTTTATAGATCAGGGTGGCACGATCACTATGCTGCTGGAGGAATGGGACGGGGTCCGAACGATCTTCATGAACGACAACGGCGACCAGCAACCGGCACAGCCGCGAATGGGATATTCGCGAGGGCGTCAGGAAGGAAACACGTTGGTTGTAGAGACCAGCGATATCGCCTGGCGATATGTAGACGATCTCGGCACGCCGATGAGCGAAGATGCCGTCATCGAAGAACGGTTTACGCTGATCGACGACGGAACGAGCCTGGAATGGGTTGCGCGCATCACGGATCCGGTGAATTTCACCGAGCCGGTCGTTATGGAGGGTGTATGGATCTGGCTACCCGGCCACGAGATCAAGCCTTTCAACTGCGCGTTACCGGGCGATGGCGACTGAGCGGGCTCGGGCGCGGAACTCTGCGTCCATCGAGGAGTCTGACGAGTGTTGCCCGTCGTAGCCCCGGGAGCATTACGCTGCGCTGGCGCAACATGGTAAGTTAGTATAATGAGTAACGCGGTTCACAGGAGTTCGTAAGTGAAGTTAAGAGAATATCTCGTTGCAGGCCTGGCCGTTCTGGGTCTTGCCGCATTCATACAGCCGCTTCAGGCGCAACCGAATCTGGACAATATGTTCCTCGATGAGGACACGGATTCCTTCGATCCGGGTCTTCGGATCGGGGCGGACTTTCCAGCGATTCGAGCGATCTCTGATGGGCAGGAAATAAACAATATCTAACAATTTTTCGGGGACAAAGGAGCGGTATTTCTTGCGATGCGCTCCGTTGACTGGTGACCCTTCTGTAGAGCGCAGCTCGGGCAGCTGCAGGATTACGTTGAGGCCTACGAAGAGGCTGAGGTTGGAATCGTCGTTATCACCTATGACGCACCAGAGTTACAACAGGCATTTATCGACGCAGGTGACATCACGTATCCGTTTATCTCGGATGTAGATGCGGAAACCATGATCACCTTAGGTATTCTGAACGAGAATAATTCACCGGGAGAACCCGCTTACGGAATTCCTCATCCGGGCGTTTTCGTCGTGAATACCGACAATGAGATCGTCGGCAAGATATTTATCGAGAGCTTTCGCGAGCGCGTCGATGGGCCTGGAACACTGCGTTACGCTCTGGAGGTTCTGGAGTAGCGCGAATCGGGGGAGAGTAGTCTGAATATCATGCAATATCGGCTGCTCATCGCATCCATTGCGTTACTGACTCTTAGTTCGGGCGGGCGGCTCCATGCGCATCATGGTGCCGCCGCTCATTTCGATCCCAACGATGTGGTGACGCTTAATGGCGTCATTACCGAGCTGCAGTTCGTCAATCCACATTCATTCGTCCACATCGACGTCAGCGATCCCAATGGCGAAGTGACATCCTGGCGCTGCGAGCTCTCCGGCACCTCACAACTTTTACGACGCGGCTGGACCCCCGAGACACTGGCGCCTGGACAATCGATAGAACTGGTTGGCGAACGTGCGCGTCGCGAAGCAAACTCCTGCGCCATGTTGACCATCGCGTTCACCGACGGAAAGGTCATCGAAGCGGGCGAAGCTATTGAGGGCGCGGCGATTCCGCAGGCTGTCGCCAGCTCGGAGGTGGCAGCCAGGCGCTCAAAATATCTGGCGAACGGTCAGCCCAACTTCGCCGGATCCTGGGTCGCTCAAACCGGTAACGCCACTGGCGGTGCGGTTACGAACGGCGCACCGGTCCCAACAGCGGCAGGGGTCGCGGCCTCGGAGCGTTTCGACTTCCGATTCGACAATCCGGTGATTCGCTGCGAGAGCGGCAATATCATCGCGGACTGGTACAGGCAGTCGCACGTCAACGAGATCGAACAGGACGATAATCGAATTACGCTGCGCTATGGTTATCTCGATCTTGTACGCACCATTCATCTTGATGTGGTCGAACATCCGGATATTGCTGTGCCGAGTGTGGTAGGGCATTCCATCGGGCACTGGGACGGCGACGTGCTTGTCGTCGATACCCTCGGGTTTCAAGAGCTGGCGCTGCATCCACGTCAGGAGATCATGCTTAGCAGTCAGGCTCGCATCGAGGAGCGCTTCTTCTACGATGACGCGACGCGTACGCTGGTTCGCGACTACACTATTTTCGATCCGCAGTATCTCGAACAGCCTTATAGCGGTCGGAATGTCGCGGACATCGCCGCCAGACCGTACCAGCCGTTCGAGTGCGTTGATCTAAGCGGTGAGAATAAACGCCGACCAGTAGAATAATCGCCTGATCAAAAAGCGACCTGATCTCCGCCCTTGAGATCGAGCATCTGCCGCGCCTCGTCCGGCGTAGCGACCTCGAGCGACAGTCCTGAGATGACCTCGCGTATCAGTCCCACCTGTTCCGCGCTGGATTCCGCCAGTTTGCCCGGCCCGGCCCAGAGTGAGTCTTCCAGGCCCACACGAACATTGGCGCCCATGGCGGCGCCCATACTTGCGAGTCGTATCTGGCTTCCTCCGGCGCCCAGAATCGACCAGCGGTAGTCGTCACCGAAAAGTCTGTCCGCGGTTCGCCGCATATGGGAGAGATCTTCGGGGTGTGTGCCGATGCCACCGAGAATTCCGAATACGCTCTGCACGAACAGCGGTGGTTTAACCAGGCCGCGGTCCAGAAAGTGCGCGAGATTGTAGACGTGGGAAATGTCGTAGCACTCGAACTCGAAGCGCGTACCGTTCTCTCCGCAGGTCGTCAGGATCCTTTCTATATCGGCGAAGGTGTTGCGAAACACGAGGTCCTTGCTGTTCTCGAGATGCGCACGCTCCCATTCGTGTTCAAATTCCGTATATCGCTTCAGCATCGGGTACAACCCGAAGTTCATCGAGCCCATATTCAGCGACGCCAACTCCGGTTGTAACTGCAGCGCGGGCTGCAGGCGTTCATCCACGGTCATGTGTGGGCTTCCGCCCGTCGTGAGATTCACTACGGCATTAGTCGCGGCCTTGATCTGCGGCAGGAACTGTCGAAACACTTCGGGATCCTGCGTCGGACGGCCGTCCTCCGGGTCGCGCGCATGTAAATGCAGCACGGTTGCACCCGCTTCTGTAGCGGCGATACCGGCCTCGGCAATCTCAGCCGGTGTTACCGGCAGATAAGGAGACATCGACGGTGTATGAATAGCACCTGTCGGTGCACAGGTAATAATGACTTTACTTGCCAACTCAGCCTCCAAAACGTGGTTCGGGTACGCCACGAATTCCCAAGCCGGTGATTCGAAACAGCGCGCCGGCGGAGAACTGCGGTTTCAGGTCAATATCGAAGCGATCGTGGACTGCAGGGTGCTTGACCCTGGCCATCGACGTTACGTAGATTTCGTCGAGATTATCACCGCCGAACATGACGGACGTGATATTGCGTACGGGCATTCCTATCTTGCGTTCAACCTTACCCTCAGGATCGTAGCGAACGAGATCGCCGGTAATGAGCTCCGCGTTCCAGAGGCAGCCTTCGGCATCGATAGTCGAGCCGTCGGGAACGCCGTTGGAAGACTTCGTGTCGGCAAAGACGCGTTTACCTGACACGGTACCTGTATCGAGGTCGTAGTCGTAGGCCCAGAATTCGTCGACGAAGGTGTCGGCGATGTAAAACGTCTTGTCGTCCGGGCTCCAGCATGGCCCGTTCGAACAGATAATTCCGGAATCGACTTTCGTGATCGAGAGATCCGGATCCAGCTTCCACAAACCGCAGACAGCGAGTTCTTCCTTGTCGTCCATTCCGCCAGCGAAGAAACGGCCATTGCGATCGACCTTGCCATCGTTGAGCCTCGTTCTTGGCTGATCGGCGTCGACGAGGCTGATCAGGTCGAGCTGATTCGCCTCGGGGTCGAAGAAATAGAAGCCGTCATCCAATGCCAGAACCAACTTGCCGTTCTCGCGCACGGCGAGCGCGCCAACATCGTGATCCATAGACCAGCTATCGACCTTGCCGCTTCGCGGCTCAAGCCGCCAAATCGAGGGGTTGCCGACGCGACGTCCTGTCCCGTCGAGCCACCAGAGAAGCCCGGTTTCCTGATCCCACACCGGGCCCTCTCCGAGGTGGTTACCACAGTCGAGAACACGTTCGATTCGATAGCTCATGATCAGGATTGCCTTCGCGAGTTGCCCGGAGAGAAGATAGCCTCTCGGGCCACTCGTATGGCGATTTCTCCCCAGTCTTTCTTTTGCCGAGCGGCGTTTCGATTTTCCGTCAAGGGTACTATTCCGGCGTCGGAAACAACAGAAGCGCGGGCTCTGTAGCTACCGCATTCGGTCAGGTAGAAGCCGATTCTCACGATGGCGGCGCGCAGCGCCAAGAGGGCGTAGAATCGTACGTTAAGAATAACTCTCATCAGGAAGGGAGAATGCTCTGGATGGGCCTCGGGGATAACAGTAAACCTGGCCGCGCAGGCGTCGTATTTCTCGCGATTACGGTCGCTTGCCTGCATGCGTTGCCGGCCACTGCTGAAGTCGTTCGTATCGATGTCGAGACACGCGGCGTCGTTGCTGATGGCAAAGCTTTCGGGCTGGCAGGCACGTACGAGCGGCTCGTCGGACGAATTCACTACGCCGTCGATCCGGCGAACGCTGCCAATCGGGTTGTCCGCGACATCGACTTTGCGCCGACCAACAGCGCGGGGCTGGTGGAGTTCTCTTCAGACTTCTATCTTCTGAAGCCCGTAGACGCGGCTGCAGGTAACGGCACCGTCTTCGTCGATGTCATGAATCGTGGCCGCAAGAGGGCGCTGGGCTATTTCAATCTCGCTCCGGCTTCGCTCGAGCCGGTAACCGAGGCCGATCTCGGCGATGGTTTTCTGATGAACGAAGGCTTCTCGGTGCTTTATATCGGCTGGCAGTTCGATGCGCCGCAGCAAGAGAATTTCATGCGCGTATATCCACCGGTCGCGACTGACGATGGAGAGTCCTTCGAGGGACTGGTCCGCAGCGACTGGGTCGTCACCGAGCGAAGTTTCGATTATTCGCTCGGCGACCGAGGGCACGTTCCGTACGCGGTCGTCGATCCCGAGGATCCGCGCAACCAGCTTACCGTCCGCGACTCCGCGGCGAGTGAGCGCGAGGTAATACCGCGCGAGCAATGGCAGTTCGGACGAGTCGAAGACGGCCGCATGGTTGCGGACCCGACGCGTGTCTATCTGTCGACCGGGTTCGATCCTGGCAGGATCTATGAGGCTGTATTCGTTGCTGGCGACCCGCCGATCGCGGGGCTCGGGCTTGCGGCGATGCGTGACACGGTCTCGCATATGAAATACGACGCGGTGGAGGCTTTTGGCCTGCCATCCGGCGCAATCGAGCGAGCGATTACTTTCGGTGACTCCCAGGCCGGCCGTCTATTGCGTCACTTTCTGTATGACGGTTTCAATGTCGACGAACAGCAACGCATGGCGTTCGATGGTTTCATCCCGCACCTCGCGTCGAATGCGACGGGTAGCTTTAACCATCGCTTCGCACAACCCTCCCGCGCCGTAGACAGAAGCTACTTCTATCCGGGCGACCAGTTCCCGTTCTCCGATGTTCTGCAGGAAGATCCGGTCACGGGTGTTGAGGACAGTTTGCTGGCTCGGCTGACTCCGGAGACGACTCCGAAAGTCTTCTACACGAATACATCGACGGAGTACTGGCGTTTACCGACGGCGCTTATCCATTCGACGCCCGATGGATCGCAGCATTTACCGCCGGCGGATACATCCAGAATCTACCTTTTTTCGGGAACCCAACACGTTCCGGCTCGGTTCCCGGAGAATCGGCTGGATGGGCTCCAGATCGGCAATCCGAATAACTATCGCTGGTTTCTGCGTGCACTGTTACTCGCTCTGAACGACTGGATCGAGTATGGGACTCTGCCGCCGGCGAGCAGCTATCCAACATTAGAGGGCGGCACGCTCGCTGAGCTTGATGACATTCGCTTTCCCGTCATCCCCCGGGTGCGTTTGCCCAGCGAAGTCAGTCGCGCGTATCGCCTCGACTACGGCCCGCGATACATCTCAGAGGGAATCATCACGAATGAGCCGCCGATCGTGCATTCGGTATTTCCGTTTCTCGTCGCGCAGGTCGATGAGGGTGGCAACGAGATTGGCGGCTTGCGGTCGCCCGAGCATAGGGTACCGCTGGCGACCTATACCGGATGGAGTCCGTTCAACCCGATCTCGACGCCCGGTTCCTACATTCCATTTTCGAGAACCCGCGCTGATCGGGAAGCTGCCGGCGACGAGAGGCCATCGATAGAAGAACTGTACGCAGGTCGTGAGCAATACCTCGGGCTCGTCGCATCGGCGGGGCTGGAGCTGATCGAGTCGGGTTACATTCTTCCGCAGGATCTTCCCGCGATCCTCACGGATGCCGGTAGTCACTGGGACTTTCTTATGTCTGGAAACTGATTAGTACTGAGGGGGAGAGCTCAATGTCACGATCCAAGATTCGAGTCGCTCAATTTCTGGCAGCCACCACGCTGACGATTTTTGCCAGTGGCGGTTTCGGTTATCCGTCGATCTACCCGACGGGGACGACGATCTACGATCCGGACAGGGCGTGGAACGGCTACACGATTCATCCGACGCCAGAGGGCAAGGGCGCCGTCCTGATAGATATGAACGGTAACGTTATCCGGCGATTTGCTGAGTTCACCAGTTCGCCGATCAGGATCATGCCAGGTGGCTATATCATGGGCGGCAGCGGTGAGGCAGTCGTACAACTGGACTGGGATGGCAACGAGGTCTGGCGGTTCGATCGCACGGAGCAGATCGAAGACGAGGATGGCAACAGGATCTGGTCGGCCCGTCAGCATCACGATTGGCAACGCGAGGGGAGTCCGGCCGGTTATTACTCGCCTGACTCGGCACCCGAGCAGACGAGCGGCCGGACACTGATACTCGCGTTCAGGAATCTGACCGTCCCGGAGATCAGCGACAAGCGTCTGCGTGACGACTATTTTCTGGAGGTGTCGTGGGATGGCGAGATTCTTTGGGACTGGACCTTAAGCGATCATGTCGATGAGCTTGGCCTCTCGGAAGCTGCCCGGAATGCCATATACCGTCATCCTGGCTGGAACGAGGGAACTCAGAGCGCAGACTGGATGCACATCAACTCGCTGTCCTACATCGGACCGAATCGTTGGTACGACGACGGCGATGAGCGTTTCCACCCGGACAATGTGATATTCAGCAGTCGATCCGCGAACATCGTCGCAATCGTCAGCCGCTCGGGCAATATCGTCTGGCGTGTGGGCCCCGACTACCGCGAGACCAGGGAGATGCGCGAGATCGGTCAGGTCATTGGTTAGCATCACCCACATATGATTCCTGAAGGGCTACCGGGCGCGGGCAATATCATGGTCTTCGACAACGGTGGGGGCGCCGGCTTCGGCGAGTCGAATCCGTTCGCGCCCGACGGTCGTTTTATCGTCGAGCGTTACAGTTCGCGGGTGCTCGAGATCGATCCAGTGACGATGGAGAAGGTCTGGGAGTACTCAATTCAGGGGCACGGTCGCTTTCACTTCTTCAGTCACAACGTCAGCATGGCGCAGCGGCTACCTAACGGTAATACGCTTATCACCGAAGGGGCAGCCGGTCGGGTATTCGAGGTCACCGTAGAAGGCGAGATTGTTTGGGAGTACCTCAATCCATTCTTCTACGAGCCGGACGATACGCGACACAATATTTATCGCGCCTATCGCGTGCCTTACGATTGGATTCCACAGCTTACTCCGCCCGAGGAGCGCGCTGTCGTGCCGCCGCACCCGAGCGAATTTCGGATCGAACCGCAATGAACCGGATGCGCAGCGCAGCCAGAAAGACGCAGTCAGGAGAACCGTATGACCTTCGCTAAGACAATTCGTATTACCGGCCTGATCGCAGCCAGTCTAACGCTGAGCTCGGTAGCGTTCGCGGATCCGATTCCCGCCGGTGCCCGTGGAGAGAATATCGAAGCAATCGGCTATGTCGATGCGCCGAACTCGTCGCCTTTCAAGATGTCACTGCTGGAATCCGACGGCCGCTGGTACATGTATACGTCCAATCTCTTTCACCGTGGCTGGACCATTTTTGACGTTACGGACCCGACGGATCCCCAGATGGTGAAGTTCATCGACGGGCCGGATAACACGGGCACATGGCAGCTCGATATTGCCGATGGCCTGATGATTACATCCTACGACGCGCTGTCCGCGGTCTGGGGTGGCGATCCGGATCGACCGCACGCGTCGGAAGCGGTCTTGATCTGGAGTCTTGAAGATCCCCTGAATCCACGTCAGATCGGCAGCTTCACAACCGGTGGCGGTACGCATCGAAACGGTTACTTCGGTGGAGACTACATGCATCTCGCCGCCAATCTGCCGGGCTACCGCGGCGAGGTGTACATGATCGTCGATATCAGCGATCCGGCGAACCCGGTAGAGGCCGGACGTTTCGCGACCGCGGGAATGAAGGAGACAGATGAGGAGCCCTACGACCTTGGACGTCTTCATGGTCCCGCTGACGTCCGCGGCGATCTGGCATTTCTGCCAATGGGCGGTTCTGGATTCATCATCGCAGACATCAGCAATCCGGCGAACATTACGGAGATCAGCCGTCTCGATTTCGGCCCGCTGTTCGGCCCGACACATCTCTCAGTCCATACGACAACGCCCTATCTCGAGCGTGGGCTGGCCATCGTCAATAGCGAAGCAATCGCAGAGAACTGTGACGAGGCGCTGAACTATGCCGGGCTGGTCGACATTTCGGACCGCGAGGCGCCGCGTCTGATTTCTTCCTTTCCCCTGCCGCAGCCGCCCGCAGGCGAGCGCCCCGACTATTTCTGTACACACGGCGGCCGGTTCGGACCGCACAACCAGAATCAGCTGCAGCACAATCCGCTCGTCGAGAACCAGACCGACCGCGTCTATCTGACCTACTTCAACGCCGGACTGCGTATCTACGATATCTCGACGCCAAGAAATCCGCAGGAAATCGGCTGGTTCCTGCCACCGGATCCGACCGAGCGTCGGGGTCCGTTACCGAGAGGCGCACTGGCGTTACAGAGCGAGGACGTATTGGTCGATACCCGCGGCAATATCTTTGTCAGCCACAAGAATCAGGGTATCTGGGTCCTGCGCCACACTGACGATTAGATCGAGAGGACGAATGATCAGAATAGCTACATTTCTACTGTTGGCTGCCGGAGTCTCCGGATCAGCTTCGGCTCAGTCGGTCGCGCTCGAACGCCTGATGGAGTACATCGAGATCGACACGATCAATCCGCCGGGCAATGAGATTCGTGGCGCGCGTTACTTCGCGGAGATTTTCGATGCTGCAGGCATCGACTACGAGATCGCGGAGTCTGCGCCGGGCCGTGGCAATATCTGGGCCCGACTGGAAGGCGGTGATGAGCCGGCACTCGTTCTGCTGCATCACATTGACGTCGTTCCGGCGACGGTTTCGGCCTGGGACAGCGATCCTCTTGTTGCGACGATCCGCGACGGCGTCTTATTCGGCCGCGGCACACTCGATACGAAATCGTTGGGGATCATGCATCTCGAGGCATTTCTCGCCTTGCACGAGAGCGGGCAGGCCCTGAACCGAGACCTGATATTTATGGCGACTGCCGATGAAGAAGCCGGTGGTTTCTACGGTGCGGGCTGGCTCGTCGAGAATCGCCCCGAGATATTCGCCGATGCCGGCTATCTGTTGAACGAAGGCGGCCGCGGCATGGAGTCGGGAGGGGAGGTGTCCTTCCAGATCGAGCTGGCTCAAAAGCGCCCTTACTGGCTGCGTCTCACCGCAACCGATGAGCCCGGGCATGGTTCGCGCCCACTCTCATCCTCGGCTCCGACACGACTCATTGCGGCGTTGCAAAGAATCCAGGAGACGCCGTTCGAGCCACGTATCGTTCCGCCGGTGCGTGAGATGTTCGCGCGTATCGCTGACAACGTCGACCCGATGTGGCAGGACGCACTCGCCGATATCGATACGGCCATTAAGGACCCTGAATTCGCCGCGAGGTTCCAGGCGGCTGAACCCAGCCTGCATGCGCTGATTCGGAACACCTGCTCAATTACGATGTTGACCGGGAGTCAGAAGATTAACGTCGTGCCGCCGACGGCGAGTGCCGAACTCGACTGCCGGATTCTTCCGGATCAGGACGCCGCCGAGTTTCTCGAAGGGATCCGGTCTCGAATCGATGACGATCAGATAGAAATAGAGGAACTCATGTTATTCAGTGCCGCTGCCTCGAGTGCGGACACGAGTCTCTATGCGCTACTGGAGGGGATCATCAGAAAGTATTTTCCCGGGGCCGGCATCGCACCCGGTGTAACGACCGGATTCACCGATAGCCATTTTTTCCGCGACATCGATATCGAAAGTTACGGCTACAACCCGGCCGTTCGGCCTGCAGCGACCGCATCCGGTGTGCACGGAAACAACGAGAGAATCGGTATCGAGACCTTCGAACGGGGCGTTTCGATCATGATCGAAACCGTAGAAGCGTTCGTTAGCGACGAATAGATTCTCGATCGTCCGTGTCATCTGGAATCAGAGTCGCAATGATGGGCGCCGGCGGTGTCGGCGGCTACTTTGGGGGTCGGATGGCGGCTGGTGGTTGCGACGTGACATTTATTGCCCGCGGTCGGCATCTCGACGAAATTCAGGCGAACGGGCTCAGGATCGATAGTCGCGATCTCGATGACGCACGTATTTATCCTGCCTCGGCGACGAACGATCCTGCCAGTGTCGGGGTTGTCGACTACGTCATCGTCGGCGTCAAGTTGTGGGACACCGAAGCGGCGGGCCGTGCCATTCTGCCGATGCTTGGACCGGATACGACGGTGCTGTCGTTGCAGAACGGTGTCGAATGCGATGAGACGCTGGCAAGTGTTGTTGGCGGGGATCGTCTGATCGGTGGTGTTGCGTTTATCGCGAGTTCGATCGGTGAGCCAGGGGTAATCAGGCACATCGGTACGATGCAGCGCGTCGTACTCGGTGAGCGCGGGGGTGGATCCTCGCCGCGCGTCGATGCCCTGCATGAAGCAATGCTTGCCGGGGGTATCGACGCGGAGATCAGCGATGATATCGAGCGCACTATCTGGGAGAAATTCGTCTTTCTCGTAGGCCTGAGCGCGACAACGACGAGTCTGCGAACAACGCTCGGTCCGATTCGTGAGCATCCCGAAAGCCGCGAGATGTTGCTTAGCGTCATGCGAGAAACTGTTGCCGTCGGTCGTGCGAGAGGGATTAGCCTGCCTGACGACTACGCCGACGACCGCCTCGCGTTCGCCGACGGCTTGCCGGTCGAGATGACATCCTCGATGCATCACGACTTGGAGGCTGGAAATCC
Source organism: Candidatus Rariloculaceae bacterium (assembly GCA_045561025.1). Taxonomy (GTDB): domain Bacteria; phylum Pseudomonadota; class Gammaproteobacteria; order Steroidobacterales; family Rariloculaceae; genus SMWC01. The sequence continues at coordinate 64,036 of JBJKYM010000015.1, forward strand.
GCTGGAAGTGGGATGGCTCAGCGGCGCTGTTGCCCGTTTCGGAACGGAGGTCGGTGTTCCCACTCCCGTCAATCAATCCGTCTTCGAGAAGCTCGAGCAATTCGCGGCTAAAAGATGATCGAGCATCCCGCGCTGACGATTCGTTCGATTGGAACGCGCGCCGTCAGTCCGACAATGAGAAACCCGCTGGCGACGAGTGTCGCGCGAATGGAGATGGCGCCATTCGTGCTTGTCGATATCGAGACGGAGGAGGGCGTCGCCGGTTGCGCGCACGCATTCTGCTATCTGCAGATTGCGGCGCCGATGATTCGAACGGTTATCGAGGAGCTCTCGACAGAGCTCGAAGGTCAATCCGTCGACCCGGACGCGATCAGACGGCTTGGGCGAAGCCGCCTCGCGTTACTCGGCACGCCGGGCGTCGTCGGCATGGCGCTTTCGCTACTCGATGTAGCCTGTTGGGATGGTTTGGCGCGGGCCGCCGGCATGTCGTTGTCCCGCTACCTTGGCGCTGAAGTCGGCACGATTCCCGCCTACAACAGTAATGGTCTCAGTCTGACTGAACCGACGGGACTTGCCGATGAAGCGCTTGCGCTGCTCGAGCCCGGCTTTGAAGCCGTAAAGATCCGCCTTGGGCGGGCCGACGCGCATGAAGACCTTCGTGCGCTGCGTCTCGTTCGTGCCGCGATTCCTGCGGAGATCGCATTGCCGGCCGACTTCAATCAGGCGCTCTCGGTCGACGCCGCGATTGAGCGTGGCACAGCACTGGACGATGAGGGCCTCGAATGGATTGAAGAACCAGTCGTCCACGACGATCTCGTCGGTAGCTCGCGAGTTGCCGCGGCGCTCGAGACACCGATTCAGATTGGTGAGAACTTCGCCGGGCCGGCGACGTTGGCCGCATCGATAGAACTCGGTTCCTCCGATTTCGTCATGCTCGATCTGATGCGCATCGGTGGCGTCAGTGGCTGGCTTGAGGCCGCGGAGATCGCAGAGAAAGCGGGCCTGCCGCTGTCCTCGCATCTGTACCCCGAAGTGAGCAGCCATTTGCTCGCGGCGTCGCCGACGGCGCACTGGCTGGAGTATGTCGACTGGGCCGAGCCGTTTCTCGCGCATCCTGTCGAGATCTCAGCGGGCCAGGCCACTATTTCTACGGAACCCGGTACCGGCGTGATCTGGGACGATGAGGCCGTTCAGCGGTATTCCATTGATTAATCTCCGAGCGGATTACTCTGTCGGTACATTTCGAAAGATTCATCCGGCCGGGGCTGAAATCGAAAATTTCGAGGTATATTTAGCTAACTCTTCATTTCAGGGTCGCTCGCCTATGTTCAGAAGTCTTGCCGGTATCGTTGCCGCGTTCCTTTGCCTGACCGGAGCTCAGGCTCACCACTCTGTAACCCACTTCTCGCCGGATTTCACCGAGATGGAGGGTACGCTCGTCGATCTCAAGTGGCGCAATCCGCATGTCTATTTCTATCTCGAAGTCGAAGAGGATGACGGTTCGACCCGAGTCTGGGAAATGGAGGCGGGCACGATCTATATGATCGGGCGTGCGGGCGTAACGCGCGATATGTTCACAATCGGCGAGCGGGTTCGAGTCGCCGGGAACAGGTCGACCGTTTATGAGGACAAATTCTGGTTGACCAATGTTCTGCTTTCCGACGGCCGTGAAGTTCTCGTCGTGGCACGCGGAGCACCGCGCTGGGCGGATGACCTGATCGGTGGGAGAAATCAGTGGAGCAACGCCGCGCTGCATGACGACAACACCAACGATGCTGATGAGGGAATTTTTCGCGTCTGGAGTCCGCCGGGGCCTGATGCGGGCGTAGTGGTCGTGAGCGATCCCGAGCAGCGACAGTTGGCCAGCATCGCGACTGCCGCATCACTTGCCGTTCGCGAGACCTGGGATCCCTACGCCTTCGACGAAGCATGTGAGCGCGCCGGTACGCCGCGCGTCAACTTCGGTCCGCACCCACATCAGTTAATCGAAGACGGTGAGGACATTCTACTGCTCTCGGAAGAATTCGATCTTACGCGCAGATTTCATATGAATAGCGATCTGGACCCCGAAGATCAGCCGCTGTCCAAGCTCGGGTTTTCCGTTGGTCGCTGGCAGGACGACAGGACGCTGGTCGTCGAGACATCACGCGTGAATTTTCCCTACATGAGCCTTGCCGGTTATGGTCAAAGCGAACAGATGCGGATGACCGAGGTCTATACGTTGAGCGAGGACGAAACGCAGCTGGCCTATAAGGTGACGATCACCGATCCCGTGATGCTGACGGCGCCTTATATACAGACCGGAGTCTGGGTCGACCTGGGAGAGGGCATGGTCGGCTACGACTGCGTCCCATCGGCCAATAGCGAATAACTACGCCTGAGGGGGCATATCGTGACTAGGAATAACAACTATAAAGTCCTGATCAGTCTGGCTTTCACTGCCGGGCTCGTAAGCTGCAGCACCGAAGAACCAGCAGATCCGGCGGCAAGCTATACGATTGAACAGATCGGTCCGGATGTCTACAAGGCGTCGACCGTGACGCATCGCACGATGCTTCTTGTCACCGACGACGGCGTCATCATGACGGATCCGATTAATCGCGAGTTCTCAACCTGGCTGAAAGGGGAGATAGAGCAGCGATTCGGTGTTCCCGTTCGGTACGTTCTCTATACCCATCATCACTGGGATCATGCCTCGGGTGGTGCGGTCTTCGAGGACACGGCAACGTTCATCGCTCAGGAAAAAATGCTCGATTATCTGGCTCTGCCACCTGCTGGTACGCCGCTTCCCCGAAGTGCGAGGCGTTACGATTCAGACGGCAATGGACAGATCGAGATGGCCGATGCCGGTGGCATCTACGAAACAAGATTCGCGCTCTATGACTACGATGGAGATGGAATTCTCTCGGGTCCTGAGGCCACGCGTGGCGCGCTCAAAGATGTCCGTATTCCCGATGTGACCTTCGAAAATGAAATCACCGTATCGCTGGGTGGCAAGACGGCCCGATCGGTCTATGTGGGTGCGCATACGCATTCGGACGACATGAGCGTTATCGTATTTCCGGCAGAGAGTGTCGGCTTCATGGCTGACTTCATCAGCATAGAGCGACCGCCACGGTATATTCAGGGAAATCGCCCCGTCGACTCCTGGATCGCGGCCGTACGCGTCGTCGAAGCACAGGGGTTCGACCTTGCCGTAGGTGGTCATGGTAACCATGCAGACAGCGAGTACGTAACCTACTTTCGTGAGTATCTCGAAGAACTACGCGACAGCGTCGCGCGCGGCATAGAGAACGATGTGTCTGTCGAAGATCTGCACGAGAGCATTTACATGGACAAGTACGCTGACTGGATTAGCTACGATGAGTTTCGCGAGTCCAACATCACCGATATGTACAACATTCTGACGCAAGAGTTCTGAACCAGTACGACTTAGGAGTTCCGGATGATTCCTTCTTTCTTCCGGCAGACTGTTCTGCCAATCGTGATGAGCCTTGCTCTCTGCGTTGCTGCGAATGCCGAGACCGTTGTCCTGTACGGCGCCAGCGGAAATCTCGGTAGCATTATCGCCGCCGAGGCGCTGGCTCGCGATCATGACGTTATCGGTGTGGCACGCAATGCGGCGTCGATGAAGATCGATCACGCCAACTTCACTGCGGTAAGCGGTGACGTTACGGATGTCGATTCGATGGCCGGCATTATCGACTCAGCGGATGTCGTCATCATCTCTGTGAACGGAAACGGGGAAGGCAATCTGCCGGAGAACGCGATCGTCAACAGAGCCGCGCAGACATTCATCGCGGCAGCGCGAAGGGTGGGTGACGACGCGCCGCGTGTCATCCAGATGGGTGGCGGGACAACGCTGTACAGCGACGGCGAGCTGGTTCTGGACACGCTCGGTTTGGAGGGCGGCGAGCCGCGTCACGGCATTTATTACGGGCATATCGCCGCGCTAGAACACTATCGCGCTGCCGCAGATATCAACTGGACCGTGATTACACCGCCGCCGGGGGCTGCGCTAAACGCCGGTGAGCGCACGGGAGGCTTCCGTGTTGGCGAAGAAGAGATAATCGTCGGCGAAAATGGTGAAGCATCTATATCTCGCCAGGATCTCGCGGTTCTGTTCATCAACGAGGTCGAGGATCCGCAGTCGATCGGTAAGCGCATCACGCTGGGATACTGATCCTCGGGCCAGCGACCGAGAAGCGCTATCGAGTGCAAGCATTAGAGCGGCCAAGTCGCCAGGGTGTCCTATGAGATTTACGGTATTCGTTTTCTTCTGTTTGCCGTTGCTGTCGGCGTGCACGCCGGACGCTGGTCCCTCTGAGCAATCAAGCGCGGTGGTTTTCGAAGGCGCGCGGCTGATCATCGGTGACGATAGTCAGCCGATAGAGAATTCCGTATTCGTTGTTGAAGGCGGACGCCTGTCGCAAGTCGGCGTAGCCGGGGCCGTTACGGTCCCCGATTCCGCAGCGAGAGTGAACTTGGCCGGCAAAACCGTGATGCCAACGCTAATCGATCTCCACGTTCATCTCGGTTATCGCGATATTGAGGGTATGACGGATGTTCCCGCGAATTTCACACGCGACAACGTCATCGATCATCTGCGGCGGTCGGCTTACTACGGTGCTGCCGTCGTGTTGAGCATGGGCCTGGATCGCGGCGATATCGCTTTCGAACTGCGCGACAACCCTGTTCCCGGTGCCGCGCGACTGCTGACTGCCGGACCCGGTATCGCCCGGCCGAACGCGAGCACGGGTGCTACTGACCGACGCGATATCGCGTATGGCGTGGATACGGAGTCTGAAGCTCGAGCGGCGGTTCGGGAACTAGCGACAAGTAACGTCGACGTCGTAAAGATCTGGGTTGATGACAGAGGTGGCACTGTCGAGAAACTGACGCCGGAACTCTACGACGCAATTATCGAGGAAGCGGACGCTCAGGGGTTACAGGTCGCTGCACATATTTTTAATCTCGAGGATGCGAAGGGATTGCTACGGGCGAATTTGCATGGCTTCGCGCACGGCGTCCGTGATCTCCCTGTCGACGCTGAGTTTATGGAGCTGCTCGCTGCTTTGCCGGATCTTTACCTGATCCCGAATCTGCCTGAGCGTGGACCGCGAACGGACGACGACCTGCGCTTCGCAGCAGAGACGCTGCCCGCTGAAGAAATCGAAGTTATGCGTGCTGCTCAGGCGACTTTCGAGATCGATCCGGCGGAACTCTTCGAAACTCAGGCGGGCAACCTTCTGGCGATGCACAACGCGGGCGTGACAATCGGCTTCGGTACGGACAGCAGCGGCGCCGGATGGGAGGCTCATGAAGAGCTATTCGACATGGTTGAAGCGGGCCTGAGCCCTGCAGAGGTCATTGTTGCCGCTACCAGCACGTCAGCGGAGATTATCGGCCTCGATGATCTCGGGACGCTGGAAGTCGGCAAGAGCGCCGACTTCATCGTTCTGAACTCGAATCCGCTGGATGATATCGCCAATACGCGGGACATCGCCGGCGTCTATCTGCGCGGCGAGTCCGTCGATCGCGACGGGCTGCGTCAGCAATAGACTACTGCCGGCGTATTCGATCAGGCGCTACGCGGTGCTGACGTCCAGCGGCCCACCCCCTGGCTTAGCCGGCTGGCCCGAATGCCGGCAGGTAGGTAACATGCCTGCGTCGGCGTTTCGGCGAGAAGAAATCTAGGTTCAGTGGATCCGGTCTGTCACACACTCGTGGGCGCGTCTCTCGGCGCGACCGGGCTCGCGAACAAGACTCGTCACGGCATGCTGACGTTGATGGTCGCAGCGAATCTTCCCGACATCGACTTCGTTTTCTACTTCAGAGATGACGCGAGTGCCTACGCATTTCGACGCGGCATCACCCATGGCATTCCGGCAATTCTTCTGTTGCCCGTACTGCTGGCTCTCGCGATCGCGGTTCTCAGCCGTAGATTCTCAAGCGCCAACACGGGACCAGCAGTCTCGCTTCGATGGCTCATCATCCTGTCCCTGATCGGCGTCGCCTCGCATCCTGCGCTCGATTGGCTGAACAACTACGGTATGCGTTGGCTGATGCCCATGGTCGATCGCTGGTTCTATGGCGACACACTTTATATCGTCGATGGGATTGTCTGGACTGCATTGATCGCCGGACTTGTCGCAGCGCGCCGGATGAATCTGGACAAACTTCGATGGTATCGACAGCCGACCACGATATCCCTCGCGTTCATCGTGACCTATATATCGATCAGTTTCGCGATGACCCAGTCCGCCGAACAGCTCGCGCTACAGAATACGCTGGAGGATCCACCGGATCGCCTGCTCGCCTCTCCCGTGCCCTTCAAACCTCTGGAGCGTGCGATGATCTTTGACTACGAGGGCGAGTACCGGTTCGGTACCGTCAGATTCGGCCCCCGGCCGCGTTTCGAATGGGGTGAGGCGGTTATTCCTAAGGGCGACCCTGAAGTACTGGAGCGCGCGCGGCGCACACGTGACGGAGGATGGTTTCTCCGCTGGTCACGATTTCCGTACTCGGTCGTAGATGTCTCGGGCGAGGGCACCCAGGTTCAGCTCGCTGACGCGCGCTATGTCCGCGAGATCGATGAGCCGCGTCTGCGTAGTTTCGGCGCAATCTCCGTCGAGTTGACCGTACCGTAGCCGGTTCAGCGCCCGACGTTGACAGATCTACGACCGCCTTCTAGGCTCGACGCCGTTGTTGATGTATCTGAGATTTATCTAATGAATGTCCCCGTCATGAAATTCTCTGTCGTACGAAGCGATGTGCGAATCTTTCGCGTACCCGGCCTTATTGCCCTGTTGTTCGCATCGCTTTTCTTTGTACAGGCGACGGCACAGACGCCATCGCGGGTTATTCGCGCCATCGACGAACGCTGCGCACTCTGCCATGTGAGCGTGGAGCAGGGGCAGGTCTCACCGGTTGAGGGTGCTCCCTCCCGCGAAATAATGGGCCAGATGGCGGCGGAGACCATTCTGCAGGCCATCACAATCGGTACGATGCGCGTGCACACCGAAGACATCGATGACGACGGCAAGCGCGCGATGGCTGAGTTCATCAGTGGCCGCAAGCTCGGACCGCTTGAAGCCGGCGAAGCCAGCAATATGCCGAATCGCTGCACATCCTCCTTATCAATAAGCAACCCGGCCGACAGTCAGGGTTGGAACGGCTGGGGGCCCGACGTAACAAACGCGCGCTTCCAGCGCGCACCCGGATTCTCGGCAGCCGACGTACCCGATCTCGAGCTCAAGTGGGCATTCGGCTTCCCGGGCGTCTCGTCCGTCTATGGTCAGCCGACGATCGTCGGAGACACGGTATTCGTCGGCGTCGATACAGGCTATGTCTATGCCCTGGATACGACGACCGGCTGCGTTCACTGGTCGTATCTGGCTGAAAGCGGGGTACGCAACTCGGTCAGCATCGGAGCGTATGGCGATTCCGGTACGAGCTACGCTGCCTACTTCGGCGACATCCGTGCCAATGTGTATGCCGTCGACGTTGAGACCGGCGAGATGCTATGGAAGACCAAAGTCGACCCCCATCCGCTGGCCGTGGTCACCGGTGCGCCGACCCTCTACGACGACCGACTGTATGTTCCGGTATCGTCGCGCGAGGAAGCGGCGGGCGGCAGCCTGCAGTACGAGTGCTGTACATTTCGTGGCAGCGTCGCCGCGCTCGACTCCGCAACGGGCCGGCAGATCTGGAAGACCTATCCCATTCCCGACGAGCCAACACCAATTCATCGGAACTCGCGCGGAGTTCAATTGTGGACCGGAGCCGGCGCTGCGATCTGGCACGCACCGACAATCGATCCGGAGAGTCGCGCGGTCTACGTCGCGACAGGCGACGGCTATACCGAGCCGGCACATATTAATACCGACGCGGTGATGGCTTTTGATATGGACAGCGGGGCAGTGCTGTGGGCGGTGCAGGACTGGGAAAATGATGCCTGGCTGGTTGCGTGCGGAGAGAACCCGACCGAGAACTGTCCCGAGCCGCTCGGTCCCGATTTCGACTTCGGCACGTCGCCGATTCTGCACTCGCTACCGGATGGCGGGCGTGTGCTGCTCGCAGGGCAGAAAAGCGGATTCGTCTTCGCGCATGACCCCGACCAGGACGGCGCGCGACTGTGGCGGACCGAACTGGTCGAGCCGGCCGGTGCAGCCGAGATTCTTTTCGGTGGTGCTGCTGACGAAGACACGGCCTATTTCGCACTCGATAACGGCACGGTCGCTGCGCTGGACCCGGCAACCGGCGAACCCAGATGGCTGTTCGCGCCAACGGCGGAGACGCCCGGTGGTGTTACCGCTGCGCTTACTGCGGTACCCGGAGCGCTGTTTGTCGGTTGGCGCGGCGGGACGATCACGGCACATGATTCCGAGGACGGTCAGGTCATCTGGCATTTCGACATGATGCAGGACTTCACGACGGTCAACGATGTGCCCGCCAGCGGGGGTTCGCTCGGGGCGCCTGGGCCGACTGTGGCCGGCGGTATGGTTTTCGTCGGGTCGGGCTACGTTGGCCTCGGCAACGGGAATCCCGGCAACGTACTCCTGGCATTCGGCCCGCGATAGCGGGAATTCAGCTGCCGCTGGACGTTTTGCGTCGAAACTCAGGGCGCTCCCGGAGGTATATCTCCTAACGTATCGATATACTTGGCCGTTCGTTGAATAAGCACACTCCGAGCCTTCAAAGTGATGAGTACTGTCGGACAAACGCGCATTTCGATCATGGACACGACGCTCCGCGACGGTGAGCAGACGCCGGATATCGCCTACACCGCATCCGAGAAGCTGCACGTCGCCCGAATGCTGCTCGCGGACCTCGAGGTCGATCGCATTGAAATTGCTTCTGCGCGCGTCTCGAGCGGCGAACTCGAAGCGGCGCAGCGTGTGACCGAGTGGGCGAGCGAGGCCGGCCTGATCGATCGTGTCGAGATGCTCGGTTTCTGCGACGGCAAGCGATCGGTGGACTGGATTCGGCAAGCCGGCGGCCGCGCGATGAATCTTCTTGCGAAGGGCTCCGAGCATCACTGCCGCAACCATCTCCAGATGACACCGGAGCAGCACATCGAGCGTATTGCCGACACTGTGGCCTACGCTCGAGAGAACGGTGTTCGTGTCAGCGTCTATCTCGAAGATTGGTCAAATGGCGTTCGTGACAGCTTCGAGTACGTCACGAGCCTGGTGAATGCGATTCAGCAACTCGATGTTGAACGTGTCTATCTCGCCGATACGTTGGGGATACTCGCGCCCGAAGACGTGCGGCACTATATCAGCGTGATGACCGTCACCTGGCCGGACATCGGATTCGAGTTTCACGGTCACAATGACTACGGTCTGGCGACCGCGAACGCTATGGCCGCAATCCAGGCCGGGGCGAGTGGTGTCCATGTCAGCGTAAACGGTCTTGGTGAGCGGGCGGGAAATACGTCGCTCGCCGAGATAGTCGCGGCGATTGCCGACCATACCGAGTGCGTTACGGGCGTGAACGAGTCGCGTCTCGCGATGATCTCGAATCTCGTCGAAACGTTTAGCGGCAAGAAGGTCTCCGCGAACTCACCGATTCTGGGTAATGATGTCTTTACGCAGACGGCCGGTGTGCACGCCGACGGTGACGCCAAGGGTGATCTCTACGCAACGCGCCTTGCTCCTCAGCGATTCGGTCGTGAGCGACGCTACGCGCTCGGCAAGCTCTCCGGCAAGGCATCGCTGGATCACAATCTCGAGCGACTCGGCATTACGCTAACCGAAGAAAATCGCCAGAAGGTTCTCGATCGCATTATCGAACTCGGCGACAAGAAGCATACCGTCGCCCCCGAAGATTTATTGATGATTATCGCTGACGTGCTGAAGACGCCGGCTGAGCACGTCGTGCGCATTGAAAACTACTCGATCAGCGTCGCCTCGGCGGGAGAGCCTAATGCGACCGTCTCGGTTTCCTTTCGCGGCGAGACGGCGGAGGCCAGCTCCACCGGAGATGGCGGTTACGATGCGTTCATGCGCGCGCTGAAGGAAGCCGTGGCGCAGTACGGAATTGTTGTTCCGCGTCTTGCCGATTATCGCGTACGAATTCCACCGGGTGGACGAACCGAGGCGCTTGTCGAAACCCTGATTAGCTGGGGCGATGACGCTGAAGGGCATAGCTTCTCGACCATCGGCGTAGATTCGGACCAGACTGCCGCAGCCGTCATCGCGACCGAGAAGATGCTGAACATAATCGCGCATGAGGAATCGATGACCGACGAGTTTCGAGCGCTATCCCGGTAACGTTACAAACATTACACGTAATGCGCCCTGGTTTCCGGCGACGCTCTTCCTGATTTCTGGCAGAATTAACCAACAAGCCGATACTTGGAGAAGAAGCCGTGAACGTCATTCGATTCATACCCCTGGCTGTAATCTTTACTCTCTCTGGACCTGTTGTTGCGCAGGGGTGGTTTGGTTATACGAACCGCGTTGACAACTTTACGGTGAATTTTCCGGCCGAACCCGAAGTGACAGAGATCGAGTATCCCTCCGAGTACGGTGCGGTTTTTCCCGGTCGTGTGTACACGGCGAAGAGTGGTGACAACGTTTATTCGGTCACGGTAATCGACTACAGAGATTCCGAGGCAATTCACCTCGCGCGCGCCAACTCTACCGAGGCGGATTCTCCGCAGAATTATCAGTATTGGATTATCGACGTGATGGCATCGATTGCTTATGCCGCCCACAATTACCGCGAGCGTGGTGGCGAGATTACCTACGACGCGTGGGCCCATATCGACCGTGTGCCTGGCCACCAACTCCAGATAACGAACGACGACGGCTCTCGGACCTACGCCGGGATCTATCTGCACGAGCGTCAGCTTTATATCACTGATGCGACTGTTCCAGCGACAGCGCCGCCACAAGGCCACTTTCAGCAATCGCTTGGCTTCGTAACAGATGAGGGGCAGCGGGTCCGCTACGACTACGACGAGAACTGGCATCTTGTCGAGTCAGATTTTATGCGAAACCAGGGCCAGAATTAGCAGGTCGCGTCGCAGGACGAATTGAAGGAGGAATACGTGAATCTGAGAACTTTATTTCTTGTCGCCTTTGCCGGATTGTCGATGCCCGTGCTGGCGCACCACTCCCATGGCAACTACGAGATGACGACGTACACCCAACTCGAAGGGGTCGTGACCGAGTTTATCTACATGAACCCGCACTCCTGGGTCTATATGTCCGTTGAAGACGAGGACGGCGACTCGGCAATCTGGGCGCTCGAAACCGGTAGTGTTCGGGCTCTCGAACGCGCCGGTGTATCGGCGGACACGATAGCGCCCGGCGACAAGATCTCCGTGCGCTGTCATCAACTGAAAGACGGTGCCAACGGCTGTTTGCTCGGATTCTTGACGCCACCGGGCGGCGAAGAGAACGAGTGGGATTGATCTGAAGCACCGCAATGCAATCTTCTGAGTCAGCCGATACGCTTGCATCAGTCGTCTTTCGGCAGATGCAGAATGACATTCTTGCCGGACGGATGCGTCCGGGAGATAAGTTACGCGTCCAGGAGCTCAAGACCACCTATGGCGTCGGCAATAGCCCGTTGCGCGAGGCGCTCAGTCGTCTAACCAGTCACGGTCTCGTAGAGGGAAGCGAGCACCGCGGTTTCCGAGTAGCTTCTGCCAGCACCGATGAGCTGCTGGAGATAATCAACACTCGCTGCGCACTGGAAGAGCTGGCGCTGCGGGAGCCTATTGAGGACGGCGACCAGGGATGGGAAGAGCGCGCACTGCTGGCGCATTACCGATTGTCGAGAGCCACGTCTCCCGGCGATTCTACGCCGATCGGCAGTGGCACGGACTGGGAAGCAGGGCATCGTGAGTTTCACATCGCGTTGCTCTCCGGCTGCAGCTCCAGTATCCTGATCGGCTATTGCGCCGATCTTCAGGAGCGCACTTTTCGTTATAGAAATCTGTCTTCGGTCAGGTCCTACAGAATCAGTCTGGCAACCGACGAGCACAGCGCCATTAAGGATGCCGCTCTCGCGCGCGATGTCGACAAGGCTGTTGAGCTTCTTAAAGTTAAAGCGCACTATCAGTCAACAGGAGCCGTCGTCGCAGAATCTGCCGATCTGGAGTAATGTATTTCTCCAGTTCGCTACGCGGGACGTCGGCCAGACTATTTCGCCGTATTCAAGAGAACTATCGAGAATGCCAATACGACAACTTCTGATATTGGTCCTGGGCACTGTTTTCGTCTGGGCCATTCCTGCCAGCGCACATCATTCACACGGCAACTATATCCTCAACGAGTACACGCATCTCGAAGGGACAGTGCGTGAGGTGCACTGGATCAATCCGCATGCGTGGATCTACCTCGATGTAGAGGACGAGAACGGCGAGACGAGCTTGTGGGCGCTCGAGGGCGGGGGCATTGCCGCGATCACGAGACGTGGCTGGGAGCGTGACGATGTGACGGCCGGTGACAAGATCAAGGTTCGATGCCACCAACTCAGGGATCTCTCCAAAGGTTGTCTGTTGGGATTCGTGACGACGGAAGGCGAAGAAGAAAAAGAATTCGACTGAGCGATTTATCTGTCGAGCAACCTACGGTATAGAAACGAAGGATCTGAAAATGCACGGTCTCACAAAGAGCTTAATGACGTTGCTGTTGTTCTTCTCGACGCAGGTTTTCTCGCAGCTACAGTGGGCGGAGTTTCGCGATGATTCTCAGTTCTTCAGCGTCAACTTTCCTGCGGACCCTGCTATCACCGAGGAGCCGTTTCACTCCGAGTACGGCGCAGTCTTTCCGTCGAGAATCTACACCGTAGAGCTGGACGACTATTTCTACCAGGCTACCGTTATCGACTATACGGCGGCTCAGCAGACGTATGCTGATATGCCGGATCGAACCGACGAAGGCAGTTCCCCAAGGCTATACATTTACGACCAGCTTGCCGCCACCGCGTTTATAGCGAAGAAGTTCAGAGACCGTGGTGGCGAAATAACATTCGACGCCTGGCACCACATCGATATGGTTGAGGGCCACCAGCTGCAGATCACTAATTCCGATCAGTCTCGTACATTCGCTGGAATCTATTTGCACAACGGTCGCCTCTACGTTCTGGAGGCAACTGTGCCGTCGGATGCGCTTCCTCAGGGGCTGTTTCAACAATCGATCTCTTTTTACGATGAGTTGGGCGTCAGAGTTCGCTACAACGTTCATCCCGACCGCAGCAGGACGCCTGGTCGGAGCTACCAGGAACGACGCGAAGAGTTCGAGCAGTAAACTTCCCCGTACCTTGTAGTCTGATTCTGAGATAAATCTAATAATTTAGCGGTCTTCAGCGATTCCGAGGACCACTGCGGCCCGCCGGCGGTTCACGATCTCCATATCCGGTAGAATGTCCGCCTGGGTCGTCTCACGGGGGCGGGGAGTGCCTAACCCTCGGCCGATGATTCGAATCTAACAACAACACCAAGGGAAAAAAATATGAAGATTCTTAAGCCTCTGCTAGGGCTGATCGCACTTGCAGCGATCACGATTCCAGTTCTTTCTCAGGATCAGCAGCCGATGAGCTTTTTCATCGCCAGCGTTGGTTCTGGCGACGGCGCCAATCTCGGTGGCCTTGCGGGTGCCGATGCACACTGTCAGGCGCTTGCGTCCGCGGCAGGTCGCGGCAACGCTACCTGGCGCGCCTACTTAAGCCAGGCACCGGGTATGGGCGCCGCGCTCGTTAATGCCCGTGACCGCATCGGCGACGGACCGTGGTACAACGCGAACGGCGACTATGTCGCTTGGGACATTAATGGCTTGCATGAAGATCAGAACAACATGCGTAAGCCGAGTGCTGTCGATGAGAACGGCGATGTAGTTAATGGTGCCGGTGACTCACCTAACCGTCATGACATCCTCACCGGTTCTGATTCCAAGGGTAACCTGGCCGCTGGTTCCGGCGCTCTGAACACCTGCAGCAACTGGACGAGCAACGACGCAGGTAGCGCCATCGTCGGCCACCATGATCGACTCGGCGGACCGAGCGCTTCGTGGAATTCAGTGCACAGCACGCGTAGTTGCAGCCAGGAAGACCTGGAGGCGACAGGTGGTGACGGCCTCTTCTACTGCTTCGCAGCAGACTAGGTTTGAGAGATCTGTGGATTAACGCCGCGGTACTTTTCGCCGCGGCGGCAATCTCCGGGGCGGCGCAAGCCGCCCCGAATATCCTGTTGATTTTCGGTGACGATATGGGCGTCGAGACGCTCGCATCGTATGGTCTCGGAGAGAGCCCGCCGAAGACAGCAACGCTCGATGCCCTCGCGAGCGAAGGTATACAGTTCAGTAATTTTTGGTCTCAGCCGGTCTGCACGCCTACGCGGGCAACGGTGATGACCGGACGCTATGGTTTCCGTACAGGCATCGGTCGTCCGATGACCGCCTACGGTGAGCTGCCTGACGTGCCGCCGGAGCCATCCTGAGCATCGCCCGGGCCGAGCGCCGGTATGGGTATGGGTGGTGCACTGAGCCAGCTTCCCCGCCATGGCCTCCCAAGCGCTGAATACACGCTTCCGATGGCATTCGCCGACAATCCTGATCTCGGTTATGCAACGGCCGCTATGGGTAAATGGCATCTGGGCGATATCAACAACGGTTGGCTCGACCACCCGAATCTCATCGGCTTCGATCACTTCTCGGGCATCATGGCGGGCGGAGTGGACTCGTACTTCACCTGGAACAAGGTCGTGAATGGCGAGGTAGTCGGCGAGACGGGTTACACGCCAACGGCGAAGGTCGACGACGCGATTGCGTGGATAGATGAGCAGGGCGAAACGCCATGGTTCCTGTGGTTCGCGTTCAATCTTCCGCATACACCGATACATCTTCCGCCCGAAGATCAGTGGCAGACCGATCATTCTAATCTCGATCCCGGCACGATCCCGGACGACGACAGCGCGTATTTCGACGCGATGATGGAGTCTATGGATACACAAATCGGACGACTGTTAGCGTCGCTCGATCAAGAGACTCGGGATAACACCTACGTCATCTTCCTTGGCGATAACGGCACGAGCGGCGGCAATGTTCGCGCGCCTTTCGAGCAGGGCCGCGCCAAGGGTACCGTTTATCAGGGCGGGGTCAGCGTACCGCTGATTGTCTCCGGTCCGGGTGTCGAACGTGGTGCGATAGCGAGTGTGCCGGTGAACTCTACCGATTTGTTCGTGACCATCATGGAGATGGCCGGTATCGATCCGGACGAGACCATCCCGGAGGATGTGACTCACGACTCGACCAGCTTCATGTCAGTACTCTATGACCGCTACGCAACCCCTCGTGACTGGATCTACGCCGATGAATTTTTCGGCGGGTATGAGGGCATCGAAACTGCTGACTACGCAATGCGCGATCAGCGCTACAAGCTCATACATTTTGATATGAAAGAAGAGTTTTACGACCTTCTCGATGACCCGTACGAGCACGTCTCTGCGCGCCAGCGAATAGTGACTCGCAAGGCGCGATGTAGGAGCGACCGCCCGGTCGCGATACGGCAGAATAGTGGGACCGCAACCAACTTGATGAATAAACGCTCGGAGATGAATCAATGACCGGCATGCTCGGAAGAAAGACGGCTCTCCTCTCGATGGTGATCGCCACAAGCGCGGTGTTCCTCATCGTCGGCTCGCACCCAGTAACCGCTCAGACCGTTGACGGTCTCGACCAGGAGCGCGGACTTCGCATCAAGACGGAACTTGTGTCGCCTGGTTACGTGTTGTTCAGTCCGATCGTCTCCGGCAGGACCTATCTCATCGACAACGATGGGCGGGTGGTCAATATGTGGCAGTCGGACTATGGCACGGGTCATGGCACGACGCTGCAGGACAATGGCAATCTGCTGCGTCGGGGTCGCGTTATTGAGATGGGTCATCTTGCCGGAGGACAGGGCGGCCAGATTCAGGAGTTCACCTGGGAAGGCGAGCTCATCTGGGACTACCGTCTCGCGAACGACAACTATGTACTCCATCACGATGCGACGGTCCTGCCGAACGGGAATATTCTCGCAATCGCCTGGGAGTTCAAGTCGGCTGCGGAGGCGCGTGCCGCGGGGCGTCGCCCCGATGCTCTTGGTGAAGCCGGCCTCTGGTCGGAGGCGATCCCGGAACTTGAGAAACGAG
>JBJKYM010000016.1:0-29700 GCA_045561025.1 Candidatus Rariloculaceae bacterium
ATAACGACTGCGGGGCTTGAGGAGCGCTTTCGTGACGATGCAGAGGGCCGCTTCCTCAACCGTCTGGCCGGACAACCGCCCCTGGATGGTGAGGAGGCTGCACCAGCGGTTCTCAGAGACCATGTCACCCGACTGATCGAACTCGGGCTGCGGGACCGCCAGAATGCGCTGATACGCCGTGGCAGCGCGCTGAACGAGGCGCAACGCGCTGAACTGGCCAGTATCAGCGCCCGGCTAAGTGCCGATCAGGACAACGATAGCGCCTCCTGAGGTCCACATTATGGGATTTTTGCTCTAGCCGAAGGTCTAAGCTTTCGATACACTAGATGGTTTTCATCGCGCTATCCAAATAACCTATAGCAAGGAAGTCGGGAACTATGGCTACATCTGCGCAAAGTACCCCCCAGCCGAATCTTGAGCCCCGCGAGGACGAGCGTCAGTCTCAGCTGAAAATACTCATTGCCAAGGGCAAGGAGCAAGGCTATTTAACCTACGCCGAGGTCAACGACCATCTTCCGAGCGATATCGTCGATCCGGAGCAGATCGAAGACATCGTCAACATGATTAACGACATGGGCATTACGGTGCATGAGAAAGCCCCAGACGCCGAATCGTTGGTGCTTTCCGACGCAGCCGTGTCGACCGTAGACGACGTCGCTGACGAGGCCGTTGCGGCGCTCGCGACAGTCGACAGCGAATTCGGTCGCACGACCGATCCTGTCCGCATGTATATGCGTGAGATGGGTACCGTCGAACTACTGACGCGGCAGGGCGAGATTCGAATCGCCAAGCGCATCGAGGAGGGTCTCAATCAGGTCCGTATGGCGCTCGTACAGTTTCCGCCGACAATAGGCCTGCTTCTCGACAGTTACGAACTCGTCACCGAGGGTACGACGCGTTTGCAGGACGTGATTGTCAAGTTCATTGACCCGAACGAAGGAATCGCGGACCCGAACGCCAAGCCGGCCTCCAGCGATGATGACGATACGCCGGCCGATACGGGCCCGGACCCGAAGGAAGTCATCAAGCGTATGCGCAAAGTGAAGCGGCTTTATAAGCGCTTCATGGATTCGCTGGAGAAGAACGGAATAACGCACGCGACGACACAGAAGGCTATCAAGCCGCTCACGAACGAGTTCATGGAGATCAAGCTCGCGCCCAAGTTGTTCGACATTATGGTGGCGCAGCTACGCGATGCCATTGAAGGCATCCGCGGCCAGGAACGCCAGATCATGGCGTTGTGTATTACGTCGGCGAGAATGCCACGCAAGGACTTTATCGCGAGCTTTCCGACCAACGAAACCAACCTCGCCTGGGTGGACAAACACATTCGCGCCAAGCGCAAGCACTCTTCGCAGCTTGCGAAACTCAAGGACGATATCCAGCGTTGTCAGAAACGCCTGCAGCGTATGGAGACCGGAACCTTCCTCTCTATTCCCGAGATCAAAGACATCAACCGCGAAATCTCGATGGGCAAGGCGCAGGCACGACGTGCCAAGAAAGAAATGGTCGAGGCCAATCTTCGTCTCGTAATCTCCATCGCGAAGAAATACACGAACCGTGGCTTGCAGTTCCTCGATCTGATCCAGGAAGGTAACATCGGGCTGATGAAGGCCGTCGACAAATTCGAGTATCGACGCGGTTACAAGTTCTCTACCTATGCAACCTGGTGGATTCGCCAGGCGATTACGCGCTCCATCGCGGATCAGGCACGCACGATCCGAATTCCGGTGCACATGATCGAGACGATCAACAAGCTGAACCGAATCTCCCGGCAGATGCTGCAGGAGATGGGGCGGGAACCCACCCCGGACGAGTTGGCTGACCGCATGGAAATGCCTGAGGACAAGGTCCGCAAGGTTCTCAAGATCGCGAAGGAGCCGATCTCGATGGAAACGCCCATCGGCGACGATGAAGATTCACATCTCGGTGACTTTATCGAAGATGCCGAGGTGTCCTCACCCGTAGACTCAGCAACCTCCGAAGGTCTGAAGGAAACGACGCATGCGGTACTCGCGGGCTTAACACCTCGTGAGGCTAAGGTCTTACGGATGCGCTTCGGTATCGATATGAATACCGACCACACGCTCGAGGAAGTCGGCAAACAGTTCGACGTCACGCGTGAGCGTATTCGCCAGATCGAAGCCAAAGCACTACGTAAGCTGCGTCATCCTTCCCGGTCGGACCAGCTTCGTAGCTTCCTGCTGGAAAACTGATCTCAGGCCAGCCGTTCCCCTGCGGGGGGCGGGTTCCGGATATAGCTCGTCGCAGAGGATCGAGCGTCCGGTATCGGCGACCAGCCGGCAGTGCATACGCCGCAGTGCGCGCGGCTACTTGACGCCGCAGGAGTGGGCGATGATGCCGGCCTCCTTGACCATACGCTGCGCGTACTGGCTGACCCGGACCGCCTTGCTCTGCGGATTCAGCCCTTTTTGCAGGCGCCTTCGGTGCGTCGTAATACCGTTCGGACAACAGTTCTGATTGCATTGCAGCGCCTGAATACAGCCAAGCGCGAACATGAAGCCTCGCGCCGAAACGACGAAGTCGGCTCCCGAGCAGAATGCCCAGGCAACTTCGGCTGGCGTGATCATCTTGCCGCTGGCGATGATGCGTATACGCTCTCGTAAGCCGTGCACTTTGAGACGATCGACGACGAGCGGCAGGCTCTCCCGAACCGGCAGGCCGACACTATCCATCAGCGACATCGGTGCCGCACCGGTACCGCCATCGCCGCTATCGATCGTGATGAATTCGGGGGCGCTGTCGATACGCCTGCGTGCGACTTCTTCGAATAACTCATCCAGCCAGCCATAGGCACCGATAACAGACTTGAAGCCGGTCGGCTTCCCGGTCACGCGGCGAACGCGTTCGATCAGATCGAGCAGATCGCCTGCACTATCGACTTCAGGATGGCGGTTCGGACTCAGCGAAGCCTCGCCTACGGGAATTCCGCGAATCGCAGCGATCTCCTCTGTCACCTTGACCGCCGGAAGAATGCCGCCCTTACCGGGCTTCGCGCCCTGGCTGAGCTTGATCTCGAACATCCTCACCTGTTCATGAGCGGCGACCTCAGCGAGCTTCTCGTCCGAGAGCTCACCGTTCTCGTCTCTGACGCCGTACTTCGCCGTCCCGATCTGAAACACGATGTCAGCGCCGCCCTCGAGGTGATAAGGCAAAAGTCCGCCTTCTCCCGTGTTCATCCAGATACCGGCATCGCGGGCACCATTCGACAATGCCAGAACGGCAGGGCGCGATATCGCGCCGAAACTCATTCCGGAAATGTTGAATATTGCGTTGGTCGTATAAGGATTGGGGCATTGCGGGCCGAGCGTAATCGGCAACGGTTCCGCGACCTCTCGTTCGAGAACGGGATACGGGCAGTTTACGAAGATGGGTGTACCCACGGGTCGCAGGTCACGCGTCGATCCGAAGGCGATCGTACCGTCCGTGCCTTCCGACGCCCGGTCGACCCAGGTTCGTTCCGCGCGGTTAAACGGCATCTCTTCCCGGTCCATCGCGAAGAAATACTGGCGAAAGAACTCGCCGAGATGCTCGAACAGGTAGCGGAAACGGCCGATAACGGGAAAGTTTCGGCGAACGGCATTCTCGGTCTGCGTGACGTCTTTTATAAACAAGATCACGACGACTATGAAACCGCTGCCAATCATCAATATGAACAGGTACGCCAGCAAACCGACTACCCGAACTGTCTGATCGAACATTGCACTGCTCTCCTCTTGTTATTGGCCGCAGAAGCGGTCTACTAGTCAGGACCGTCCCCGAGGGTAAAAGATTACCGCCGAAGTACGATGCCACGCCATCACGAGACGGTGTTACCATAGCCGCGCCTGGGCCTGTAGCTCAGTTGGTTAGAGCAGGGGACTCATCAAAAATGGTGCCTTCGCGCCGAAAGACGCGAAGTGGACGGGATGAATTCAGGGAACCCGTAGCGAACTTTCGCCGGCAACCCTGAGCCAAGCCGGCGGTACACCGCCGGAAGGTGCAGAGACTACCTGAGAGCTTAAGTGCTCTTAATGACAGGCTAGAGCGTCCCGCACCCTAACAAGGTAACTTGTGGGTGAAGAGATAGTCCACTCCTGCCGGAAACGGTGGGGCGAAGTGAATCCCTTGGTCGTAGGTTCGAGTCCTACCGGGCCCACCAGGCTTCCCCCGGCGAACAACGCCGGGGCGCGATGAACGGAGACCGCTTAAGCGTATGCCCAGCACCCAACGATTTCTGCTCGCCGCTGCCGCATTCAGCCTGCTTCTCGCCACAGCGCTTGGCGCATACGGAACGCATGGACTGCAGGGCACGCTGAGCGCCACCGCCTGGAGTGCGTATGAGACGGCAATCCGCTACCAGTTCTACCATGGTCTCGGAATGATCGGCACGACGTTGTTGGCGGGCCGATATCCAGATTCCCGAGCGATCGCTGCGTCGGGATGGCTGCTGCTGGCCGGGATCGTTCTGTTCTGCGGCAGTATTTATGCGACCAGCTTCGGTGCGCCCGCTGCGATCGGCGGCCTGGCGCCCGCGGGTGGGACCGCCTTCATGGCCGGCTGGCTGGCGCTCGGAGTTGGCGTGCTACGGGCGCGCAGCTAGGCAGATTTTTTCGCAGAGTTCTGCGAAGCCGATGCCATAAACTTTGGCAGACTTCGGCAACAGGCTGCTTGGCGAGAGACCGGGCAGTGTGTTGATCTCCAGACACCAGAAGTTGCCGTCAGGATCCATACGAAAATCGACGCGACTGTAGCTCTGCAGTCCGAGCGAACGATGGGCAGCGAGCGCACACGCTCGTATTCGCGCCGTGTCGGACTCACTCAGTTCAGCAGGAAAGATCTTCGTCGTACCCTCGGCCTGATACTTGGCGGCATAGTCAAAAATCCCGCCGGAGTCCGGAATGATCTCTCCGGCCGCGAGGGCAGCGTCGCCCAGGATTCCTACCGTAAGCTCGCGACCCGGAATGTAACGCTCGAGCATGACGCGTTCGTCGAAGCGCGAGGCCAGTTCAATCGCCGGTGCCAGTTCAGAAGGCCCGTTCACCAGCGTGAGTCCAACCGTTGAGCCCTCCGCATTCGGCTTAACGATGACCGGATACCCGAGCTCGCGCTCAACGTCGTCACTCGACGCGGGTGCCATGAGCCAGGGCGCGGTCTGAACATCGGCCTCGATAAAGCGGCGCTTCGCCGCATCCTTATCCATGGCCAGCGCGCTACCGCGTGAGTCGCTGCCGGTATAGCGTATCCCCTCCCGCTCAAGTACTGCCTGCACCGTACCGTCCTCGCCGCTACCACCGTGCAGCGTCAGAAAGAACAGATCCGCATCGGCCAGTGATTCATCCTGGAGAATCTGCGGTGCGAGGGCGTCAGCGGAAACGATCTCCTCGGGCGGCAACCGTCCAACCTGCCCACCGAGTACCGTCGCTTCGTCGTTCTGTGCCAGCGCGCCGCGGCTCGCGTCGACGGCAACGACTTCATGACCCAAAGTTCGCAGCGCCTCGACAACCTGCGCACCGCTCGCGACGGAGACATCGCGCTCGCTGCTGGTTCCGCCGAATAACACGGCAATTTTCACTTCGGTCTCCGTCGCTGGGATCGCGAGCGATTGTACTCGAACCGAGAAAAGCGGCCACTGACGAGAGGGACTGCTAATTTTTTCGCGCATTCTCATCGAGATCCAGTTCCATGCAGCCGCACTTGCGCACGGCCCGAAAGGTCGGCACATTGGTGCCGCCGTTTCTCGAAAAACCCATTGATGACCCTCAAGCTTCGACCGCTAGTCCCTCTGTGCTCTGCCATCTGCCTGCTCGGCCTGCCGCCGCAGACGGCCAACGGCGAGCTGTTGCAGCCCGGCGATGTCAGGCTGCGGCACGAGATTCAGATGCTGGCGGATGCCGGAGTAATCGACGCGCCGATAACCGGATGGCCGCTGTTTCTGGCCGGCGTCGATCTCAGCGACACGGACGTCGGGTCGCTCGACCCCGCCACCGCCGACGCACTACAGCGAACGTTTCCGCGCCGGGAGACACATGCGCTGACGCAGCTGGACCTGGGTGTTGGCGGAATCAGCGAGCAGGAGCGACTACGCGGCTTTGCCGATGTGCCGCGGGAGTCAGGTGAGGTCTATGCCCGATTCGCCTGGGAAGCCGGCCGCTTCGCTGGAGATTTCAGCGCAACCTATGTGTCGGACCCGAGCGACGGTAAAGAGTGGCGCCCGGACGGTTCGTACATCGGTGTCGCTCTCGGCAACTGGTTCGTCGCGGCCAGCGCGACGGATCGATGGTGGGGTCCCGGGTGGGACAGCAGCATGGCGCTGTCGAACAACGCGCGGCCGATTCCGGCGATAACGATTCAGCGTCGCGAGGCACGGCGAACGAGCATCCGCTGGCTGCGTTGGATCGGCCCGTGGACGACGCAGGTCATATTCAGCCAAATGGAGAACGACCGGCATGTTCCGAATACGCGTTTCTTCGGCTGGCGCTTCGGCTTCAAACCCCTGCCCAAACTCGAGATAGGTCTCACAAGAACGGCTCAATGGTGCGGCGAAGGACGGCCCTGCGGTTTCGACACATTCGTCGATCTGCTGACAGGCGTACGCGATAACCCGGGGCAGAACGTCGCCCCGGAGGATGAACCGGGTAACCAGCTTGGGGGCTTTGATCTCCGCTATTCGTTTAACGCGTTTAAGCAGCCGATGGCCGTCTATTCCCAGTGGATCGGCGAGGATGAACAGGATGGACTGCCGAGCGGCTATCTGGCGGAAGTCGGTCTCGAGACGTGGAACGCCTGGGGTGATGGCGGTGCAAGCTATCGCGTCTTCGCGGAATACAATGAGCCAACCTGTAGTGCGATCACGGACAGCGATCCGAATTTCTACTGTGCATACAACCACCATATCTATGAAGACGGCTACCGCTATCGCGGCCGGGTTATCGGTCACTCCGCCGACACCGATAGCGTTGCGTTCACACTTAGCGGCATGCTGTTCACAACCCAGGGACATTCCTGGCAGCTCACGGCGCGGCGCGCGGAACTCAATAGAAGCAACGATCCACGCCACTCCCTGACACCCGTGCAGCAGGATATTCACACGGTCGAACTTCGTCATACGCGCGCACTTCCCTACGGCGACCTGAATATCACCATTGGCACCGAGTTCGGAGAAGTGACGGCAACAGGCGCCGATATAGACGAGACGCGCGCTTCTATTCAATGGATATGGAAACTCGGTGGCAACTACTGATCAGGGCTCGGCCGCGAAGGCCATTCTCTACGCATTTCTGGCCAACTTCGGTATTGCGCTCGCCAAGACGTGGGGAGCGATCATCACCGGATCGGGCAGCATGCTCGCGGAGGCGATCCATTCCTATGCCGACAGCGGCAATCAGGTGCTGCTGTACTTTGGTATGCGTCGCGCGCGACGACCAGCTGACCCCGAGCATCCACTCGGCTACGGCAAACTGACGTACTTCTGGTCGTTCATCGTCGCGCTGCTGTTGTTCAGCGTCGGCGGACTGTTCTCGATCTACGAGGGCCTGCACAAGCTTGCCGAACCCGAGCCGCTCAACGCCGCCTGGATAGGACTCTCGATATTGGCGGGGGCAATCGTCCTCGAAGGTCTGAGCCTGCTCGGCTGTCTTCGCGAGATCGGCAAGATTCGCGGCTCAAAAACGCTCGGCTACTGGCTGAAGCACACTCGCAACGCCGAACTCGTCGTCATCCTCGGTGAAGACCTCGCGGCAATGTTAGGGCTGACTATTGCTTTCGCGTTTCTTGGCCTTTCGGTGTTAACAGGTGATCCGTTTTTCGATGCTATCGGTTCGATGGCAATCGGCGTCGTGCTCGTCACGGTCTCTGCGTTCATCGCGTCGCGGATACGCTCGCTGCTGGTCGGGCGCTCCGCCGAGCCTGAACTCGTCGAATTGATCGATTCGATCATCGACGCCGACCCGGCAATCGTAAAGCTGCTCAATACGATCACGCTGCAGTTTGGACCTGATGTCATGCTAGCGGCAAAGATCCACTGCCGTCCCGATCTATCGATGGGCGAGGCCGTAGACGCCATCAATGCGCTCGAACAGCGAATAAAGGAGCAGGCTCCGGCCGTGCGCTGGTGCTTTATCGAACCGGACGTAACGGACTGAGCGACGCGCCTCGCCCGGTTCTCCGGGTCCTACCGTGGCGGGAGACCGGCGCCGTCAGAATACGCTCCGCCTCTGCTCGACGCGATACCGAAGCTTCAGCAAGCCACTGGACGCGGCCCGCTGCCAGGCTGGCTAGCGGAGCGCCGTCAAGATAGACCACACGGTGACTGTGAATCGCGGCGACGCGGCCGCCCGGAGTCAGTACGCCGGCGAGATTCAGTGGATCCGCCGCCGAAAGCACAACCCATCCGCCCCGACCGTTGTCACGCCGTGCGCTGCGCAATGCCTCGACCGCATCGAGTAGCGCAAACTGTTCACCGCCGAGTGCGTCGACGAAACGTCCGCCACGAATCTCACCACGCGCCTCCCAGCGCCGGAAGACGCGCAGAAGTTCCCGCCAGCCCGGCATGCTGCTCTCGCGCGCCAATACCGCGCGACAGACGACACCGTAACGCTGTAGCAACGCGTGTGCGGCATGCTCGACCGATTCGGCATAGGCCTCGGGCGAACGGTCAATCGGCACAACATCGAGCAACGCCCAGCGACCCGCTGCATCGAAGTTGGGACCGCTGCGCCGTGAGCGACCGCGAAATCCGCGCCGGCGGCTCGGTGGCGTCACCAGCGCTCTCAGGCCGTTGAACGAATCGGCAGTAACCAGACCCCAGGCAACGAGTTCGCTTAATGCATCCTCGACCTGGACGCGCAGCAGACCGGAAATCTGTACAAGTTCCAGAAAGAAAAGCGCGCCCTGGCTGCTTAACGCATCCTTTACGCGCTTCGCGGCCGACGATAGTTCGATCTCATCGTCACCGCCGCTGTCAGTAAGAATTCTCCAGTGCGGTAGCGCCGAGCGCGGAACGATTGCTATCGGCGAACTCGCAACCGTACGCGTGCGCTGCGCTGACTTGCTGACAACCGAACGCGGCCGGAACCAGACCAGACTACCCGCGTTCGACAATTGATCGACGAGATCCGAACCGAAATCAGTGAGGCGTGAGGGCAGCAGTTCTCGCTCCCAGGCGGCAGCCGGAAGCGCCAGCCCCTGCAACTCGCTGAGAATCGCTGCCAGCGCCTCTCCCCCTTCACGGCGCTCAGTGCCCAGCCCCTGCCAGCTAAACAGGAATCGCTGATAGTCGGCGATCGTCACGGGCTCGATCTCGCTGCGGAGCCGCTTCAGGGTATAGCGGTGGATACGGGCAAGCAGTCGTCGCTCACACCATTGTTCAGGAGCTACCTGTAGGTCATCGACGGAGGTCGAAAAGTTTCCGCGCATTGCGAAACCTTCAACCTCCAGTGCGAGCAGCGCCGGTTCCAATGCGGCAGCCTCGAGGTCGAACGGCTCCGCCAGCGTCTTCGCAACGACAGGTCCTAGCCCCTCGAGACGGCTGCGAATGATCGCTGTCAGCGCGGCCTCACTATCACTGCAGCCGCAAGGCAGATCCTTCGGAGTCGAGCTCTGCTCGCCGAGCGGCGCGATCAGGCGTATCTCAGCAAGACGCTCCGCACTGACCCAAAGTACCGGGCCCGTCGGCAACCGATAAACCGTCGCCCGACCCTCGGCCTCGAGCAGCTCGAACCACCGCTGCCAGCTCTTGTCGTCGTCCTGGTGTCCGCGCTCCCCCTCCGCCGCTGTGATGAATCCGAGCATGACCAGCGCATCGTGTAATTCCTCGGCATCGCGAGGCTCGGGCCATGCTTCCGCGTGGACGCGCGCTATTGCAGCCGGATCGAGACGCCCGAGATCGGATGCCTGCTCTACCGTCATGTATCGGCGTGTCTGTACCGCGAGAGTGCGTCGCTCTTCTGCGGGCGCATCGTCGAGAAACGCGAACGGCTTCGCCGCGAGAATTTCCTGCGCCAACGGCGAAGGACTCGTGAGCTCGCGGCACAGCACTTCGACGCTGCCACTCTCGATTGCCTTGAGCATCTGTTCCAGCCCGTCGATGTCCATAACGTCCTGCAGACAGTCGGCCAGAGTCTGAGCGACTAGGGGATGGTCCGGAATCTCGCGCTTGCCGGTGAGGTTCTCGGCGCAGGCGAGCTGATCCGGAAACACCGTCGCGAGCAGATCTTCCGCATCGGTACGCTGAAACTGGGCAGGTGCTTTTTTGCCGTTGCGGAAACGCCGAACGGCCAATGCGATCGTCGCGGTCCAGCGCCAGCACCCCGGAAATACCGGCGCTGTCAGTAGCGCCTGTGTCAGTACGTCACGCACCGTTTCGCTGGAGAGATATCGCGTCACCTCCTCCAGCGGGAAACTGTGGACGGTGCCCAGCGACAAGACGATGCTGTCCTCCAGCGCCGCAGCCTGGAGTTCGAAATTAAAACGCCGGCAGAACCGCTTGCGGAGCGCCAGACCCCAGGCTCGATTGAGCCGTGAGCCATATGGAGAATGAATAACAAGATGGCTGTCGCCGGCCTCGTCGAAGAATCGTTCGAACACGACCTTCTGCTTGGTAGGTAGCAGACCCAGAGCGGCCCTGGCGCCCGCCAGGTAGTCCACAAGCTGCTCGGCTGCGGTCAGCGGAATCTCAGCCTCGCGCGACAGTTTCCCGGCAACCGCGGCGGCAGGTTCTGCAGCCAGTGCGCGATCGACCTCGGAACGCAGCCTGGAAACAGCAGACGAAAGCTCATCGCTGCGTCCCGGTGCTTCGCCGAACCAGAACGGAATTGTCGGCGGTTGCCCGTGGGCATCTTCGACGAAGACCTTACCCGTCGTTACTTTGAGGACGCGATAGGACATGTTGCCGAGTTGAAAGATGTTTCCCGGCATACTTTCAAATGCGAAGTCCTCGTTCAGCGTCCCAACGGACAGCTCACTCGGCAGCAATACGACGTCGTAGTCGAACTGATCGGGTATCGCACCACCGTTCGTAATTGCGGTAAGCCTCGCGCTGCGCCTCGGCCGGAGGATCGAATTGATCTGGTCGAAGTGCAGATAAGCGCTGCGTCTTCCGCGCTGCGTGCTGAATCCGTCGGCCAGCATTTT
Source organism: Candidatus Rariloculaceae bacterium (assembly GCA_045561025.1). Taxonomy (GTDB): domain Bacteria; phylum Pseudomonadota; class Gammaproteobacteria; order Steroidobacterales; family Rariloculaceae; genus SMWC01. Next base: position 11,134 of record JBJKYM010000016.1, read on the forward strand.
TACGACGGACAGAAAGGACTCGTAGGAGAGATCCCGATACGGCCGGCTGCGACAGAATCGAGCGAAGAGTGCATCAACCTCCCATTCGCGTATGCTCACCTCGGCAACGATCTGCTGTGCGAGAACATCGAGGGCGCCAAGACAGAGCTGCGTGGCATCCAGTTCGCCTTCACGGACGCTTGCCATGATCGCCGCACACTCAACGAGCTCGTCGCGAGTCATCGGAAACAGGCGCCCCTTCGGCAGGCGATCGACACCATGACCCGAGCGTCCAACGCGCTGCAGGAAAGTCGTGATCACGCGCGGGGAGCCAAGCTGGCAAACGAGATCGACATCGCCAATATCGATACCGAGTTCGAGCGAGCCGGTCGCGACGAGTGCCTTAAGCCGCCCGGCCTTCAGATTCTCTTCCGCACGAAGGCGGTGCTCCTTCGCGAGACTACCGTGATGAGAGGTCACGACGTCCTCGCCGCAGCGTTCAGCCAGATGCCGGGCCAGGCGCTCAGCGAGGCGGCGCGTGTTCACGAATACGAGTGTCGTTCGGTGTTGGGCGATGAGCTCGGCGAGCTGATCGTAGATCTCCGCCCAGACCTCCGCCGCCATGACCGCCTCGAGCGGTGAGCCCGGCAACTCGAGACGCAGATCGCGTTCACGGCTATGACCGGCATCGATTACCGTGCATTCCCCACGATCAACGCCTGTCAGAAACTCCACCATGGATTCGATAGGCTTGCTGGTCGCCGAGATTCCGACCCGCGTCGGCTCACGCTCGCAGAGCGCACTCAGACGCTCCAGCGAGAGCGCGAGATGCGCCCCGCGCTTGTTCCCGGCCACCGCGTGAATCTCATCGACGATCACTGTCCTGACGTTACCGAGCATTCCGCGGCCGGACTCGGAGGTTAGCAGGATGTAAAGCGATTCCGGGGTCGTGACGAGAATATGCGGGGGCCGCTTGCGCATGCGAGCCCGCTGGCTCTGCGGTGTATCACCGGTACGGACCGCGGCCCGGATCGGCGCGTCGGGCAAACCGCTCTCGAGCAACTCGTCGCGAATTCCAGCCAGCGGAAGCTGAAGATTTTTATGGATATCGTTCGACAGCGCCTTCAGCGGCGAGACATAGAGCACTTGCGTCTCGTCTCGCAGTTCCGCTTCGAGCGACTGCCCGACCAGATCGTCGATCACGGCGAGAAAAGCGGCTAGCGTCTTACCGGAACCGGTTGGCGCCGTAATCAGTGTATGGCTGCCCTCTGCGATCGCCGGCCAGGCGCGTTCCTGTACTGCCGTCGCGCCATCGAAGCTTCGCTCGAACCAGCTGGTGACGGCGGGATGAAAGCTTGCCGGGGTCATTCGGCTAGGATACGGTAACCCCGGTTTAGGCGTCAGGAGTTTCCATCACTCCGCGACTGCGGTCACCGTATAATCACGCCTGCCCGACGAACTGGATAGCCCGATGAAGATGACCGCGAAAGAATTTATGGACTGGCCCAACAAGGCCATCACACTGCTGGGCATGTCCGGGGTCGGCAAAACGACGCTCGCCTACAAGCTGCCGAGTTCCAAGTGGTTTCACTATTCCGGCGACTACCGCATCGGCACGAAATATCTCGTGGAACCGATTCTCGACAACATTAAGAAGCAGGCGATGCAGGTCGGCTTCCTGAGAGAACTCCTGCTCAGCGACTCGATCTACATCGCAAGCAACATTACCGTGCACAATCTCGCGCCGGTGGCGAGCTTTCTGGGCATGGTCGGGCGCGAGGATCTGGGCGGACTGCCGGTCGAGGAGTTTCTCCATCGGCAGCGTCTGCATCGCGACGCTGAGATCGGCGCAATGCACGATGTGGTCCAGTTCATCGAGAAGGCCGAACAGATTTACGGCTATCAGCACTTCATCAACGATGCCGGCGGCAGCATCTGCGAGCTGGACGACGAGGAGACAACAAACATCCTCGCGGAGCAAACTCTGATTCTCTATCTCAAACCCGACGACGCGATGGAGCAAACACTGATTAAGCGCGCCTACAACGCACCAAAGCCGATGTACTACCAGGAAGATTTCCTGAAACGTGAGCTAAGCGAGTTCTGCGGTACGAAGGGCCTCGCCGGCCCGGAGCAGATCGTGCCGGACGACTTCGCGCGCTGGGCATTTCCACACCTGATCGAACACCGTAGGCCGGCCTATGAAGCCCTGGCGGACGCGCATGGCTATACGATTGACGCGCGCGATGCGGAAGGCATTACCAGTGAGAACGACTTCCTCGAGCTCGTCGCGAGTGTCCTAGACTGACGCCGGACTCACTATACCGTCCGATCACAGCGATAGATCGCCGCGGCATTAAATGCCGTGAGCCAGGAGACGACGACAAATCCCGCCGCCGCGATCGCAATGAGCCGCTGTGCGCGCTCGCCGTCCGGAAGACGACTTGCCGCAAGCCAGACCCCGATTCCGAAGCCCGAAACGAAGCCGGTCAGGTGCGCCATAACATCAACGTTATCGCTGCCAGTGCCCGTTCCCGTACCGGTGAAGGCGAGAAGGAAAACCGCTGCCGTAACCGGCGCGATGCGCTCTCTCCACGGCGTATGTTTAAAGAACCCGCGTCGCCAGGTGTACGCTGACAATAGACCAAGCGCCGCGAATACGGACGTCGAAGCACCGATCGCCAGATGGCTCGCCGGCTGAATCCAGGCGTTGACGATATTACCGACGACGCCCCCGGCCAGAACCGCCGCCCAGCCAGCGCCTCCCCCCAGGTAACGGCCGACGTAGAGGCCGAAGAATCCGCCGAACACGATATTCGAGGCCAGGTGACCCAGATCCGCGTGCAGTGTCAGCGCCGTCACGGCACGCCACCACTCGCCGTCGACGACACGACCGGCGTCGAGGCGACCAGCACTGAACCAGTTGGTTCCAAGGACGTCCTGGCTCGAGAGAATGGCGAAGAAGACTAGCACCGCGCCATACGCGACGACGCCGTTCCAGCCCGTTCCGAGTTCGGCAATCGGTTGGCGCCCGACCCGAGGTGCGCTGCGCTCACCATCATAGGCTGCGAGTTCTTCTCCGGCTCTGGCGGCATTCACCGCCGCGACACTGAGTTGCCACTTGCCATCCAGTCGCGTCAGATCGTGATCTATCTCCAGCGCGGTCAGAACCAGTGCGGCTTCCGAGGATAATCGCGGATCGGCCGTCTCGTAGACAACGACCCAGGTTGCCGGCTCGGAACGCATTACCAGCAGGCTATGAAGGCAGCGCCGAGCCGGCTATATTCTGGTAGCAACAACGGTCTCGCTAATCTGATCGGATACAACGTCATGAGCGAAGCATACTGGGATTGGTTTGATTCTGCGCTGGGTCCGCTTTCAATTGCCGTCGATGGCGACGGCAGCGTAACCACGTTGATCTTCGGCCGCGAAACGCTGCCAGGAAAGCGCTCAGGGGAACACTGCCGTGAGGTCAGAAAGCAGCTCGAGGAATATCTTGCCGGCAAGCGAGAACGCTTCGACCTGACGATAAAACCGGAAGGCACCGAGTTCCAGCGCAGCGTCTGGCAGGGGTTAACGGAAATACCCTACGGTACCGTATGCGGCTATGGCGATCTCGCAAGAAAGATCGGCAATCCACGTGCGGCCCGGGCCGTTGGGGGCGCCAACGGCGCGAATCCCACCCCCATTCTCGTTCCCTGCCATCGCGTCATCGCTGCCGACGGCTCGATCGGCGGCTTCTCGAGCGGCCTGACGATAAAGCGCAAATTGCTCTCGGTTGAGCGCATCGAGCTCACGGTCGGGGAATAGCACCATGGACGCAGAGTTTCGTTGCTATCGCTGCGGTCACTCACTGGCCGTCCTGACGCTGCCGATCTCGCGCCGCGACGAGTGTCGGCAATGCCGCGTCGAGATGCATGTCTGCAGAATGTGTCAGTACTACGATCCGCGACTACCCGAAGCCTGCGCCGAGGATGACGCACTCGAGGTCAAGGAAAAGTCGCGCGCCAATTTCTGCGATTACTTCAAGCCGGACGCTGACGCGTTCGTGCCAGGTGAGATGGAAGCCGATGCTTCGGCGAGGCAGAGTCTCGGCGCATTGTTCGGTGACGACAGGGACAATGACTCCGCACCGAGCGACAAGGCGGAAGATTCCTCATCCGCTGAAGACACGATGAGCGACGCAGAATCGTTGTTCAAGTAAGTCTCGACGCAGCTCGTTCATCCCGCTGAGGACGATCACTTGACAAGCGCGGCTCCGAGGTCACACTTGCGGCGTATTCTCCCTGCGGTGAAGCGCGATGCGAAATCTGCCTGCCACAGCGGTGGCGTGTCTCACGTTACTGACTGTCTCCTGCTCCAACCAACCAGCTCAGACGCCTCCTCCCAGCGAGGCCACAGCATCTGACCCCTACCAGGAAGACACCGTGCTCGCGGAAGCCGAGGGTTTCTTCGGCCGTGGCGCTCAGGGCGTTGCCGATGTACTCAATAAGGCCTTTACTGATCATGGGCCACCTGGCGCTTATATAAAGGGCGAGGAGGCCGGTGCGGCGCTCGGCTTCGGACTACGCTACGGTCACGGTGACGTTTTCCTCAGCGACGGCACCACCAGCAAGGTTTACTGGCGCGGGCCGTCTCTGGGCGTCGACGTGGGAGGCAGCGCAGCAAAGGTATTTATACTGATCTATGACCTGCCAAACCTGGACGCACTGTTCGAGCGCTACGGTGGCGTCGAGGGCAGTCTTTATTTCGTCGGCGGCGTCGGCCTGACCTACAACCAGCGTGGCGACGTGACACTGGCACCGGTGAGATTCGGCGTCGGCTGGCGCCAGGGCATCAACGTCGGCTATCTGCACATATCGCCGGAGCGTTCCTGGATACCTTTCTAGCCGATTCTAGGTTCTTATGAGTCCGGCGAGCGGCGCAATGTCCGAACTGCCCGGAAAGACTTCTCTGTTCAGCTGAGCGACATCCGCGGCAAGGTGTTCGGCCAGAGTGCCCTTAAACACAGCACGCAGGTCGATCGTCGGCCTGAGATCGCGATCTTCACGCAGATCACCGCTACCGAGTCCCGGCCAGTCTGCTATGACACGGCCACCATGGACTGCACCACCCGCAAGGAATGCGCATCCGGCCGTACCGTGATCGGTGCCACGCGTACCGTTCACCGCAACCGTTCGGCCGAACTCGGTCGCGATAACGACTACCGTGTTCTGCCAGACCGTCCCGAGCTCCTGTCTAAGCGCAGCGATACCCGCATCCAGCGCGCCGAGGCGTGCCGCGAGCTGGCCCTGTCCTGCTCCCTGATTCGCGTGGGTATCCCAACCTCCGGTCTCAAGAACCGCCAGGCGGGGCCCGTCCGGCGCGGACAGAAATCTTGCGGCAGCCCTGATTACGGACCACAGTTGCGCCTGACCGTCGCCATCACCGGCTATCTCGCGAGCTCGGACTGCCTCCTCGAGCCGTCCAGCCAGGTGTGGATTATGAGCATAAAGATCTGCCACGCGTGCGAGCAGGTCATCGTCAGCAGTCGGCAGACGAGACGGCGCCCAGCTAGTGACGGAAGCGTCACCGCGTAGCAGTAGAGGGATGTTTTGACTGAGCGCGACAGCGCCTGCGCCGTCCAGGCCGACCGCACGATTCAGCCAACCGTCACGCTGCGAACCAGGATCGTCGGCTCCGTTTTCGAGGACCTTTTGTCCGTCGAAATGCGAGCGCTGGCGGTAGGGCGTAGCAACCGCATGCAACACGGCAAGCTCACCCGACGTGTAGAACTCGTGCATCATCGTCAGTGAGGGATGCAGACCGAACAGACCGTCGAGCTTTAGCAAGCCATTGGCTTGCCCCGGCGAATCAATCGCCAGACTGCCGCGCAGGCTCCGGTAACGCGGCTCACCGTAAGGGGCGACTGCAGCCAATCCGTCCAGCCCGCCGCGCAGAATCACAACGACCAGCCGCGGGTCATCGGCACTCTGAGATCGTGCCAACGACGGAAGACCGGCAAACATCGCAAGCTTCGCTGAACCGGCCAGAAATTGTCTGCGATTAGTCATTGTTACCTCCTCTGGAACTCAGAGCTCGCCAACAACAGGGTTAGTCCCTGCGACGAACTCTCAGCACGCGAGAGCGCCGTTCTTGTATGGTCCCCGAGGACCGGTCCCAGAATTTCGGCAGCCAGAACTTCCGGCCGCACGCGGTCCCCAATCTGCCGTCCGGCAGCTATAGCCCATTCGATACGCTTGATCAGTGCGTCCCCGCCATCCCAGTGCGCCATCGTATCGGGCCAGCCTGCGGGAGAACCTGGCGTGTAGGGTCGTTGACCGAGTAGCTCCAGGAATGTAATCAGACGCTGTGGGTTATCCGGCTGCTGATTGAAACCGCGATAGGTGGAGATCAGGAAATCTTCGGGCGTTTTAAATTTTGCCAGTGGCGTTTCCCAAGCCACTGGCGCGCCGACAAGCGTCTCGTACAAAGCACCGAGATCGCCGTCGTGGCGCGTATAGGTATCTGCAAGTTCCTCGATCAACTCAGGCGGCGGGTCGTCGGCGACGAAGTGTCGCGCGAGTTTCTCTGCCAGGAATCTCGCCGTCGCGGGATGACGGGCAAGATCCGCCAGTACCGCTTCGCCTTCGCCTTCGCCATCCTCCGAATAGCGCTTGCCGAGTATCGTTTTCGCGCCTGGCTCATGGGCATTACTACGAAAGACGAATTCACCGGTAGCGGACTGGCTATCCCGGTCACCGGCGATTGACCAACCGGTCAATACCTTAGCGAAGGTTGTAACGTCGTCCTGGTTGTAACCGCCACTGACACCCAGCGTATGTAGCTCAAGAATTTCGCGCGCGAGATTCTCATTGAGTCCGCGATCTCCGCCGCGACGGGCCGCACCGCGCGCAGCGCGTGATTCGGGTCCCATCGAGAGCTGGTTGTCGAGATAGAGGATCATCGCGGGATGCTTCTCGACCGCCAGAAGCATGTCAGCGAAACATCCGCTGACATGGGGTCTGATCGCTTCATTTTCCAGCGTACCGGCCAGCGGCGTTACGACTTGCTTGTCAGCAGATACGGCGAAGTGGTTGCTCCAGAAATGCACCAGGCGCTCACGAAACGGCGCGTCTGTAGCGGTCGCGATTTCGTAGCGACTGACCGACTGCGACAGGTACTGTTCGCGGATAAAGGATCGATAGGCCTGCGCCGCTTCCTCGGCCCGATCCTCTTCATCAGCGCGCCCGGCATCATTGCGGTTCTGTTGCAGACTTTGAAACTGATCTACGATTGCGGCAGAGGTCAGGCCCGATGGCTCCGTCGTGGATTCCGCCGTTAGCTGCGATAGCAGCCAGTCGCGGTGATCGTTGCCGATTTCGGCCAGATCTCCCGGACGCGCGCCTAACCCGAAACGATTCGCGGCTATTGCGGCCTGCATTTTCGCTATGGTGTCCTCACTCAGGTTTGCTTACGACAGCTATAAGTCTTACTACGCATCAACGGCAGATCGGTTGACGCTATCCGGCGATGCGCCGTTGCCAGCATGCTGAACATAATACTGCGAGCATCCTGCGCGAATAGCGACCGGTCCCGGAGGACCGCCCGATCCGGTCGGAATCGTCATGATTTAACATAATTCCTGGTAGACCGTCGCCTGCGAGGACTGGAGCACCTAGCAGTTCGTGGTGATTTTTCCGCCGGGCGCATGCTGGGATCTTAGAATCGTGTCGCGCATATCGACGGATATCGTCGCGTCCGGTGTTTCCGCGCCTGAGTCGCGCAGGCCAAGCGCCTGAAGGTCTTCATCGCTGAGCTCGCCAAGCGACGGCACAGTGGCTGAATCGCTACTCGTCTTCCCGGCTTTAACCGCGGCGAATTTGGCCTTCCACTCTGTGACCGTCTCCTGCAGCTCCGCGATCGAGCTGACATGCTGACCGATGGACGCTTCCAGCTGTGAGATCACGTCGCACTTCTCCTCGAGCTGAGCTTCCAGATCCTTGGCGCGAGCGGCATCGCTGCGGAGACTGTCGATAAGACATTTGCGTGCATCGAGTTCTGCACGAACGGCCTCGAGCTCTTTGACGGCATCGCGCCCGGTCAGCGTGGACGCCGTTAGAATCTCGAATTCCTCGCTTACTTCGGCCGCGCGCTGCTCGGCGTCCTGTTTCTCTCTCATCAGACGCGCGATCTCCTGATCCTTGACGCGACCATCGCCCTTGAGCCGACCGATGCCTTCGGCATCGCGGCGCAACGCCCGAATCAGGACCTGTTTGCTCTCTATCTCGGCGTTACGGGTCTCGAGTTCCAGTTCGCGATCGTGAATCTCCTTCCGCAGCGAAGAAGCCTCCCCTGCGTCAACGTTGAGCGATTCGATCAACGCGTCCTGAGCTTCGAGCCGCTTCTCAAGTGTCTCGACTTCCCTGGACTGGTCAGACGCCGTGGCTTCTACTTCTTCGAGCCGCGAGCGCTTTTCTTCCAGCTCGGTCAGGAACGTGGACAATTCCGCAGCCCAATCGGCAAGCACACCCGTAAGGCGCTCACGAGTCGTTGCAATCGGTGTTTCTGAGTCCGCCATAGTTTTCCGCAGCCGCAGCTCGACTGCGACAAATTGCAGGAAATGACGGTCGATGTCAGTGACTTATGTCACATCTGACGGAAGGATGCCCAGGATAGGCTAGCGGACGAAATCAGGGCCTAGCGGAATCGATCCTGCAGTTTGCCGAGCTTCTCGGCCCCTGGGCAGAGATCCTCGTATTCGAGGTTTGTTAGCGGCGACGCCGTGGTCTGATTGATCCCGTGCATGTCCGGCTCACTCTCGTCGATGTAGAGCAAGCCCGTAACCACCTCGCCTTTGCGGTGATGCGACCGAATATAGTCCAGCGCAGCGCCGCGATTGGTAACGTTGTAGTCCTTACTGACCTTCTTCAGCAGGATACGGCTACCGTCGTGCATCTCGATCGGCATGACTTCGCCTTCTTCATAGGCAGCCTTAATCTCTTCGGCGGGCGGAACATAGTCGAGGTGTACGGCGCGGTGGAAGAACCGCCGGGTATAGGAGTAGCTCTTCGTAGAATCCTCATGATCGTTAAACGTGACGCACGGTGACAGCACGTCGACCAACGCGAAGCCATCATGCTTGATAGCGGCCTTTAATAATGGAACGAGCTGATCCTTATCGCCGGAAAAACTTCTGGCGACGAACGTGCCGCCCTGAGCCATGGCCATCTGCACAGGATCTATAGGCTGCTGTTCGTTGACCTCGCCCTTCTTCGCTTTGGTACCAACGTCGGCGGATGCTGAGAACTGCCCCTTCGTAAGACCATAGACGCCGTTATTCTCAATGATGTAGGTCATGTTCAGATTGCGGCGAATCGCGTGAGCGAACTGGCCCAGCCCGATCGACAATGAATCTCCGTCTCCCGAGACACCGAGAAGATGCAGATTCCGATTCGCCGCGCTGGCGCCCGTCGCAATCGATGGCATTCGTCCATGGACAGAATTGAATCCGTGCGAGGAGCCGAGAAAGTACGCGGGAGTCTTCGACGAGCAACCGATTCCGCTCATCTTGCCGACGTGATGCGGCGGTATGTCCAGTTCGAAGAACGCCTGAACGATCGCAGCCGTGACTGAATCGTGACCGCAACCCGCGCAGAGGGTCGACATCCCGCCCTCATAATCGCGGATCGTGAATCCCAACGCGTTTCGCGTCAGGCCGCCGTGAACGATTGTCGGTTTAGCGATATAACTCATGCGGCGACTCCCTTCGCTGCGGCTTGCTCAACCGCCTCAATGATGCAATGGCAATCAATCGGCAAACCGCTGTAGTTCAATACTGAAGTCATTTGACTCTTGGGATAGTCGGTCTCCAATGTCAGCAGACTTTTCAGCTGTGCGTCACGATTCTGCTCGACGACGAACACGCGATCGTGTTCCTCGAGAAAGTCTTCGACTGCCTTGCTGAATGGAAATGCCTTCACTCGGAGATAGTCGAGATGAATTCCGCGCTCGGCCAGTCGCTCCGTGGCTTCGGTTACGGCGTAGTCGCAGCTACCGACGGAGACAATAGCCAGATCGGTCGGCTTGCCAGCCCTTCGAACGATCGGTGCCGGCACCATATCCGCTGCGTTGTCCCATTTTCGGCGTAATCGATCGACGACTTCCTGATACTCGTCGGCCTCCTCGGTATATCCGCCGTACTTGTTATGCCCTGATCCGCGAACGAAGTATGCGCCCTTCGGATGTACGCCCGGATAGGTTCGATAGGGAATTCCGTCACCATCCGAGTCGAGATAACGATAGAAATTCTCCGCCTCCTCGAGCTCTTCGGCGTTCAGTACCTTGCCGCGATCGGGTCGGTAGCTGTCGTCCCACTCGAGCTCTTCGCACATCCAGTCATTCATTCCTATGTCGAGATCAAGCAGAACGATGATCGGTGTCTGTAATCGGTCTGCCAGATCGAACGCGGTGACCGAGAGCTCGAAACATTCCTTGGGGTTAGCCGGAAACAGCAACACATGCCGGGTATCACCATGCGACGCGTACGCTGCCGCAAGAATATCGGACTGCTGAGTCCGCGTCGGCATGCCCGTGGACGGGCCGACACGCTGCACATCGAACAAGACCGTTGGCAACTCGGCAAAATAGGCGAAGCCGATAAACTCATTCATCAGCGACAAACCGGGTCCGCTCGTCGGCGTGAACGATCTGGCACCATTCCAGGCGGCGCCGAGAACAATACCGATGGCAGAAAGCTCATCCTCAGCCTGAACGATGCAGAAATTTCTTTCGCCCGTCTCCGGATCCTTGCGAAACTGCTCGGCGAACATTTTGAACCCGTCCATCAAACTCGTCGATGGTGTAATCGGATACCACGCGCCCACCGTCGCGCCGGCATAGACGCAGCCCAGACCGGCGGCCGTGTTGCCATCGATCATGATGTGCCCGGATGTCTTGTCCATCGCCTCGAGCCTCGTCGGCAACGGGCACTCGAAATTCTCCGAGGCATAATCGAAGCCGAGTTGAATCGCCTCCATATTTGACGGAACGAGCGCCTTTTTCGAGGCGAACATCTCTTCGACAAGCCGCTGGATTACATCACGATCGACATCGAGCAGTGCGGCGAGTGCACCAACGTAGGCCATATTCTTCATCAGAATACGTGCTCGTGCGTTGCTGAAATGCTCGTTGCAAATTCGCGCGAGCGGCACGCCCAGGATCGTTATATCGGGGCGGGAGAGTACGCTTCCGCGCGGCCAGGTCGAGTCGTATACCAACGTTCCACCGGGAGCGACTTCCTTCAGATCCTTCTGATAGGTCTCGGCGTTCATCGCGACCATGATGTCGACGTGCCCGGCGCGGGCGAGATGGGCGTCCTTGGTTATCCGGATCTCATACCACGTTGGCAAACCCTGAATATTACTGGGGAAGAAGTTCTTTCCCATCACGGGTATTCCCATGCGGAAGATAGCCTTCATCAACAAGCCATTGGCACTGGCCGAGCCCGTGCCGTTGACATTCGCCAGCCGAACGACGAAGTCGTTTACCCTGCTTTTCGATCTTCCCGACATTTCGCCTCGCCCTGCGCCATCTCATCGATGGCGTACGGAATTTCAACTTTCGATTTCTGCATGTCCCAGGCTGCGGTCGGACAGCGCTCAGCGCACAGACCGCAGTGAACACAAAGATTCTCGTCCTTAATCATCGCCCGTCCCGTCTGCTTCAACGGCCCCGACACGTACAGCGGTTGATCCGGATTGAGGAGCGGCGATTTGAGGTTCGCCTTCATCGTTTCCTCGTCATCACTAGCTGTGATGGTCAGGCAGTCGACCGGACAGATATCGATACAGGCGTCGCATTCGATACAGAGGTTTTCGAAGAAAACCGTCTGTAGATCGCAGTTCAGACAACGCTCAACCTCTTCGGCTGCCTGCTCCGCTGAGAAGCCTAGCTCGACTTCGATGTTAAGCTTTTTGAAGCGCTCCTTGAGGTCAACGCTCGGCATGAGGCGTCTCGACGCCGGGTCGAAGTCGTTGCTATAGCTCCATTCGTGCATGCCCATCTTGGCGCTCTGCAGATTGACGCCGCGAGGCAGCCGCTCCGTCAGCGACTCTCCGTGACAATACTTGTGAATAGAGATCGCGGCCTGGTGCCCGTGTTCTACCGCCCAGATGATGTTCTTCGGTCCGAAGGCAGCGTCACCACCGAAGAAGACGCCCGACAGTGTCGACTCGAACGTCACTGGATCGACCAGCGGAACCTCCCATTTATCGAACTCTATTCCGATGTCTCTCTCGACCCAGGGAAAGACATTGTCTTGCCCAATCGCAAGTACAACATCGTCACAGGGAAAGAACTTTTCACCGACGACTCGTGTTTCCGAGATACGACCGCTGTCGTCGAAATCGTATTCCATCTTCTCGAATGTCATACCGACCAGCTTGCCGTCTTCAAGGACGAAATTCTTCGGCGAGTGGTTGACGACAATATCGACCAGCTCCTCTTCCGCGTCCTCAAGCTCCCAATCAGAGGCCTTGAAGAAGTTGCGTGGCTTACGCGCCATCACTTTGACCTCTTTCGCGCCGAGCCGAAGTGATGTTCGGCAGCAGTCCATCGCTGTGTTGCCGACACCGATAATCAGGACTTTCTCGCCGATACTGTCGACATGATCGAATGCGACAGACTCCAGCCATTGAATTCCAATGTGAATTCGATCGCTGTCGTTACGACCGGGGATATCGAGATTTTTGCCTTTCGGCGCGCCGCTACCGACGAAAATGGCGTCGTAACCTTCAGTCAGAAGGCTCTTCATGCTCTCTATCGGCGAACTGAGACGCAACTCAGCACCCATATCGATAATGTAGTTCATCTCCTCGTCGAGGACCGTTTCGGGCAATCGGAACGACGGGATATTGGTTCGCATCAGGCCGCCCGGTTTGTCGAGCGCCTCATAAATGACGCAATCGTAGCCGAGTGGCATGAGGTCGTTTACGGCCGCGAGTGACGCACAGCCGGCGCCGACGAACGCGATGCGCTTGCCGTTCTTCTGTTCGGCAGCCTTTGGCAGGCGATCCGTGATGTCGTCACGGTTGTCGGCGGCAACCCGCTTCAGCCGGCAGATCGCAACCGCCTTATCTTCAACTCTGCCTCGGCGACACGCAGGCTCGCAGGGTCGGTCGCAGACGCGCCCGAGGATTCCCGGGAATACGTTCGAGCCGCGGTTCAGCATGTATGCGTCGGAGAATCGTCCCTGCGCAATAAGCCGTATGTACTCCGGTACGTCCGTATGTGCCGGACATGCCCATTGGCAGTCAACGACTTGATGAAAGTACTCAGTACCAGATGTCTTAGTCGGTTCCATTTATGGGCTCTGGGCGGCTGCCCGATTGTGTTGCTATTTTTCTCACCAGAGGCCCAGCAGTGCGGGCTCGTAATAATTCTGGCGAAGGATACTCCTGAACGTCCTGTGTTGAAACATCAAATCAATGTAACTGCCAACCTGAAACGCCAGCTCAGCTGTTGTTTTTTTCCAAGCTCAGACCTGGGTGGAGAACTCGAAATATTCAGCTCCGTCCAGGAGCTGTTCGAATCCGGTTTCGGTGACATGTACGAGCGAGTCGTCGTCACCAGCCTCGAAATAGATATCCGGCTGCTGCTTGAGACTCGAGTCCACGACCGTCGGCACCCGATACCAGGGCCCGATCGGCGGTACGGAGCCGACAACGCAGTCGCAGAACAGATCATCCAGATCCTGATCCTCAGCAATCGTCAGCTGTCGATGCAATGCGCTCCGCAGTACCTCGAGATCCGGGCGGCGGGTCGCCGGAACGACGGTCAGCAAATAGCCGTGCGCGTCCTTGAGCAGGACAGCCTTGGCCAGGCGCTCCGGAGCAACCTCTGCCCGAGCCGCCGCCTTCGGCTCAGAGGCCCGGGAATGCCGCAAAATCTGGAAATCAAGCTCCTCGAAAGCGAGGGCGTCCCCAACAGTTGTCGCGATGCTCATTCAATCCTATCTATTCGAGGTGCTCGCGCGACATTATAGACACCGACGGATTTGCCACAAGAGCCCGGATTCCGTGGCATTGCGGAACCCCGCCGCCGGGACAGGGTCTATAGCCCCTGAGTTACCGCCGATTCAGCGACGACGAATTTTTTTGGTTAGAATGAATACAAATGGCTCATAAAAAGCCACAGCCCTACCTTACGCGCAGCCTTCAACATTTCCCGCTGCTTTGCCTGCTTGCGCTCGTATTTCCAGGCGCTTCCGCCCTGGCACAAGAAGAGGCAGCGTCCGGGAACGCCGAGCCTGCCGTAGAGCCGGCGGACGCCGCACAAGAGAGTAGCGATCTGGAGACGGCTGCCGGTCTCGAGGCCGCCTTCGACGACGAAGTCGACGAAGAGGTACTCGAAGCTGCCGAGCGGGCAATGGAAACGGTCGCGCGCCTCGAGGCCGAACTATCGATGAAAGACCTCTTCGCGGAAGAGCGCTACGCGGAAGCTATTGCGTACGCTGATCGCGTCGTCGAGCTAATCGAGGAAGAATCCGGGGAGAGCCTGCAATTGGGCGTGGCCCTGAGCAATCTCGCGATGCTGCAGAGGCGCGTTCAACTCTACGACGTTTCCGAGCAGAATTTCGTTAGATCGGTGGAGATTATCCGCGAATCGGAGGGTACCTACACAGATGCCGTGATTAACCCGCTGATCGGCCTGGGGGTCAATTACCAGGCGCGCGGCGACTATCTCGACGCACTAACGATTTTCGAGGAGGCGAGAACTGTCAGCCGCCGGGTCAATGGCCTGATGAACGAGCAGCAGCTCGACATCATCGACCATCTCTCCAACACGATGGTGTCAATGCAGCGCTATGAGGAAGCCGACGAGTTCAAACTCTCCGCACTAAATATGCAGGAGCGGATTCACGGCACCGAGACGATGGAAATTCTCCCGGCGATATACAAGTACGGCAGATGGCTGCGATCATCGTATCGATATCACGAAGAACGTCTGCAATATACGCGGGCAATGGACATCATCCGCGATATCGCCGGCTCGGAAGACATCGCTCTCGTGACGGCCCTGCGGGAAACGGGTAATAGCTTCCGGCTGCAGAAGTATCCCGAAGGACGCGGCGTCAGCGCACTGCGCCGGGCACTGGAGATTGCGCAGACGCAACCCGTGCCTGACCCCGAAATTATCGCCGAGATTCTGATCGACATAGGCGACTGGAACACGTCGTTCAGTAAGGTGGGCCCGACCGGAGAGGAGTACCTCCAGGCCTGGGCACTGCTCGGTGAGGTCGAGAATGGCGACGAGATACGCCGCCGTCGGTTCGATGATCCGCGTTACGTGCTTCGAGAGAACCCGAGCAATCGCGGACTGAGCGATGCGGGCAATCCGGACGCCCTACCAGGCCACGTCCTGATTACATTCGACGTCGACCCGGCGGGCAGGACCCGGAATGTAACGATCGCCGAAGCGGTTCCACCAGGACTCAAAGACGACTCAACCGCACGGGCCATCAATCGATCACGATTCAGACCTCGGATCGAAGACGGTGAAATCGTGTGGGCTCGAGGCATGGCTCGAAACTTCACATTTCACTTCGTGCCTCAAGAGTGACCACAGGCGCGCTCAGCCAAACCTCCAATCTCCCCCGATCGATCCTGCTGATTGCCGTCGGCATCAGTGCGATCATCGCGATCAATTCCGTAGCAGCGCAACCGCGTGAAACTACGATTGATGAAGAAGCGCAGGCGGCGCTCGATCAGGGCGCGCTCCAGGCCGAACTCAATGAGTTCGAGGCCGCTGAGACCGCCTATCTGGCTGGCATCGAGCTCCTTGTTGAGGAGAACGGCGAGTTCTCGCCGCAACTGATCGATCCCTACCTGCAACTCGCCAGCTTATATATAGAGCACGCTCAACCTGTAGAAGCGCTGACAGTGTTGGAGCACGCCCGACACATAAGCCAGAGGAACTTCGGCCTGTTTAATGAGGATCAGACGCTCATTATTGACCAGATAAGTCAGGCCTATCAGGTCGCCGGTGACACGCGCAGCGCCCAGGAGATTCAGGAAGAGGTCTTGAGTATCGCGGGTCGCCGCTTCGGTGAAGACAGTCTCGAGATCGTCCCATTTCACTACCGGCTTGCCGAGTACTATGACCTGTCGAGAATGCGCGCCAGAGCTCGCAGGAACTACATTGACGCGTTGGACGTCATCGAAACCGAGCTGGGCGACGAGGCGCCTGAGCGACTGAAACCGCTACGGGAACTCGTTCGAATCGACATTCTGACCGGTGAGACCAGTTCTGCGCTCCGCAGGCTCGAGGCAGCATTGGAGTTCGGTAGTGGTATTTCCCCTGCTGAGCGCGCGCTGTCACTGGCCGCGCTCGGGGATTATTCGATGGCAACCCGACGCGTCGAGGCCGGTATCACCCGGTATCGTGCCGCCTATGCGGTCCTGGCGGCTGACGACGCCACGGCGGCTGCCGAAATGTTCGCGAATCCCGAACTGATCGACTTCATCCCGCCCGCAAGTCCTGTCGATAGAACGACCCGTGATTCCAGCTATGAGTGGGGTGAAATCACTGTGGACTTCAAGATTTCGGCCAACGGCCTAGCGACTCTGGCTGAAGTCGTTGCGGCAACCCCGCCGGGGCTCATGGACGCTCGCTATCAGCGCCGTCTGCTGGAAAGTTACTACCGGCCCCGATTCGTCGCGGGTGAGCCCGCCACGACCGAGTCCGTGCGATTCACGCACCGGTTTCGTTACTTCACGCCCCTGGTGGAATAACAGAGATCGAATAAAGACGATCGGAATAAAAAAGACCGCTGTCCCTGCTGATTACACAAGGACCGCGGCCTCCTGCTACCGGGCTACGATGTGCCGTTAGCGCGCGCCGGTCTGCGGTCTGTCTGCCGCTGACGGCTGTCGATACGCCGGTCAGCCTGTCGACCACGGCGATCCAGCCTGCGGTCGGCGGTATCCCCCGCGCGATCCAGTCGCCGGTCGATCTGATTGCCGCGAGTGTCGAGACGATCAGCCGCAACGTCTCTACCCGCGTCCGCCGCACGATCCGACCGTCTATCGAGGCGATTGTTGATCTGCTCGCCCTGGCGATCCAAGCGTTCTTCAACTCTGTCGCCACATCGGTCAGCGCGATTCTCTACCCGGTCGCCGTCATCCTGAGCGAATACGTTGCTGCTGATGCACAGAAGTGCGGTACTCACAAATATTGTCGTGTATCTCATGGTATGTCTCCCTGACAGTGTCCATCCTTGCGTTCAGGCGTAACAACACTTCGTTTGCGCTTCGGTTGACCGCCGGGTGGAGGCGAAATCGTTATGTTGAACGGTTTCGACAGGCCGGGGCACATCTCCACTTTTCTCAAGCTGGCGGCTACTGACGGCTACAGGCCTATGTATCGCCGCCGGGTTGTGGCAAGTTGATGACGGGAGGAATCAGCTATGACAGCAAGTTCAATATTACTGGTCGACGACGATACCGAGCTCAGCGAGATGCTCGCGGAATATCTGCAACCTGAGGGGATGTCGATTACCGCCGTGTCCTCGGGAACGCAGGGTCTGCGTCATACTCAGCAGGAGGAGTACGACCTGATCGTGCTCGACGTTATGCTGCCGGGGCTGTCCGGCTTCGATGTCCTGAGGCAATTGCGCGAGTCGGGCTCACGCACACCGGTGCTCATGCTCACGGCAAGAGGCGATGACGTCGATCGAATCGTCGGGCTGGAGATGGGCGCTGACGACTATCTGCCCAAACCGTTCAATCCGCGCGAGCTGCTCGCGCGTGTCAAAGCTATTCTGCGTCGCACCACTGAAGTCAGCGACGAGGAACCGGACGAGGTCGAAGCGGGCCCGTTCCGCGTGCAGCTAAAACGGCGTGAGGCCTGGAAAGGCGAGCAGGCATTGAAGCTCACCAACGCGGAGTTCACGATTCTCGTTACGCTGATACGAGCTGACGGCGAGGTCGTATCACGCGAAGCGCTGACACGGGCGGCGCTCGGACGGCAGCTATTACCAGACGACCGAAGCCTGGATACGCATATCAGTAACCTGCGCAAGAAAGTCGCCGATGACGGCGAGGCGCAGACATTCATACGCAGTATCCGCGGCAGCGGCTACGTCCTGACTCCTGCAGGGGGGTCCTGATGACATGACCCTATTCTGGAAATTGTTCGCGTCGATTGGTGTCGCCATGGTCGTAACCCTCGTTGCGGCCATTTATGTCAGCTATGAGCTAGCCAGCGTGACTTTCAACCAGGCGAGTATTGAAGGTCGGGAACCGATTATTCAGGAAGCTGCCGTCATACTCGCTCAGGGTGGTGAACGCCGGCTACGGACCTGGCTGCGGGAGTACACACAGGAAAGCTCTCGCAACATGGTGCTGCTGATCGTGGATGAGAACGGTCGCGAGCTGCTCGGTCGCGCGATGCCGGGGGAAGTTCGGCGGCTGCTCTCGGGCGGCGGCCGTGGCCGCGGACCAAACGGCAGTAACGATCTTCGTGGCGGTTTCGACGACGGGATGCGCCCATCGAACTTCCGCCCGGCGCAGCCGGCGCCGGATCTCATCGCGCCAGGCGGAGAGGCTT
>JBJKYM010000017.1:0-29475 GCA_045561025.1 Candidatus Rariloculaceae bacterium
CAGAGTTCAGGCAGGCGGGTCCGCCCAGGGTAACCCAGGTGCGTTCCACCCATCGCGAAAGCGGCTGCTGTGCGCGGCACTCTGCCGCGCCTTGCAGGGCGTGTCTGCAGTTCTCCAATCTGACGCGCCCGTCTTCGCTCAGCGACGCCGTGCGCTCCGGACTATTCATCAGATCCCAGACCGATCGATTCGGGTCCTGCTCGACCAGAGCGTTAAGGTCAGCCCAGGTTAAACCGCACCAGGGCGCCCTCAGTACAGCGAGCCACGCGATTCGATCGGCCGGATGCAGCAAAGCGCGGGTCAGGCCGAGAAGATCCTGGACTGCCTCACGTTCGCTCGGTGGCTCCAGCTCGACGGCATGAGCATCGATCCTACGTGCTCGTAGCTGGTCGTGAAGTCCCGCAAGATGACTTCGACTTTTCACCAATATCGCGACTGAATCCCGCGGGTGGCTTTCTCGTTCCTCGGTTAAGAGTTCGATGACCTTTTCGACCTCAACTTGCGGGTTGTCGCTGGTCAGTGCATGAAATCGAACTTGACTATTCTCAGCAGAGTCCTTAACCGATTCGCAGGGATAGAATCGTGCGGCACCCGCGCTCATGTCGTCTTCATCGGGAAAGATCGAGGGGAAGATCCGATTGACCCAATCGATCACGGCGGGCCGGCTGCGAAAATTTCGGCTGAGCGTCAAAGATTCGCAGCGGATATCGCCGACTCCATGTGCTTTCACTTTCAGGAATAGCGACATATCCGCGTTCCGAAAACGATAGATCGACTGCATCGGATCGCCGACCAGAAACAGGGTTCGTCCATCGCCAGGCTGCCAGCCGGCGGTCAGAAGTTCCAGCAACCTCGATTGCGAGTGGGACGTATCCTGAAACTCGTCCACGAGAATATGCTGAATGCGATAGTCGAGCGCCAGGAGCAGCTCGGAAGGCTGATCGATCGCGCCGAGCGCCTGCTCCGCAGCGGCAGCAACTTCGGCGAAGTCAACGCAATTACGTTCCGCGAATACGACCCGAAGCATTCCGGCCAATCGCAACAATACGACTCTGAGATCAGCGAGTACCTGCCACTGTGTTTCCTCGTAGCGCGCATTCGGGAGCGAACGCAGACCATGCAGTTCTTCGAGCAGGCCGTTCTCCGGCTGGAGCGCCGCGATCAAGTCGATAAGACGATTTCTTTCGTCCGGATGATCAACGCCGAATCCGAGCTTGGCCGGCAGCTGCGTGCGCCACTTGCAGCTCTTGATCAGCAACAGGTCAGCGAGTGCCTGCCAGCTGTCGAGCTGAGCTGTACTCGTTGGCAGCGAGTCCAGCGACTCCGGCCAGTCCGAGGGTACTGTGGCGAAGGACTCATCGGTCGCAAAGCCCGCGGCGTGACGCAACACGGCGATGACCTTAGGTATCGAGGCTGGCGGGATCTTCGCGGCAACGCGTTCCAGTTCTTCGCTGACGAGGCAGTCTAACGCGTGCTCTAGCCCAGTTCGAAGCTCCTCATCGCTGCCCGAAACGAGATAGGGAAGCCATTGTTCGCGCCGCGGTAAGAGCTCGGCGAGTAGCGACTCAAGCCGCCCTACTCTATTGTCGAGTCGCTCCAGCAGCGCTTGAAGCCGGCCGCCGATCTCGTCGGACGTTCCGAGTTCCTCGAGCACACGCCGTGTTGCTACGGCATAGAGTTCGTCCGCGCGCTCGACGACGGTCGCGCCGGACACGCCGCCGGCGAGTACCGGTAGTTGCTGGGCGAGCCATGCATTGAGCGCATCGAGCGTATCTATCCGCAGTCGCTGCGGTTGTGCAATCAGATGCCAGTCGAGCTGCTGACCGCGGCTCAGCACGCCCAGTGCCAGGTCGCGCGTCCGTTGCTGGTGAGGCTCATCGACCGGCAGTTCCTCCTCAGCTGCCCGCAGCGCACGTAGCGCCCGTGCGCGCATCTCCGCCGCGGCCTTGCGCGTGAACGTTATGGCGACTATCTGCTCGGGTGTTTCGACGTTGGCGAGCAAGGCAAGATAACGCTGGATCAGCAGCTCGGTTTTTCCTGAGCCAGCCGGTGCCTGCACGATGAAGGAACGTGTCGTTTCCAGGGCCGTATCGCGTGCAGTCTGATCGCTCATTCAGCTTCTCGCGGTTCGGTCGATTTCGAGCTGCTCGATAATGCGCGTTAACGGCGCCAGCGCGCCTCCGGCATCGTCCACGTTCTGCATCAAGATGCGAGTGTCCCCACCAGCGAACTCGATCACCAGCGTCTCGAGCTGTTGCTTCCACAGCGCGATCTGGCCGGGCCAGTCGCAGCCCTCGGAGAGTTTCGTCGCTCTGCCGGGGAAGTCGTCCTTCGACTGCCACATCCCCTTGTAGCTGATCGAATCGGTGCCGATCGCTACGATCGCCGTGGCAGAAATATTGCTTCCGGCGATTTGTGCGTAAAGCGGCAATTGCGTATCGACGATGCGGGTTCGCAGCCACTCGTTCGGAGTCGTCCTGTTCCCGGTTTTATAGTCAATGACGGCAATACCACCGGAATCGAGCGCGTCAACGCGATCAAGGCGGCACGCCAGCCGATAGCCTTTGATCTCAGCATCCTGCCACGCCTCGACTGCCTGAATACGAAACGGCTCTCGCTGAAGATCGATCTCGATCAACGATTCGATGATTCTGCCCAGCCGTTCGAATTCGAGGCGATAGACTGAGGGCAGCAACGCACGCGCCACGCCGAACGATTCCTGTAAAGCCGTCTCCGCTGCGTCCGCGGCGCGCGTGACGCGATCGTCAGGCGTCCATGTTGATAGTTCGGCCTGGTCCGGCAGCTTGGCCAGCAGAAGTTCCAGTGCCCGATGCGTCGCGATACCTCGAAGTCGCGGTCCGAGTCCCCGGGTGACCAGATCCAGCGGTCGCGCATCCAGGCGGCGTTCGATAAAGGCTCGTAGCGGACAGCTTGCCTGGGTATTCAGCGTGCCGGCGCCGCCGGCGATCTTTTCGCCTGCCAGAGGCGGCGCGTCGTCCGCGATTGTCTCCAGTTTCGCGGACTGAAGCTGTCTGCTGGCGAGCCGTCGCGTGACGCCTCCCGCGACTTGCTCTGGCTGTGCCTCCCGGATATCCGCGAGCAACGGGCTCGGCTCGCTTGGGTACTCATGGACACGGTCAGGCCAGCTGAATATCAGCTCCGGAACGCGACCGAGAAGGCGTTGTGTCGTCGCTCTGCAGGATTCGAGCGCACGGCCGGGGGAAGACCCCGGCATATCATGTGCCCGCTGCAGCTTCAGTGGCAGCAGCGGGTTGGTAGATGCCGCGCGTGGCCAGAAATCATCGGTCATGCCGCAGAGCCACGTGGCGTCATAGCCGTGGCCGAGGTCCTCGGGGCGCTCGAGAAGCGCTACGCCGTGTAGCGGAACAGGACCACCGCCTCGCGGTCGTGAAAGTATCAGATCCAGCTCGTCGAGCGCCTGCGTCATCGAGATCGAGCCGAGTATCGGCGTGAGTAACGTCAGGGAGTTCAGCGCGCTTTCCCAGGCCTGGAGATCACTGCCGCCTGATGAGCGCGTATCGGGCTGCCACTCGAGCTGCGCCAATACCTGTTCCCAAATTTTACTCCAGCGCGTCGGCGTCGCGCGTCGTGGCTCGGCGTCGACAATCCGCAGTACTCGCCCCAGCATCGTCGCGAGATCCGGTGCCATGTCGCGAAGACGAAGCGCGAAGCTTCCCTCCTTAAATGCCTGTCGGAATGAGAGCTGCGCACTGATCTCGCCTCTCAGCTCAGCCTCGATCATCGCTCGCTGCGATCGATGGCCAGGATCAGGGCTAAAGAATGAGCTCCTGAGCCAGCGACTGAGCGACTGGAAGGATCCGCGTGTGGAAACCAGCTCCAATGCGGTCATTGCCGCGCCTATTGTGGGACAAGCTGCGATCGGCTCGCCACCGGGGCTGAAGTAGCCGTCTCGTTCAGGGCTACCGAGAACAATGCCGTCCGGGTCCAGTGCGTCCACCAGCGCGCGCCGCAGCTCGTCGTTGCGGGAAGAGAGATCGGGGACGATGATCGCCAGTCGTTGCTCGGGCCGTTGTCTGAGCCTCTCAGCAGCCCAGGTAGCGGCAGCGGAGACCTCGGTCGCCCGGTCGGCCAGCCGCATACGAATGCTATTGCAGCTGATCTCGGCCGGCTGCCAGTGCTGTACGCTACCGCCCTGTGCTTGGACGCGTCTGAAGATCGCGATTTGAGCCGGTGTCAGCTCATGCAGGTCCACCGAGACCAGTTGATGGCGCTCGTCGCCGCCGAGACGTTCCTCTGAGAGCAGGTCGATTTCCGCGGTCGCCGCATCGACCCAGCCTCTATCGGTGAGTGTCTGCCGATATTGAGCTGCCCAATCGAGAAAGCATCTGAAATCTATATCTTCATGGCCGGCACGGAGTTCGGCCGGCTCGATCCGCCAGTGCCACAGGGTTTCCCAAGCTTCCATGGCCCAGCGACTCGCATTACGGCTGCTGATGAGCTGCCGGCCGGAAGCCGAGTCGTCTATCACCCGCCGCCATAGCGCTTCCGCCTGCCCGTTTGTCAAAAGTTGGCGCGAATCCGTTGTGGTCCTGGCCCAGCGTTCCGTCGTCCAGGCGCGGTACGTCTGGATTGAAGGGCTGACCCAGGCCGTCGGGTCGGCCGTCGCGCTTTCGCGCCGCAGGTAGGGCTCGAGTTGACGAGCCGTCAGGCTGCTGCCGACGACCAGGCTGGCACCATCTGCCGCGAGGTTCGTCAGTCTATTTAGCATTTATGATTAGGTAGTTAGAGCAGATTTATTAAGCAGATTCTAGTTTTGGCGGTCGTTTCGCCATCTGCTCGAGCACCTCATTGATACGCCTGAAGACGTCGGCCAGAGTCTCGGCGTCCGGTAGCGTCGTGATCCGGAAGTGATCCCGGTATGGGGTGTTGAAGCTCGAGCCCGGCGCGACCAGAACGTGCTGTTGCTCCAGCAGTTCCAGAGCGAATACCTCGTCGTCGAGCCCGGGCAGCGCCTCGTTATTGATACCGATAAACGCATACATTGATCCCAATGGCGCAACGACGTTGAGATATGGGCTCGCCGCGACACCATCGATGACCGCCTGTCTGGAGTCGTAGAGACGGCCGCCAGGTTTACATAGCTTCTTCACGCTCTGGTAGCCACCGAGCGCCGTCTGCACGCCCCACTGTCCAGGCACGTTACTGCAAAGTCGCAGAGCAGCAAGCAGATCCATGGCATTTACCAGGTCCTCGCTGCGATCTGTAGCCCCGCTCAGGGCGACCCAGCCGACGCGGTAGCCGCAGGCGCGATAAATCTTAGAAAGCCCGCTGAACGTCGCACAGAGAGCCGTAGAACACTGGGTGGCCATCGGCACGAACTCCGCGCCCGGATAGACCATCTGGTCGTAGATCTCATCGCTCAGCATAACCAGGTCGTGCTCGTCAGCCAGCGCCGCGAGTTGCGCGACACATTCCCGGCTATAGACCGCGCCGGTCGGGTTATTCGGGTTAATGACGACAATGGCACGGGTTTTCGACGTTATCAGCGCTTTCAGCGCATCGATATCGGGCATGAAACCCTGCTCTTCTAAACAGGGGTAGTAGACGGCCTTACCGCCATTGAGCACCGTCGCCGCGGTCCAGAGTGGATAGTCCGGGCTGGGTATCAGCACCTCGTCGCCGTCGTTGAGGAGCGCGCGAAGTGTCAGGTCTATAAGCTCGCTTACGCCATTGCCGATAAACACGCGCTCGGCGGTCAGATCCATGATGCCGCGTTCCTGATGCTGCATGACGACAGCTTCTCGCGCGGGGAAGATACCTTTCTGGTGACAATAGGCTTCGCTGCCGCCGAGGTTCTCGATCATCGCGAGTCGCATCGTTTCCGGTGTCCTGAAACCGAACAGGCCCGGGTTGCCGATGTTCAGCGACAGGATCTCGTAGCCCTGACGCTCCATTTCCTGCGCGCGACGTGCCAGCTGCCCGCGGATCTCGTAGCGAACATCTTGTAGCTGCCGGCTCGGCTCTATAGAAGCTGTCTTGGTCACGGTATAAAACTCGTAAGAAATACGTCGTATTTAGCGGAGGCTAGCCCGAAAAGCGAAATTAATAAAGCGATAGCGTCGAGATCAGGCGGGAAGCTGCTCTTCGACGTCGAGAAGCATGCCGTTCACGGCCGTCACTTTCACCTCGGTGCCCGCTGACAACTGGATGGCGCTGTCAGGAACGAGTCTCGCGCTCCAAAGCTCGATTCCGATCCTAACCTTCATTTGATCGTCGTCCCCGGCGTCGACAACCTTGCCGATAGACCCGATCAGCGAGCTTTCGACGGGATTCTCGGCGCTGCGAAAGTATCTAGCCAATGCTTCCGTGATGGACTCGTCGAATAACGCGCGAACGACGATAGTGACGATCCAGATGACGACGCCGGTCAGAACAAGTCCAGTCAACAGGTCCATTGCATGCTCAGTCTAGTCCAGGCGCTATATTGCAGGGCCTTACAATTCGCCGCAATCAAAACACGCCCGGTCGATATCCCGGAGTCGAGCTTACTCGTTTTCGAGATAGCGGCCGGCGACCTCGAGGTCGCAGCTGAACGGGATCAGGTCGAGATCGGGCGCGTAAGTCCAATCGAAGCTGCCCTGAACGTCCCCGGCGAGATACTCCGGGTCGCTCAGGATATAGTTTACGCGCAGCTGCGTTCCGTCCTCGCTGAGTTCGTAGCGTTCCTGTAAACGTTTCTGCGCACTTGAGGGAACGGTAAACCCGTTACCGCGCCGATTGATCGAGAACATGCTGGTCAGGACGACGAGCGCTCCCTCTTCCCAGTGGCCGATCGAGTGGCCATGCTGAATGGACTCGCCGGACGATGGGAGGTCCCGGCCATCGGTGTAAATTATGCGCGGCTCCGGATCACTCTCGCTAACGATTTCTACGTGAGTGTCATAGATCGCGATGTCGCTCACGTGTGGCATTCCCAGCCGCGTTGGAAGCGGATGGGGTGTGCACTGCAAGCCGGGGTTCTCAGTCTCCTGATACGCCTGCTGCGCTCGCGCACCGTTTGCGTTTACCTGTGCGGAGCTAGCGGCGAAAAAAGCGGGGAACCCGTGTACCCCGAGCCAGCGTCCGGCGATCTCAGTGGCCCGCGCGCTGTCAGAAGCTTCCTCGCGTTCCCCGAGGTCCCAGGACGCGAGTACCGTCCCATCCGATTTCTCCAGAGAGATAAGATTTGCGTAACTGATGCGGGTATTGCGAGCGGGATGAGCCTGTATCGAGACCCGGTCTCCTGGTGCTAGTGAGTCGGCACTCCAGCCGGCACGAATCAGGTCGTTGGTCCAGTCTGATTCGATTTGCCACTCGACGGATGCGCCGTACTGATCGACTGTTTGGACGTAGATATAGACGTGCGGGTTCGTCCAGTCGAAGCGCGTTACCGTGCCGTCGAAACGTATGATCGCATCGCTGTCGAACGCAACGGGACTGTGGTGCGCGTGGCTGGCCAGGGTGCAACTAGCAGCGACCAGCAGGATCAGCAGGCGCGCGGCAGATAACACAGGTTGTCGGCTGGTCGGCAATGGCAATTTTCCGTCCTCCCGGGATCAGTCAGGATCTGAAGATACACCCTGCTCGTGCTACGATTCTAGTGAATCTCCCTTCATCTACGGAGCAGGTATGTCGAGGCGAAAGTTTCTCAAAACTTCTGCACTACTGGGCGCTGGCGCAGCGACGGGAACTCTCTCGCGCGTGGGCGCACAATCCGCGGCGACGATGGACAGCCTCGAAGAGCCGATTCCGATCATCATGGGCGGGTATGGCCCGCCGACGACGAGTTTCAGTCTCGCGTTGAACGAGATCGGTGACCGTCTGATCGCACGGTTCGACGATGCCGTAGATGTTCGCTACGTTTACAACATCATGGACGTCGGTTATCGCGGTCTTGAGATTCTCGAATTGGTAGAGACGGGTGTTTTGACCCTTGGCTATCAATCCAGCAGTTACCTGACGAACCGTGTGCCGGAGCTTGGGCTTGCGGATCTTCCGTTTCTCTTCTCGGAGACTGCCGAAGCGCACGCGGCTATGGATGGCGTCCTCGGCAGCCATCTTTCCGAACGAATAGAAGCGCAGATGAATTATCGGATTCTCGGCTACTTCGAGAACGGTTTTCGGCATATATCGAATAAGGTTCGACCTGTTCGCACACCAGCGGATCTGGCCGGGCTGAAGATTCGGGTACTGCCGAGCGAGGTTCAGGCACGGACATTCGAATTGCTTGGTGCCGACCCGCAGATTATGGACCTGTCCGAAGCGATTGAGGCCGTCGTCAATGGCACGCTGGATGCCCAGGAAAATCCGTTTGCGAATACCGTCACCTACGGTGTGCACAACTTCCATAAGTTCCACACCGAGACGAATCACTTCTATCTTTCCCGGCCGATCTTTCTTCACCGCCAGTCGTTCGATTCCTGGCCGATCGAGCTTCAGGAAGAGATGCAATCGGCGGTGACCGATTCGGTCCGTGTTCAGCGTGGTCGTAAGGTCCAGGAAGAGCTGGATGCAGTTAATGCCATTCGCAACGCCGGGGGTGAGCTTCTGACGCTGTCCGCGGACGAGCTCGCCCAGTTCCAGGATGCGGTTAGGCCGTTATACGATGAAGCGCAATCGCTGTATACCAGAGAGCTGTTGACGCTCGCTGGTCTTTAGTCGCTGCTTTTTTCTGCTTGTATCGGACGCTCGCGCTTCAGCAGTTCCTTCTTGCGTTCCAGTCCCCAGCGGTAGCCGCCGAGGTTGCCGTCTGTCTGTATGACGCGGTGACAGGGAACGGCCAGTGCCAGCTTATTGGCCCCGTAGGCGCTGGCTACGGCGCGCTGACCAGAGGGCTGACCGATCGCGTTGGCAATCTCCGAGTAACTCGCGGTCGTCCCCGCAGGAATCTCCTGCAGTGCCTCCCAGACCCGATGCTGAAATGCCGTGCCCTGAATATCCAGCGGCAGATCCAGGCCTTTCACCGGCGTACGGATGTACTCGGAGATGGCAGCTACCCAGTCGCGTAGCTGCTCGCGGTTTTCTGCCAGCTTCGCAGCAGGGAAACGCTTCCCGAGACTTGGGACAAGAGCGGTATCTTCGTCGCCGAGTTCAATACAGCAGATGCCATTCGGGGTCGCTGCGACCAGTAGTCGGCCCATCGAGGAGTCAGCAATCGTAAACTCGATATCCATACCTTTGCCGCCCTGGCGATACTCACCCGGTGTCATACCGAGATTCGCTCTGGCCGTTTCGTAAACACGGCTGCCGGAACCGAAGCCGGCATCGTAGATCGTTGCCGTTATCGAGTCGTCATCGCTCAATCCGGTCTGCAGAGGCTCGAGTCGCTTGCGCGCGGCATACTGTCGCGGCGTCACGCCGACTATTTTCTTGAACTCACGATGGAAGTGCGACGCGCTGAAGCCGACATGGCTAGCGAGTTGAGTCAACTCGGGCGGTTCTTCCGCCGTCTCGATCAGTGTGCATGCGATGCGAACGGCCCGGAGAGAGCGTTCTTCCCGACCCGTGCTCGACGGGTGGCAGCGCGGGCAGTCGCGATAGCCAGCCTCCGCTGCGTCCGCGGCGCCAGGAAAGAAGATCGTGTTCTCCCGCTTCGATTGCCGTGATGGGCAGGACGGTCTGCAATAGATACCGGTCGTCTTGACGGCATAGACGAACTCGCCGTCCAGCGATCGGCCCGCCCTACAACAGCTTGCCATCGGGCGTCGTCGGTAATGGTCTTGCTGTCTTGCTGATTCATGGGTCGAGTATGCCGGGGCTCGCGAAACTCGACTATCCGGGACTTGCTTTTAAATTCGGCGGGGCTGCGTCGATGTAGTGTGCGTGCCTGCTGAAGATAACGGCCGACTCCTGTGAGCCGGCCGTCCTGTACCTATTGTGGTATCCCGGCCTCGATCGTGATCAGCAGATCCACCGCCATGAAAAAACCGTTCTCTTTATCGTAGTCGACGCCGAAGTCGTCGCGATTGAACGTTGCGGATGCGTCCGCCCCGCAGACTTCCCGACCGTGTCGGAAATGCGGCTGGCATTTGAACTGGTTGATCATGAGATCTATAGGTCTGCTAACTCCGTGCATGGTCAGGGTTCCCTCTACTACCGTCGGCGCGCCGTTCTCGAAATCAGCGAGTTGGCCGGTATAGGTGGCAGTCGGAAACTGTTCGACATCGAGAATATTTGCAGACATCGCTTGCTGGTTCATGCCGTCGTGACCGAAGTCGATACTCGACATATTCATCGTGACGTCTACTGTTCCCGATTCTGCTTCCTTGTCCAGGACAATGCTGCCGCTGGTTTGCTCGATATTCCCACGCCAGATCGAGAGTCCGCCCCAATGATCAGCCTCGAACGCAGGAAAGGTATGGCTGGAATCGACGATATAGGTTACGGGCTCGGCAATGACGCCGGCAGAGAATACGCCGCTGAGAATGCCAGTTGAGACCGCTATCAGTGTTGCCTTGTTCATTGTGTGTGCCCCGTTCGTTATTTTTCGGCGAAGATCTATTAGGACGAATGTTACCCGGATCAGACTTAAAAATCTTGCAGCTACGATCAGCCCGAAACGACGCAGTTCCAGCGTTCGATGGCCTCTTCGGGACGCCATTCCCAGCGGATGTTGATAGTGACCGGTCGGCTGAGATAGATGGGATCGGACATCGTTGCTTCCAGGCTCAGACCGAGGCCGTCGGCTGACAACGTGAAACGCTCGACGAACTCCATGTCGGGGCTCTTCGGCACGCCGTCGTCATCGAAGTACGGGTAATCGCTATTGGTCGTCGTAACAATCAGTGTGCTGTCTTCCCAGCGGCCGACCGAATACCCCATGGCGGTTTCTGGTTGACTACTCGCGTCGATCGCGGAGTTCAGATGTATCGTTCGCATGTTGTCATTCTGCTCGATGCGCATCAGTATCGTGTCACCCTGATCCAGGAACTCGATCGGCAGTTCCGTATCCATCGCGACCGGCATTCCTACCGGGTCGCAGTTCCACAACGGGTGATCTCCCAATTCGTCGAAATCCGCAAGCTTCGCTTCCGCCGCGGCCGTCACCGGCGGATCGGGTACGCCGCGACGTTCTACGAATGACCAGACCTTGAACAGCCCCTGGCTCTGGGGCGACTCGGCGGCTACCTGAGGCGCGGCCACTTCGTCGTCGCTACCAATAACAGCCTCACCGGGAAAGTAGGGATCATAACCGGGCCTGAGAATAGCCTGAGATCCGTTTCCGAGTGAAATACTGAGACCGAGGAAGTGCTGAGGGCGACGGGTCGATTCCTGGACCGCAGCTCTGACGGTCGTTCCGGTGGTAAACACATCGCCGGTCAAACCTTTACGGAGCATCGAGTTGGCCGATTGCCAGCCTTCCACCAGCATCAGTTCATCTTCGCCGGCATCGTTGGCGACCCTGATCGTCAGTACCGGGTGTGGATTTCGCCAGGCGACGTCAATGAGTTCGCCCTGAACCTCCTGAATCTCGGCCTCGAATTCCACACGCGAGTGGTGGCTTGATGCCAGTGTGGGCAGGATCAGCAGTGAAAGAGCCGTCGCAGCGAATTTCATATCTTTCCCTTTTATCTATTTTCTTCGTTTCCATCTCATGCCGGCGGGCGTGCTCACAGTCCTGTAAACGGCTAGAGCTGAGCTAGTGCTGCCTGTCGAGCCGCTTCAAACTCATCGCCGTCGTACCATGACGGCAGCTCATCCTGTTCAGCGATCATCAGACCGATGTGAAAGGCGAGACGAGCGTCATCGATGATGCCGTCGAAATTCCAGCTATCTTCGAGTTCGTCGCGCGGTTGATGGTAGTAGATGGCCGTCCATTCGTTGATCTGCTCGATTCCCCAGCCTTCCGGTCTGCCGATGTAATTGGTTCCGCCATCGAGATAGACCGCAGGCACTCCGATCTTAGCGAAATTGAATTGGTCCGAGCGATAAAAATAGCCGCGATCGGGAAACTGATCGCCCTGCACCGTTCGATTCTGATGCGCTACGGCCTGTTCTACCACCGCGTCCAGCGTCGACTTGTTATAGCCGATAAAGGTGACATCGCTGGTTCGGCCCCAGATATTGGCACCG
This sequence comes from Candidatus Rariloculaceae bacterium, assembly GCA_045561025.1. Lineage (GTDB taxonomy): Bacteria > Pseudomonadota > Gammaproteobacteria > Steroidobacterales > Rariloculaceae > SMWC01. The sequence goes on from JBJKYM010000017.1 coordinate 12,094, forward strand.
TCCAGATTGAGATTGGCGGCTATTCTTCCCGGCGCGAAGCTCGGGTTGCGCGAGTAGTACTCGGAGCCGAGTAAACCCTGTTCCTCGGCGGCCACAAACAGGACCAGTATCGAGCGCCTCGGGGCCTGTGGGAGCGCCTGAAATGCTCTCGCGACCTCCAGCACCTGGGAGACACCGGCGGCGTTGTCCAGGGCGCCGTTGTAGATCGTGTCGCCCGAGTCGTCCGGTTCGCCAAAGCCCAGATGATCGTGGTGAGCCGTCAGAATCAGCACTTCGTCACGGAGGCTCGGGTCACGGCCTTCGAGTAGTCCCGCGACATTCGATGTCTCGACGCGAGAGAGCTCGTTCTCGAGTCGCAGCGAGGTCGTCAGATGCAGTGGCACGGGAGTGAAATCCGCATGTCGCGCGCTCTGCACAAGTTCATCAAGATAGTGACCGGCCAGTGAAACGAGTCTGCCGGCCGCCTCCTCGGTTACCCAGGCCTGAACGGGCGTGCGGGCTTCGCTGCCTGCCGGGAGCTGGTACTGCGGGCCGGTCCAGGATGTCTGAACCACCTGGTAGGGATAACCGGCGGACGGCGTCGTGTGGATGACGATTGCGCCGGCGGCGCCGAGTTCTGCCGCGATTTTGTATTTGTAGCTCCAGCGACCGTAGTAGAGTCTTCTGTCGCCCTCAAAAAGCGCGGGATCCCAGTTCGGATCATTGTTCAGCATCAGCAGGACCTTGCCGCTGACATCAACACCCTTGTAGTCGTCCCAATCGTACTCCGGCGCCTTGATTCCGTAGCCGACAAACACAACCTCGGCGTTGCTGACTTCTGCGAGCGGTTCCTGGGCCCCCGATGCAGCGATGAAGTCATCCCATTGATCGAGATCGAGCGAATCTTCAGCGCTGCTGAATCGCCAGGTCTCCGGTGTGTTCGTCGTCACGCTGACGATGTCAAAAGGCTGCAACCAGCCGCCGTCGTTTCCTGCCGGTGCGTAGCCCAGTTGCTCAAGCGCGTCGCTCAGATAGGCCTGGGTCAGCAGGTCGCCGGGAGTCGCTGGTCCGCGGCCGCCGTACTCATCGCTGGCGAGCGTCGCCACATGCTGCCGCAGACCTGCCGCGTCGATGACAAGTGCCGCCTCGGCCGCAGCCATTCCGAACGGATCGATCCCGGCCGCGGTCGGCTCAGTAGCCGGCGTGCAACCTGCCTGCAGGATGATCGCGAAAGCGGATAGTAAGGGAAGCGCCCTGTCGTGCATCGTGCCTCCGGGTTCTGGCTTATCTCGGGATTTCTCCCGGGGGGAGGGGATATCTATATAATCAGTACGTTAACAGTATTATATAAAGTATTTTATGTCTTTTTGATGTTCTCTTATCCCCCATAGTAGCGCGAGGACCTCTTCCAGGACCAGCGATTGTCCGTTCTCAGGAGGCTCAATTCGGCCCGGTCGCAATCTCGTGTTCGTTATCGCGAATCCACTCGCTCCACGAGCCCGCGTAAAGACGCCCGACCGTCATCCCGGCCGCACTCATCGCGAACAAGAGATGGCAGGCCGTAACACCGGAGCCACACATGGCGACTACGTTATTGCCCTCCGTGCGGCCGAGCACCTGTCCGAATCGCTCACGCAGTTCATCACGCTCGAGAAGCGTGCCTTTTTCTGTGACCAGCGCTGAAAACGGCAGATTGCGCGCACCAGGAACGTGGCCCGCGATCGGATCAATCGGCTCGGCTTCACCGCGAAAGCGTTCTCCGCTACGAGCGTCGAGTAACATCGCGCCGGAATCGATGAGGCCTGTGAGTTCGGAGCTCTGAACGACCCAGTCGCTATTCGGAGGTGCCGGCGAGAATTCTGCTGAATTCGAGTGAGGAGTTTTCGTCTCAAGCGGCTCGCGATGTGCAAGCCAGGCATTCAGACCGCCGTCGAGTATCGCGACCCGCTCGTGCCCGATCCATCGCAGCAGCCACCACAATCTCGCAGCGATGGCGCCCGAGACATCATCGTAGAGAACAACCTGAGTGTCGTTCCCTATGCCCCAGCGGGACAGGGTTTTTACCAGTTGATCCGGGTCAGGCAACGGGTGGCGACCATCCGCCGGGCCAATCGGTGCGGCGAGATCGTTATCGAGATGGGCGTATCGAGCTCCCGGTATATGCCCTTCACGGTACGCGGCGAAGCCTGCATCAGGCTCGGTAAGCTGAAATCGACAATCGACGACAACCCAGTCGGCCTCGCCAATATGAGTGGCGAGCGTCTCGGCGTCTATCAGGGGGGACGTGTTCACGCGCCCGGGGATCCAGCGGTACTACGGAGAGAAATCGAGTAATCGCGATTCAAATCGGAAACCAGTTTAATCAGCACGCTGCGCATGCAAGCGCATGAGTTGTCAGGCCGACGACAACGACTGCCGTACTACGTCACGTGGGTCTGCCTTAGCGGTTGAGGGCAGCCTGAAGCTGCTTTTCTCGCTCTTGCTCGGCATTGACGTACTGAATCCAGCTCGACGCTGCCGCACGGCTGCGTGTGTCATCCTGCGCGGAGTCAAAAGCATTTAGAGCCGCTGTGAATTCATCCGTCTCGAACAGGCAGGCGCCCAGGATCATGTTGCCCTGGTCCGGCCGGCGAAGATCGCCCTTGCGCAGACCGTCACGCGCGGACTCGATACACTCGTCCCAGCGTGCCAGATTCTGATAGGACTGAGCCAGCCGCAGATCGATTTCACCATCCTCGGCAAGGCTCGCTGCCTCGATAAGTGCGGGAATCGCTTTTTCGTCTTCCTGCGCGAGCTGCCAGGCCTGAGCCAGAACACGCCAGTTGTTCATCGTGATCTCGATCGTGCCGTCCTCAAGGCCCGTCTCCATGATATACGCCGCTTTAACCGGAATATCGGCGCCCAACAGGAGCTGAGCCATTTGTACGTGCTCGTTACTGCGTTGCAGCCAACCGGCGTCGTATGCCAGTTCGTAGAGCGCTAGCTGTTCGAGATCGTTGCCTTCCTGGCCGTAGATAGCGGAAAGCTGAAGAAAGTATTCACGTTTCGGCCAGGTGTTGACGATGGTGCGGAGAATATCAATGACGTTCGGGTAGTCCTCAAGTTCGTAATAGAAGACGTTGAGCAATCGATACCAGTTTTCCTGAAGTGCCTTGCCCTGATTCTGAGCAACTTCTATCGCCTGCAGTACGGGCTCGATACCCTCGCGATACTGCTCCAGCTGGTAAAAAATCTGGGCGCGAAGAACATACGGGTCCGGTCCCGGGTTCTCGGCAATTAGGAACCACTGATCGAGCATTCCGATTGAATCCTGATAGCGCTCCTGCTGGAAGTAGAGCTGGCACAGCGTGAATCGTGTCGTGGTCTCCATGCCCAGTGGCAGGTCCGGTTGCGTCAGTACCATCTCGTACGCTTCTATAGCTCCGGCATAGTCGTCCTGGCCGAAGGCGATAAACGCGTAGAAGTTCCACATCTGCGCCGTTTCGTAACTGTTGAGATCGTCCATCTCGCGGACTTCAGACAGCTTCTCCTCTGCGCATAGGAGGTCGTCCATCTCGGAGCAGGCCTGTGCCTCCGCAAGACGTGTGTAGACGCGTTCGCGCATTGCCGGTGTCTTGCGAGTTGGCTGTGTATTTGCGCTGCCGTCACCCATGCCCATACCCTGGGCGTGGGTCGGTGTCGCGTCGATGAACAGGCCGCCTACGACCAAAGCAGCCATGGGCAGAAGAAGTTGACGTACGCCTCGCATGCAGTCGCTCCTATTAATCGGAGATCTCGAAGGTGATCTTGTTGCGAACTCCAGGAACCTCGACAGCTTCACCGTCGATAACTCTTGGCTTGTACTTGAATTTCAATGCGGCTTCCGAAGCGGCGCGCTCGAAAAGCGAACTCGTAGACTCCACGACGGCAACATCACGAACCGTGCCTGCTCGCGTCACAGTGAATTCAACAATCACGTAGCCTTCCAGACCTCGGGAAAGCGCCCGTGAGGGATACACCGGCGCCACCTTAACAATGGGCAGATACTCGCCGTCGCTTACACCAAAACCGACGCCGCCGATGTTGATACCGGCATCGAGTGACGGAGCGGTCATGGAGACAGCCATGGAGTTATCGAAGTTGTCCGCGTTGGACGGTGACGGCATCTCGGGCGGAGTCTCAGGCTCCGGGGGCTTCTCGGGCTTTTCTTTCTTCGTCTCGATGATTTCGTTGCGCTCTACACGTACGAAATCGGTGACGCGAAAGGTACCGCCTTCGGTAAGGGCTCCGCGACCGGTCGCGATCAGGAGCTGCATAACGAATAACAGTCCGAAGGTGACTGCGGTTCCAATACCTATGGACGTGGCGTATCGAGCAATCATGAACTCTCCCCGATGTCTAAATTTCAGCCGACTGCGGCTGCGTCGCTGCCGACGACAGACCGCGAATACAAGATTCTATCATGAACCTGTGCGCGTGGAGCTGTGGCTCAAGGTACCGCCGCAGCGATGGTAACGTCGTTGATTCCCGCGGCTTTCGCGGCATCCATTACGTTAATTACGAACTCGTTTGCCGCTTCGCTGTCGGCCTGAATAACCACGCCGCCCTCAGGGTTCTCCGTATGGAGACGCTCGATCGCGGCGCGCACGCCCTCCTGACCGACGCTGCGTTTATCGACCCAGATTTCGTTCTGTGCAGTAACCGCGATAAAGATGCTGCCCTTCTCCGGAATAAAGGCGGTCACCGCCTCCGGGCGTGTAACTTCAACGCCGGGGTCCTTGACGAAAACGGCGGTTACGATGAAGAAGATCAACATGATGAATACGACATCCAGCATGGGGGTAAGGTTGATCTCTGTTTCTTCTTCCTCGTTCAGTTGTTCGGCTATCGACTCTCTCATGATCTAAGTCCTTTACCGTGGTCCGATGGTTACTCGGATGCGATCGAAATGTTGAATACGTTGGCCTGGCGTGCCGCGTCCATGATAGTGACGAGTGTCTCCGCGCTTGACTCTTTTGCTGCCTGGATTACGACCGGTCTTTCCGGATCCTCGGCATGCAGCCGTTCGACGTTGGCTCTCACGGCACGTCCGTCGACAATGCGATTATCGATCCAGATGTCATCGGTTGCGTCGATGATGACGAGTATGGCGCCCTCTTCCTGAACGACCTGCGGCTGGTCCTGTTCCGGGCGATTGACGTCAAGGCCGGTCTCGCGAATGAATGTCGCGGTCACGATAAAGAAGATCAACATGATGAACACCACGTCCAGCATCGGCGTGAGGTTAATCTCGTTTTCGTCGTCTTCCGTCTTAATATTGGCAATGTGCTTTCTCAAGCCCTTCTCCTTCCCACTGCCACTAGCACACAGTATACCTTTTTGTTCTAGGTATCCGCAAGCGTCCTAGTGATCCATCGTCAATTCTTCTTCGAGCAGATTGGTGTTGCGTTTCGCCGTGCGCGTCAAAATAGTGACCAGGAACACGCCGGAAAGCGCGCCAACCATGCCTGCCATTGTCGGTACGGTCGCACGGGATACACCGGCGGCCATCGCTCTGGCGTTACTGGTGCCCGAAATAGCCATCACCTCAAACACCTGAATCATGCCGGTCACCGTGCCCATCAGGCCCAGAAGTGGACATAATGCGACAAGTGTCTGGATCATCGGCAAGCCCTGGTCGGCCGACATCTTCACGCGAGAAATGATGCCGTCGCGAATCTGGTGTGCATGCCAGGACTTACGTTCGGTTCGGCCTTCCCATTCCGCAAGCGAATCCTGGATCAGAGAACGGAGTCCGGTGCGGAAATAGATCAGGCGCTCGAGGATGAGAATCCATAAGACGAGAATGTTGAACCCGATAACCCGCAGGACAGGACCGCCCAATTCCAGAAAATCTCGGATGGCTTCGTAAGCGTCAATCAAAAACTGCATTAGCTAACTCTCCGCAAGGATCGTCCCGGCGGAGTGCCGCCGGGACGTATCACCCTGTTCCTGATTGCCTAAGAGCTCTTCTCGGATTGGTCGGCGACGATGCCTGCCGTTTGCTCCTGAAGAATCTGCGTAATGGTTTTACTGCGTCCACTGACAATCGTGTGCAGCAGAACGGTCGGGATAGCTACCGTCAGGCCGAGTACCGTCGTGACCAGCGCCTGCGAGATACCGCCGGCCATGGTCTTCGGATCACCCGTTCCGAACAGCGTAATCGCCTGGAACGTGTTGATCATACCGGTAACCGTTCCGAGCAGACCCAGCAGCGGTGCAACGACGGAGATCACCTTGATAAACAGGATGCCTCGCTGCAGTGCAGGCGTTTCTTTCAGAATCGCTTCGCCGAGTTTGAGCTCGAGCGTTTCCGTGTCTGCATTGCGGTTGTTGTGGTAGACCTGAAGCACGCGTCCGAGTGCATTCTTGTCCGACGGCGTTTCGTTCTTCAGCTGTGCCTTCACCTTGCGACCCGCAATGGTCAGGCTCAGCAGCCGCTCGAGCGATAGCAGTACGCCGAGGATACCGAGGCTGATGATGACGTAGCCAACGATACCGCCCTGGCCGATGCGTTCCCGAATATTCGGCGTTTCCACCAAAGCTGAAAGAATGACGCCGCTGGTCGGATCGAGGCCGAAGCGAACGACACCGCTACCGGCAGGTGCGCCGACGAGGTCACCTGTGCTGCCGACGAACCGGCCGCCTTCGGGCTGACGCTGTAGCTCAGAGAGCGTGTTCGTGTCGGGGTTGTGGCTGAGGTAGCGACCATCGGCGACAACGTTGAAGGTACCGATGCGAATGACGTCCTCGAAGCTTTCCTCACCGTTGACGGTGATGACGCGGTAGTTCGGAATTCGCTTGACCTTGCCCTGCTCCGTCGCTTCACGCTGAAGTTCGAACCACAGCTGCTCGATTTCCTCGATAGAAGCCAGCTGGCTGCTCGAGCCCATCTTCGCGGCCAGATCCGTCAGGAACTGCGAGCGGTCAGGATATTCAATATTGGTAAAGGAATTGTCGAACTGCGCTCGGGCGTCTCCAGCGACCTGCTGAAGTACGCCGAACAGCTCGCGAAGAGACCCCAGACGTGCGTCGAGCTGCGCTGTGACGTCAGCGATCAGTAACTCGTTTTGCTCGAATTGTGTCTCGAGCCGGTCACTGCGGGCTTCTTCATTAGCCTGCTGAGTTCGCGCGTCCTGCAGCATCTGCTCCTGCTGAGCCTGATTGGCCTGGAAGCGCTGAAGCCGCTCCTCTTCTACTGCGTTATCTGTCGCGCTACCTTCCGCGACAAACTGCAGGAGTTGGTCGAGACTGATCTCATCATCCTGAGCCGCAACGGGTCCAGCAATGACCAGTGATGCCAGCGCTAGGGCCGGCGCAATACGATAGGTTCTCATTATCCTTCCTCCGGCGCAGCGATCGGTAAGAGAAGTAGTGACGGACCGACCTGGTTTCTAGCCAGTCGCAAGCCCTGTCGAATCGCGTTGCGATAGTCGCTGCCCAGGGGTACCCAGGTGCGGTTAGCCTGATCCCAGGCACCCTGGTTTAAACCGTCTGGCGTCTGATAGACAAACGCGACGCGACCGATCTGGAGAAAGTCGACTTCGCGATTCGTGCCGTCGATTTCCAATTCGCCGGTGTAGGCGTAGATCGTACGTCCGTAGTCGTTCTCGATCTGCCATGCTTCCATGACGACGCGGAATTTTTCGGCCGATGTGACGTCGGCGCGACCGAGCAGATCGCCGAGGCCAACGACTCGATCGTTACGCTCTTCGGCGAGGAACGGTACGTCGAGGGCGACGAAGCGCTCGAGTCCTTCGATCATTCTCGTCAACAGCGGCAGAATCTGCCGTTCGATGACGGTGACGCTATCGATTGAGGTCTGTAACTGACTGAGTTCCTGCTCCTGATCGGCGATCTGCCGGTCGAGCAGCGTGTTGTAGACGATCAGACCGTCTACCTCTTTCATTACTGATCGATATTCCTCGGTCGTACCACGAGTCTCCTCAACGACTGTATCGATTACATCCTGCGATTCCTGCGCCTGCTGAATGCGACGTTCCTCGGCAGCAACTATCTGATCTACTGCCTGGCCCGCGACCATTTCAGCGGTGAAGATCGCGCCAAGCGTGCTAACCAGAAGCACTCCGTTACGTTTCGCTCTCATGCCCACTCCTCAACTTAAATCTCAAAAGATCAATAAAAACTTAAAATCGGATTTCCTGACGATGCACCCCGAATTCCTACTCGTCGGCCAAGATCTTCACTACGATCTTCTCCAACGGGCTAGAAGCAGACGCATATCCGGCCAAGCTGGATCGTGTTGCATTAACGCCCGCCGGTCGAGTCTCGAGATTGCCCCCCCCCGAGTTCCTTCTTTCAGGTCAATCTAAGTCTAACTTATTCTATCGCTCCGCGATTATGTACGCCTACGGACTCCATGCTGGAGCTTCTCCCTTCGGGCACCGGGTGCCCGAGTGAGAGGATAGCGCAAAATACTGGACACGTGCTACAGCGATCTTGAGGAAAGACGAAATTAATGTGCTCCATGGCTGCAATTTCAATCGAAGCGTTTCTCCGCCTCTCAATTGCTCGCGTTGTGGTTATCCGTGCCTGCGACGTCCGGAGAGAAACTCTAAAGTAGAAACTTAGCGACGGTACTTAATCTATTTTCTAGCATATAGCCTAAAGCATTGACATTATTTAAGCTTTTATAGATCATTCGACGTTCACAACATTTACTGACTGAGATGAACCAAAACCATCGCGTGCTGCTCCTTCCCGTACTGCTTAGCGACGGCAGGTGCGGGCGCGTGGATTGACGACGGTAAACCATGTAAACCCCGCACCCGAAAGGCTGCGGGGTTTTTTTTTGCTGGTTTTTTTGGCCGGATCGATAACGAAACAATATTAGACAGGAGCTTATGACATGAAACTCTACGTTGAAGCCGACGTTCGGCCTGAAGTGCTGAGCGGTGAGGTCATCGCCGTGCTCGGCTACGGCAGCCAGGGGCGAGCGCACGCGCTGAATTTGCGCGACTCAGGATTCGAGGTCGTCATCGGGTTGCGCCCCGGCGGCGCGACTTCCGCGAAGGCGGAGAATGACGGCTTTGCGGTGCTGCCTCCGGCAGAGGCCGTTCAGGGCGCCGGACTCGTCGCTATCCTGACACCCGATATGGTGCAGGCGAAGCTCTATGCCGATATCGAACCGAACTTAAAGGAGAACGCGACGTTGCTGTTCGCGCACGGCTTCAACATCCACTACAAACTCGTGGAGCCGCGCAGCGATCTCGATGTCGTTCTGATAGCGCCGAAAGGACCGGGGGATCTGGTGCGACGTCAGTACGAAGCCGGCCGTGGTGTCCCCTGTCTGATTGCCGTGGCACAGGATGCCACAGGTAGCGCCCATGCGCGTGCCCTCGCCTATGCCGACGGTATTGGCGGAACGCGCGGCGGCGTACTCGACACGACGTTCGGCGAGGAGACCGAGACGGATCTGTTCGGTGAGCAGGCTGTGCTGTGTGGCGGATTGTCCGAGCTCATCGTTCGCGGCTTCGGCACGCTCGTAGAGGCCGGCTATCAGCCGGAAGTCGCCTACTTCGAATGTATGCATGAAGTGAAACTGATCGTCGACCTGCTGCACGAAGGCGGTCTTGCGAAGATGCACGAGTTCGTTAGTGAGACGGCGAAGTACGGTGACCTGACTCAGGGGCCGCGCGTCGTCGATGCACACACGGGCGAGCGCATGAAAGAGGTACTCACTGACATTCAGAACGGCACGTTCGCCAAGAACTGGGTATCCGAGTACGACTCAGGGCTGCCTGAATACAACCGCCTGCTCGAAGAGGATCTTCATCTCCAGATCGAGACGGTGGGTAAGGAGCTTAGAGGCCGTATGAGCTGGTTGCAGGATTAGAATTTTTAACGGAGGCAAAACCTCGATACTTGAGGAGAAGTAACATGAACGCAGTAGATGACAAACGAGTCGTCATTTTTGACACGACATTGAGAGACGGGGAGCAAGCCCCAGGTTGCAGTATGACTCTCAATGAGAAGCTCCGTGTTGCGGCTGCGCTCCGAGACCTCAAGGTCGATATAATCGAGGCCGGATTTCCGGCCGCCTCTCCCGGCGACTTCGAATCTGTGCAAAATATCGCACAGGAGATCGAGGGGCCGACGATCTGCGGACTGGCCCGGTGTAACCCGAAAGACATTCGTTATGTCTGGGATGCGGTCAAGGGTGCTGCGAAGCCGCGTATTCATGTTTTCGTCGCGACGAGTCAGATCCATCGAGAGCACAAGCTGCAGATGGCGAAGGAAGAGATCATCCGATCCGCAGTGGAAAGTGTGACTCTGGCGCGCTCGCTGTGCGAGGACATCGAGTTCTCGCCCGAGGACGCGTCGCGCACCGAGCCAGAGTATCTGGCCGAAGTCGTCAGCGCGGTCATCGCCGCCGGCGCCACGACCGTCAATATTCCGGACACGGTCGGCTACACGGTGCCCGGAGAGTTCTTCGAGCTGTTCCGTTATCTGAAAGAGAATGTTGACGGTATCGACAAGATACGGTTAAGCGTTCACTGTCATAACGATCTGGGGCTGGCGGTTGCCAATAGCCTCGCGGCCGTTCAGGCAGGCGCTCGTCAGGTCGAGTGCACGATTAACGGCATCGGTGAGCGAGCTGGTAACTGCTCGCTGGAAGAAGTCGTGATGGCATTGCGAACGCGCGAGGAATATTTCGGTTTGACGACCGGGATACAGTCGCAGCGTCTGTATCCGACCAGTCGTATCGTCTCGAACGTTACCGGAATGCACGCGCAGCGAAACAAAGCCATCGTTGGCGAGAACGCCTTCGCTCATGAAGCCGGGATTCACCAGCACGGAATGCTGCAGAACAGCGCGACCTACGAAATTATGCGTCCTGAAGATGTTGGCTTGTCGCACTCGAATCTGGTTCTCGGAAAGCATAGCGGCCGGCACGCCTTCCGGGAGCGAATCGAGCTGATGGGTTTCGAGTTGGATGACGTCGAGTTGAATCGCTGCTTCGCGGAATTCAAGGAGCTCGCTGATCGCAAGAAAGACATATATGACCGCGATATTGAAGCGATCATAATGAACGTCGACGTCGGCAAGACCGGCCCGTGGTCAATTGAAGAGCTGCATATTACGGCGGGCACCGGAAGCCTGGCAGCCGCGGCACTGCATATTGTCCATACCGATGGCCATGAGGTTCGCCAGGCGGCCAAAGGTGATGGTCCGGTGGCGGCTGCGTTTAGCGCGCTGGAGCAGGCAACCGGGCTCAAGCTGACGCTCACGAACTTCGAGGTTCATGGCGTGACCGTCGGCGACGACGCGCAGGGTGAGGTTACGGTGACCGTCGAATATAATGGCCAGAGCTACCGCGGGCACGCCGTTAGTACCGATATAGTTGAATCGGCGGCATTCGCGTATCTCGAAGTAATTAACCGAGTCATTCGGCGTCAGGATGCCAAGGGTGCGACTGCGGCAGAGTCGATCGCGCTCGGCAATCCTTAATATAGAGGACCCATGGAATGCCACTGAAGACCAGCAAGCTTATCTGGCATGACGGCGAACTCATCCCCTGGGAGGAAGCCACGGTGCACGTGCTTACGCACGCGCTGCACTACGGCTCGTCCGTGTTCGAAGGTATTCGTGTGTACAAGAGCCCGAATGGACCGGTCGGCTTTCGTCTTACTGATCACGTCAGGCGAATGTTCAATTCCTCGAAGGTCTACTACATGGGGATCCCCTACTCGTCCGACACGCTGATCGCAGCGTGCAAAGACGTCGTAGCAAAGAATGGACTCGTAGACGGTGCCTACGTCCGGCCGCTCGCTTACCGCGGTTACGGTGAGATGGGCGTTGCCGGAGATCCGGATGCGCCGGCGAATGTCTCCATTGCGGCCTGGGAATGGGGTTCCTATCTCGGCGACGGCGGCCTGGAGAACGGCGTCGACGTCTGTATCTCCTCGTGGCAACGTGTTGCCCCGAATACCGTGCCCACTCTCGCGAAGGCGGGTGGTAATTACCTGTCCAGCATTCTCGTCACGCTGGAGGCGCGTCGTCTCGGGTTCGCTGAAGGTATCGCGCTCAACACGGCGGGCTATGTCAGCGAGGGCGCAGGCGAGAATCTGTTCCTCGTTCAGGACGGAACAATCTATACGCCACCGGTGTCCGCATCGATCCTCGCCGGTCTGACTCGAAATACCGTTTTCGCGCTTGCCGAGACGCTGGGTCTTACCGTGCTCGAGCAGAATATTCCGCGTGAGATGTTGTACATCGCTGACGAGGTATTTCTTACCGGTAGCGCCGCGGAGATTACGCCGGTCCGCTCGGTCGACAAGATTACCGTCGGTAGCGGACGGCGCGGCCCGATTACGGAGAGCCTGCAGGATAAATTCTTTGGTCTCTTCGATGGTTCTACGCCGGATCAATGGGGTTGGCTGGAACCGATCGAGTCAAGCGATGACGATCAGGCAGATCCTTCCGTCGCGATTTAAACAGAGAGGCAAGGATGAAGTCGTTATTTGAAAAAGTATGGGAACCCCATGTCGTTGTTCCTGAAACGGACGATACGCCGGCGGTGCTTTACATCGATCTGCATCTCGTCCACGAGGTGACGTCGCCGCAGGCGTTCAACATTTTAAGAGAAGCCGGTCTGCCCGTTAGGCGGCCGGATCAGACGCTCGCCACGATGGATCATTCCACGCCGACAACGCCGGTGAGTTCGTTGGCTGATCTCGCCATCGTCAGCGATACGCCGGCAACCCGGCAGCTCGTTCAGATGGAAAAGAACTGCGAGGAATTCGGGATCAAGTTGCGCGGGTTCTCCAGCCCGGAACGCGGGATAGTGCACGTCATCGGTCCCGAGCTCGGCGCAACGCAGCCCGGTAGAATAATCGTCTGCGGTGATTCGCATACGAGTACGCACGGCGCTTTCGGCGCGCTGGCGTTCGGCATCGGCACGACGGAAGTCGGCCATGTGCTGGCGACACAGTGCATGCTGCAGCGCCGCCCGAAGACGTTCGCGGTCAATCTGGAGGGCACACTACCCGCCGGTGTCGCGGCGAAAGACATCGTGCTGAGCATCATCGGCGAGACCGGCGTGGACGGTGGTACCGCGCATGCTGTCGAGTATCGAGGTTCGGCTATCGCCGGGCTGTCGATGGAAGAGCGCATGACGATCTGCAACATGGCGATCGAAGGTGGTGCGCGGGCTGGCATGATAGCGCCGGACGATACGACCTATGAATATCTGGCTGGCCGGCCGTATGCACCCGCTGGCGCCGATTGGGACAAAGCCGTGGCCGAATGGCAGCAGCTTCCCGGGGACCCCGGCGCGACTTTTGATAAGGAAGTGTCGCTGGACGTCTCGAAGATGAAGCCAATGGTCACGTTCGGAACGAATCCCGGCATGGTCGTGTCAATCGATGAGCCCGTGCCCAGCCCTTCAGGTAACGATCAGGCTTTCGCGAAGGCGCTCGAGTACATGCAGGTTGAATCGGGTAAGCCGCTGTCCGGCACGCCGGTCGATGTCGTCTTTCTCGGTAGCTGTACCAATTCCAGGCTCAGTGATCTGCAGGTTGCGGCTGATCTGCTCAGGGACCGCAAGATCTCGAGCGACGTCCGCATGCTCGTCGTGCCGGGGTCGCAGCAGATTAAAGTCCAGGCAGAGGCGCTGGGTCTCGATGAGGTCTTTCGGTCCGCCGGCGCCGAGTGGCGAGAGCCCGGATGTTCGATGTGCCTCGCGATGAACGGCGACTTCGTTCCCGCCGGCAAGTTGTCAGTCAGTACGAGCAATCGCAATTTCGAGGGTCGCCAGGGCGCCGGAGCAAGAACTGTTCTTGCGAGCCCATTGACCGCCGCTGCCTCTGCGTTGAGTGGCACTGTTAGTGACCCCCGACAATATCTGGATTAATACAATGGAACCTGTAAAACGAATCGAGTCACGAACCGTCGTCCTGCCGCTAGACGATATCGATACCGATCAGATCATTCCGGCGCGCTTCCTGACGACAACCGTAAGGGAAGGCCTTGGGGAACATCTGTTCAAGGACTGGCGTTACGACTCAGACGGCGATGCCGTCGCCGATTTCGTTCTGAATCAGCTGGAATCCGAGGGGGCCAACGTTCTCGTTGCAGGGCGCAACTTCGGCTGCGGGTCTTCGCGCGAGCACGCGCCATGGGCCCTGCTCGACTACGGCTTTCAGGTCGTCATCAGTACTGAGATCGCGGATATCTTCTTCCACAACTCGCTGAAGAACGGATTTATCCCTGTCATCGTCGATGAGCAATCTCATCGATGGCTTCTGGATCATCCAGGCGTCAATGTGAGCGTTGATGTCGATACGCTCGAACTCACGATTCCGGATCACGAGCCCATCCCGTTCAGCATCGATCGGTTCGCGCGTTATTGCCTATTGAACGGTATCGATCAACTCGGTTATCTGCGTCAGCACAGCGACGCAATCGCTAGCTACGAAGCTCAGCGTTAATGGCCTTCTCCATCGCAGTACTACCCGGGGACGGTATCGGCCCCGACGTCACCGTGCAGGCCGTACGGGTTCTCGAAGCCGCGGCATCCCGACACGGCATCGACCTGAGTTTGGAGCAGGCGCTGATCGGCGGCGCTGCGATCCATGCGACAGGGTCACCGCTACCCGATGACACGCTCGAGCTCTGTAAGAAGGCCGATGCGCTGTTTCTCGGCGCTGTCGGTGGACCGCAATGGGCGGATGTCGCTGTCGAACTTCGTCCTGAACAGGGCTTGCTCGATCTGCGCAGTTCATTGGGCCTGTACGCCAATCTTCGTCCGGTCAAGACACTGCCTGAGCTCGTCGACGCATCGCCGCTAAGGCCGGAACGCCTGGTCGGGGTCGACATTATTATCGTGCGCGAGTTAACGGGCGGGATCTACTTCGGCAAACGTGGCCGAACGGAGACGGCTGCGTTCGATACCTGCGAATACACCGTCGAAGAAATAGAGAGAATTTGTCGTACCGCCGGAGATCTTGCGAAGGATCGAAGGCAGAAGGTCACTTCAGTAGACAAGGCGAATGTGCTCGATACGTCCCGTCTCTGGCGTGATACGGCAACCCGTCTGTACCGGGAAGAATATCCGGAGATCGAGCTGGAGCATCTCTATATCGATGCGGCAACGATGCATCTGCTCAGCCGACCTGCCGAGTTCGATGTCATGGTCATGGACAACATGTTCGGTGATATTCTGACCGATGAGGCGTCGATGCTGGCCGGGTCTCTGGGTGTGCTGCCCTCCGCATCGTTGAGCGTATCGGGTGCCGGCCTGTTCGAGCCGATACACGGATCCGCTCCGGATATCGCGGGACAAGGTATTGCCAATCCCTGTGGGGCTATCCTGAGTATGGCGCTGCTGCTTCGCCACTCACTGGGAGCTTCGGACGCGGCCGATGCCGTCGAGGCTGCCGTCAGCGCGGCGCTTGCTACGGGGCTTCGCACGGCGGATCTGGCTGACACCGGGACATCAGGCGCTGTCAGTACGTCTGAATTCGGCGACACCGTTCTCGCTCAGATCTCCTCCTGATCGAAACTCGATAGAAACCCTTGACCCCGGCAAACGTATGTTATAGCGTATTAATACGCTGGTTCATTAATACGTTAGGAAATGCTATGAAATCGCATCGAGGGATGACCGCTGAGGAAGCCGCCGCAGCGGAGACGGGCCTTTACGAGGCGATCCTGAGCATGCGCACCGCCGATGAGTGCCAGCAGTTCTTTACCGATCTGTGTACACCCGCTGAACTCGAAGCGCTGGTCGATCGGTGGGCCGTGGTCGCCTACCTGAACGATGGACTGCCCTATCGACAGATACACGCGCTGACGGGTGTCTCCGTGACCACCATCGGTCGTGTAGCACGTTTTCTGACCGCCGGCAGTGGTGGTTATAGCACTGCGCTTGAGCGCCTCAACAACGCCTGAATCGGGATAGAAGAAATGCTGGAACAATCTGAAAGAATCAAGATCGCAGTGCAGAAATCGGGGCGCCTCTCAGAGCGGTCGATGGACCTGCTCAGTCGCTGCGGGCTGAGCTACTCGCGAGGACGCGATCAGCTTATCTGCTACGGCGAGAACATGCCGGTCGACGTGTTGTTGGTACGAGACGACGATATCCCGGGGCTCGTCCAGGAAGATATATGCGACCTCGGAATTGTCGGCCAGAACGTTATAGAGGAGAGCCGCCTCGGCATGGTTGAGAGCGGCGCGGAATCTCTGTTCCGGCTCGTCAGTCTGCTCGACTATGGACACTGCCGGCTATCGTTCGGTGTTCCGGAAAATATGTCGTATGAGAACGCTCAATCACTGGAGGATAAAAAGATCGCAACCAGCTATCCACGCATCGTCGGCGATTTTCTCAGAAGAGCCGGCGTAGATTCGACGGTCGTTGAATTCTCGGGTGCGGTCGAGATTGCACCGAGTCTCGGTAAGGCGGATCTGATTTGCGATCTGGTATCGAGTGGTTCAACGCTTCGCGCGCACCAGCTCCGTGAGGCGGAGACCATACTCGACAGTCGTGCTGCATTGATTCAGACACCGGTTGAAGTGCCGGAAGAAAAATCGGCCTGGATAGAACGCCTGTTGCAGCGCGTGGAAGGTGTACTGCAGGTTCGCGAGAGCAAGTACATCATGCTGCACGCGCCTCGAGCCGCACTCCAGGCTATCCGTGCGCTGCTCCCCGGTAGCGAAGCGCCAACGATCATGCCGCTCGAAGGTCGTGACGACATCGTCGCGATGCACGCTGTCTGTCGAGAGAACGTATTTTGGGAGACGCTGGAGCAACTCAAGGAAGCGGGCGCCAGTTCGATTCTGGTACTACCGGTCGAGAAAATGCTGGCGTAGACATGACGATGAAGTCATACAACTGGAACGAGTTGGGTACGGACGAACGTGAAGCATTGCTCCGTCGCCCTGCTCTCGCTGAGGACGAACAGCTGCAGGTCGATGTGGAGCGAATCCTGAGTCGTGTTCGGGAAAACGGCGATCGTGCGCTGCGGGAGTTGACGGCCGAGATTGATGGTATCGAGCTCACCGAGTTTCAGGTTGGCGATGATGAGTTCGCAGCAGCCGAGACCAGCCTGACAACTCCACAGTTCGCTGCGCTAACGGCAGCCGCAGAAAACATCCGAGCTTTTCACGAAGCGCAGCTGTCGGAAGCGATTACTGTGGAGACCGCTCCTGGGGTTGTTTGCGAACGCGTCACGCGGCCGATTCAGAGTGTCGGTCTCTATGTTCCGGCAGGAACGGCTCCCCTGCCCTCTACGGCGCTCATGCTCGCGATTCCTGCCGCAATTGCTGGTTGCCGAACACGTGTGATGTGTACACCTCCACAGAAGAATGGGCGTGCCCACCCGGCTGTCCTCGTCGCCGCGAAGTCCTGTGGACTTCAGCAGG
>JBJKYM010000018.1:0-79314 GCA_045561025.1 Candidatus Rariloculaceae bacterium
GCGTCGAACAGCGTCTGCATCACCGCGGTATTCATCGGTGTACCCATACCAAGAATCATCATGAAAATATTGTCGCGATTAACGAGCTTGTTGGTGGCTTGAATCGCGCGCGGAACCTGATACTGGGCGTCCTCAACAATAAAGTTGATCTGACGTCCGTGAATACCGCCCGCCGAATTGGCCTGCTCGAATCTGAGTCTTGCGCCGTAGACGATTTCAGTCCCAAGTAGCGCCACAGGACCGGAGAGATCTTCATGAGAACCGATGATAATCTCTGTGTCGGTTACGCCGCGAACGGGCTCGCCGCTTCTGCTGTCTGCATCGCCTCCCCCACCGCAGGACACGGTCAATGAGACGAGGCACAAAATGGCAAACATTTTTCTTAGCATGGTTAGCTCCCCCAGCCGAAAGCCCTATAGCATCAAGGTTTCAATGCCACGCGCCGGCTGGCTTCAATACATACTATCAATGAGGTCAGCGTATTTCACGTTCACGACCTTTCGTTTTAGCTTCATCGTGGGAGTCAGCTCCTCATCCTCGGGATCGAGTAGCTGGTCGATCAGGCGATATTTCTTAATGGTCTCGACCTGGGCGAATTTTGTATTGACCTTCTCAATCTCCTCTCCGACAAGATCGTTTACGGCCTGCGTGTTGCAGAGACTGGTGTAGTTCGTGAAAGGCACGTTATTTGTCTGAGCGAATTTCGATACGTTGTCGTGATCGATCATCACGAGACAGGTCAGATAGCGCCGCTTATCTCCGACGACTACGGCGTCGGAGATATACGGCGAGAATTTGAGCTGGTTCTCTATCTCACTCGGCGTGATGTTCTTACCTCCGGCCGTGATGATGATGTCCTTCAACCTATCCACGACATAGACGAAGCCGTCCTCGTCTATGCGGCCGACATCTCCGGTATAGAGCCAGCCATCGACAATGGTTTCAGCGGTTTTTTCAGGGTTGTTCCAATAGCCCTGAACGACACCCGGGCTCTTCAGGAGAATCTCGCCCTCGTCCGAGAGCCTGGCGGCCAGGCCCGGAACCGGCTTTCCGACGCTGCCGATTCGGCTGCTCCCCACCTGGTTACCCGTCGCCAGGGCCGTGCATTCGGTCTGCCCGTAGAGCTCATACATCGGGCAATCCAGCGCCCAGTACCAGTCAATCAGGTCTGGAGCGATCGGCGCGGCGGCGGTCGCCAACCAGCGGCTTCGGTCAATGCCCAGTTCCTTGCGGACGTTCTTAAGGACAAGAAAATTAGCGATACGGTGGATAAGCGACAGTACCAGCGGTACAGACTCGCCACGCTTCCTGTATTCGGCAGCGCGCTCGCCGATCGCGAGCGCCCGCTCGTAAGCGAGGCGTCCGAGCGCCGTCGCTTCTTTCAGCTTGATAGCGATGTGCGAGTACTGCTTCTCCCATACGCGGGGCACAGCTAAAAGCACGGTCGGTGCGACCTCCTGCAGATCCCGAACCGTCGTCTCGAGACTCTCGACGAGGTTCACGGTGGCACCAGATTGCAGTGGGATGAAGCTGTAGAGAATACGGCCGGCGACATGCGCGAGCGGAAGAAAGCCCAATTGTTCATCAGCAGAATTCGTCGGCAGGACCTCCTGAGAGGCGTTGAGCGCAAAAAGCATATTCCTGTGGCTGATCATCGCGCCCTTCGGCGACCCGGTCGTTCCCGATGTATAGGTCAGGATCATCAGGTCATCCGGGTTAGCCGCTGCGATCTCAGTCTCCCAGACTTCCGGATGCTCGGCGCAATATTTTCGCCCGAGTTCCATTAACTCATCGAGACTGATGCATTGATCGTCCTTCAGGTCTCGCAATCCCTCCATATCGAAGATGATGATCTTCTCAAGCGTCGGCGTTCTCTCTCGCACCTCAAGGACCTTGTCGAGCTGCTCCTCATCCTCAGCGAAGTAGAAACGCGTACCGCTGTTGGCGATGAGGTACTCAACCTGATTCGCAGCGTCAGTGGGATAGACCCCGTTCGAGACTCCGCCAACACCGATAATGCCGTGATCGGCGAAGAGCCATTCCTTGTTGATCTCCGAGGCGACGGAGCAGACATCGCCACGCTCGAGTCCCAGTGCCTTTAGCCCGAGACCGACAAGTCGCACCTGAGAACCGTAGTCATCCCAGGTATGTTCATTCCAGATTCCGAAATCCTTCTCGCGAATAGCCACTTCATTGCCCAGCGTCGTCACACGATGCCAGAACAATTCCGGAAGCGTCGTGAATCCCTCTACACTGACCAAGTTTTGTTCAGTCTCAGTCATCAGCGCCACGTCTTTCTTTGTTTCCACCGTCGCCGGCCACGCACGCCCTCGTCCTTCATTCCAAGGTAGAACTCCTTGATATCAGGGGCATCGCGCAGACGCTCGGACTGATCCTCCATGACGATGCGTCCTATCTCCATCACGTAGCCGAAGTGGCTGATATTGAGCGCGAGTCGTGCGTTCTGCTCAACAAGCAACACCGTGACCCGGCGTTCCGCGTTGAGACGCTGAATGATCTCCGCTATCTGTGCGACGAGTTTGGGGGACAACCCGAGCGACGGCTCGTCCAGCAGCATCAGATCCGGTTTCTGCATCATCGCCCGGCCGATCGCCAGCATTTGCTGCTGCCCGCCCGACAGATAACCGGCTTGTAGGTCTCTCTTTTCACGCAGAACCGGGAAGTATTCGTAGACGGACGCCAAATCGGGAGCGATCTCCGGGTCATTGCGACTGAAGGCGCCGACTTTAAGGTTGTCGGCGACGGACAGAAACGGAAAAACCTCGCGTCCTTCCGCAACGTGGGCAACACCCATTCTCGCGACGACGTCCGGGTCGCGCCCCTGGATCTCTTCATCGTTAAACTTGACCGTACCCTTCTGCGGCCTCATGGCGCCGCTGATGGTTTTGAGCACAGTTGTCTTTCCCGCTCCATTGGCGCCGAGCAGAGATACGATCTTGCCCCGCTCTACCTCCAAACTAACGCCCCGGATTGCCATGACGGGCCCGTAGAATGTCTCGACATTTTTGAGTTCGAGTAGTGCCGCCACGTCAATCTCCGAGATAGGCCCGAAGGACCTCGGGGCGGCTCTTGATGTCGTCCGGCTGCCCTATCGCGAGCAGAGCCCCATCGGCCATCGCCATCACTCGGTTCGACGCACGCGAGACGAGATTCATGTCGTGCTCGACCATGATGATGGTTGCGCCGTAGTCCTGATTGATGTCCTCAATCCAGAACTCGGCATCCTCGGTTTCCTCCAGGTTTAGACCGGAAGACGGTTCGTCCAGCAGCAACAGTTTGGGCTCAATACAGAGCGCGCGACCCACTTCGACCAGCTTGCGAATGCCGTAGGGCAGATTCGCGATGACCTCGTCACGGTAGAGCTGCAGATCCAGCAGATCGATCACATCCTCCGCCACCTTCCGGAACTCCAGTTCCTGTCGGGCTACGCCTGGTGTAAAGAAGAACTCGGACAGAAGATGGGTCGTGCGGTGGACGTGTCGTCCGATCAGAAGGTTCTTCAGGACCGTCTCGTGCTCGAACAGTTCTGTGTTCTGGAACGTCCGCGCGATCCCGCGGCGGGCGACATCGCTCGCGGGTATCTGACTGATGTCCGCGCCCTGAAAAAGCATGCGACCGCCGCCATCGACATCGTACAGGCGGCTGATCAAATTCAGCACCGTCGTCTTACCCGCGCCGTTCGGCCCGATAATGCTAAAGACCTCACCACGCTCTATTTCGAACGAGAGATCACGGACCGCCCGAACACCGCCGAAGCTCAGGTTCAGATTCTCAGCACGGAAAATCGCCTCGGTCATCGGACACGCTCCGTCCGAAGATAACTTCTTTGACGTTCATGAGTCGCCTTGCGATACAGCGGAAACGTCTCGAAGTAATCCCGGATCTTGACCCAGCGTCCGTAGATACCAAGCGGCTCGTAGATCAGAAACAGCACCAGAATCAGGCCGAACAGGCCAGGCTCGAGGCCAGGTAGCTGACCGATGGCCGGCGGTAGCCAGTCCCTTAATACAGCGATACCTTGCGGTAACAGAATAATGAAAATCGCGCCGAATATAACGCCGTGCAACGACCCGAGACCGCCAACGACGACCATCAGCAATAACTGCATCGATGTCAGAATCGTAAACGTATCAGGCGACATGTAGCCCGCCTGATGTGAAAACAGCACCCCGGCGAGACCGGTAAATCCCGCCGAGATGGCGAACGCGATGCTCTTCGTCCTTGCGAGATCGACGCCGATGCACTGCGCCGAGATCTCCGAGTCTCTGATACTTATCATGGCACGACCCATCGGGCTGCGCAGAACATTTAGTGCGGCGATAAGCGAAACCGCCAATATCGCGAGGCACAAAAGATAGAACGCAATCGGCGAACCGAGATCGAATCCGAACACGATGGGACGCGGTACAACCATGCCGCGGAAACCGCCGGTCAGCGGTTCGATGTGCGCGATGACGTATTCAACGATGAACGCGAACGCGAGCGTCGCGACCGCGAGATAGATTCCGGTCATTCGCATGGTCGGCAAGCCGACGATTCCGCCAACAAGCGCGGAGAACAGACTCGCAACGACAAGCGATACAGGGAAAGGCACACCATACGTCATCAGAATGGCATGCACATAGGCACCGATCGCGAGAAAGCCCGCATGCCCGAGACTGACCAGCCCGGTATAGCCTACGAGTAGCATCAGGCCGATGCCGGCGATCGCGAAAACATAAAGTAGCGCTAGTTCACCGAGATAGAAGGTATCGAGTACCAGCGGCGCCAGCAGCACGGCGACGATCAGCAGCCCGAACCAGAGCCGCTGACCGTCGTGTTTGACGATCGCGACATCCTGCTGATAACGGGTTTTAAAGATAAAGCGCATCAGACTTTCTTTCGCTGCAGTGTTACGAAAAGACCTTCCGGCCTGATGAACAGCATCACCAGCAGAATCACATAGGCACTGATATCGCCTGAGCCCGGCGGACCGTAAAGCCCGGCAAACTGCTCAGCGATACCGACAACGAGCCCGCCTATGATTGCCCCAGGAAGACTACCGAAGCCGCCAACAATAGCCGCCGCGAACGCTTTGATACCGATGAAGCCGATTGTCGGCTCGATCAGAGAAACCGGAGCGACGAGAATTCCGGCGACGGCAGCAATCGCCGTCGACAAGGCCCAAACAATTGAATAGATACGCTTAACGGGAATGCCTATGTAGAACGCGGCGAGCTGGTTTTGTGACGTAGCCTGCATCGCGATTCCCAGCCGGCTGAAGCGGAAGAAAAGGTATAAGCCGGCGCACAGCGCTACGGTGCCACCGATGACAGCGATATTTTCGTAGCCGACCGTCAGCTCGCCAATTCTTAAAACGCCACCGGTTATCGGCGAGGTAATGGACTTCGGCTCGTTGCCCCAGATCGCGCCAGCGGCGGCACGAAAAATAAAACCGAGGCCGATCGTTATCATCAGCACGGCGAACGGCGGCTCACCAATCATTCGTCGTAACGCAACACGCTCGAGGATAGCGCCGAATACAGCCATCGTCGCGATGGTCGCAACGACGCCCCAAAAATACGGAAACCCGAGCGTGCTGATATAGGTAAAGGCGACGAATGCGCCGAGCATCATGATGTCGCCCTGGGCGAAGTTCACCATCTCGGTCGCTTTGTAGATGATGACGAAGCCAAGCGCGATCAAACCGTACACGCAGCCCAGCGAGACACCGCTAATCAGTAGTTGCAGAACTTCCATTCCGGGATCGACTCTACTCTCATTGTTCTTGTCGTACCATTTTACAATTTTAATCTACGGAACGAGATCCTCGGTCACGTAGCCTGCGATGTTGCGTGCTTCGGCCGAGGTAAAGATTCCCGTAAATCCCGGCATTTCATTGCGACCGTCAGCGATAATTCGCACGACAGCGCCGAGGCTGATTCCGGGTGTAATAGGTGGACCCACGTGACCTGCTTGCCCGTCTTCGCCGTGACAGGCAACGCAGGCCTGAGCGTAGAGCTGCCGGCCGTTTTCGATGTTCGGCGTACCCACCGGTGGACCGATAACGTCACTTATCGCGTTGCCGGCCGGATCGACCTCGTCCAGCGTGCCGTCAAGCGAAAACAGCCAGACGCTGTCGCCGCGCGGTGATCCGGCGAAGACATTGCCGGCAGAGAGAATGGCGACGTACTGCTCTTCGTCGTGCATGAACGTACTCGCGGTCGCATTGGCACCCGCGCCGGTCTGGAACTGCCATAGACGATCGCCATTGTCGGAATCCAGAGCCAGGAGACGTCCGTCGCTTCTCCCGACGAAGACCACGCCGCCGGCTGTCGCTATCGAGCCCGAGTAGCAGCGGTCAGGCCATTTCTGCCACCAGGCGACGGTATTCGTAGCCGCGTTCATCGCTGTGAAGACACCCGATGGCGCAATCGATGCCGCGCCGCCAAAGCGCCCACCCATATAACGCTGTCCGCCCGGCGGATCGTCGCTCTCCTCGGCGTCTACCTCGTAGAAATAGAACCGCTCGCTGGAACAGACGTAGATCAGCTCTCGCTCCGGATCGTAGGAACTCGGCGGCCAGTTCGCGCCACCACGCACACCGACTGCCCGCTCTTCCCAGAATGGCACGAAGACGTCGTCCAGCGCGGACAGCTCGTAACCCTCAGGCGGAACGGTCAGCGTATTCGGCTTGAAGGGCTCGCCTCTAGGAATCGGCTGTGTCGCTGCTGTCGCCTGGCGGGGCTCCTGCCCTACCGGCACCTCATCAATACCGAGCAGCGGTTCCCCGGTGATGCGGTCGAGTATGTAGATCCAACCGGTCTTGTTAAACGAGGCAATGGCTTTGCGCTCTTCGCCTTCAATCTCGATGTCGTAAAGAATGACCGGCGTTGCCGAGTCGAAGTCCCAGATGTCATGGTGCACCTGCTGGTGGTGCCAGCGGTATTCCCCCGTCATGACGTCGATGGCCACAGTCGATACGGAAAACAGATTGTTGCCGGGGCGAACGCCACCGTTGAAATCCGGGCCCGGGTTGCCGGTGGAGAAGTACAGCAAGCCGAGCTCGGGATCGACGGCCGGCGTTTGCCAGACTGTAGCTCCACCATGCTCCCAGAGATTGTTCTCCGGCCAGGTATCGCTGCCGATCTCGCCCGGCGCCGGCACCGTATAGAACGTCCATACCAGCGAGCCATCATCTGCATCGTAAGCCTTTACTCGACCACGTGTACCGAACTCCGCCCCCGCGAAGCCTGTTATCACGAGGCCGTTGTAATAACGCGGCGCGGACGTAATGCTGTAGCCTTCCTGCCAGCGCTCCGCCTGCACCGACCAGCTCACTTCACCGGTCTCCTGATCGAGCGCGACGAGCTTGCCGTCGAGCTGCCCGACGAAAATCGCGCCGTCACCGAGCCCGACGCCACGGCTTGTCCAGCCACAGCAGATCGTGTCGATAGCGAGGTCGAGATTCGCTAAATAGGTCCAGAGTATCTCTCCGGTCTCGACGCTGATGGCGAAAGTATCGTTCGCTCCCGTCACGACGTAGAGCACACCGTCGTAGACGAGCGGTTCCGCTTCACCAGAGTACTGCGGGCCAACGCCCGAACCGCCAAGTCGAGTCCGCCAGACGCCTTTGAGCTGATCTACGTTGTCGCGGTTGATTTCATCCAGCGGTGAGTAGCGACGGTTGTATAGATCGCCACCATTCGTTATCCAGTTCGTCGCCGGGAGTTCCATGAGCTCATCGGCCGAGAACGCCGGCGCGTTCTGCGCGGACACCGCGAAGCTGGCAAAGCAAAGAGAAATATAGCAAAGCTGCGAAGCTGATTTATTCAAAACTAGACTCCGTCAGTAAGGAGGTTCGTACGGATCAGGAGCGCCCGTCGGAACCGGTGGATAGGTCTGCAGCGATCCAACGTGTGTCTCGAGCTGAGGCAAAGCGGCTTTCGGTACCCAGGTGTGCGGAAGCAGGACGTTGTCGCGTTCCTGGGGATCGTTCGTCAGGTTGTAGACGCGGGGCATCCTGTGCTCTCTCAGTACGCCATTCCAGCCGGGCTCGCCCCAGCCGAAGTTATCCATGAAGCCCCGTACGATATTGGGCTGGGACTGCGCCAGTGCACTGAAACTGCACGTTAGTAAAACGTAGAACAAGCAGGCCCGGAGAATAGGCATAAGTTCCTGGTTCCCTGGCATAGAAACGAAAAGCTGAGCGGCTCTTACTTTGTTTATTTTTATTCGGCGAGACCTATCCTGTTAGTTTAAAGGATTCTCTCAACGCCTGTGTAGTCTATGCTAGCGGCTACCAGTCTTAGTGGAAAAAAGGCGATGATCAAGCGATATCTGTTAGTTCTTCTGGCACTTCTAGCGCTGCTGGTCGCACAGAAACAACTGGATCAAACTGCAGTCACTTCTGAACTCGCGACTACGGCGGAGCAGGGGTTCTCTGCCGCTGGCCTGCAGAAAATCGACGCGTTGATTACCACCGCTATCGAAGATCAGGAAATCGCAGGCGCCGTCGCGCTAATCGCCCGCAACGGTGGTCTCGTCTACTCGAAGGCATTCGGGATGAAGGATCGCGATGACCACGAACCGATGGCAACCGATACGCTGTTTCGCATCGCATCGATGACGAAACCGGTCACGAGTCTTGCAGTGATGATGCTGCACGAGGAAGGATACTTCGAGCTGACCGACGCCGTCGCGAACTACATTCCGGAATTCAGCGACCCGCGGGTTCTGAGCCCCGGAAGTGACGGCTCTGAAACGGTCCCGGCGCAGAACGACATCACGATTCATCAGCTGCTCACTCATACATCAGGTCTAAGCTACGGTTTCATGTCGAACACCGAAGCGCGCGAAACACTCGCCCGAATCTATCGGGATGCCGAAATTCCTGATGGCTTCGAGGACACGGACGATGTCATCGCCGACCTGAGCAGGAAGCTCGACGAGCTGCCATTGTTATTCGAACCCGGCACAGGATATGCCTATGGTTTATCCACCGACGTGCTGGGGCACCTTGTTGAGGTTATCTCTGGGCAGACGCTTGCCGAATTCTTTGACGAGCGAATCTTCGGGCCGCTGAAGATGTACGAGAGCGCCTTCTATATCGACGAGGAGGATGTCGACAGACTGGCTGCGATATATACGTCGGCGGAAGACGGCACGATCCGAGAGATACCGGAAGGGCCGATCGAGGACGGCTATCTCGACTACTCGGTCAGCTACCCGTATACGGGACCGCGAAGTTATTACTCCGGTGGTGCCGGATTGGTCTCTACGGCGAGCGACTATTTGCGGCTGATGCAGATGTTTCTCAACGGCGGTGAACTCGAGGGTATTCGGTTACTAACCCCCGCCTCTGTTGAACTGATGACCAGGAACAACATCGGTAAACTCGCTGCCGGTCGGGGCTTGAAATTCGGCCTCGGCTTTGCCGTTGTAGACGATCCGGAGTTACGCAGAACCTACCGCTCCAGAGGTACCTACTTCTGGGGTGGCATCTTCCATACGCGGTTCTTCGTTGACCCATCCGAACAGCTTATCGGCATCTTCATGGCACAGCGTCGTCCGCGCGACTCGGTGACGATACGGGATAGATTCGTAGAGGCTATTTACGACGCGATTGAAGACTAGCGCCTGACGCCCGCGCAATCGTCGACGGGCCGGCTGCCTCGCCTACTGGTAGACGGGGCTCACCGTCTCACGCAGCGTACACTCGAACGGGCTGACCTCGATGCCGGGCCTGTAGGCCCAGGTGTTGTCCCAGATCGCGGGCTCTGCCAGATTCACCGGATCGGTGACGATAACCTCGTATCGGAGACTGGCCCCGTCCTCGCTCAACGTATATCGCTCGACAAGCGACGCACTTTCGCTCATCGGCGTACCTATCGCGTCGAGGAGGTAGAAGGCGATCTGCGTCGTCTCCACGACCAGCGTCTCTCCCTCCCAACGACCAACAGATACACCGAGGTGGCTTGGCGACAGATTCGAGGGGACATCGGCCTCGTTCAGGTAGATCACGCGTCGAGCATCCCATTCCTCAATACGCTGAACGATACGATCTCCCCCGTCGATGAGTTCCATCGGGTAAGGATTCAGGATCGCATTGGGCATACCTGGCGGAATACACCGGAGACCGGGGTCATCGGTTCGGGGGTTGAAAGCCTCTATCGCAGCCTCAGCGGCAGGCGTGAGTACGAGCGGGTTTCGCAGGCTGTACAACGCACGAAATCCCCATACTTTGAAGATTCCGGTGCCGGGCAGCTCGTCAACGCTCACCTGCATTTCATCTGCGGTCGAAGCGGACGTCCACCGCAGTGGTTCTTCCCTATCCGCAATAATGTACTCCTCACCGTTCGGCAAAAGCACATTCGAGACGAATATTGCGGGCTCGCCTCGTCGAGACGGTGCCCCGGCAGCCGTCACACGATCGCCGATACTCACGGAGTCCGCCGTAAACCCCCTTCGCATCAATGTGTTCGTAGTACCTGCCTCCAGCTCCCACGCTTCGATCTCGCCGGCATCATTGACGACGTCGAGTGTCAGGCTGACGTGGGGATTTCTCCAGTAGACATCGCTGACCGTACCCTCTACTTCCACGATCCTGCTTCGATCGAAGAAAGCCGCGGCGGAATGGTGCCCCAGCGCCAGCGGAGAAAACATCAGTATCGCGAAGGTAACGGTGATTGATCTCATGACTCTTTCTATTTGGTTTCTCTCGGACCGGTCCGGAATCTCTACAGGTCGACAGACAGTTTTTCCAGATTAATTATAGCGCATGGCTGGAATAGCAAAGAAAAACCGTGAGTGCCGCTCATCGCTGCTCCGGCAGGCGACTTCTGCCGTCGTTAATCCAGGCGGAATCGACGCGACACTTCGGGATCACAATCGTAGCGGTAAAGCTCGAGCTGCGGTGTATAGCTCCACTCGAGCCGGCCCTCGAACGGCGCAGCCAGATACTCAGGATCTTCGAGAAACAGATCGATGACAATATGCGTACCGTCGTCGGCCAGCGCGTATCGCTCCACCGTATGCTTCTGCGCGCCGGAAGGCACACCGTTGCCATTGCCTAAACGATGCTCCGAGAACAATACCGTATCGACAACGAGTACTCCGTCCTCCCATGTGCCGATCGAGTAACCCTGATTCGTTCTTTCACCATTCGCGGGATGCGCTCGTCCGTCCATATAGACGATACGGTCCGAATCGAAGAACTCACTTTTGACCTGAACCTGTTCGTCGCCGAGAACGATCTCGTTCACGTAAAGCCCGAGCGCGACGAGAGTCGGCACAGTCGGACCAATGCAGTTCGCCGCCGGACTGTCGACATAGAAATTGTAATCAGCCCTCGCAGCCGCACCTTTCTCAGTTAACGGTATCTCTCCCAGCGCCCTGAAGAACGGCCCGATAAATCCGGCGCGCCCCTTCCATACGCCGGCGAGACTCGTCGCCTGAGCGTCGCTGGACAAGTCACCCGAATACTGCGCAAGTGTCGACCCGTCTTCCTTTTCCAGTGACAACAGCAACGCATAGTTTCGTTCCATCCCGCGCTCCGGATGTCCTCTGACGGAAATAGTCTCACCGACCTGCAGCGAGTCACGCGTCCAGCCGCTTCGTTGCAGAATCGGTGTTGCACCGGTTTCGACGATCCATTCGACATCGTTGCCGGCAGCATCAACGGCATCGACGTTGATATACACATGAGGATTGCGCCAGCTGTACTCGGTGACCGTGCCTTCGAACGCGACGACGGCATCGTGATCGAAACCGGACTCGCTGTGATGCGCGAAGACCGGAAAAATCGAAGAGCCCGTAAGAACCAGGACTACGAATATTCGGGCGATCATTTCAACCTCATCCGCTATTGAGTCGTCACCGACGCTGAGATCCATAGTCTAGCAGCATGCGGTTGTATTCCAGACGCCCTCTCCCAATAATGGTCGCGCGCATCGGGGCGTTGAGGGAAGCAATGTGAAACTTGGCAGTCTTCTATACCTGACACTACTCGCTCCGCTTGCGGCGCAAGCGCACCACTCGCCCAACCTTCATTTTATTCGCGGTGAGATCGTCGAGATCGGTGGCGTATTAACCGAGGCCGACTGGCAAAATCCACACACACAACTCGCGGTCACGGCAACCTCGGAAGAAGGCAGTGAAGTCGTCTGGCTGATTGAAAGCAGAGGCGCGAGTCAATTCGCGCGCTCAGGTCTGGGCTCCGATACCTTCATCGTTGGCGAGGAAATTCGTATCGCCGGTTTTCCGGGCCGGCGAAACTTAACGGCGATATTCGCAACCAATATTCTTCTCGCGGACGGCCGTGAACTTGTCGCAGACAACTTCGTCGCGCCGCGCTGGCCAGAAGGTGAGCCGCTACTGCTGACGCAGTCACGTCCCGCCGCAGAGGCGGCATCATCGACCGCCACCGCTCAGGGCATCTTCCGTCTGTGGGGACCCGACAGATCGGACCACGGCATCGAAGGAACCGGGCGAACGCTCTGGGAAGAGAGCTATCCCCTGACCGTCGCGGCGCGGGAAACGCAGATGAACTGGGACCGCGTCGACGACAACCCGTATATCCGTTGTCAGAACGGCATGCCAGCGATTATGGACCTCGCCACGCCGATGAAATTCGTTAGCGAGGACGAGAATATAGTCCTGTATCTTGAAGAGCAGGACTCCGTTCGGCGAATACACATGAACGGCGAGCCTCCTGCCGGCGCCACAGGCCCGTTCGGGCTATCGAGCGGCCGTTGGGAGGGGGAGACGCTGATTGTGGAAACCGATTCGATCGATTTCCCGTGGTTCGACCAGAGCGGCATTCCACAGTCACCCGAACTGGAGATTGTGGAACGGTTTACACCGAGTGCGGAGGGTAACGTACTGCGTTATCTGCTAACGGCAACCGATCCCGCGGTGTTTACCGAACCAGTCGAACTCGATCGCGCCTGGGTATGGGATCCGACCGAGGAACTCAAGCCTTATAACTGCAGTTGGGATCGAGACGACCTGTAATCAGCGGTTAGAGATCCTGCCGGTCCCAGGAGCAGTTGTAAGTTCTGATGACTTCTCCCGGCACCCAGATCCAGATGCGACTCAACACCACGGGCTCCGTAAAGATCTCCGGATCTGTCGCAGTCAGTTGATAATTCAGAACCCACCCGTCTTCGCTGGGCGTGAAACGCTCGACGATCCTTAGCGCATCGGTCTGCGGAATGCCGCTCTGGTCGAGCCATGGCCAGTTGATGTCGACGGTTGTTACCTCGAGCGTGTCGCCATCCCATCGGCCGGTCGAGTAGCCGAACGCGGTGCTCTCAGCAATCGCCCGATTGCCACTTCCGTTCATGTAGATTCGCCGCTTCGTGTCGAGCTCTTCCAGAGTCAGGACGATTTCATCGCCTTCCTGTACAAACTCCAGCGGGAAACCCTGATCCATGATCGCCGGCATACCGTTCTGGCAATGGATGTAGGGATTTTTCGCGACAGGATCCCAGCTCGCCTGTGTAGCAGCCGCTTCAGCCGTCAGCGGATAACTGTCTACCCAGAGCATGCGTTCTGTATCGTCGGCACCCGACACGAAGCCATCCCGGCTCCAGACGCGAAAAAGCGTACTCGGCGCGGCGGCCGTCGTTTCGATTCGTTGCGCCTGGTAGTCGGCGAGTGCGGTTCCGGCAACGTTCTCTGTCCAGCGAGGACCCGCCAGATTCTCAGCGATGAGCTCGCTGCCGTAGCGCAGCAGCACGTTGGTGACAAACATCGCTTCTTTGTTGCGCCGACCACGGAATCCGGCCATGCGGACGGTATCGCCAACATGAAAGATATCGGGCTCCAGTCCAGCACGATAAAGCTGCGTGGACGCCTTGGTCTCGCCCAACCACACGACCGTGCTGCCGTCATCCGCAAGCGTCTCCACGACGAGTACGGTATGCGGGTTCTTCCACTACACCTCGGTCAGCGTGCCCGATACCTCGACGACATCGCCTCTATCGAAGTGAACATTCGGGGAGTGATGCGCGAACAGCAACTGCGGGAGCATCGACACCCCCAGGAACGCAAAGCACCGAATCATTGTCTTCCCCCCTGCTCTTTCAATCAGCACTGACCGGGATTATCGCATCATTTCTGGCGAAGCACGCCCTGAGGCTGGCACAATCCGCCGCGTGGAAACACTGACCGACATCGGCCTTAACCTCACGCATGACAGTTTCGACCCGGACCGTGAGGAAGTCATCGCGCGCGCAGAGGCTGCCGGGGTTTCGCGTTTCATCATCACCGGTACGACCGTTACACACAGTGTCCGCGCGCTCGAGCTGGCGCAGGGCCAGCCCGGCAAGTTCTACGCGACCGCCGGAATCCATCCGCATCATGCGGCCGATTTCGACCAACACAGCGGCGATGCGCTGCGCACACTGCTGGGTAATCCCGAGGTCGTCGCCGTCGGAGAATGCGGCCTGGACTTTTTTCGCGACTTCTCTCCACGCGACGCGCAGGAAGCCGCGTTCGAGGCGCATCTGGAGCTGGCGATCGAGACGAATCTGCCGGTATTCCTTCATCAGCGCGAGGCACATGCGCGCTTCGTCGAGATTCTAGGCCCGTTACGAGATCGGCTTTCCGGCGGCGTCGCGCACTGTTTCACGGGCAATATCGATGAATTGCGACCGCTGCTCGATCTCGACCTGTATATCGGCATCACCGGGTGGCTCTGTGATGAACGGCGCGGCGGCGATCTGCTCGCGGCCGTGGATGAAATTCCTCTGGACCGGCTTCTCGTCGAGACCGACGCGCCGTACCTCCTGCCGCGCGATCTCCCCGAGAAACCGCGCTCGCGGCGTAATGAGCCCAGTTATCTACCGCATATTCTGCGCCGCATTGCCGAAGCCCGCGGGGAATCGGCTGAGGACGTTGCATTGGCAACGCGCGAAAATACAGAAAGGCTGTTCAGACTGGCCTGACGACCGTCGGTGCCGGCACACTGACCTCCTGCACCTTCTCCCAATGCAGCTCGAACGCCTCCATGAGTCTTTCGAGCTCGGCGCTGTCCGGCTTGCGATAGCGCTCCTGTAGCTCATCCGGGAAAATCGCGTCGGTCGGCCGCCCCTTGCTGAACTGGGCATCTCCGAGAAACAGGACGTGTCCGGTTACCGGCATATCTCTGATAAACTTCTTGAGCGCCGCGACGCGATCGTAGAGCGCGGGCTGAGGATTCGGGAAGGTATATCGCTGCGGACTCCCGATGACGGTCCATTCGTCGAGCCGGTCGCCACCAAATATCGTGCCATCCACGGTCTTCACGTCGAGGACCACGAACCCTTTGGCCGTCAGCAGGAGATTCTCCAGATGTATCTGACCGCCCATTTGATCCGGCAGCAGAATGTCATGCATCGACTTGACGCTGACAACGCGCAGCGGATCGGCTGAACGGGCGGTATGCTTTCGCCACAGATACGCGATCAGCACAACCAACAAGACAACCAGGCTGACAGTAACTAGCGGTGCGGAATTATCAGAAAACACTTTAGGTACTTTAAATAAGCTACTGTTTTATAAAATACCAATCATCCAGCGCTCGCGCGAGCGCGGCGGCATCGGCCGGCAGCCGTTCGCACTGCGCCGGCAACTCGAGGAGGGCAGCAAGCTCGGCCGGCACGGCGACGCGACGACCTATCGCCTCCTCGACAATACTATCGAACTTCGCAGGATGTGCGGTTGCGACAACGATCCAGGGCTCGGCTTCGCGTCGGGCCCGCGGTAACTGATCGTACACCCAGAACGCGGTCGCTGTATGCGGGCACCAGGCACGCTCGAAGCGCTCGTAGTCCCTAATGATTTGCTGCCGGATCGCAGCGTCTTCAACCGGATAAGCCTCAACGGACTGGCGCAGGTCCGCAAAGTCGGGGATCAGATGGCGAAGCCGCTCCATATTGCTCGGGTCGCCGACGTCCATCGCCGACGCAAGTGTCTGCACACTGGGTCTGGGCTGCCAGTCGCCGGTGGTCAGAAAATCGGGGATCGTCCGGTTGGCGTTCGTCGCCAGAATGATAGAGCCGATGGGCATGCCCATCGCTCGCGCCCAGATACAGGCCAGCGCGTTACCGAGATTGCCAGCGGGCACAATAAAGCTGGCCGGCGCACCATGCCGGCGCTGATGCCATAGACTCGCCGCCGCATGGTAGACAACCTGCGGCAGCAGCCTGCCGACATTGATACTGTTGGCCGCGCTCAGGCGGTGTCGAGCGCCGACCTCGGGGTCGATAAAAACCGCTTTAACCATGGCCTGGCAGTCGTCGAAGCTGCCCTCAACCTCGAACGAGCGAACATTGTCGCCCCAGCAGGTCAGCTGGTGTTGCTGACGGGGGGAAACCTGGTCTTTCGGAAACAGGACACCAACACGCATACCCTGGCGACGATGGAATGCGGCCGCAACCGCGCCGCCGGTATCGCCCGAGGTCGCGACGAGAATCGTCAGCGGCCGCTGATCTGCCGGCTCCAGTCCTGGCAACGCACGCTCCATCGCCACGGCAAGAAAGCGGGCGCCCACGTCCTTGAACGCGACGGTCGGCCCATGAAAAAGCTCGAGTACGGCCAGGCCTCCCTTCTCCATCGGCAAATCTTCGAGCGGTACCGGGAAATTCAGGGCGTCGTGACAGATCGCCTCCAGACTCCCGTCCAACGGCGATCCGGCGAAGAACGGCGCGAGCAGCTCGGTTCCTATCTCGGCGACCGTTTGGCCACTGATAGATTCCGGATCGAATCGCGGTAGTTCTTCAGGGACGTAAAGACTGCCATCGGGCGCAAGCCCTTTCAGCATCGCGCCGATCAGGTCTGTCTTGTGACCGCCTTGGGTACTGTAGTAGCGCATAAGCGACGCCGTTCGCGCCTCGTCAATCGTTGTTAGCGCTCAGCATACTGCAAAGGCGCAGAAGGTCGGCAAAAATTCCCGCCGCCGTGACATCGGGTCCCGCACCCGGACCGCGAACGATCAGCGGGTTGTCACAGTAGCGCCGTGTGACGAACTGGACGATGTTGTCGGTCAGGCTGATATTCGCGAACGGATGATCGAGCGGATAACTGGCGAGCCTGACATCCGCTTTACCGGACGCAAGATCGACGTTGGCCACGTATCGCAGCACGGCGTTGTCTTTTTTGGCCTGCTCGTAGCGCTCCGCCATCGGAGAATCGAAATCGACGAGCCGATCCAGAAATTCGTCAACAGAGGCATCGGCCAGTGCGTCCGGCACGAGGCTCTCTACTTCAAGGTCCGAGAGCTCGAGCTTAAGGCCGGCCTCACGGGCGAGAATGACGGCCTTTCGCGCAACGTCCGTGCCGGAAAGGTCGTCGCGCGGATCGGGCTCAGTGTAGCCGCGCGCCTTCGCATCGCGCACGATCTCGGAGAATGTCTGCGTGCCATCGAATACGTTGAACAGATAGGCGAGCGTGCCGGAGAATATTCCACTGATACTGGTTATCTCGTCACCGGTCTCTACCAGATCCTTCAGTGTCTGAATCACGGGCAACCCGGCGCCAACGGTCGCCTCGTAAAGGAGATGCGTGTTCGCGCCACGGCTGATTCGACCGATATCGTCGTAGTACGCCAGCGGCCCGCTGTGCGCACGCTTGTTGGGCGTGATCACATGAATTCCGCGATCCAGCCAGCCCGCGTAGTGCTGGGCGATACTCTCCTCCGCCGTACAGTCGATGAGGACGGTATGCGGTAAATGGTCCGCCTGTACGTGAACGACAAACTTCTCCAGGTCGGCAGCCTCACCCGACTCGTAACCCGTACGCCAATCGTCCAGCGCAACCCGTCTGTCGTCCAGTAGCATGCGACTCGAGCCGGTAACGCCGCGGACGCGCAGGTCGAGATGAAAGGTCTGTCGCAACCGTTCAACTTCGCCGGCCATCTGATCGAGCAGTACGCTGCCGACGAGGCCGGGCCCGATCAGTCCGATCGATACCGTCTTGGCGGACAAATAGAAGCTACCGTGTACCGCGCGCAACGCACGCGTCATGTCTTTGGAGTCGATGACCGCCGAGATGTTTCGCTCCGACGCACCCTGTGCGATCGCGCGGACATTGATCCCTGCGCTGCCAAGCGTGCGGAAGAATCGTCCCGCGACACCCGGAAGCCCGGCCATCCCGTCGCCGACGACCGCGAGTACGCCGCAACCCTTGGTGACCTCGACGTTCTGTACCTGACCCTGTGCCAGTTCAACGGAGAATGCACGTTCAACGACGCGCTTTACCTGATCAGCCGACTCCTGAGGAACAGCGAAACAGATGGAGTGCTCCGAACTACCCTGCGATATTAGCGTGACGCTGATGCTCTCCTCACGCAACGCGCCGAAGAGCCTGTCCGCGGTACCGGGCACACCGATCATCCCGGCGCCCTCGAGGTTTACCAGCGCAACTCCATCGATACCGCTGATACCCTTAACCAGCGCGTCCCGCTGCCCTGACTTCCCGGCGATCTCGGTTCCCGCGCAATCCGGGTTGAACGTACTGCGTATTCGGATCGGAATCTCGTGGGCGACTGCAGGCGCCATTGTCTGGGGATGAATGACTTTCGCGCCGAAATACGCAAGCTCCATCGCCTCGTTGTATGAAATCTCGTCGATGACCCGAGCCTCCGGCACACGTCGCGGGTCGCCACTCATGACGCCCTCAACATCGGTCCAGATATTCACTTCGTCTGCCTCGAGCAGGCCGCCGAAGATTGACGCGGAATAGTCGCTGCCGTTGCGACCGAGTGTCGTATGCAAACCCTCGCTATCGCGCGCAATGAAGCCGGTAATAACGGCGACGCCATCGAAGTCACCGGGAATTACGCTCCGGCACTGCTCACGGGTCGAGTCCCAGATCACGATTGGACCCATTTCACCGGGCTCTACAACCAGGATGTCGCGGGCGTCGACGCAGGCGACGCTGCCGCTGCGTCTGCCGTCCTCTTCGAGCAGTGCAGCCAACAATCGCGCCGACCACAGCTCGCCGTATCCGGCCACCAGATCGCGGCTGCGGTGCGATGCGGCCTTCACCACCGACAACGCCTTCAGGACGCTGTCGACGTTCTCCAGATCGGTCTGAAAAGCTTCAAGCAACGTGGCTGCGTTTTCGTCCGATAGCAGCTCCCTGACAACAGTCTCGTAGCGCTTCCGCAGTTCCTCGATCGAAGCGTCGACCGACTCGTCCCGCGAGGCCTGATCGATAAGGCCCAGAAGGAGGTCGGTAACGCCCCCTATTGCAGAGACGACGATCGCGAGATTGCCCTCCGGGCGGCCCACGACGATATCTGCCACCCGCCTGAAGCAGGCTGCATCCGCAAGACTCGTTCCGCCGAATTTATGTACCGTCCAGGTCACGGCAATCCTCTATCTCAACCGCTATCGATCCCGCCAGACGACGTAGCAGGCGCCATCGGGGGGGCGAGAATAGCAAAATCCGCGTCTCTATCCAGATAAAGAAGGCTACGCCCGGGGCGTCTGAGCACTTTCGGTGCGAACAGAGAGCAGGTGAATGTCAGGCCGATCGACGCTCAGCCGACCGTCGCGGCAATTTCGCCGCGCATCGCGGCAATCGTGGCGACGTAGTCCTCACTACCGAATATCGCCGAACCTGCGACGAATGTATCTGCGCCGGCGGCAGCAATCGCGCCGATATTGTCGACTTTCACGCCACCATCTACCTCAAGCCGTACATCCAGGCCGGACTCGTCGATCATGCGCCGAGCGGTGCTGATCTTGGCTAATGTCGTCTCGATGAATTTCTGGCCGCCGAAGCCCGGGTTGACAGACATCAGCAGGACCATATCGACCATATGCATGACATGTTCGAGCCACGTCAGCGGCGTCGCAGGATTAAAGACCAGTCCGCTCTTGCAGCCCAGATCCCGAATCAGCTGTAACGAGCGGTAGGTGTGCTCGCTCGCCTCCGGATGGAAGCTGATATAGCTTGCGCCGGCCTTAGCGAAGTCGGAGATGATGCGGTCGACAGGGCTGACCATCAGATGCACGTCGATCGGCGCGCTGACACCGTGGTCCTTCAGCGCGGTACAGACCATCGGACCGATAGTGAGATTCGGCACGTAGTGATTGTCCATGACGTCGAAATGAATGATATCGGCGCCCGCCTCAAGAACCGCATCGACGTCGTCGCCAAGGCGCGCAAAATCCGCCGACAGGATCGACGGCGCAATCCAAAACTCAGTCATGTCAGAACCCCAGGACGTCAGGGCGACATTCTGCCCTTATGCCTACCGGCCTGTACAGGCACCAGCGTGAATTAGCGCTCCATCCCGCGACTTGAGCCATGACCGCCTGTCAGCGCGGCACTGAGAATCACGGCCGTACTCATCACGCCGGCCGAGAGCAGCAGCGCATTCTGATAACCCATCAACAGGATGGCGCTCGAAGCCGCGACACCCCCGACCATCGCGGCCCCGGTCAGCCTGCCGATACCGAGACAGGTAACCAGCAACCCCTGACCGGCCCCGCGCTGTGCGGCGCTGACTTCCCGAATGACGACGAAGCGCAGCGGCGCAATCAGCGCGGACAGACCGAAGCCAACCAGTGCCCCCGCAGTAAAGAAACTGGCTGTACTCAGCGGAATCAGACTAAACGTCAGCTGGCCACAGACCGTCAGCACGAGTCCGGTCTGGATGACGCGCTTCGGTCCGAACTTGTCGGACATCCGCCCGGCGGTCGGTGCGCCGACGATCAGCGCGGAGACAAGCGGCACCATCATGAAACTAGCCGTTGTCTCTGGAACAGCGAGACCGACGACCGCTATCGCCGGCAGAAATACCATTCCTGATTCCGCGAATCCCGTGGCGAACGCGATCGCGCCGACGAGCCGAAGCTCAATGGAGCTGAGCAACTCCGGATGCAGGACGGGGTCGACAGCCCGTTTCTGCGCAAAATAGAGCGTCGGTACGCAGATGGCCGCCAGCAGCAAGAACGGCAGGATTTTTGCTGACGTCAGGCTCGCAACGAATTCCGCGATATCGAGTTCGCTGATCGACCAGGCCAGGGATGCCAGCATGACGCTCAGCAGCAATATTCCGAGCACATCGATCGGGGTATCCGTCGGCTGGCGCGCTGTCGGCAGTACCCTCATGGCCTGCCAGATGACGACGGCGGCAAGCGGCAGATTCAGGAGAAAGAGCCACTGCCAGCCCCAACGCAGCAGAATGCCGCCCAGCAGAGGGCCGAGCACGAAGGCGATGCCGAATACAGCGCCGATAAGCCCAAGCGCCCTGCCACGGCGCTCGGGCGGAAACGTATCACCGATAACGGCGCTTGCCACAGGCAGTATGCCGCCGGCGCAGAACCCCTGGATGGCTCTGCCCAACAGCAGCACGCCAAGCGACGGAGCGAGCGCTACGATCAGCGACGCCGCCGCGAAGATCGATACACAGGCGACGTAGATCGAACGGCGCCCGCAGCGATCCGAGAGCTTGGCCATGACCGGCGCACCAATGAGCTGGAACAGTATGTAAATTCCATAGACCCAGGACAGCCCGCGCTCATCAGCATCGAAGCTCACCTGAATCGCGGGCAAAGCCGGCCCGACGATCCCGATGTCGAGGGCCGCCATCAGAACGCCGGTGAACAGAACAGCGAGTATCCTGCCCGGCGCCTGGCCGCTGACCTGATCTTTTTCCATTATTGGTCTAGTCGGCTCGGGTCAATAGAGCCGTCATGGCGTCGACGAACAGGGCATCGCCTGAAGGATGGTCATCGTAGACCTTAAGCAGGGGTATCGCCGTGCGAGCAATCACCTTGAGTGAGAACTCCGCGCTGCCGTTTCGCAGCAGACCCGCGCGCTCGGCCTTCGACAGGACCTCATAAAGCGCATCGTTTAGCGCCCGATGACGGTCCTCGAAGTGACGAAAGGTCGCCGCATCTACCGCAGTAATCAGCAGTAAGCCTTCTCTATGAGCGCGCCAGAGCTTGAGATAGGTATCGAGAATGCCTGAGAGCCCTGCCCCGGCTGACGCTTTCTGCAGCTCGGCAATCGATGCGGTCGCTATCTCAAAAATAGGATTAAGAATATTCTCTAATAAACTGTATTTACTGGAAAAAATGGCGTAAAAGGTCGCGCGAGAAACATCGGCTTCGTCGAGCAGGTCCTCGACACTGACATGAGCCACACCGCGGCTCGCAAACTGCTGCGCTCCCGCAGTCAGGAGGGCCTCGCGCATCCGCCTCCGCCGGCGAGCAACGCGCGGGCTGCGGCTGGAAGCACTGCTCTCCTTTGCTCTGCCGGCGACCATAGCAAGATCATACACGCTTATATGATTACGTACAGCCATATATGATTTTGTCCTGACTGTCGAATCATGCTATCACTACCCCACTCCGGCAGGTCGAGCGACGGGTGCGGGTCGACCGCTCTACCTCGCCGAGCGCATCGGACACAACTGTCGGGGATACCGCGATTCGCATCGGGAAGGACCCACTCCCGGCAATCTCGAGTAAACTACAGCTATGGCTGCAATAGGACGAAACGAGCCCTGCCCTTGCGGTAGCGGAAAGAAGTACAAGCGCTGCTGCGCGAACAAGGCCGAGAAGATGTCGGTCTCGATGCGTATGGCGATCGCAGCGGTCGCCGTCTGCCTTCTCGGCGGACTTATTCTGCTCGTCACCCAGATCGACGACTTCGAGCCGGGCGTCGCACCTGCCGGGCGAGTCTGGTCGCCGGAGCACGGCCACTACCACTAGGACGGGGAAAAGCGTCAGATTCGGCGCAGGGTGGATACAGGCGGCTCGTTAACGACCGATCGCGCGGCGAGTGTCCCGCAGATGCCAACCACTACCCCGCCGGCAACCATACCCGCGAGCCAGAGCGCCGGGCCGGGGATATATTCGAGCTCAAACAAATGATCCGCGACGAAGTAGCCGACGACCCCGGCCCCGAAAGCGCCGAGCGTACCCGCGAGCAGGCCCAAAGCGGTGAATTCCGCGGCGACCCCCTGTAAAACAGTGCTTCGACCGGCACCCAGTGTCCTCAGTACAGCACTCTCGTACATGCGATCGTCACGCGTGGCCTGGATAGCCGCCAGCAGCACCGTAATTCCGGCTGCAAACGTGAACAGAAACACATACTGGACCGCAAGCGCGGCTCTGGTCATCGCCCGCCTTACCTGATCAATGACTGCTCCGAGATCGATCACCGAAACGCTGGGCAAATTCTGCGCGAGATCCAGCGAAGCCCCTCGTTGATCCGGCTCGACGAAGAAGCTCGTCACAAAGGTCTGCGGATAGCCATCGAGGACACCCGGATTCAGAACCATAAAGAAATTCGGGCTGAACGTGTCCCAGTTGATTCGCCGTGAACTGCTGATCGTGGCTGTAATACTCTCGCCGCCCATCGAGTAGGTCAGCTGATCCCCCAGATCCAGACCGATCTCCTCAAGAATATCTTCTTCTATGGAAACGCGTGGTGTCGTATCGCCCGGCTGCCACCACTCCCCCGTCAGCAACTCGTTGTCCGGATTCATTTCCGCGGCCCAGGTCAGATTCAGGTCATCGCGCAGCTCATCTGCGGCACGCTCGTCCTTGGCTTCGTATTCGTTCAGGGGAACG
This sequence comes from Candidatus Rariloculaceae bacterium, assembly GCA_045561025.1. Classification (GTDB taxonomy): domain Bacteria; phylum Pseudomonadota; class Gammaproteobacteria; order Steroidobacterales; family Rariloculaceae; genus SMWC01. The sequence continues at coordinate 23,580 of JBJKYM010000018.1, forward strand.
CCGTTGACATGACTAATGCGCGCACGTACCAGAGGCGTGAACCCGGGAGAGGCAATGCCGTAATCCGCGAGAATCTCGTCAACGCTCTCGCGCTCATGCGTCTGGATATTGATGACGAAGTGATTCGGCGCGTTCTCCGGCAGCGCCGATTGCCAGCTATTCATCAATTCGGTGCGAACCAGCGTCAGCAACAGCAACACCATCAGGCTGATGCCGAAAGCCACGACCTGCACACTGCTTTCCCGTCCACGGCGCGCGACGTTCGCGACGCCGTACCGCCAGGCAACGCCAACTCGACCGCGGAAGTGCTGCAGTCCGACGACGAGCAATCGGCCGGCGCCGTACAGGGCGAGAAACGTCGCCACGGCACCGCCCATCACGTACGCGATCAATTCGAAGTCGCGAAAGAGCCAGTACATCATCGTCGTTACCGCGGCCGCGGCGACGCCGTAAACAGCGGTATAGCCCAGTGGTGGCGGCGCCAGATCGTGGCGCAGCACGCGCGCCGGTGGGACCGTTCTTAGCTGTAAAAGCGGTGGTAGCGCGAACCCGATCGCCACCGTCAATGCCGTAATCGGTCCGATCACGGCTCCCGCCAGCGTCGGTGGTGGCAGTTGTGCCTCGACGAGATCATCGAGCAACAGTGTTAATCCATACTGTGTCAGATAGCCGAGCACACTACCGACAAGTCCTGCGGCCAACGCGAGCAGGAGTAGCTGCGTCAATGTCAGCCGTAGTACGTCGCGATGCCGTGCACCGATACATTTCATCAGCGCCACACTGTCGAGATGGCGAGCCAGAAAACGACGCGCGGCCATCGCGACGGCAACGCCGCCAAGCAGCACGCTTACCAGAGCCGAAAGGACGAGGAATCGCTCAGCCCTCACGACCGAGCGGCGCACCTCGGGGCGACCGTCGCGAATGTCATCCAGTTCCTGGTCGAGCGCCAGCGTCGGCTCCATCACTTCACGAAAGGTCGCAACGTCGCGCGCGTCGCCGGCGAAGAGCATCTCGTACTCTATGATGCTTCCCGGAAGAATCAGGCCGGTATTCTCGAGATCCGCGAGGTTCAGCAGCAAGGTCGGCGAGATCTCCATGAAGCGCCAGCCCTCATCCGGGCGAAACTCGAGCGTGTTCGATACGCGCAGACTTAAGCTACCGACGTCGATATTGTCACCCACGTCGACGCCGAGGCGCACGAGCAACCCGGGCTCTGCCCAAACCTCTCCCCTCGCGGGAACCCCATCGGCGACTCGCGGCGTCCCGGCTAGTTCAACCGCGATTCGAACCTCCCCGCGCAGCGGGTAACCATCCGTAACACCACGAACATCTGCCAGCGCGCTGGCGTCGCCCGCCAGAATTACGCTTTGAAAGTGCGCGATATGCGCTGTCTGCAGCTCGTTGGCAGCCGCGAGCTCTTCGTAATCGGGTGTAATCGGGTAATCGGATTCAAGACGAAGATCGGCTGCGAGTACCTCGCCCGCCTGCTGAGTGACCGCCTGCCGTACACGGTTGGTGAACAACCCCACAGCGCTCATGGCTGCCACCGCAACCACCAGGGCGACGAGCAAAATAACCGTCTCGCCCGCCCGCCAGTCGCGAACCAGAAGACGTGTCGCCAATCCGCCGCGAATCACGCTCACGATGTGTACTTCCTGCAGGGATACATACCGTTAAGGCTAACGGATACTGGCTGGTTGTCCAGCAGGATTACTCAGCTTTCATGAAAGACGCCGACAGCGGCTTGCTGCGCCATCAATCAGCGTGAGAAGCGTTCGATAGGCAATCGCTAGCCGTCCAGAACCAACCCGACCGTTCGCATCGTCATGATGACGGCAACAATCATCAGGCCAGCCATCAGCAGAGCGAGAACCCACAGCCAGATTCGCTTCAGGCGTACCGCAAATCTTGTCCGCAGGCGCGCAGCGGGATCAATAACGGGAGCCGGTTCAATGAACGCATAGGCAAGCGCAAGTGCCCAAAGCGACCACAGCAACAGACTCAATGCGGCCAGCGCGTAGCTGCCATCGATCGCTCCATCCGCAAGGAATAGAACCCCGATGAACGCCATGATCGACCCCACGCCCAGCGTCCACAGCAAGCGGCGAATACCAAATAGCTGTGTCGCAACCTGCGTGAATAATTTCAGCATGAACGTCTAGCGGCGGCTGTACTGTGCTGTGCCCTGTTCATGCTCGTGACCGAGCCACGAATCTGCAGATCACGACGACGGTCGCGGCGTCAGGCAATCGACCCGAGCTGTTTCGCCATCCAGTCCTGAGCAGTCGGCAACCGGAGATCCTGTGGACCGCCGGACTTCTCGTCATGGTGCGGATGACCCGAATCGGACCACATCTGCCTGTCAGAGTTGACGGCCGCGTTGTAAAGATTGAACGCGCCCTGTGGATCCATAATTCGATCCGTACGACCGTAGCCAATCAACATCGGGCACTCGATGTTCTTCGCGATGCCGTCGAGATTGTAGTCGGCAAGCTTACGCCTCGTTGCGGTCAGATCTTCGGCACCGACAATCCAGCGCACGCGATCCTGAATCGGCGGATAGTAGTCAAACAGATCGGCGCGAAGATCGTATGAACCAGCAGACGTCACGATGGCTTTGATTCGGCTGTCCGCCGTAGCCGCCCGCGGCGCCGCATAGCCACCCATACTGATACCGCGAAGTCCGATACGATCGGCATCAACGTCTGGTCGAGTCTCCAGATAATCGATGAGGTCCGACACGAACCGCTCGGTATCCGGTGGCATATAGAGTTCCTGCAATCGCTTCGCAGCGCCCTGTCCGGGCAGATCGACAACCAACGATGCCATTCCTCTTGAGGAATACGATCCACTACCGAGGATGGTGCTCTCGGCCATGGAGTCCGCACCGAGATAACCAATGACGACCGGATAGCGGCGTCCGGACGGACCACTGGCCCTGCGGAAGTAGCCATCCAGATCGTTGCCGTCGACGTTAATCGTGACGCGCTCGATCGGCGGTGGCGCCATCTCCCAGGCTTTGTCGAACATCTCGCGCGTTTTCATATAGCCCGGCATCATCGTCGCGTCGGTGTCTTCCTGATACACGATAGAGGCACGATGGAACCTGAATGCGCGCAGGTAAAACTGGTTGGCGGAGACTCTGAAACCCTGCTCCGCGTAACCCTCTGCGATCTCTTCGTTGATATCGGCGACCCGGCGCCACTCGTCGTACCACGACTGCGGATTGAACGGCTCCATTCTCTGAGCAACCTCGAGTTCGTGCGGGTCATCCGTGTAGATCGACTGGTTGAGCCGAATCTCCATCTGCCCGCCACCAACGACCGGGTGACCGGTATACAGCTTCTCCGGGTCGCGGCCGGCGTTGTCGCCGACGTGCGCATTACCCGGCCCGAGATCCTGAGCCAGGGCAGATGTACCTGCCGCAAGAATAGGCGCCGTCGTGGAAATAAAGCCCCACTTCATAACATCACGCCGATTGAATTCGCAATCAAATCCCATAACTACTCCTCCAAGTACAATCGAATCGTCGGCATCCCGTTGCAACGGAACCGGCGTCTCTCGATCTGAATAATTCTGTCGCCTGTCAGGCCATAAATTCCTGTACCACACCCCACAGCGATAGCATGGTTAGCACCGCGGTTGACAGAATGGTGATGATCATTCCCTGCCCGCGCTTCTCGGGAGCCTTCGCATAACCTGCGGCGTAAACGAGTCGACCGACGATCCACAGGGCGCCAACAGCCGCGGCCCAGATGTCACCGACGACCGAAGTCGCAAGCCAGAGCACCGGTATGAACAACACGAGCTGCTCGACGGTATTCATGTGAATTCGAAACGCCGTGTCGAATTCGGCGTGACCTGTCATTGCAGGCGCATTGACACCGTGTTTACCGCGCATGGCTCCAGCGCGGCCGCTGAATACGAACGTCAGGGTTAGCGCCGCAATCGTAATAAGCGCCGTATACTTCATTGTTATCATGGCGATCTCCATGTGCTGGATCCGATTCAAACTTCTTTTCTTTGAACCATAGCAGATCGGACAACTTTGTCGGAGCCGGCCAGGATAAGGATCTGCTAGATTACACGCTTTATATAATCTGAATCCGCCACGATGAACCAGCCTCCCGAGCAGAACTCCGGCGCCAAAGACGTTCTACGTACCGCGCTCAGATGGCACGACGAAGGAATCGCCGTCGCGCTCGCTACCGTCGTACAGACCTGGGGCTCGTCACCGCGCCCGGTTGGCAGCAATCTCGCGATAGCGGCCGACGGTGCATTCGAGGGCTCGGTGTCCGGCGGTTGCGTAGAAGGTGCCGTCATCCACGCCGCGAAGGAAGTGATCGAAGACGGAGAACCTCGCCTGCTCGAGTTCGGCGTTACCGATGACGAGGCCTGGGCGGTCGGACTGGCGTGCGGCGGACAGATAGAGATATTCGTGGAGCGCATCGAGTGAAGCGCGCGATGCTGGAGAACCTGGTCGCGGCACAGGAGTCGAAGCACGCCGCTGTGCTCGTCCGAGGCCTGTCGGGTTCGCGCCAGTTCCTGCTGACTCGCGACGACGGCAGTGAAGCTCCTCAGGGCGTTCCAGCAGAACTGTTCCGGGAAGCGAAACAGGCGCTACGGCGTGACGGCGCCCGAGCACTGGAAATCGACGGCGAACGATATCTGTTGCAGACGCTCTCACCACCGCATCGCCTGCTTGTTGTCGGCGCCGTCCATATCGCACAGGCATTAATCCCGATGGCAAGCGCCGCCGGTTACGATGTGCAACTCATCGATCCACGTGCGGCATTCGCAACACCGGGACGGTTTCCGGGAATTGAGATCGTCAATCGGTGGCCGCAGGAAGTGATGGATGAGATACCGCTGACATCGCGGACTGCGGTCGTGACACTTAGCCACGACGCGAAAATCGACGAACCCGCACTGAAAGCCGCTCTCGAATCCGAAGCCTTCTACATCGGCGCGCTCGGCAGTCGCAAGAACCATGCGAAACGCCTGGAACGACTCGGCGGCCTGGGATTCAGCAACGAGACGCTGGAGCGGATCGCCGGACCCATCGGACTGCCGCTGGGAGGACGCGCTCCCGCGGAGATTGCAGTCTCGATACTCGCGCAGATAATTCAGGCACGCTATCAGACACCGGTGTGAAGATACGTTAAGCCTTGTCGGCCTGGACCTGTGATATCGTCGAGCGGTCGTTCGCAGACAGCGCTACATCATGGCTAACGATCACGACCCTGACCGACGCTCCTTCATGAAACTCGCGGCCTCGACCGGCCTGGCCTTCTCAACGGTGAGTCGGGTCGGCGCGCAGCAGACAATGCATACGCGCAGCATCCCGGTCAGCGGCGAGCAGGTACCTGTCATCGGCCTCGGCACATCGGACGAATTCAACACGATGCCCGCGGATGGCGGTGCGGAATTGAAGCGCGTCATCGATATGCTTATCGATCACGGCGGCTCACTCATCGACACCTCCCCGGCCTACGGAAACGCGAAGACTGTCGCCGGCCAGCTGCTTGCCGACATGGCTAACCACGACTCCATATTTATCTCGACGAAGATCCGCATACGCGGCGTGGACGAGGCGAACGAATCGCTAGAGCGCTCGCATAGACTGCTCAGCAAGGACGTACTCGACGTCGTCTTTATTCACGATCTGATCGATGCCGAACTCCAGTTACCGAATCTTCGCGAACGACGCGCCGAGGGACGAATCCGATATATCGGTATATCAACCTGTGAGATCGCGCACTTCGAGGAAGTCGAACGACTCATCAACAGCGAAGAAATGGACTTCGTACAGATAAATTACGGCGTCGCGGATACGCTGGCCGCGGAACGGATAATTCCGGCCGCCGCTGACCGTGGCCTGGCTGTGATCGCCAATAGCCCGTTTGCAGACGGCGGCTACTTCGGACGACTACAAGGACACGCCCTACCCGACTGGGCCGCCGAGTTCGACTGCGAGAGTTGGGCGCAGTTTTCACTGAAATATGCGCTCGGTAATCCCGCGGTAACCTGCGTGATTCCTGCGACGAGCAACTCGCGTCATATGACAGACAACGCCAGCGCCGGCTTCGGCAGACTGCCGGACCCCGCGATGCGTCAGCGCATGGCATCATATATGCGCGATCTTTGAACGAACAAAATGTGAGCAACACCATGACGAAGTCAGGAAGAGAGAAAATTTTCGCGTTAGTCCTGTGCTATCTCGCGACAGCATCGACTGCCGTTGCGCACCACTCCCCCAATGTCCACTTCGACCGGTCACGTACAGTCGAATTTACCGGCGAGCTTACCGAGATCACCTGGCGCAATCCTCATGTACTGATGACCGTGCATTCGACTGATGACGCGGGAGAGACGATCGAATGGGAACTCGAATATCTGGCGCCAAGTTTTCTGTCACGTCAGGGAATTACACCCGACCTGTTTAGTACCGGCGACATTATCCGCGTCGCTGGGTATCCCGGCAGAGCAAACGAACACGCGATCTTCACGACAAACATTCTCGCCGCCAACGGTCAGGAAGTTTTTGACTTTCAGATTGCTGAGGCACGTTTCACCGACGACACGGTCGGACTGACTTTCGCGGAGTACCAACAGACGCAAAGAGCGGAGACGCCAGTTGCTGCGGACGACATCTTCCGAGTCTGGTCGACCGACGTTACGTTGATCGGACCACAACGTGCGATGTGGCAGGACAGCTATCCATTAACCGACGCGGCACGAGTTGCTCACGAGAACTGGGATCGCGTCACCGAGAATCCCTATATCCGTTGCGAGAACGGCATGCTCGCGATCATGGACCAGTTTTATCCGATGGAGATCATGCAGACAGACGAGAGTATCGTCATTCACCTCGAGGAGCTCGATACCGTCCGTACGATCTACATGACCGATTCCCGCCCGGCACCTGTTGCGAACCCACTCGGTTACTCCGTGGGCGGATGGGACGGTGAGACGCTCGTCGTCGATACAACGCATGTCACCTGGCCCTGGTTCGATCAGACCGGCGTACCACAAACGGACGCGATCGAATTCCACGAACGCTTTTCATTGAGTGACGACGGTACGCGATTGAACTATTCGATCAGAGCAATCGACCCGCAGACGTTTACGGAACCCGTAACACTCACGCGAGATTGGGTCTGGCTACCGGGTGAAACGCGGCAGCCCTACGAGTGCACGGCTCAGGAAGCAAACTACTAGCCCGTTTCGTAATCCGCTCGGGCGATATAGCTCAAAGCGATAACACAACAGTTGACTCGGAACAGAAGCTGGTTCAATCTAATGAGTAGTATTTTACTCGTAGAGAAATGACACGCTTGCCGTGAGAAAGAAGTCTTACATTCGCAACCTGCTCTGCAAGCTGACGCTGGCCTTCCTGTTCGTGGCCGCCCAGACCGCGGTTGCTAGCCATGTCGACGTAGACCAGCACTCTCAGGAGGCGTCCTGCGCCATCTGCCTGAGCGTCTCGGCGTTCGACTGTGTGAATGTCGGTGATACCGCGCTTGCCATACCGGTCAGCTACTCGCCGGAGCCTGTTCACGAGTGGAATGTCTTCGTCTCAGCAGACGTCTACGAGTCTCGTCGCGCTCGCGCACCCCCCATCGTTTCCTAACCTCCTAGCTCTCGATAGTTCTCCACACGGCGGTGCCTGTGGAGCTTTTAGTCAATTGACGAGACCGTCCTTTGGCGAGAATGAAGGAAACGATTAATGAATACTCTATACAGATTAATGAATACTCTATACAAGCGTCTTCACCGAACTGCTATCTCGGTTATGACGCTCGCACTACCAACAGCACTACTCGCGCAGCAAGAAGTCGAAGAAGTTCAGGTTATTGCAACGCCTCAGAACCAGAGCGTCGCGGAACTCGCACAGTCCGTAACCGTACTCGGCGGCGACGAACTGCAACGCGCTCAGAGCGCCAGCCTCGGAGAGACCCTGGCTGGAGAACTCGGCGTCTCGGCGACGTCGTTCGGCGCCGCGGCTTCCCGCCCCGTCATTCGCGGTCTGGCAGGGGGGCGCGTCAAAATGATGCAGGACGGCATCGATTCTCTGGATGTCTCTACGATCAGCCAGGACCATTCGGTTGGAATCGATCCCTTAGTCGCGGAGCAGATTGAAATCTTCCGTGGACCGACAACACTGCTGTACGGAAGCGGTGCCGTGGGTGGGGTGGTCAATACGGTGACACGAAGAATCCCCGAATCCATTCCCGAAGAACCGTTTGACGGCGAGATCGAGCTTCGTGGCGATACGGCGGCATCGGAACAAACCGGCGCCGTGCGGCTCGACGGCGGCGGATCGAACTTCGCCTGGCATTTCGATGGACTATCGCGTGACTCGGAGGACTATGGGATTCCCGGTTTCGCCGAACTGGAACCTGATGAGGATGAGTCAGCTTCCGGTGTACTCGAAAACAGTAGCTTCGATATGACCAGCCTTTCCCTGGGCGCGTCCTGGATCGGCGACAGAGGTTTTTTCGGCGTCGCGATCAGCAGTTACGAATCTAACTACGGCGTCCCCGGCCACGGCCATGAAGAAGAGCATCACGATGATGAGGACGACCATGAAGACGAGGACGGCCACGACGACGAGGAAGAGGAAGAGGAAATTGTAAGAATCGACCTCAATCAGACAAGAATCGATCTCAAGGGCGGCCTGGTCGATCTCTCCGGCCCGATCGAAGCTGTCAATTTTCGTCTCGGATTTAACGATTACGAGCACCAGGAACTCGAGGGTCCGGAGATCGGAACACTCTTCGAGAACAAGGCTTACGAGGGACGAGCCGAATTCCTGCACCGCCCCTGGGGCGAATGGGACGGCGCATTCGGCGTTCAGTTCGGCGAGCAGCAGTTCTCGGCGGTTGGTGAAGAGGCTTTTATTCCTCCGGTCGATACGAGCACGCTGGGTCTCTTCATACTCGAGCACCGGGCGTTCGGTAACTGGGATGTCTCATTGGGCGGTCGATGGGAGACTCAGGAACACAAACCTACCGATCCGATGACTAGCAACGTTAACGACTCATCAGCCAGCGCATCGTTCGCGGCGATTCGCCCGCTCTCGGATGACTACGCTCTGGCACTGCACGTTGCTGTAGCGCAACGTCTGCCCGGTGCTGAAGAGCTTTTCGCGAATGGTCCGCACCTTGCGTCAAGTACTTTCGAGATTGGTGATCCGACGCTTGATGTAGAGACGTCGCAACATATGGACATCGGAATTCGCAAGACTTCAGGAACATTGACCTGGTCGCTGACGGGTTTCTACACGAGCTTCGCGGATTTTATTTTCCTGCGCGATTCCGGCGCTGAGGACACGGAGTCAGAATTGCCGATCTTTCTCTACAATCAGGAAGATGCGACGGTAAAAGGACTCGAGGCCGAGCTCTTTACTCCGGTTGCGAGCTTAGGTTCAGGTGAGATTGACCTGCGCATCTTCGCTGACTATGTCGATGGCGAACTCGACAACGGCGAAAATCTTCCACGCTTACCGCCGCTGCGAGTCGGTGCTCGCGTCCAATACCATGCCGAGAATCTGGTTCTCGGACTGGAGGCCGCAAGATACGACGAGCAGGATGACGTCGCGATGTTCGAGGAACCTACGCCCGGCTACACAATGCTGAATACGGATCTGAGTTGGACTCTACCCACAGTCGCTAGCGGGATGGCGCTCAATCTGTTCTTCAAGGGAACGAACCTACTCGATGAAGACGCACGCCGGCATACATCCCTGCTGAAAGACGTTGCACCGCTGCCCGGCCGCAACTATCAATTCGGAGTGCGAGCGAGCTTCTAGCAGACTCCAGGGTCGACGACTGCTCAAGTCCCGGCTTTTCGTAAGCCGGGACTTGGGCAGTTCTCAGCCTTCGAGCTTCAACAGTTCGACAAGATTGCCGCCGAGGATCGCCTCTTTTTCTGCGTTACTGAGCGTCGGTGAGTCGAGCACGAGATCGAGCGTGTCTGCCCAGCCATGTGGGATATCCGTGCCATAGACGACCTGGCTCACTCCCATAACAGCGACAAGGTGGCGGAGCCCCTCCTCATTGAAGACCATCGTATCGGCGAAGATCTGCGTCCTGAGGTACTCAGCCGGGGTCTTCTCGTTAACGCAACCGGTATTGCCCCGGCTGCACGCCTGCTCGAACCGTCCCAGATAATGCGGCAGATAGCCGCCGCCGTGCGCAGCGACGACGTTCAATCCGGGGAATCGATCCAGTGTTCCGTCGTAGATCAGCCGCGCGAGAAACAGGGTCGTCTCGAGCGGATTGCCCATAACGTTACCGAGAAAACCCGGGCCGTCGAATACGCCCGGCTGAATGATGTTGTGTGATCCGTCCGGATGCATGAAGACCGGCACGTCGAGTTCCTCGGCCTTTGCCCAGAACGGATCGTACTTCTCAGTCGACGGCGGCTCACCACGAGCGTGCCCGAGAACGGAAGCGCCCTTTGCGCCGAGTTCGGTAACCGCGTATTCGAGCTGCTCTGCCGCCAGTTCGGGGAACTGCAAAGCCGGCGATGAGAGCTGGACGCAACGATCCGAATGAGTGTCACACCACTCGGCAATCTTGTCGTCGTGCAGCCGTACGATCTGTCGGGCAAGGTCAGGCTCTGCGTCATACCACCAGAATCGGTTCGCGCTGATTGCAGCGACATCGATTCCACGGCTGTCCATTCTCGCAAGCCACTCCGGACCCAACGGCCTGTTCAGGTTGGCATCCGCCATGCTCGTGCCCTCGAGTAGCGGAGCCACTTCGAGTATGTCGCAGTGCGCATGGATGTCGACAACTTTCACTCGGAAGCCACCGAGTGTCACGATGCGACGCGACTGTGCCCCCGCGTTGAACCCGTAGCCCATCATCAGGGCACCAGCGGAAAGCTGGCCCGCGTTCATCAGAAATTTTCTTCTATCCATCTGAGCCTCTCGTTTTTTCTCAACCTTTTTTACGGAACGGGCTTCGAAACGTATTGCAAAGCGCTACGACTCCGGCAGCCCGATATCGCGTTGCTCAGCTCCGCGAATCAACCGTTCGGCATCCTCCTGAAGCAACAGACGCGCGTTCATCTGCTGTTGCACCGACTCTCGGATTTTCTCAACGTAGCCCGCGTGCGTTTCGTAACGTTCTTCCAGCGACAGTCGTGGATCCCCGTCCCGTTCCGCCGCAGTCGTAGCGAACGGGAACACTGAACCACTCGTACTGCAGCCGCCGCCTTCGATATGGCCTGCCCTGCGGTAATTCCAGCCGACATGAGTCGCCAGTGGCACCTGTATCTGCGTCGCCCTGATTCCGGCGATATCGTTACCGTCTGAATCAACCCGCGGCACCAGGATCGTATACGCCGCCGATGTATGTCTCGCGGGTATCGCTCGATAATCGTTAAGATGACCGTCGTTCGCCACACCGGTGTAGGGTGACCCTGGAATATTGGGGAACCCGGACCCGGACCGCGGCAGCGGCGGCACCAGCGTACCGTCTGCTATTTTGCTGTAGGAACTCGGCGGCGGCTCTGTGCCGTTCGCTAGCCAATCCTGAAAAGCCACGACCAGCGCCCGTCGATTTTCTCGCGGCATTGCGTTGTTGTAGAAATACGCGCAATACCCCGCCTCGCGCTGCGCTTCCAGTTCCTGAATGCTCTCATAGCCCGTGAGCCCGGACTGATTGTGTTGCGTGCTGGCCCATTGGTAGATTCGAACATTGTCCGGTATCGGCGCGTCGGTCTGCCCGAGTGGATCCGTCGTGACGAGTGAGCCCCGTGCTGCCCATAGTTCGTTAGCGCTATCGAAGTGCATGATCTTCGGGCAGCTGTCCGTGATGCTGCAGCGCGCCAGGATGCCATCGATGCGACCTGAAACCGGATCGAACATCGTTACGTAGGCGAATGGAAACTGGTCGCCCTTGTCGTAGTGGTCCATGACGCTGCGCACGAAACGACCGGGATTCCCGAACTGATAATTCGTATTGGTCTTGCGCGAACCGGCCGTTGTCGCGATGACACCGTCGAACGCCCGACGTCCAACCGGATCTCTGTTGAAACCCTGATATACAAAGTCCCGCAGGAAGCGACCAGGCTGCGACTGACCCCAGGCCAACGCGGTTGTGATCACGTTCCGCGGCTCACCCTCACCGCCGTAACCGGACACGAGCGGGTTATCGAGCGATGTGTCATAGCGGAGAAACGACGTCGCGTCGCGGACCGCTACGAACCCGATCCCCATGACGATGGGATCACGGACTTCATGATAGAGATAATAGAGAGCGTCTGCGGAGAAGCCGCCGTCGAGACAAAGATCAACGTCGCTCGGAACCGATGCACCCCCATCGGTGCAGGTCGCGAACGACCAGGAATCCCGGGGAAGTAATACCGGCTCGGAGTGAGGTCGATCTCGTCGATACAGGCGGGCGTCCGGCATGCTCGCGGCAACGGTCGGATAGAGCCGTCCTTCTATGGCAACAGAAGCGGAATCGCCTCTAATCTCCGTCGTTCGCCATTCCGTGATCGGCGAACCATCCGGGTTCTTCGCAATTGGCAACTCAGCGCCAATCCGGTCCGGTCCCGTGGCACTCGCCTGCCAACCCGTCCAGACCATCGTATAACCGAGATTCAGTTGAAAACCATCACCGATATCTTCAGCCGTCTCCGGAAATATGCCGTAGTCGGGAAGATAGCCCTGAATGAGGTTAAACGCGCGCTGGTGGCCGCGGTTCATGACGTCGTACCAGAGCGTGCGGTTACCACGGCTCATATCGACGGGCTTCAAAATTCTGTACTCCGCCATGTATTCGACGCGACCCTTCGCATTGCGCGGCGCGCGATCGAGATTAACGATCACGGCATTGTGCGGATCCTGCGGATCAACCTCGGCGGTGTATTCGCCGTTGACCCATTCGTAAGAACCGACATCTCCGAACTCGCGACCACCGAACGCCAGTTCAACGCTGTCGACGACGATGTCGGTAATTCCGGACGTTGAGACTATCGCCGCTGTCAGCGGCTCCGGCGGGGCCGTTGCCGCAACCGATTCTGTCGGTGTCTGTGCCGGCTCGCAGCCAGTAAGGATCACCAATGCAAGAGTAACGCCGAGACTCGCGCCAGGAGCACTTCGCATAGTCGGATAACTTCGTGTAGACGTCTTCACTTGTTCTCCCGTCAGGTTAGTCGAGATGAAACGTAATCGGTCGCCTAGCTATAGTGCAGGTCATGCCGGTACAGGCGCCGATGCGCCTCCGGCGTACCGCCGACGATCGTGTTGTACTCAGCCGTCGTCTCGCGCAACCGCACCAGATCGATAAAGTGTTCCATCGTTCCGTCGAATACTTCGTACCAGCGCGTCAGATTCAGAATGATTCTCTCAGAGCCCATCCAGTTATCGAACCTGCCCATCCGAATTTCCGCCGCCGCTTTTCCGGCACTCATACCGGCATCGAATCTGATTCTCGCTTCGTCACGCACCAGCGTCATGTAGTCGAGCATTTCCTGAACTTCCGCCTTACCGGCGGCCGGACCATGGCCGGGAACGATGATTTCCAGGTCTATGTCGAGAAGCGTCTCCAGTAGCGTCATCCAGCCGATCGGATTGCCGTTATGAAGATAGGGCGCCATGTGAAAAAAACCGTTGTCCCCCATCCACAGCGCTTTGTGCTCCGGCAGGTGAACAAGAACATCTCCCCAGGTATGCGCTGGCTCGATCGGCAGGAGTTCGATCACGGTACCGCCGTAGTAATAGCTCGTCTTCCCGGTAATAACGGTCGTCGCCGGAACCAGCCTGCGCGGCGTGCCGTCATCGAATGTCGGACTGATGTCGCCATAGGCCGGATCGGCCGGGCCGCCGGCGATGCTGGCCACCATCTGCAGATTCCGCTGACGACAGTACGGCGAGGACACGACCTCGACGCCCGGCCCGATGAACGCCTGCGCACCGTTGGTGTGGTCGCCGTGATGATGGGTGTAGACGATTCGCTCGAAGGGCTTGTCGGATACCTCTCGAATTCGCTCGATAAACGGCGCTGCCGGAGCCGGGCCGTTGAGCGTATCGAACACGAAGATACCCTCGTCGCCGACGACGAACCCAGCGTTGCTGATGCCGCCACCATGATGCGGTGGTCCATTGCCCTGCACGTAGGTATAACAATTGCGGCCGATCTCCTTGAGTTCGGTCCTCCAGCTCGGCGAATCGCCGAAATTCGGGTCCCGGGGTGGCGGGAAAGCGTCCGGCCGCTGCGCTCTGGCTGCGTTCGCTCCCAGGATTGACGCCAGTCCGACACCAGCGCCGGCAGCTCCCATTGCCAGCACCTCCCGGCGGTTGAAGTCTCTCTCCGGAGACTTTCGGGTTCTCGCCATGAGTTTCTCCCCGCGCGTTGCGCAATAGTCGTATTTATAGACGACTTCGCTCAGATTTACGAATCGCAGCGGCGCCTTCTGTGCTCCCTGTGCCACCGGACAGCTCTGCGGTCGTAAGCGGTTGCCCCTCTGCTCTGGTATTCTTTTGAATATCACTAACAAAGTGGTATCAGAGAAATGAAGATCAGATCGCTCGCAGTGTTATTCGTCTCCGGGCTTGCCACCCTGGCCGCCGCGACACCTTCGCTCGCACATCACGGCCGCGCGTCCTATACCGACGAGATTGTCACTCTGGACGCGACCGTCACGGAATTTCGCTTCATCAACCCGCATGTACAGATCTACTTCGATATCACCAACGAAGCTGGCGAAGTAGAACACTGGCAGGCGGAGCTCACCGCGCCGAACAGACTGGCTCGCGGTGGCTGGACCAAGAATATGTTCGCGTCGGGCGACCAGATTCAGATCTCCGGCCGAGTAGCGAAGAATGAAGGGAAATCAGTTGCAATCAATCAGATCGTTATGCCGAATGGCGACCTGGTGCCTCTGAGAGAATCGCTCGACTAACGAGCAGGCTGGCACTCTAGGGCGGCGGCGAAGGACTCGCCCGCGCCTGACTACTACTAAGGACCGACGCCAACGGAATGGCTTCCTCAAATACGCGATTGGACGACACAGGTACATATCGAAAGGCGCGCCGGGCGACGAGTTTCGGTCGAATACTTGACTCGATTGTCGATGCCGGCAAGGGACTGTTGTCACGCTCCCCGAGGCAGACCGGTATAGAGGAGGCCCCGGCCGAAACGCTCGCCGAACTCTGCCAGCAACTCCTGGATCATCGCGGCGAGCCCTCGGATCTCGCACTGGCAAGCGAGATTCTAATTCACTTTCAGACGCTGCTCGGAGACGAGCGCATGCGCTTTTTTGAGCTGTTGAGCGAACAGTTTGAACCGGATTCGGACGCCATCATCAGAACGGCCGGTCTCTATCGCGAGAACCAGAGTTTCGAGGCACGAGCTGCGCTGGCGAAAGCCGTGGAGTCACCACGCCAGAAGCTTTTCCGCCGTCTCAACATGGCCCCTGACGGAACACTGAGGCTCGTGAGAATGCGCGGGCATCTGCTGAGCGCTATGCGCGAACGTCCCGAGCTGCGTGCCGTCGATTCCGATCTCCGCCACTTACTGATCGCCTGGTTCAATCGCGGTTTTCTTGCGATGGAGAGAATCGACTGGAACTCACCTGCCAGCATCCTGGAAAAAATCGTCGCCTATGAAGCCGCGCACGAAATCACCGGCCTGGAAGATCTGCGAACGCGACTGGCCGATGATCGCCGCTGCTATGCATTTTTCCATCCCGCGATGCCGGGCGACCCGTTGATCTTCGTGCAGATCGCTCTGACCAACGGCGCTGCCGATGCCATTGCGCCGCTCATAGCGTCGGATCGCGAGTTTACGAACGCCCGTGATACCGACACCGCCGTCTTCTACTCCATCACAAACTGCCATATCGGGCTGAGAGGCATCAGCTTCGGCAACTTTCTACTCAAGCAGGTCATCGAGGAACTGCGCCACGATCTGGAAAACATTTCGCAGTTCGTCACACTGTCGCCGATTCTGGAATTCAACAAGTGGATCAGCAACACCCCCATCGAAGACTTCCCCGAGGCTCTCCATGAGGACATCTATACCGCCCGCGAGATAATCGAAGCGAGAGAGACAATCGATCTGGTCGATATGTCCGAGCACGCCCGCGGAATCGTTCTGCGCCTCTGCGCCTATTTTCTACTACACGCAAAACGCGACGGCGAGCCAGTCGATCCTGTCGCCCGGTTCCACCTTGGCAATGGCGCTGAGCTGCAGCGTATTAACTGGGCAGCCGACCTCTCTCCGGTGGGCCGTGATCTATTAATAGGAATCATGGTCAATTACGGCTATCGTCCAAAAGATATCGAAAGAAACCACGAAGCGTATTTCGCGGATGGTAAGGTTGTCGCTTCAACGGAGATCGAGAAGCTCGCGCAGATTCGCTGAGCGCCTGGCCGAAAGAACAACAATGCTTCCTGAAGCTCCAGGAATTGAGGTCTGAATAGTGGGGACTAAGCCCAGAACCGGCGGTGAGATCCTGGTCGACCAATTGCTTCTGCATGGTTGCGAGCGAGTATTCGGCGTCGCCGGCGAGAGCTTCCTTGCTGTACTGGATGCGATGCATGGACATCGCGACAGGCTGCAATTCATTGCATGCCGTCAGGAGGGTGGCGCCGCGATCATGGCAGATGCGGACGCCAAGCTGACGCAGCAGCCAGGTCTTTGCATCGTTACGCGAGGCCCGGGAGCGACAAATGCCAGCGCGGGACTACATATCGCTCACCAGGACTCTACTCCGGTGATTCTGCTGATCGGCCAGATTGACCGGTCAACGGCCGAGCGCGAAGCGTTTCAGGAGATTGATTTCCGGCGAATGTACGGACCGCTATCCAAATGGGTCGCGCAGATCGACGCTGCGAAACGAATCCCCGAGTTTATCGCGAGGGCTTTCTCGGTCGCGACGTCCGGTCGGCCCGGACCCGTCGTGCTCGCGCTGCCAGAAGACATGCTGGCCGAGACCGCCACGGTCGCCGACGCGAGGCCCTACCGAAGCGCGCGCGCTGCTCCCGGATCCGACCAGATGAATACGCTGAGCAGGATGCTGAGCGCAGCCGAGCGACCGCTGGTGATAGTTGGCGGTGGGGGCTGGGATGCCGATGCCGTTGCCGCCCTGCGCCGCTTCGCAGAGGTCGCCCAACTTCCCATCGCGGCCTCTTTTCGCCGTCAGGACTATTTCGACAACTCGCATAAGCTATTCGCCGGCGTGCTCGGTCTCGGCATGAACCCGAAGCTCGCCCAGCGCGTGCGCGAATCGGACCTGCTCCTCGTCGTCGGCGCCCGCATGGGCGATATACCCACGGCTGGCTATACGCTGCTCGAGATCCCCAGCCCCCGACAGACGCTGGTTCATGTGCACGCAGACCCGGAAGAACTCGGGCGCGTCTATCAGGCGGATCTGCCGATCAACGCGAATCCGAGCGAGATGGCACAGGCGCTGGCAAACCTGCCGATAGAAGATGAAGGCCGCTGGTCAGCCTGGGCGGAGTCCGCCAATAAGGACTTCCAGGCCTATTGCGTCCCGGTGAATTCCCCGGGCGATATGCAGATGAGCCAGGTAGTTGCTTATCTCAGCGACCAGCTTCCCAGCGATACCATCGTCACGAACGGTGCCGGCAACTACTCTGTGTGGATCCATCGGTTTTTCCGCCACCGCCAGTTCGGTACCCAGCTGGCAACTACAGCCGGCGCGATGGGCTACGGCGTACCGGCCGCTGTCGCGGCAAAGATCCGCAACCCGGAGAAGACCGTTGTCGCTTTTGCCGGCGACGGCTGTTTTCTGATGAATGGGCAGGAGTTCGCTACCGCCGTTCAATATGGCGCAAACATTGTGTGTATCGTAGTCAACAACGGGATGCTGGGAACGATTCGAATGCATCAGGAGCGACACTATCCGGGTCGGGTTAGCGGTACGACGCTCACCAACCCTGACTTCGCAGCCTACGCAGAAGCGTTCGGCGGCTACGGTGAACGCGTAGAGCGAACTGAAGATTTCCCGGCCGCTTTTAAGCGGGCCTCGACGTGTGATAAACCGGCTATCCTCGAACTCAGGCTCGACCCGGAGGCACTGACACCAGCACAATCGCTGAGCGAGATTCGAAACAGCGCCGAAAATACTTAATAATTTAGTTTAAATAATATTCCGAGGTTTCTGATTTTGAAGAAAAACTATATAGGTGGCAACTGGATCGACAGCAGCTCCGGCAACGCCGACGTCAATCCGTCCGACCTCAATGACACGATCGGTGACTTCGCGACCGCCAACGCCGGTCAGACGAATGACGCGATCGAGGCAGCGCGTGATGCTGCTCATTCCTGGGGCATGAGTTCGATTCAACAACGCTCCGAAGCCCTCGATCACATTGGCGATGAGATCCTTGCTCGAAAGAACGAATTGGGAACACTTCTCTCACGCGAGGAAGGAAAGGTGCTCGCAGAGGGTATCGGTGAGGTGGTCCGGGCAAGCCAGGTCTTCAAATTCTTCGCGGGCGAGGCGTTGCGAATTGCCGGCGCAAGTCTCGACTCCGTGCGCCCGGGCGTCGAAGTCCAAGTCACGTCGGAGCCCGTTGGTGTGGTCGGCATCATCACTCCGTGGAATTTTCCGATTGCAATACCGGCGTGGAAGATCGCACCAGCGCTCGCATTCGGCAATACCGTTGTTTTCAAGCCTGCCGGTCTGGTTCCCGCTAGCGCGGAGGCGCTCACGGAGATCATCGTCGGCGCGGGTCTGCCACCCGGCGTTTTCAATCTCGTTATGGGTTCAGGCAGCGAAGTCGGTGTAGCGATCGTCGATTCGCCGCTGGTAGACGCCGTTTCTTTCACCGGCTCGGTGACAACAGGTCGAAATGTCCTCGCAAGAACAGCACAGCGGCAGGCTAAAGTGCAGCTTGAGATGGGCGGAAAAAACCCGCTGATCGTTCTGGACGATGCTGATCTCGAGGTTGCACTAGGCTGCGCGATTAACGGCGCGTTTTACTCGACCGGTCAGCGCTGCACCGCATCGTCTCGGCTGATCGTCACAGATGCCATTCATGACCGCTTCGTTTCGAACTTGGTCGAGCGCACCGAAGCGTTAAAGGTCGATCACGCGCTCAAGCCCGGCACGGAAGTAGGCCCCGTAGTGGACCAGACCCAGCTTCAACAGGATCTGGATTACATAGAAGTTGGCCGCTCCGAGGGCGCGGAGATGCTCACAGGCGGCAACCTGCTGGAACGCGAAACGGAAGGTCACTATCTGGCACCGACATTATTCTCCGAAACCAGCAACGCAATGCGAATCAATCGTGAGGAGATGTTCGGTCCTATCGCAACAGTGATACGCGTTGGCGACTATGACGAAGCACTGGATGTCGCCAATGACACGGATTTCGGCCTGTCATCGGGCATTTGCACGAGCTCGCTGAAATATTCCAGCCACTTCAAGCGCCATTCAAAGGCAGGAATGGTCATGGTCAATCTGCCAACGGCCGGCGTCGACTACCACGTTCCGTTCGGCGGACGCGGATGTTCGAGCTTCGGATCTCGCGAGCAGGGGCAGGCAGCCGTACAGTTCTATACTGCGACAAAAACGACCTACATCAATCCCTAACACAAGGAGTCTGGACCAGTGGCAATACAAGATCGAGCCCGGAACAGCTCGGCAACGCTGGCTGTCCTCGCTATGCTGGCTTTCATTTCCGGCTGCGGCTCCAAAGACCAGACGTTCGTCAGAGTCGCCTCCGGCCCCGCTGGTGGTAGCTGGTATCCGCTGGGTGCTAAACAGGCGGAAGTCTTTACGCGATCCATTGCCGGTGTTTCGGCATCCTCCGGTCCTGGGGGCGGTGTTGGCAATATCCGCGACGTGTCGAGCGGACAGGCCGAAGTCGGCTTTACCTACGGTCACAGCGCCTACGACGCCTACAACGGAGCGGAACCTTTCACTGAGGCCCACACCAATATCCGGCACCTCGCGAGCCTGTATCCCGCGGCGTACCACGCAGCCGTTCCCGCGGCTTCCGACCTGCGGTCCTACTACGATCTGGCCGATAGCAACCTCAGCCCCGGGAAGCTGACGGACTCGGGGTATGCGATCTTTCAGACGATCATGAGCAGATACAACCAAAGTCCCGAAAGCGTGCGCGCCAACGGCGGCACGGTACACCACGTGTCCTATAGCGACTCCGTAGCGCTGATGAAGGACGGCCACATCGACGCGTTGTTCGCGATAACCAGTCTCCCACAAGCCTTTTTTCTCGATCTCGAGTTTCGTCCCGGCATTCGTTTCCTGCCCGTAGAAGACTCGATACTCAACCAGATCATCGCTCAGAACACCGGATACGTTCGCGTTCAGATAACGGGCGAGCACTACGACAGCGTCCAGGAACCCGTACTGACGCTGGGCGCGGTAACAACGCTGGTCGTCAACGAGCATCTTCCGGACGAGTTGGGCTACTCGCTGGCGAAAGCGCTTTGGGAATCGCATAGCGATTTCGTTGCGGTAACCGACACCTGGGAACAGACCGGCGTCTCGACCGCTCTGCTTGGCGCCGGTATCCCCGTGCATGCCGGCGCGATGCGCTACTACGAAGAGCAGGGTGTCATGGCCATCGGCAACTAAGCATACCGTGGCGGAAAGCGCAGAAAGGGGAAGCGAGAAGCTTCACATACCCGAGTCGCGTCAGCGCTCTTTCCTGGAAGATGCGATCGGCCACAGCCGAAACGATCCTATCTGGTGGTTGCTGATCACCGCCGCCATTGTCTCAATCAGCCTGGCGCTGTTTCATATCTTTGTTGCTGCGTTCGGGACGCCGGAGAGTCGGGCATTTCGCAGCACGCATCTGACCGGGATGCTCGTTCTTGTCGTACTGATCAAGCCACTCTGGCGCTCCTCCGCAGGTCTTCAGATCTCCGATGGAAAGCAATCTGTGGACGTACAACGCTTATCCTTCCTCGCGCTGGACGGTCTGTTTCTATTTCTCGTTCTGGCGATTCAGGCATATACCCTCTATGACCTTGAAGCTTTCCAGCAACGCGAAGGCAATCTGAATTCGACCGACGTTATTGCCGGCTCGACTCTTGTGCTGCTAGTACTCGAAGCGACGCGACGCATGGTCGGGCTACCGATGGTCATCATCACCATCTTCTTTCTGCTTCACGCGCTGAGCGCGAACCACTTTCCCGGACTATTCTTTGGCCCACCGGTGTCCTATGAGAGGCTGATCGACGTCCTCTTTGTCCGCGCTGACGGAATTTTCGGCGTGCCGCTAATGGTCGCGGCGACGTATATCGTACTGTTCATAGTCTTCGGCGCGATGCTTGTTCGATCCGGCGCCGGCCGGTTCTTTCTCGATCTTGCTGTTGCGCTGACGGGCCACAGGCGCGGCGGACCGGCCAAAGCTTCAGTTGTCGCCAGCGCATTCCTCGGCACGGTATCAGGATCGGCCGTTGCCAATGTCGCAACAACCGGCGCGTTCACGATCCCGCTAATGAAGAAAATCGGCTATGGCTCGCGATTCTCCGCGGCCGTGGAGGCCTGCGCTTCATCCGGCGGGCAAATCACGCCGCCGATAATGGGCGCTGCTGCCTTTATCATCGCCGAGTATCTTCGCGTCAGCTACGTTACTGTTCTGGCCGCAGCGATTATTCCAACCATTCTTTACTTCGCCACCGTGTACATGATGGTCGACCTCGAGGCGGACAAACACTGTGTTCCACGCATCGAAAAATCCCGTCTTCCCGAACTCAAAAGCGTGCTGCGCAGTGGTTGGCATCAGCTGTTCACACTGGTCGTACTTGTCGCATTACTCGCTGCCGGTTTTACAGCGATGATTGCCGCGTTCGGCGGCATCGTCGCGGTGTTTCTGCTGAGCTTCGTCAATGCGCACACGCGACTTCGACCCGTCGATCTGCTCGCGGCATTCGAGATAGGCATCCGCAACGCAGTACCCGTAACTGTCGCCTGTGCCTGCGCGGGATTAATTATCGGTTCGATCTTCGCTTCGGGACTGGGCCTGAAGTTCACGAACTCCGTCATCGAGTTGTCTGGCGGCTCGCTCTTCCTGTTGCTTGTTCTCACGGCGCTCGCGTCGATCATTCTCGGCATGGGTATGACGACCACGGCCGTCTATATCACCGTTGCGGCGCTGGTCGCTCCCGCCCTGGTCCAGATGGGCGTTGAACCAATGGCCGCGCATCTGTTCGCGTTCTACTACGGCGTGGTCTCAACTATTACGCCTCCCGTCGCACTCGCAGCATTCGCCGCGGCGGGTATTGCCGGCTCGGCGCCGATGCGAACTGCGTTCACGTCCGCGCGCGTTGGCGTCGCTAAATACGTCGTGCCCTTTGCGTTCGTATTCAACTCCAGCCTGCTGTTATCAGGAGCGCTCAGTTTAAGTCTGGTGTCCTTCGCCGCTACGTTGGCGGCACTCTGGTCGCTGTCGGTGGCATTGGAGGGTTGGTACAACGGTCGGCAATACGGTCCCGGACTGCGAGTCGGACTCGGTGTAATCGCGGTTGCGCTACTGCTTCCGCCGACCGAGATAATTCTTACTGTTCCGGGCTATTACTTCTGGCTTGCCGCGCTCGCCGGCCTGGGCCTTTTTATCTGGAGTACGCGGAAGCCGCGACGGGAGACCGCGATATGAACGCGAAATCCGAAAGTTCCTGGTTGTCCTGGGTAGCCATGCTCGCCGTAGTCGCCCTCCTCGCATTTGCGGGCCTGACACGACTACACGTCCGCGATTTCACGCTCTTTCTGTTTCTCGTGATCGCTTCAGGATCTGCTCTGGCGCTGCTGCTGGATAGCACTCAGCGGCGTGGGAACAAGTCGAACTGACCGATCTATTCCACGACGATACGCCGAAGTGCGTCGTCAATATT
This sequence comes from Candidatus Rariloculaceae bacterium, assembly GCA_045561025.1. GTDB lineage: Bacteria > Pseudomonadota > Gammaproteobacteria > Steroidobacterales > Rariloculaceae > SMWC01. The sequence goes on from JBJKYM010000018.1 coordinate 46,433, forward strand.
CTGCGACTCGCCCGCGTGCGCTCTTAGCCCGGTGTAAATGGAACCGGCGCCATCCGCGACGACGCTTTCACTGTAGATATCGGGAATAAACCCCAGCTTGCTGCCGTCTCTCGCGCTGGCGACGAAGATTCCGGTTTCGATACTCGGCATCGCTTCCTCATTCTGCGCAGCCGCGTAGAGGATATCGTTCGCGTCAATCGACAATCCGCTGACACGACCATACTGTGCCCATTCGTCGATGTGGCGGCCCTGCTGATCGAAGATCTGAATACGCAGATTTTCACGATCGGAGACGAATAACCGACCGGCAGTATCCATCGCCAGTGCATGAGGCAGATTGAACTCGCCCGGACCCGTGCCGGCTCCACCCCACTCCATTATGAATTCGCCTTCCGGTGAATACTTCACAATTCTATTGTTGACGTGCCCGTCTGCAACGAAGACGTCGCCGTCATCTGTAACAAGAACATCAGAGACGCCGTTGAAGGTGTATTGGCCATCCCCGTCAACGCCGGCTGTGCCGATCGTCATCAATACCTCGCCCGTTGGACTGAGTTTCAGGACCTGCTGACCGCGACCGTTATCGGATCGGCCATCGGTAATCCAGATATTGCCGTCGTTATCGATATCCAGGCCATGAGGCCAGACGAGCATTCCGGCGGCAAAACTCATCAGATGTTTACCGGACGGGTCGAACTTCAATAGCGGCGCCACGTCGCTACCAATACAGTCAGAAGCGGAACAACGATGAAATGCGTAGATATTGCCAGCGGCATCCGGCTCGATGGCTATCAGCTGCCCCCAGACCAGATCGCTGGGCGGTAGCGCCCATCCTTCGGTCATTCGATAAGATTTGTCCTGCGAAAAGGCCTGCAGCCCGAATAACGAAACTGCAGCGACGGCTGCAACGGCGAACCAGCAACGAGTCAGACGTTTGGTTTTCATCGCAGTCCCCTCAATGTTTTTGTTACTCTGGCAGCCCTCGTGGAGCATGCATCAGACATAGATCGCGAGCTAGCGGTTTATGCTCCAGGAAGAGTACTCTTGAACTATTGAGAACGCCATGTCTGAGAGACAAGGGGATGAGAATGACAGATCGACAAAGGTGGCTGGTCTTCGCGATCGCGGCGCTTGCTCTCCCGCTTGTCGGCGTCGTGTCTGCTGCGCCCGCGATTGACGGCATCTGGGATCCTGCGTCCGGCCCACAATCGGGACATCCGCCAACGGACAGCGTCAGTCTGACACCGACGGGCCAAGCCGAATTCGAGACATTCTCGCGCGAGTCGGATCCGACGCTGCAATGCATCATGCCCGGCGTTCCGCTTGGCATCGTGGACCCTTATCCGTTGGAGATTATTCAGCAGGACCATCAGATCTCATTTCTATACGAGCACTTCCATATGGTGCGGCGAATCTTTCTGGACCGAACGGAGCCGCCCGAGGGCTGGTGGCCGTCGTTGGTCGGTTTTTCCAGCGGACACTGGGAGGACGATACGCTCGTGGTCAAGACGACCCATATGTCGCCGAATAACCTCATGTGGCACACCGGGATGCCGTTCAGCGGAGATCCGGAGACCTATGTCATCGAGCGATACGAATTTGACGGAGATCGCTTTGCATTGACCGCAGAAGTATTCGACCCCAGGTACTACGAAGAACCCTACGTAATTCGCGGCTACCGCGAGCGGAATTCCGACGGAATCATTTTCGAATACGAGTGCTTCCCCGAATTCAACGGCGCAGGCTAGATAACGAAAGGACAACAGGATGAAAAATTTCGCAATCTTTCTGCTTCTCTTCGCGCTGGGCTTGATGGCGACGCGCACGGCGCGCTCTCATCATAGCCGGGAGGCGTATTTCGAGATGGATATCGTGATGACACTGGAGGACGTGACCGCGATTTCGTATCGAGCAGCGAATCCGCATTCGCAACTCGTCTTCTCCGTCACGGACGAGCACGGCAACGAGGTGGAGTGGTCCGGGGGCGCACTAAGCGCCAGTCATCTTCGCCGCGCCGGCCTGCCCGCGGATCTGATCAAGCCCGGTGACAAGCTGACCGTGACAGGCTCACCGAGTCGCGACGAGTCAAACGGGATGTGGGTGTACTACGTGATACTACCGAATGGCGATAAGGCGGATCTATTCGACGCGATTCGCGCCGGTACAGATCCGATAATCCCTGCCGGCGCACCAGGGAATCCCTGACGCTAACGACGCCTCTCAGGGTAACGACGGCAGCGGCGGAAAGTCCTCGTCCGGAACGGCCGTCCTGGCCGTATTCATCGCCATCGCCAGCAGCGTGTAATAGCCGATAACGCCGACCGTGTCGATTACGCCGCGCTCACCGAACATCTCGACCGCTCGCGCGTAGGTGTCATCGCTGACTTGCCTGGTCCGGTTCAGCTCGGTGAAGAGCGCGTAGAGGATGGCGTGGTCGTCTGCCATCCCTTCGGGCCTGCGACCAGCGGCGATCGCTTCCACGGTTTCCGCGTTGATACCCGCTTCCAGTGCGATGTCGTGATGCGCGTACCACTCGTATTGCTGCGACCACTCTCGCGCGGTGAGGAGTATCAGAAACTCGCTCAAACGAGGTTCGAGCGAGGTGTTGTAACGCAGGTAGTCGCCCATCGCTCGCGCGCGCGTCATGACCTCAGGGCTTCGAAGCAGCGGGACCCAGGGCCCTCGCGGACCGTAACCCCTGGCCTCTACGAGCGCTGCAACAGAAGCGAGCTGCGCCTCATTCATCTCACTCTCTTCCATCGCAGGCATACGGTCCTGCGCCTGCGCAGCTACGCAGACGCAGAACAGCGCGATAGTTATGGAACGGGAGAACAGTCGTCTCACCGGCGATTAGCCTTCGGGACCAACGACCGGGTTCGTCAACGTACCGATGGTTTCGATATGACACACCGCCGTGTCGCCGGCCGTCATATAGATTGGTATCTCTCGGGCCGTACCGACACCCGACGGGCTGCCCATGGCGAGCGCATCGCCCGGCCGAAGCGTCAGAATATGCGAGATATAACTGAGCATGTCATAGGTATCGTGGGTCATATTGCCCGTGTTCGAGTCCTGCATAACCGTGCCGCTCAGCGTCAGCGTCTGCACGAGATCATGCGGATCGGCAACGAATTCCTTGGGCACGATGAACGGACCGAAAGGCGCGAACGTGTCATGGTTCTTCTGCAGGAACCAGTCCGTACCCATACGACCGTCGCCGCGTCCACCGCGGTCGGAGACATCGTTCTCAAGCGTGTAACCGAAGATGTAGTCGCTGGCATCTCCCGGCTGTACGCGGCTGGCAGGCGTACCAATCACCGCTGCGAGCTCGCACTCCCAATCGAGATTCGTGCGCTGCGGCGGAATTCGAATGGCCTCACCGTCGGCAATCACGCTACTTGCAGCCTTCAGGAAGATATAGGGATTCTGGCGAATATCGCCTTCGCGACGCTCCCAGATTCCGGGGATCGGATCGGGCGCAGGCGGTTCCGGCGCAACCTCTTCTCCCGCAGCTCGCGCCGCACGGCGCGCCATCTCTGCTGCGTGCAGCGAGTAGTTAGAGGCGGCGTTATAGATGATGTTGGGCATGATCGGCGGCAGAATCGTGACGTCGCCGACATCCTTGACGTAACTCGCGGTGGTGTTCGCTGCTGCAGCGGCAATTTCTCCCAGTCGCGGACGGAGTTCGTCGTAGCGCTCGATTAACCCATACATGTCTCCCGGAATTGCCGGTCTCGCTCCGCCGAGCGCCGAATTGGCCTGGGCGATATTGACGACACGCGTGTCGTTCAGCACCAACCCGAGATAGGGTGAACCACCATCCTCGAAAGTCCCAAGCTTAAACGGCTGAACATCCTGAGCAGCCAGATACGTGGGAACCGAGAACAGCAAAGTAAGGAGAAGAGACAGGTGTTTCATACGACGCTCCCGTTATTGTTTTTAGAATGCATACCGACCGGGAACCCAAAGGCTCCCCGGCCGGTATGTAGATCGTGCAGTTACTGGTAGCTGCTGACGGCTGGCAAGTAGGAACCCGTTCGCTCAGAAGGCACTTCTTCACCTTCGACGGGCAGCGTCAATGTGCCAATACCCTCGATGCTGGCAACAATCGTTTCGCCAGGCTGCAGGAAGCGGCGTTCACGATAGGCCGTTCCATTTCCCGTCCCACCGGACGTGCCGTTGTTCACGACGTCACCTGGATAAAGCGTGATAATCGAAGAGCCGTACTCGATGAGTTCGTAAATCGAGTGGATCATGTCGCCCGGGCCGGCCTCCTGCATGACGTCACCGTCGAGCTCGAGTCGCTGACTCAGACGTACCATCGGGTCGCCGTAGAACTCCTTCGGAACAATCCACGGACCCAGCGGTGCAAACGTGTCGTGACCTTTGCCAACGAGCCAGTCGGAACCAGGCCGTGAATCCGGCGGGCGGCCGCCACGATCCGAGATGTCGATACTGACCATATAACCGAAGATGTAGTCTGCTGCGTCGTCAGCGGAGACATACTTCGCCGTTCGACCCATGACGATTGCCAGTTCCACTTCCCAGTCAATACGGTCACGGCCGTAAGGCAATACGACGGCATCACCCTGCCCGATTATCGCGCCCTGCGTAGGCTTGATAAACAGATAGGGTATTCCACGTGAAGCTCGGCGCGCCTCGGCCGCTGCTGCCTGCGCCTCTGCGCCGGCCGATTCCTCGACGTGGCTGTAGAAGTTGACGGCAGCGTTCAGCATCTTGCCCGGCATCAGCGGCGCAAGCGTTCTGACATCGTCGACGTCATGGACAAAGCTCGGTCGCGAACGACCCGTAAGCGAAGCGTTCGCTACCAGATCGCTGACGATCTCGTAGAGACGGAACTTCAGTCCATACTCGTATTGACCGATCAGGCCAACCATATCGGCAGGCATCGTCACGGCCGGATACGTCGGACTTCTTTCCAACTCCTCGTTCGCCGCGTTTAGCTCAACAATGATCTCGTCGCGAAGGACGATACCGATTGTCTGTACTCCGCCGATCTCGAACGTGCCAAGCTTGAAGGGCTCCGTGCTCTCTGCGTCCGGCCCAAGTTGAGCGGAGGCAAGCCCGGAGAGGGAAAACGTCGCGAGCGCGACGAATACATACGAAGCTCGCATGATGGTACTCCCCATAAAGTGATCGTTGTGTGTTATTCGGAAACCAGCATCACTCTGACTTCTGGCCCCATCGCTGTCAAGCAAAGGCGGTGCCCAGGACGCCGGATCGGTGATTAATATCCTGTAATCTTACGGGCTGCAGCGCCTCCCTGGCCTGAACCGCGGGCGGGACGCGGGCGTCAACGCAACGCCATCAGCAGCGGTCGATTCCCGGGTTCGGAACGGGCGCGAAATTAAGAATTCCCAGTATTTCCGGTCGCTCCGCCGCCGGGCGCAGAATTATCGCTGCGCCCTCGGGGAAAACCAGCCTGCTGACGCGGCCATCGAGTGCCGACAGAATGGGCGTACGGTGCCCGATCAGAACTCTGTTATGGCCCTCAGGCGGACTCTCGTTTAATAAGCGCCGATGCTCAGATATCACCCAGCCGACCCGACCGCCTGCGTAGTCGTCCGCGAGCAGGCTGTCCGTCACCTCGACGTTGTCGACACCGAACGCGAGCTCCGCAGTATCACGGGCACGAAAGACGGGCCCTGTGAGCACCGGAAGTTCGAGCGGTATGTCCAACTCCCGAATCGCTTCGCCCATGCGCCGCGATTGATCTTCGCCAACCGGCGAGATATTTCTCTGGCCTTCGCGCTCGCCGATACGATAGGTCCGGTCGCAGGCCATGCCACCGGTATCCGCGTGCCGAACTGCCAGCACGAGCCCGCCGGCACGCATCGACTCGACGAGCGCCGCGCCATCAGGATCGTCGACCGTGACCGGGTCGAACTGTGCATACGCTGTGATGACGGAACAGAGCGTAGCGGCCAGCAGAAACGATCGAATCGAGAGGAAATTCTTCATGCGGGCACGGATCATGATCTCGCTCTCTTCTATTCCTGAATACAGTGGCTAGACGATTTCGGCATCGATGTTCGCCACTCCATCGACACCACCACGAAGTATATCGCCCCTGACAATCGCGCTTACACCGGCTGGTGTGCCGGTATAGATCAGATCGCCCGGGCGCAGATGAAAGAGCGCCGAGAGGTGTTCGATGATCTCCGGAACACGCCAGATCAACTGGTTGATGTCTCCGTCCTGCCGGATCTCTCCGTTAACCTCCAGCCAGATTCGGCCTTCCTCAGGATGACCGACGTTTTCTACGGGATGAAGCTCCGACAGCGGCGCCGATTGATCGAAACTCTTCGACGGCTCCCAGGGTTGGCCTCTTTTCTTGGCAACCGCCTGTAGATCTCTGCGGGTCATATCGATACCGACGCCGTATCCCCATACGTACTCGAGCGCTTTACGTTGCGAGATCGCATGCCCTTCGCGACCGATCGCGACAACCAGCTCGATCTCGTAGTGGAGATTATCGGTCGCGGGTGGATAAATAATCTTACTGCCGCTCGGAACGACGGCATCGAGCGGCTTCATAAAAAAAATCGGTGGCTCGCGTTCTATATCGAGGCCCATCTCGCGCACATGCGCCGCATAGTTCCAGCCGACGCAGTAGACGCGATGAAGTGGAAACTTCTCCCGTGTCCCTGCGATGGATACGGACGGGTAACTCGCATCGAAAATCAGGCTCACAGGCGTATTCTAGCGTTGCTCAACCGTCTTCTGATTCGGGAACGCGACCGACGGGGTAAATCTCTACACCGTCTTCGAGCGTCATCGTCTGAATCCAGAGCCGCTTGGCGCCGAAGCTTCCGAGATTGCCATACAACGTCAGGCGATCGCCGACTTTAACCGTATCTCGAAGCCATCCGCGTCGGGCCAGCGAGCCCGGACCGATTGAATTGGCCACCCACTGCTGCTGATCCACCTCACCTGATGAGACAAGCAGATCGAGACGAACGTGAGGGTTCTCGAAGTGGACACCGGTAACGACAGCTTCAATTGTAACTGTCTCGGTTCGCTCGTACTCGACTGCGAAAGTATGGTGCGAATAGGCCGACGCACCGAACAACGTCGATGAGATAGTTAGCAGTACGGCAAGAACTCTTCTCATGCTGATCGACCCTCATATCTCGCGGCTATTTCAGCGGGCGCAAGTCGCCCATCGAAATACAGCTACCGATGTTTGGACCGTATAATAGGTCAACAATTTCTTCTAGACCGTTCTAGATAACTCGAGGGCACATACGACTCTCAGGATGCACTCGAGTTCAGTGTGGTGGGAACCTGCCGCCGACGAGGGACTTCAAATGAAAAGATTACCGACCCTGGCAGTGACCGTACTTCTCACCGTTGTGGGCACGACTAACGTTTCAGGGCAGGAGGCGCCCGACACCGTTCTCCTGAACGGCAAGATCGTTACTGTTGATGATTTCTTCTCCATTCAGGAGGCGGTAGCGATTCAGGGCGAGAGAATTTCAGCCATCGGTAGCAGCGAGGAAATTGCCGCGCTGGCAGGCCCGTCTACCGTCTCTATTGATCTCGGCGAACGAACCGTCATTCCAGGTTTGATCGACAACCACAACCACGTCATTCGAGCCACCGAATACTGGCCCTACGAAGCAAGACTGGACGGCGTTACCAGCCGGGTCGAGGCATTGTCGATACTCGAGCAGAAGGCAGACAGTCTTGACGAAGGCGATTGGCTAATGTCGCTTGGTGGTTGGACAGAGAATCAATTCATCGGCAACAAAGACGATTTCACCCTCGAAGAACTGGACGAGATCGCGCCCGGACGACCCGCGTTCGTACAATCCACCTACGATCATGCATTCGTCAATACGTCGTGGCTCGAAGCGATGGATATTCCGGTCGAGGCGGATAGCGGAACACGTTCCGCGGATGAAGGGCTCGGCCAGTATGTCGTCCGGGATGAATCCGGTCAGGCCACCGGTCGCATGAATGGTGGCATCACGATGGTTGCGCTCGCGCTGCAGAGCTTCCCACCAATCACCGAAGTGGGACAGACAGAGGCAATCAAGATTGCCTATACCTTTCTCAACAGTATCGGTTTGACGACAGTCTATGATCCCGCCGGCGTCGGAATTCAACCTGCGAGCTACGCCCGTCTGCGCGCGCTGGCCGACGATGAAGGCCTGACCGTTCGGACCTTTCATACACTCGGCGGCGGCGTACCCCGAACGCCGGAAGAAGCCGAAGTCGTCGTCGAGCAAATCCGCGCATCCAAACCGTTTCAGGGCGATGACACGGTCGACCTGATTGCTGTCGGCGAAATTTATTACGGCCCGTTCCACTGGGACAGCCTGTTCTCCCCCACCTCGCCTTCAGCGGAGGATCTGGCAGCCGCGAAGAGCATTCTTCGTGCCTCAGCCGAGGGAGGCTGGCAGGTTCAGACACACGCGTCCCAGCCCGAGACTATCGATAAGCTTCTCGATGTCATGACGGAGATCAATGAAGAGTTTCCGTTGCGACAATTGCGCTGGTCGATCACACACGCCGACCTGGTGGGTCGGGAACAGATCGAACGCATGCGGCACCTCGGCATGAACCTGCAGATGCGCAGCGTCTCGGTGCTGACGCAGCCACGGCGATTGACGCTGATCAACGATCTGGGCGACGAGGCCTACCATATCCCGCCGCTACGCATGATCCAGGAGAGCGGCATACCCTGGGGACTCGGCACCGACGGCACCAAAGCTACGCAGATCAATCCATTCGTTACGCTCTGGTGGACGGTGACTGGACTTGCACTTAACGGTATCAAGGTCCTGGACGAGACGTTGACGCGCGAGGAGGCGCTGATTGCTCACACCCGTGCGAACGCGTATCTGATGTTCCAGGAAGGCAACATCGGCTCGATCCGGCCTGGCATGCTTGCGGACATACTTGTTCTTGATCGTGACTACCTGACGGTTCCTGAAGCCGAGATCAAAGACATTCTGCCGGTCGCGACAATCGTCAATGGCCAGATCGTATACGGATCTCTCTAGAGCCAGCGACGATCGACATTGGCGCATCTCGGTAATCCACAATTGCTGACGCGACCCCGCTACAACACACTTCCTGTGTGAAGATCACCGCTACATGCTGCTTACTGCTGTTGACTCTGGCGGGCTGCGCCAACGCCCCTGAAGAACAGTTCTCCGGTAGCAATCTCTATCTCGACTATTGCGCCTCATGTCACGGCGTCAGCGGCGAGGGGGACGGCCAGGTCGCGGCCGTGATGCAGACTACCGTTCCCAATCTACGGATTCTGAAGCAAAGAAATGGCGGCGTATTTCCGGAGCCGTCGATAACCGAATATATCGATGGTAGAAAGATAGTCCCTGCCCACGGCGATCGCCGCATGCCAGTCTGGGGCGATGCTAAACTGGGGGGAAGGTGGCTTCCAGGAATCTGAAAGACTCGCCGAACTGAAGATCGATGCCATCGTCGGCTATCTGAGTTCCATTCAATATTAACGAGCTGAGCTGGACGGAGACCGGACATGACAACCCCGAATCTACGCTGGGCACTCATCCTGGCTCTGTTGGCGTCGGGCAAACTCGCGGCGCAGCCTGGGCCATTCGGCCTCGAAGACTATAGCGGAGGGAACTGTTCCAGCGCTTCTGCTCGAGTTGCCACGGAGATGGCGCACGCGGCGACGGTCCGGTCGCACCTACGTTGTCAAGCATCGTCCCGGACCTGACGCAGCTCTACCGGCGCTATGGCAACCAGTTTCCAGAGTCGTTGCTTAGAGAGACAATCGACGGTCGGAACCTTGTTATCGCGCATGGGGCACGCGAAATGCCTGTCTGGGGCTACGAGTTCTGGTGGGAAGACGGTGCCGACGTAGAAGCCGAGGCGACAGCTCGCGACACTATCAGTAAACTCCTTGAGTTCATTCGATCTATCCAGGACCTACCCTGAGAATAGACCGCAGTTTCAAGATAGCGTCGTGACCCATGGAGCAGAGGTGAAAACAATGCTGCCTACGAAGATAAATCTTAAGTCCGTGGCGGGCAGTTTTCTGCTGGCCTGCCTCTTTGCATTCAACGCTTCTGCACAGGAAGTTGAACTACGCAACCGGATGGATCCCGAAGAAGGGCTGACGACATCCGGGCAACCCGATGCGACCGCATTCGAGGCGCTCGCAGATTCAGGCTATACGGCGGTTATCGATCTTCGTCTGGCATCTGAAAATCACGGACTCGACGAACAGGCGACGGTTGAAGGGCTCGGTATGTCCTATATATCGATTCCTGTTGCCGGCGCGGATGGCGTGAACTTCGAGAACGCAGGCGCACTCGATCGCTTCCTGGCGGGAATCGACGGGCCGGTGCTCGTGCATTGCGGTAGCGGCAACAGGGCCGGGGCGTTGCTGGCCCTGCGCGAAAAGCTCAACGGCGCTGATAACGAGGCCGCGCTCAAATACGGTCGGGAAGCAGGTCTGACGGGGCTTGAGCCGGTGGTTACCGAACGGCTGGATGAGGTCTCTACGCCCTAGAATTCCTCACTTTTTTCAAGCCGTCATCTACGTTCCGTGACCCAGATCACGGAACGTTTTTCTGCTTCTCCGCTACTATGCGCAGGCTGCCATATAAGGAGAATAATAATGGTGAATGGATTCACTCCGGCACTCCAAACTAGCGACGACGACCGAATTCGTACTGAACTCGGAACCGTGCTCTTTGCTCTGCGCCGACTTCGCGCCGACGTGGCCAGCGGCCGCGTACGGGATGAGAGGCAGATTCTCTCAGCGGACGAGATCGACAAACTCCTGTCCACGCTATGCCCGCCCGTGCGCCACTCGCAGTCACAGCCGAAGAAAGCCAAGCGTTTCCAGAGAAGGACGAGCCGAGCGCTTGATGCGCAACGCTCGGCCAGTAACTGGACTGCTTTGGCTCAGTCTGTAAGTTAGTTTTCGACCGTAGCAGGCGTACAGCACTGAGCTGACTCTCCGGCCGGCGCTGTTCGCTTGTGTCGAATCGAATTCGACGCGGTCGTCACTCCGATATATATCGGCCCGCTGACTCGATATCACAGGGGACATCGTCCGGGATCAACTCCGGGCGGTAATCCCATCGCGATTCGCCGCTAACCGGTGCCGCAAGATACTCCGGATCCTCGAGTACAAAGCTGTAATCGATACCCGTACCGTCTTCCGCGAGCGTGAAACGCTCCAGCATGTGTTTCTGCACACCGGTCGCAACCCCTGTCGCGGCACCGGAATTGTTATCGCTGAAACGCGTCGTCCCGACAGATAGCGTTCGGTCATGCCATAGCCCTACCGAGTAGCCGTAGCGAGCCAAAGGCGTCGACTCATTCGGCTCGCGCCCATCAGTGTAGATCACACGCTCCGCATCCATCCAATCGCTGTGAATCAGCACGCGATCTGACAGAACCTCCACGACATTGATCGAGCTGTAGAGCATCAGCACTGGTGGCGGAACCGAGATGCAGCGTGCGTGAGACGACTGCGTGTTGTCGTATGACTGGTAGCGTTCGTCGCCTTTCTCCGTCAGCTCTATCGAGGACCGGTTGAGAACATAGCCGAAGAAGTCCTCGCGGCGCGGCACCCAGACGCCGGCCATACTCGTGGCGACCCCGGTGCTCCTCTGTTCCATCTCGCGCGCAAATCTCACCGACAACGGAATGACGCTACCGTCTTCTTTGACTATCTCCACCCCGAGTCCCCAGGTTTCGGGATCGCGCTTGCTCGGGTTGGCGACGGCGACCACCACGTCACCCGGTTTAAGAGAGTCCTCGGTTACGCCGAACGGCCGCGCCGAGGAGCCCACCGCCTCAATAGTGACGTCAGTCGTGTTTCCATCCGCATCGGTTGTCTGCAGGTAGACGAAACTATGCGGATTTCTGTAGTCGAACTCTGCTATCACGCCCTCGAACGTTACGCGCGTTCCGGTATCGAACGGAGCGATGCCGTGATGCCCCATCACAGGCGCGGACAGTCCAAGCGCTATAGGAAGTATCCATGTCGAGCTTGCTTTTCGCATTGAGTACAGCTCCGAGACGCCTACGCAGTGACCTTAAGATTACCGCCGGACGGGCTCAGATACACTACAATCGACATGACTATTTCGTGAATATCTCGCGACCGTGGCCGCGCAGGCCAAATGGGGAGGATGTACCTTGAAGATGCTTCCACTATCGGCAGCCTTGCTGCTCCTGGCTTTGCCCTCCTATTCCCAGCTCGCGGTACCGAACGATGCCGGGATTACCTTCGGCCATATCCATCTGAACGTCGCCGATCCCGAGTTGTACACAAAGCTTTGGGTAGACCATTTCGACGGCGTCGTCATCGGGAAAAATGAGCTCAATATGATCCGCTTTCCGGGCTTCGTCCTGATACTCACCGAAGCTGAGCCTACCGGCGGCACGCAGGGCTCAGTCATGAATCACTTCGGTTTCAAGGTACGCAACCTCGCGAAGTTTCTCGCGAACTGGCGAGCTGCGGGATACGAAGTCGATCGGGAATTCACCGGCTCCGAGGGTCAGCCGAATGCCTACGTAACGATGCCGGGTGGCGTCTGGGTCGAACTCCAGGAAGATCAGATGCTGCCCGTCGAAGTCTCGGGCTATCACATTCACTATCTGACACCCGACTACGCCGAATTACTCGACTGGTATGTCGACGTATTCGATCTCGAGATTCGTCCGCGCGGAAGAATCGAAACGACGACCAATGTGCCAGGAATGAACATGAGTTTCGCAACCTCGGATGAGGATACCATAGCGACCCGCGGCCGCGCCGTCGATCATGTCGGTTTCGAGATCGATGACCTCGAAGCGTTCTGCGCTACATTGGTAGAAAAAGGCATCACGTTCGATATGGAATACCGTGAGATCGACAGACTCGACCTGAAGATCGCATTCCTGACCGACCCTTCTGGCGTTCGTATCGAGCTCACGGAAGGGCTGGACGACTACTAACGACGCCGGATCTCTTACCGCGTCAGCATGAGGTTCATACCCTCGATGTTGCGTCGATGGAAGTTCTCGTAACGTAGCCAGGCGCGATATCGGTCCATGGTTATCGTGTCCTGCATCTCCGCTACGGACAGCCCCGCGGCTATTCCGGAGGCGACCTGATCGCGTAGTTCCTCGACATAGTGACGAATGTCCGTCACGTCGGCACGTGTGCCGACAACGCCATGAGCAGGTGCGACAATGTCGTAGTCCAGCACCTCGACCATACGAATGGCGTTGAGCCAGGCATCGAGCAGGCCGGCGCCGACGGGCCAGCCGGGAACATGCTGAAGACTGATGAAGTCGACGATATAGATCACGCCGGAGTCCACGAACCGAATCACGCTCATGTCATCGGTATGCGTCTGGTTACTGGTGTAGAGCAGTTCGACCTGCGCATCGCCGAGTCCAATCGTCAGTCGGTCCTTAAAGGTCAACGTTGGCGGTACTATCTCATCCACAGGTTCTGCTTCGAGACCGCGGACCATGTTTTCGTGGCCGAAAAATTCCGCTGTATCCCGAAAGACCGCGCCGCCCGAAGCGTGATCCGCGCGGCGATGGCTGTAGAGAACCTACCTTACCGGCACATCGAAGCGATCAGACAGCTCGGCCTTCAGCCAGGTAGAGAAGTCCGCATTTAATGGATCGGCCAGGACAATACCCTCCTCGATAAGTAATTACCCTATATAAATGTTTATTTTCAATTATTTACGAGATATGTAAGGCAATCACAGAAATATGCGCCACACTCGACCGGACGCTGAACTGCCACAACGCTCGTTAAGGCGCTTACTCGGCAAGTCCGGTCCAATCCGATCATCGTCCAATCTCTCTAGCGACCGGATCCAGCCCGGTGCGCTCAATTTGTTCCGCAACCTCATCAGGCCACAGGAAATCGATCAGCGCCCTTGCGTTGCTCAGGTTAGCTGAACGCTGAGTCATTGCCGCTGAGAACGTCGATTCCAACTGCAACTCAGCGGGTAGCGGCCCAACAAGTAGCACGCCGTCTACTGCCAGGATCTCGCTGATTTTCTGAAAGCCGATTTCGATTTCACCACGCGCAACAGCAACACCGACCGGCTCGTCGGTCACCCGGAGCCCTTTCGACTGAACCTGTTCCCATATCCCGAGTTCGGGAAGCAGTACATCCAAAATATAGGAACCGCTGACGCTCGCCGAGTAACCGAATGACTCGGAGTCACGTATCGTTTTCACGAACGCGTCTGTCGAACTTATATCGAACGCAGCGACACCGGTACGGACAGCTATGCCGATTCTTGAACGAACAAGATCAACTCTGGTTTCAGGCCGAACATCGCCGCGATCTGTCAGCCAGACCAGCGACGCACGAGAGAGAATTATTACGTCCGCGTGCTCGTCCGACGCGAGACGGGACAAAATAGACGTCGACTCACCACCCGATGAGGCACCGCGTACGATCGTCAGCGGAATACCGGACTCGCGCTCAAACTGCGGCGCCAGAACAGCGAGTGCCGCGGCAAACGCTCCCGACGTCATCACGACGAGCAGACCTGAATCTTCGCCATCGTGGAGCATCTGGGAGCTCACGCTGAACGACAAACACAGACCCGCGACTAGAGAGAACCAACGAAATACTGCCATCCGCTTTTTCATCGTATGCGTTTAGCTAGGCGGCAGAACCCGAAGCGAGATAAAACGCAGTGAAGTTTCTTCCTGCTGCCTTCGCTTGACTAAAATCGGCGCGACTCGTTCGACTACAGGAACATCCATCCGAAAAGCTCCGGCCTCAGCGCAATTTAGAATCCGATCATCAGACCAATCGTCACTCCGATCATCGTACCGGCAGCCATGCCGTGAAAGAGCAAGCGTTGTTCGTCCTTCGTCAGTTCCGTCTTCACAGTGACATCTCCTCAACGACAATTTCAGCCAGGGCCCTTTAGAGCCAGCGGACGAGGCACCGCTTGAAGTGCTCCGCGCGCAAGACACCGTCCAGCCGAAGATCATAATAGCATCGTAGTCCTAGTCAGAACTTACCTCGAGCGTCACGTATCGAACGGCTGGACGACCCTCCCCCACATGGTTAGGCTAACTACGTTCTCTAACGTTTTGCGGATGGCCTCGAAAATGGTTCAACTCGTTGATGCCGACATACAGACTCGGGAGGTGTTGAGCTGGCAGGGTATTCACCTTTGCCATTTCCCATCGTCCAGCTGTTCTCAGAAAACTCGAATCGTTCTCGATCTAAAGGGAGTTTCCTGGGAATCACATATCATCAACCTCCGGAAAAAAGAGCAAAATGCAGCATGGTATCTCGGTATTAATCCACGCGGCCTCGTACCGATACTGATTCACGACGGCACGGTTCATATCGAAAGTAACGATATCCTCAAGTATCTCGAGGAACAGTTCCCTGACCCTCGGCTCGTTCCCGAAGGACGTGAGACCGAAATGTTTCAGCAACTGGAAAATGAGAACGACTTACATCACGATCTCCGCAATCTTTCCATGCGCTATTTGCAACCCGCCGCGACGGCCGGCAAAACACCAGAGGTGCTGGCGAATTATAGAAGCCTCGGATCCGGCACTGTTGGCGGCCAAGCAGATAAGAAACGTGAAATCGAGATCGATTACTGGGAACGCTTTAGTGCGAACGGCGGCATAACTGACGAGACGGTGCGCCAGTCCGCGCAACGCTTCCGTAACACGCTGGATGAACTGGAAGAGATTCTAGAAAAACGCGACTTCTTATTCGACGACACGCTCACACTGCTGGACGTCGCCTGGTTTATCTATGTAAACCGGCTGCGGCTCGTCTCCTATCCGATCGACAAACTCCATCCACGAGTCGACGCGTGGCTCGAACGTTTAAAGATTCAACCCGCATTCGCGAAAGAAGCAGTCGTACCTGATCAGGTCCAGACAGAACTAGCCGAGCGCCGTGTTCGCGAATCGAATGAAGGTCGGTCGCTCAGTCAGGTGGCCGACGTCGAGATCTAGAACGCCACAGCATCAGTAGCTATCAGCGGCCGTTAAGACGGAATCAATCTCCCAGGAACCGGCGAGCAATCTCTGGATCGCAGGCTATCGGATCAAACTCCAGGTCCGGTCGATAGGTCGACTGAAATTGACCCGTGACGGTCGCTGCCAGATACTCCGGATCTGCAAGCTCAAAACTATAGGTCAGCCTCGTTCGATCGGGATTTAACTCAAACCGTTCAACGAGGTGTTTCTGCGGTCCTGACTGCACACCACGAGCATTGCCGTTACGGTTGCCAGCAAAATGCGTCGTGTCAACAACAAGGGCGTCACCTTCCCACCACCCGATCGAGTGGCCGTGATACGAAACCGTGGCATTGTCATGTGAAGCAGCGTCCATGTGAACAAGTCGATCAACGGTATCGTATTCGGTACGAATCGAGACCTCGCTATCGCCAACGGCGATTTCCTGCACACCAGAAAATATCATGACCCATGGAACCGATCGTGCCATACACCTTGTTTGCGGATTCATGGTCAGGTCATCATAGGTGCTGAGGGCTTCAGCACCTTTGTCCGTTAGCGCCCAATCAAACGGCTCGCTGAACTCATCGATAAATGACGTCCGCGGAACTTCCCAAACCCCCGATAGTCCGTCGGCGATGATCGGAGACGACCGCTCCCCCTCGACAGCTGCTGCCAGGCCGGCGCTGTTGGACGATGCAGCGCCAACTATTCGGACCGAGTTATCCGCAATCGCTGCTGTAGTAGTTCCGGACACCTTCATCGGATGGCCCTCTACGATGACACGATCACCCACAAAAAACGCACTGTCTGACCAACCTCGTCTTCTCATCGTTGTTGTCGGACCGGTCTCGAATGCCCAGACCACCGCTTCTCCCGCGTCGGTTTCTGTTTCCACGTAGAGATGGATGTGCGGGTTGGCAAACTCGTACTTGGTAACGACACCTTCTACCGTAACGAGTTGCTCATAATCGAATATGGTCCGACTGTGGTGCGCGACCGCGGGAAGTATAAGCAGGAAGAGCGCGGCCACTGGTACAGACTTTTTAAAGATCAATCCCATGATTCCGCTCCCCTTCAAGCGCACCTGATGTCTTAACCGGATGTTACTCCCACTATTTATAGGAATCTTAATCCCATGCCGATACGATGACCAGGTTATTAATTTTCTTAAGAATAACGCTCTACAGGGCGGGCACTGAAAGCGCTGAAAGTGGTGGGGGCACCAGGACTCGAACCTGGGACCAATGGCTTAAAAGGCCAGTGCTCTACCAACTGAGCTATACCCCCGGCGTGGGATTTCGCCGTAGATTTTACCGCAGCGACGATTCAGTCGCAGCGGAGCGCTGCGATCATACTCGATAGCGTGTCGGGTCCGCCATGCCTGCGTCGATAAAGCCCTGTTGGCGAAGCCGGCAGGAGTCGCACCGGCCGCAGGCCTTGCCCTCCTCGTCTGCACGGTAGCAGGAAACGGTCAGGCCATAGTCGACACCGGCATCCGTTCCCTCTCGGATTATCTCCGCCTTCGTGAGGTCCATGAGTGGGGCTTCGATAACGACGGGGTCGCCTTCAACGGCCTGTTTGGTCGCGAGCGCCGCCAGTGCCTGAAACGCGCCGATATACTCCGGTCGGCAATCCGGGTAGCCCGAATAGTCGACGGCGTTAACGCCGATCAGGACGATTTTCGCTGCCAGCACCTCGGCCCATGCGAGCGCCAACGCGAGGAACACCGTATTGCGAGCGGGAACGTAAGTAATCGGAATGCCGTCGCCGCCCTCGTCCGGAACCTCGAGTGTCGTGTCCGTCAGCGCCGAACCGCCGAGGTCGCCGATCGGAATCTCCATCACTCGATGTTCGACGGCGCCGAGATACGCCGACACCCTGGCGGCAGCATCCAGCTCTGCGCGATGCCGCTGGCCGTAATCGAAACTCAGCGTGTAACAGGCGAGTCCCTGTTGCCGCGCCAGCGCCAGGACAGTTGCGGAGTCCAGCCCGCCTGACAGAAGTACAACCGCCTTCGCGCCGTTGGTGTCAGCGTCCGGCGACATCGCCCCAGAGAATCTTGTGCAACTGGATCTGCAATCGAACCGGCAACCGGTCCTCGAGAATCCAGTCGGCCAGTGTCTCGGCTTTGAGTTCCTCGTAACTAGGAGAAAAATAAACGGTACTCGGGACTTTCAACTTGTCTTCCAAAGCCGCCGCTGCCCACTCGAAATCGTTCCGGTTACAAATCACCAGTTTCAGAGCGTCGCGCTCGGTCAGTAGTGGAATATTCTCCCAACGATTGCGCTCGACCTCACCGGATCCGGGTGTCTTGATATCGACGACGCGGCTGACGCGGTCGTCGACTTCGCTTACGTCCATCGCGCCGCTCGTCTCCAGACTCACCTCGAGACCCGCGTCGCAAAGCGAACGAAGCAGCGTGTGGCAGCGTGATTGGGCGAGAGGCTCGCCTCCCGTGACACAGACGTAGGGCGTACCGTGTTCCGCGGTTTCCGCAAGAATTTCATCGATCGTGCGCCACTGGCCGCCGCTAAAGGCGTATTCGGTATCGCAGTACTGACAACGTAGCGGGCAGCCCGTCAGGCGGATAAATACGGTCGGCAGACCGCTGAACTGCGCTTCGCCCTGAATCGAGAAAAATATCTCGGAGACTTTCAGCCGCTCGGATGAATCCTCTTCATTGAGCGTAGCTGCCACACCTTAACCCTGCTCCGCTACCAATCGCTCGAGCCGCTGGCTGGCCAATCGTGCGGCCGTGGTATCGGGAAACTCGCGCGCAACACGTGTCAGCGCGGTGCGTGCCGCATCCCATTGCTGCAGCTCATAGTTGCAGAAGCCGATCTTCAGCAGCGCATCCGGCAACTTAGTCGAATCAGGATATTCATCGACGACCGATTGAAACGTTGGCAGCGCCGTCGTGAACTGACGCTGAACGTAGTAGGTCTCAGCCAGCCAGTAATGGGCATTGTCTGCTAATGGACTGGAGGGAAATACGGCGAGAAACTGATCGAAGGCCGCAGCAGACTCAACGTAGAGGCCGTTCTTCAGCAGACCGAACGCCATCTGATAGTTGTCCTGATCGCTACCCTGTAATACCGGCGGTCGGTTTCCCATCGAGACGGATTCTTCGCTCGCCAAATCCGCAATAGCAACCGGCGGTAGATCCGCAGCCTGTGCCTGTGAAATTTCCAGCGCCTGCAATCGACCGTCGACATCCAGATAAAGCTGCCGCTGCCGATTCGCGCCGTTCTCGGACTCAAATCGTAAGGTCTCGATCTCACCCCGCAACATCTGACTTTCGGTGCGAAGCTGGTCGAGTTCGGTCGACAGTGCGATCAGGCTCTGATTGTCGACCACCCGCTCAATTCTGATTAAACGCGCCTCCAGATCCGTCAGTTTGAGATAAACGGGATCCTGTGCCGTCGGTGTACTCGAGCAACCCACCATTCCGAGTGCAACGGCCGGAATCAGGAGAAATCTTCCATGCATTGAAGCTGACATTACTAACTACCCCACGAGGTTATCGGCGGTAAACGAGCTGAACCCGGCGGTTCAACGCGTAGGATTCGTCGTCGCTACCGAAAGCAACCGGACGTTCTTCACCAAAACTCATAGTGCTGAGCTGCTCAGCCGCGGCACCCTGCAACAGTAACACGCGGCGAACGGCCTGAGCTCGCCGCTCTCCGAGGCCGATATTGTACTCCCGGCTACCGGTTTCATCCGCATGGCCTTCCAGCCGAACCTGGACGCCCGAGTTGCTCGCTAAATACTCTCCGTGCGCGGCGAGTATCTCGTTGAAATCGGCCTGAATGTCGCTCTGATCGAAATCGAAATAGACGACCAGATTTCCCAATAGCCCTTCAGTCGTCGGCCCGGGAAGCTCCTCGAATGCGCCGGGACCTCCGCTCCCTCCAAGCCCGGTGGTACTCGCGCCGCCGGGACCGCCGCCCGGGCCGCTACCGGTACCCGTTGTGCTGCCGCCAACGGTCGCCGGTCCGGTGCTCGCGGGCACCGTCGCCGAATCGCCACCGCAACCTGCGAGCACAGCACCCGCACCTATCAATAGCAACAACCAAACCTGTCGAGCCATAGCGAAGTCCCTTTATCTACAGTTAGTGCAGTATGTTACATCAGTTAACTAGAGATCACTTAGATCTAATTTCTGGGAAACGGCGACCATGAGGGCTCTCGAACGTCTCCCGCGACAGACGCGATCTGCCGGTGGATTCGGCCGTCGGTACTGACCGAAGACAGCACGCCATCGCCACCCTGCTGGGTCGCATAAATAATCTGTGCACCGTTCGGCGCGAAGCTGGGCGATTCGTCGAGGCGACCATTGCTCAGCACCTGCGTCAACCCGGTTTCGGGGTCTACAACGGCGATCCTGTAGTTGCTTTGCACGCGGTGCACGACGGCCAGCTGCGAGCCGTCGGGCGAGACACGGGCGCGCGCGTTGTAGCTGCCTTCGTAGGTCACGCGCTGAACCTGCGCACCCAGGTAGGTTTCGACGCGATAGATCTGCGGGCCGCCCGATCGGTCCGAGGTGAAATAAATACTCTGACCATCCGGCGCCCATGTCGGCTCGGTATCGATGGCGACATTGCGCGTCAGCCGGGTCAGAACCTGGCCGGCCAGGTCGAGCATATAGATATCGGGATTGCCCTGATCCTGCGACAACGTCAACGCCAGAAAACGACCATCCGGAGAAAACACCGGCGCGCCATTAATTCCCGCACGCGCCGAGACCCGCTCGCGAGTTCCGGTACGCAGCGTCTGTACATAGATGGCGGACTGATTCCCCTCGAATGACACATAGGCCAGCTTGCGGAGATCAGGCGACCAACTCGGCGACATCAACGGATCAGGAGAATCGGCGACGCTCTGAGGATTCGCGCCATCGGCATCCGCGACGATCAATTTGTAAACGCTATCGTCGCCGACACCCTGCTGACTGACGTAGGCGATCTGGGTACTGAACACGCCCGGTATGCCCGTCAGGGTTTCGAAGATCATGTCGGCGATGCGATGACTCGTGATGCGCAGATCGGCGCTCGAGGAATTCAGGCGGAAGCCCAGCAGATGCTCGCCGCGTAAAACGTCGTAGAGCTGAAACACGACCGTATACAGGTCCGGGCCGGCCGGAACGATACGGCCGATAACAAGAACGTCGACATCCAGAATCTGCCAGTCATCGAAGTCGACGTCTTCGGGTGCCGAAGGTCGCGAGACCATGTCACGATCTTCGAGCGGGGCGAATCGACCGCTCTGTTCGAGATCGGTAGTGACCAGGCCGGAAACGTCGAACGGTACCCGACTACCCAGCGGGCCTTCCCAATTGAACGGCACGATCGCCATCGGTACCGGGCGATCAACGCCCCGCGTAATTTCGATTCGAAGCTGCGCACTCGCGCCTGACGCCGCGAACATCCCGACCACCATGCAAAGCGCGACAATCCGTGTCGGCAAAGTCGTCCTCATAGTCTTCCTCACTCTCAATTAATTCCTAGATTATCGGCGCAAATACGACGTTAAGGCTACGCTCAAATAGTGACGGCAATGGCGGCGCCGGTAGTGGCGAAGACCTTAAGACCGCCGCCTCGATCGAGCGGATTACGGCTTCGTCTCCGTTACAGGTGCCAACTCGTACGTCGATGATATCGCCACTCGGAATCTGAGTGACATGCACCTCGCACTCCAGACCGGGTTGCGCGCTCGCCGGACGTATCCAGTTCTGTTCGATTCTGTTCACGATCAGCCGTATGTATCGATCCAGTTCGCCCGACGCCTCGGCACGGCGCCGCTCATCTTCCACTGCAAGAACACGCGCCAGCTCGGCCTCCATCTCGGCACGCTGCCGTGCTTCTTCCGCCTCGCGAGCCTGCCTTTCCGCCTCCTCGCGTTGCCGCTGCTCCTCGGCCAGCCGTTCACGCTCAATCCTTTCTGCCTCCTCGCGTTGCCTCTGCTCCTCTACGAGCCGCTGCCGCTCTTCCTCTTCGCGCTGACGCTGCAATTCTTCCTCGCGTTCACGCGCAATTCTTGCGGCTTCCTCGGCTTGCACGAGCTCGGCCTCTTCTCTTTGACGCTGCAGATCCGCCAGACGCTGCTCTTCAAGCTCGACTTCCCGCTGCCGCTCCTGTCGCGATTCCTCTAGGCGCTGCTGCTCTTCCTCCAACTGCCGACGTGCCTCTTCCGCCTGCTCGCGGGCGATACGTTCTTCCTCCTGCTGGCGGAGTAGTTCTGCCCTTTCCTGTTCTTCCTGCCGCTCCATCTCCGCGATAATCTGCGACTCATCGACGACCGTTGCCTCAATGGCGACCTGCTCGCTCGCGGGCGGATAGAGCGGACGATCGGAAAATCTCAGTCCCAGCGACAACGCAAGAACCAATACAACGTGCAGCCCCGCGGACAGCCCGACAGCGACCGAATGTTCCCGAATATACGCACCCATATCGCAGCTCGCCGTATCTCCTCAGGGTGTCTCCGGCCGGGTCTCCGCCGGATCCGTAATGAAGCCAACCTTCGCCGCGCCGGCCTGCTGCAGCAGCACCATTCCATTAACAACGCGGCCATAAGACACCGCCTGGTCTGCTTTGACCAGTACCGGCGTCTCGGCATTCCGTCGAAGAACCGCTGCCGTCATCGTCACAACACTCTGGTCATCGAGTGGCGACTCCTCGTCGTCGCCGATATTCAGATAAAGCTGTCCTTCAGCGTCGATACTCAGCACGAGCGGCTCGTTGTCGCGCGTCAATTCCGGGTCTAACGGCTCCGAAGCCGCATTCGGCAGATCCACGGTAATACCCTGCGTCAGGAGCGGCGCCGTAATCATGAAAATGATCATCAGCACGAGCATGACGTCGATGTAGGGCACCACGTTGATCTCGGCCATCAGCCGACGATGACGCGATCGGCTCATGACGTGCCCCCGTCCGTCTGCGATGCGTGGCGCTGCAGTATCGCCGAGAACTCTTCCATGAAGGTATCGAAGCGGACCTCAAGGCGGCCAACCTTGTCGGCGTAGCGGTTAAACGCAATAACAGCGGGAATAGCCGCGAACAGACCCATCGCCGTCGCGATCAACGCTTCGGCAATTGGCTGCGCGACAAGTGCCAGCGTCGCACTCTGCACACTGGCCAGCGACTGGAACGCGTTCATGATGCCCCAGACCGTACCGAACAGGCCGATGTAGGGACTCGTTGAGCCAACCGTGGCGAGTAGCGCCAGGTTGTGCTCCAGGCGATCGACTTCGCGCATCTGCGATACACGCATTGCGCGGCGTGCACCCTCGAGAATTTGATCTCCGGTAAGCCCTGCCTGTTTTTGCAGGCGATTAAAGTCTCGAAAGCCGGACTCGAAAATACCTGCCATGCCCAGCTTGCTGGCGCTATCACGCGCTATGTCCCGGTACATCGAGGCCAGATCGCCACCGGACCAGAAACTGGCTTCGAAGTCGTCGGCGGCAGCGATGGACTGCTTCAGCATACGGCTCTTCTCGATGATGATCGTCCATGACATGAGCGATGCCAGAAGCAATATCACCATCACAAACTGTACTATGAGGCTGGCGTCCAGGATCAGGGAGACGATTGAGAGATCTACATTCATTCAGTTAACTCACGTCTTAATTCAGCGGGTATACGCCGCGGCTTATTTCCATCTACGTCCATACACGCCACCTCTGCAACTCCGTTGCACAGAACTTCACCGTCGGCTGCACCACGGCGAATTGTATGGGTAAAGTAAAACCGTGCGCCCTTCAGCTCGGAAAGCTCGACGGAGACATACAGCATGTCGTCCAGCCTCGCGGGTCGGGCAAATCTTGCTTCCGTTCCGACGAGCACGAGAAGGATTCCTTCCCGCTGCCGCATATCGTTGTGATCGATACCATGTTCACGTAACCATTCTGTCCTTGCTCGCTCCATAAAACGAAAATAGCTCGCGTTGTAAACAACGCCCTGAGCGTCTGTATCCTCGAGATAGACCCGTACCGGAAGGGCTAACTGCTTCATCATTCCACTCCGGGTCAGTCGAAGAGTCCCGGTCGGCCCGGAACGCTCCCTTGTTTCGGCAGTTCCATGCCGAAATGTTCATATGCACTGGGCGACGCGATCCGCCCGCGCGACGTTCGCTGCAGAAAGCCCTCCTGAATAAGAAACGGCTCGACGACATCCTCGAGTGTACCGCGTTCCTCTGCGATCGCTGCCGCGAGGTTGTCTATCCCTACAGGACCCCCATCGAACTTCTCGATAATCGTCAGCAAGAGCTTCCGATCCATCGTGTCAAAGCCACGGGGATCGACTTCCAACAGATCCATCGCCGCCTTCGAGACGTCACCGGTCAGGCGCCCGTCAGCCTCTACCTCGGCATAGTCACGCACTCGCCGTACCAGGCGATTGGCGATTCGAGCCGTACCTCTGGAACGCGCGGCAATTTGCTGTACGCCGGCATCGTCCGCGGGCAGGTCCAGAATCGATGCGGTTCGTGCAACGATCTGTGCGAGTTCCTCGGTCGCATAGAACTCGAGGCGTTGAACGATTCCGAATCGATCGCGCAGCGGCGACGTTAAAAGACCAGCGCGGGTCGTGGCGCCGACGAGCGTAAACGGCGGCAGTTCGAGTTTGATCGAGCGTGCGCCGGGGCCTTCGCCGATCATGATGTCCAGATGAAAGTCTTCCATCGCGGGATAAAGCACTTCCTCGACAACCGGGCTCAGCCGATGAATCTCGTCGACAAACAGCACGTCGTTCGGCTCGAGATTAGTCAATAACGCGGCAAGGTCTCCCGGCCGTTCGAGTACCGGCCCTGAGGTTTGACGGAGATTGACGTTCAACTCGTTTGCAATAATATGCGCCAGCGTCGTTTTGCCGAGCCCCGGCGGACCGAAGATCAGCGAGTGATCGAGCGCCTCGCCGCGGTTACGCGCCGCCGTAATAAAGATCTGCATTTGCCGCTTGACGCTCTTCTGGCCGATATATTCGCCCAGAGTCTTCGGCCGCAGGGCACGGTCGAAGACTTCGTCTTCCTTAGAGCCTGCGCTCGCTACCAACCGTGCCTCTTCGTTCATAAATCAGCCACTAATAGAGTTTATCGATCGTGAACCTGCTTCAATGCCTCGCGGATCAGATCCTCGGTACGCAATCGCGTCGCATCGAGGTTCTTCAACATCCGCAGCACTTCGGCGGGCTTGTAGCCCAGCGCCATCAGCGCACCATGCGCCTCGCCTTCCGAATTAACCGAGTCATCCGCGCTGGACCCATCGGGTAGTTCCTCAACCGGCAGCCGGTCCGCCATTTCGAGCAGGAGGCGCTCCGCTGTCTTCTGCCCTATTCCCGGAAGCCGTTTAAGCGAACCGACATCGCGTTCAAGAACGCACTGCCGAAATCCTTCGACGCTGATGCCCGAGAGGATGCCCAGCGCCGTTCTCGCACCCACACCGGAAACCTTGAGCAGATTTCTGAACAAGGCACGCTCGGTTTCGGAGATAAAGCCGTACAGAACATGCGCGTCATCACGAATAACGAGGTGCGTAACGAGCTTAAGCGTCTCACCCGATTCGGGCAGATCGTAGAACGTAGACATCGGCGCTTCGATTTCGTAACCGATACCGCCGACGTCGAGCATCAGCTGCGGCGGCCGTTTCGATACCAGTGTGCCTCTGAGAAAACCAATCATGGCTACGCCGTCGCCTTACGATAGAGCGCCTGAGTATTTCTTTCGTGCGAATGACACAGCGCAACGGCGAGCGCATCCGCGGCATCGGCCTGCGGCGCCTCGCGCATTCCCAGTAACATCTTAATCATGTGCTGGACCTGGCTCTTGTCTGCGCCGCCACTGCCAACCACTGCTTTCTTGACGTGTCTCGCCGCGTATTCGTATATCGGCAACTCTGCCTCGAAGGTCGCGCACAACGCCGCCGCTCGCGCCTGACCAAGTTTCAGTGCGCTATCGGCGTTCTTGTTGACGAATACGCGCTCTACCGCAATTTCACTCGGCTCGTACTGCGCCACAAGTGCGGAAACCTCAGTGAAGATCTGCCGCAAACGACTACTGTGATCGCCATCGGTCTTGATCATGCCCCAATGGACCAGAGCGGTCTGATCACGGCGAGCGTCGACGAAGCCATAACCCGTTATCCGTGATCCGGGATCGATGCCGAGAATACGGATACTGTCGCTCACTGAAGTTCGTCTCGTTGACCTGTATACACAGCTACCTAAGGCTCCAGCAGTTCCGGCGGAATGTCTGCATTCGAGTAGACCTGCTGAACGTCATCCAATTCGTCCAGTGCATCCAGCAACTTCAGCAGCGTCTCCGCCTGCGGGACCTCGAGGTCGGCCGACGTCGAAGCACGCATCGTAATCTCGGCCTGCTCCGGCTCAAGACCTGCACCTTCCATCGCGTCTTTGATATCGCCGAACTCGTTCGTGTCGCTGAGCACGTCGATGGAACCGTCATCATTGCTGACGACATCGGCAGCCCCTGCCTCGATCGCCACTTCCATAATTTGATCTTCGTTGGAACCGCTCGGAAAACTCAACAGACCGGTGTGTGTGAACAGGTAGGCCACCGCACCATCGGCGCCGAGATTGCCGCCGAACTTAGAGAACGCGTGACGAATCTCTGCCACGGTTCGATTGCGATTATCGGTCAGGCCGTCGACCATGACGGCGACGCCGCCGGGACCGTAACCCTCGTAGCGAACCTCTTCGTATGTCGCGCCGTCATCCTCGCCGGTACCACGTTTGATCGCCCGGTCGATGTTGTCCTTGGGCATGCTTTGGGACTTGGCTTTTTCGATTGCGCTGCGCAGGCGCGGGTTCGATGAAGGGTCGCCTCCACCGACGCGCGAAGCGACCGTGATCTCACGAATCAGCTTGGTGAAAAGCTTGCCGCGTTTAGCGTCTTGGGCACCCTTCCTGAAACGGATATTTGCCCATTTACTGTGGCCAGCCATTGTGCTCCCAGCGTACGCTTGGTCCTTGCCTTCTCAGACAGGGGTTAGCACCAGCCGCATGGTCTATCCCTGGTGAGAAATGCTCCGTAACTCCATTGGCGACAACCGATAAACTACCGCCAAGGGCCTATGATAGCTGGATTTTGCTGCTCAGGCAGCATGGAGCGCAATCAGCGGTTGATGGCGTGGATCGCTCGGTTGTCTGCGGCGAGCGCCGCTTCGTGAATTGCCTCGGTCAGCGTCGGATGCGCATGTACCGTTCGCTGCAGATCTTCGCCTGAAGCCGAGAACTCCATCGCCAGCACAGCCTCGGCAATCAACTCCCCGGCAACCGGCCCGATGATATGGACCCCAAGCAGTTCATCGTCTTCCTCAGCTGTAATCAGCTTGACCAGACCTGCCGTCTGCTCCATGCCCTTCGCCCGGCCATTGGCGGCGAATGGGAAGGTACCGACCTTGTATTCGACCCCGCTCGCCTTGACCTCCGCCTCGGTCTTTCCGACCCAGGCGATTTCAGGTGCGGTGTAGATAACCGAGGGAATTGCGTCGTAATTGACCTCTCCGACCTTCCCGGCGATCAGATCGGCAACCATGATGCCCTCTTCGGTGCCTTTATGCGCCAGCATCGGGCCGCGAACGACATCTCCAACGGCCCAGACACCTACAGCAGTCGTCTTGCAGGTCTCGTCAACCTGAATAAAGCCGCGTTCGTCGAGCGCAACGCCGGCGTCATCAGCCAATAACGAGTCCGTGAACGGCCTCCTGCCGACGCAGACAATCAGCTTGTCGACCTCCAGCGTCTGCTCGCCTTTGGAATCCTCGTAGCTGACGCGAACACCTTTGTCACCGACGGCGGCACCGGTCATTTTCGCGCCCAGGCGAATATCGAGCCCCTGCCGTTTGAAGTGCCGGCCCGCTT
This sequence comes from Candidatus Rariloculaceae bacterium, assembly GCA_045561025.1. GTDB lineage: Bacteria > Pseudomonadota > Gammaproteobacteria > Steroidobacterales > Rariloculaceae > SMWC01. The sequence continues at coordinate 74,299 of JBJKYM010000018.1, forward strand.
CTTTCGCGATCTGCGCATCGGCCATGTAGAGAAACTCATCGAGCGCCTCGAGAACGACGACATCGGCGCCCAACCGCTGCCATACGCTGCCAAGTTCCAGTCCGATTACGCCTGCACCGATCACGCCGAGACGATTCGGTACGACATCGAACTCCAGAGCACCCCAGGAATCGACAATATTGACGCCGTCAAACGGTGCGACAGGTAGTTCGATAGGAATAGAGCCACTCGCCAGAATGACATTTTTCGCAGTCAGCGTCTGAGTTGCGCCATTCTCATCGGTAAATTCAACCCGATTGCCGGCCAAAAGACGCCCATGTCCCTGCAGGCCAGTGACGCCATTCGACTTGAACAACGCTTTAATACCGCCTGTCAGCTGCTGCACGATCAGCGCTTTGCGCTCCTGCATCTTCATGACGTCCATATCCAGCTCGCTCACAGCTATTCCGTGGGAGCTGAACTCGGACGCGGCACGGTGATAGAGCTCGGATGACTCCAGCAGAGCCTTGGATGGAATACAGCCCGCGTTGAGGCAGGTTCCGCCAAACGCGCGACTGCCGTCGTAATTCTCCCATTTGTCGATACAGGCAACGCTCAACCCGTTCTGCGCTGCCCGTATGGCTGCCGGGTAACCCGCAGGCCCGCCACCGATCACGACTACGTCAAATTCTTGCTCGCTCATGTCTCTGCTTACACCTCTAAAATCAGCCGCGAAGGATCTTCTAATACGTCCTTGAGCGCAACCAGAAATTGAATAGCCTCGCGGCCGTCCACAAGCCGGTGATCATAGGTTAAGGCGATGTGCATCATCGGGCGAGCAACAACCTCGCCGTCAACGACGACCGGACGCTGCTGAATCTTGTGCATTCCCAGGATTCCGCTCTGCGGAGTGTTCAGCATCGGAGTTGACATCAACGAGCCGAAGATTCCGCCATTGGTAATCGTGAACGTGCCACCAGTGAGCTCGTCCATATTAATGCTGCCGCTGCGCGCTCGGCTTCCGTAGTCCCCGATGGCCTTCTCGATATTGGCAAAGTTCATCGCCTCGGCATTCCGGAGTATCGGCACGATCAGGCCACGGTCGGTGGAAACCGCTACGCCAATATCGAAGAACTCGTGATAAACGATATCGGTCTCATCCAGCGATGCGTTCAGCACAGGGTAGCGTCGCAGTGCTTCGATACTCGCCTTGACGAAGAACGACATGAAGCCGAGCTTGACCGAGTGACGTTCGTGAAACTCGTCCTTATAGCGTCCGCGTAGCGCCATGATTGCAGACATGTCTACTTCGTTGAATGTCGTCAACATCGCGGCCGTCTGCTGCGCCTCCACCAGGCGCTCAGCAATACGCGCTCGCAAACGTGTCATGGCAACACGATGTTCCGACCTGCCGAGCCCACCGCCCTGGGGCGCAACAGCGATAGGTGAATCCTCGACGGATTCAGTCGAGGTCTCCCGCCGCGTCTCGAGATAATTCAGCACATCCGCCTTCGAGATACGGCCGTCTCGCCCGGATCCTGGGATAGCTGCTGCGTCGAGGCCATGCTCATCAACCAGGCGCCTTGCCGCCGGGCCCAATCGCTCACTTGCTGCGTCCTTCGTCACTGCCGGAGGTGACACTTCAGATAAGTCCTTCTCGGGCTCCGCAGCCTCGGGTTCCGGGGCCGTGACTTCACCCGGCTCCAGAACGGCGAGAACCTGCCCTCCGGTTACGACCGCACCGTCGTCAATTACCAGTTCTTTCAGCACGCCGTCACTGGGCGCGGGAACCTCAAGAACAACCTTATCCGTCTCCAGATCCACAAGGTTCTCGTCCCGCCGGACCTGATCACCGGCACGCTTGTGCCAGGCGACAACCGTCGCATCCGCAACGGACTCCGGCAGCTGCGGCACCTTGACCTCAATGCTCATCCAACCCTCCTACGCGCATCAAATTCGTCGACTCCGTGTCATCATCCGGCTCTTCGGCTCCCAGCGCTGCAGCGGTGAGCGCCTGTTGTTGCGCTGCATGCACCGCATGTATCCCTGACGCCGGCGCCGCCGCACCGAGTCGCCCCGCGTAAAACAGTCGATGCTCCTGTCGTAGCGGTCTCTGTAATCGATGCCTGATCTGGTACCACGCGCCCTGATTCTGGGGTTCTTCCTGACACCAGACGATCTCGGTCGCATTCGGGTAGGCCTCAAGCGTACGCGCATAGTCCTCTACAGGAAATGGATAGAGTTCTTCGAGACGAACAATCGCCACGCCGGAAATCTCGCGATCCCGCCGCATCTGCGCAAGATCGTAATATACCTTACCGCTACAGAAGATCAGCCGCTCGACATTCTTGCGTGGCGGTGCATCGACATCGTCTATCAGCGGCTGAAACGAGCCCTCGGACAGTTCTTCCAATGACGAGACCGACGCGCGATGGCGGAGCAGGCTTTTCGGCGTAAGCACGATCAGCGGTTTGCGCACGAGGCGCAGGCACTGTCTGCGCAGCATATGAAACATCTGCGCCGGCGTGGAAGGGACGCAAACCTGCATATTGTGCTCGGCGCAGAGCTGCAAGAACCGTTCGAGGCGAGCGGACGAGTGCTCGGGTCCCTGCCCCTCATAACCGTGAGGCAGAAAAAGTGTGAGACCACAAAGCCTGCCCCACTTCGCTTCCCCGGAGCTGATGAACTGATCAATAACGACCTGCGCACCATTGACAAAGTCGCCGAACTGACCCTCCCATATGACAAGGCAGTCGGGCGATGTTGTGCTGTAACCGTATTCGAATCCAAGCACCGCTTCCTCCGATAACAGCGAGTCAGCAATCGTGAACGCACTCGAGTTCTCTGCGATGTGTGTGAGCGGCGTGAATTCTTCGCCGTTGTTCTGATTGAAAAAAGTGGCGTGCCGATGAAAGAACGTCCCGCGACGGCTGTCCTGACCGATCAGTCGTATGTGGTAGCTATCGGAGAGAAGACTTCCATAGGCGAGAGTTTCGGCGAACCCCCAGTCCATCGGTAACGTGCCCGCAGCCATTTTAATTCGATCGTCCAGTGTTCGTTGGACACGCGGATGCAGCTTGAACCCCTCAGGTACGGTATTTACCCGCTTCGACAACTTCTCGAGCTCCGTGCTCGAGATTGCCGTCTCTATCTCGCTACCGAGATCACCCGCATAACGGCTCCAGTCGATCGTGTACTGATTACCGATCATCCCGAGGCATTCTTCGTTGGGACTCCGGCCAGCATCGAGGCAGTCACGATAAGCGTCCGCCATCGCAGAAAGGTCGACATCGTTGATGACACCTTGCTCTGTGAGCGCCGTTCCGTACAAAGTCCGCGTACTTGGGTGGCGTTTGATCGCCTGATACATCAGAGGCTGGGTTGCCGAAGGCTCATCGGCTTCGTTGTGCCCAAGACGCCGATAACAGACCAGATCGATAACGATATCCTTGTGGAACGCCTGTCTGTAGCGAAGAGCGAGTCGGATCGCCGCTACGACCGCTTCGGGATCGTCGCCGTTGACGTGCAGCACGGGCGCCTCAACCATCTTTGCGATGTCCGAACAGTACGGTGTCGAACGGGTATCGCGGGCGTCGCTGGTCGTAAATCCGATCTGGTTATTCACAACGACGTGAATCGTTCCGCCCGTATAAAAGTCCCGGGTCTGGGAAAGCTGAAACGTCTCCGCAACAACTCCCTGGCCTGCAATCGCGGAATCGCCATGAATCAGGACTGGCAGTACCTGATTCCCCTCATCGTCACCGCGACGGTCCTGGCGCGCTCTAACCGACCCCTCAACGACAGGATTGACGATCTCCAGATGAGACGGATTGAACGCGAGAACAACATGCACGTTGCCACCATCGGTACGAATATCCGACGAGAAGCCGAGGTGATACTTCACATCTCCGGAACTCGATCGCAGCGCGGGATCATGAGTGCCTTCGAACTCGGAGAAAAGTTCCTGCGGAGATTTCCCCAGTACGTTGACGAGCACATTGAGTCTTCCGCGATGCGCCATTCCGATCACGATCTCCTGCAGGCCGCGCTCACCAGCGCCCTGGATAAGATCATCTAGCAATGGAATCAGTGACTCACCACCCTCGAGCGAGAATCGCTTCTGGCCGACAAATTTCGTGTTGAGATATCGCTCGATGCCCTCGGCGCGCGTCAGACTTGCGAGTATTCCTCGCTGCGTGTCCGCATCAAAGCGACGATCCGCCATACCAGCTTCGAATCTCTCGCGCAGCCAGAGTCGTTCCCGCGCGCGCGACAGATGGGCGAATTCCGCTCCGATCTTGCCGCAGTAGATCTTCTTCAGGAGCTTCAGGATATCGCGGAGTTTCATCCGCGCATCGCCGGTCCCCGCGAGACCACCCGGGTAGAACTCGGAATCCATATCCGATTCATCCAAACCGAGGTAGTCGAGTTTCAGTACGGCGGGCGTGTGCCGCGACCAAAGTGCGAGGGGATCCAGGTCGGCAATTTGATGGCCGCGCATGCTATAGACCTGAATTAACCGGGAGACCGCAGCCTGTTTCTCGCTGGCTGTACCGACAGGCTTTACAGCGGCCTGCCCGTTACCCGCTGATGTCGCCGGAGATCGGAGCCGCGCCGCCAGCGCTTCGACCAGCGGTGCATGCGCGACATCGAGATTCTTGCCATCGCCGAGCCCGCTGAACAGCCGACCCCATTCTCCGGGTACGCTGGCCGGGTCCTCAAGGTAGGCGTCATAGAGCGCTTCGACGTACGGGGCGTTCGCCCCATGGAGGGGAGACGACTCATACTGCCGCTGAAGTCGTGAACTCATAGGGGCTACTGTAGCGTTAGAAGATGCTGCGTAACAGCCAGAGTTCGTATCCTACGAGGAGAATGTACGCTGCAAGGAAGGCCTGAAGTATCGTTCGCACCCGGACGACCTTGAACACTTTCGACCTCGCGAGCGCAACCAGCACCAGTACGCCGACTCCGGTCAGCGCCATTTTCAGGATTGCGAAGGAGCCCGGGGACTAGTCGAGAACGTAGGCAAGTATCGGA
>JBJKYM010000019.1:0-27762 GCA_045561025.1 Candidatus Rariloculaceae bacterium
GACGACGCGCTTGTTGCCATAGCCGTCTTAGATAAAGACTTCGTCATCTTCAACTACGACACCGGAGGGGGTATAGAGCCGATCCTGGCTCATATTCGTGAACTGACCTTCCTCCGTGCCATCGGTCGTATCGAAGAGATGCTTGGTACCTATCTGCAATAACAGCTCGCCCTCGTGGCTGTAGCCCTGCACGATAGAGTCGCCGTTGCCGCCGACCCAGAGATTGTCGTCGGCGTCGAAGCTGCAGCCGTGAACGTCAGTCGGAACGACTTCCGGATCACCCCAGGAGTGGACGACTTCTCCGGCCATATCGAACATTACGAATGTGGGGACGGGTACGTTCGTTTGCTTCTCTTCGTCGGTAATATTGTTGCGGTCAACAATCGCGATGTGGTCGTGCGAGTCGACGCAGACGCCCCCAATTTGCGCGAAGATCCAGCCTGCTGGTAACGACTGCGGCCAGCTGGTGTCGACCTCGAATGTCGGCTGCGCGGTCGCTCCAATCGACCAGATTGCCAGAACAATCATCAGGCTTCTTATTGTTCGCATCGGTTTTCTCCTCCAGTGCGTTAGTGTGGCAGCGATCTGCGCCGCGCTCTCTATATGTAAGTTAGTTGGCTGGTACGAACTTCTGCACGCGTTTACCCGTCAGTACTTCGCCGGTGTAGAGATTGCCTTGTGAATCGCTGGCTATGCCATCGATCCAGTAGAGCTGACCCGCATTGCGCCCCGGACTGCCGAACTGCCCGACATGCTCCCCACTCAGGCGTTCGTGGATCCACACGCGGTGGTTGGTTCCGTCGGCGACGTACATGTACCTCTGTTCTTCATCGTGCGAAAAAGCGAGGCTGAATGTCGTTCCGCACATCGGTAGCGTCGCGTGCCCCGGGCCACCGCACATCGGACCGCGTGCCGGCGTATTCGGTGCAACCATGATGTCCTGAACGTGCTCGCCCTGTTTCGTAAATACCTGGATACGGTTCATACCGCGTTCGCAGATATAGACGAGGCCGTCATTCGAGATCATCGTGCAGTGCAAGGCTGGCGCGAATGCCTCCTGATAGGGCGGAGGCCCGCCGTTCCAGTCGTATGCGGGCGTGCGCTCGTTGCTTATCTCACTTAGAGGCATGCCGTGTCCGCCCCAGCCACGCTTGAAATCGCCATTGTCCATATCGTATACGAGTACGCGTTTGCCCTCGGTTAAATAGATTTCACGCGCTTCACTATCCAGTGCGAAGTTGTGCACGCCGTTTACCAGGACATCGGTCGCCTGGTTGTCTTCGTAGCTACGGGGTAGCGGTGTTTCCCCGGGGGCGGGGCGTGGTCCGCGGTGCGGGAAGTCCCAGAGGAACTCTCCCTCCCGCGTAAATTTCATCAGTCCGTCTCCCTGACCGAAAGCCGATACCCACACGTTGAAGTCGCTGTCCACGACGACGGACTGCGGGCGCCTTGGCCATTCCGGGTGATACCCGGGTCCTCCCCAGGCGTTGTGGATGTTGCCTTCGGAATCAAACTCGATGATTTCCGGCGCCGGAACGCAGCAGTCGCCGCGCGGGGGGGAGTAGGTCGCCATCGCTTCGTCGGGTCGCATGTCGTCGGCGCGACTGACGGCCCAGATATGATCGTTGCTGTCCGTTGTAATAAAGGGGACGCCCTGGATCAGCCAGGCGTTCGGAAACGGTACCTTCGGCCACCACGGGTCGACGACATACTCGGGAATGTCCTGAGCCTGCGATGCCGTTGGTGGTAATCCCAATGTAAGTAAAGCGGATAGACAAGCAAGGCCCGCCAGGTACGGATTAGAAACTCTCATCAGCTGTTCCCCAATACTGCGCTGACACAATGGTCAGAGTTCAGCCAGCTAACCGGCAGGGTCGCAGGCTTTTGATTGCCGCGATGATAGCAGTTAGCGTCACGATCGCCATTCGGCGGAAATGGGCCTCTTCTGAAACGCCTTGATCTGCCGCTCGATCGCTATGCAAATCGAAAGTAAAATCAGTATCTTGCAGTGACTATGAAGGCTTGCTCTGCCGTCTCTGTTAGACGCCTCCGGGGCGTAGCCGGTGCACAATGAAGCATGCGCCGATCGCGCCAGAACCCATTCTCGGGTCGCCGAGCACTGGAATCCGCCTGAAACCTGCATAACCTTAGGTTATAATCCTGCCTGAACTACGAGTTTGCGCTAGTGCTGGGGGATTATGATCCAGTCGAGAAAAATCAGGTACTTCCTGGCGGCTGCCGAACACCTGCACTTTAGCGCCGCCGCAGCGGAGCTCTGCATCAGCCAGCCGGCGCTCTCGCGTAGCATGCGCCAGCTTGAGGAAAGTATCGGCGCGCCGCTCTTCGAGCGCGCGGCCAAGGGCGTCGTCCTGACTCGCTATGGAGAAATTCTTGCGAGGCGTGCGCGCCTTATGGAACTCGAAGCGGAGCACACGCTCGCCGAGATCGAGGCGATCAAGATGGGCTCCGGGGGCGCCTTGCATATCGGCGCCGGACCGGTCTGGCTCAGAGTTTTTCTTCCGTCGGCAATCGCCGCGCTTCAACGAGAGCACCCCGCACTTCAGATCGATCTGGTAACGGGTGTCGTCGAGACGCATCTCTCCGCGCTAATGAATGGCAAAGTGGACCTTTTATGCGGTGATCTCGATTTCCCCAACCACCCCGAACTGACGAGTGTGCACCTGCTAGATCTCGAGTTCGTTGTTATCGCCAGCAAGAACCATCCGCTTGCCGAGCAGACCAGCGTACCGGCTGAGGAGTTGCTGAACTATCCCTGGGTCACTCTCCGTGGCGACTACCTCGGACGAAACCGTTTCGGTTCCTTCTTCGCCGCGCATAACCTGAGTCCACCGGCATCGAATATTCTGATTAGTCCAGGTGTTGAGATGTTCGGATTCCTGACCGCCGACAAATACCTCGCTTACATTCCGAAACAGACACTGCCGTTGGCGAACCGATACGACTGTAAGCGGATAGATATCGAGACCGGCTTCTGGAGTGCTCCTCACGGCGTCGTTTATCGAACAACAAAAACGCCGGAGCCCGCCGTTTCGGCTTTGGTTTCGATCCTGAAGAACCAGTTCGAAGCGCCTACGATCCGAAAGGTTGCGAGCTAGCACGTTCTTATAGTGATGCATTCTCGGAAGTGGCAATGATCCAATCGAGAAAAATCAGGTACTTTCTTGCAGCTGCTGAGCACTTGCACTTCAGCGCTGCAGCCTCCGAACTCTGTATCAGCCAGCCGGCGTTGTCACGAAGCATGCGGCAGCTCGAGGAGCAAATCGGAGCGCCGTTGTTCGAACGTGCGGCCAAAGGTGTCGTGCTGACGCGGTACGGCGAGATTCTGGCGAGACGAGCTCGGATGCTGGAACGTGAGGCGGAACTCACGCTCGCAGAAATAGAAGCTGTAAGAATGGGGTCCGGCGGTGCTATGCATATCGGTGCGGGACCTGTCTGGATGAGTGCTTTCCTGCCAGACGCAGTCTCTGCGCTGCAAAACCGGCACCCGAATCTTCAGGTCGATTTGGTGACCGGCGTGTTGGCGAACCACCTGACTTCGTTGCTTGATGGCAAGCTCGACATCGTCTGTGGGGATCTGGATTTTCCAAAGCACCCGGAACTGACAGTCATGCATCTGGCGGATCTGGAGTTCATCGTGATTGCGGGAAAGAACCATCCCTACGCCAGACGCAGTAAGGTCACGGCAGAGGATTTATTGAAGTACCCGTGGATCGCGAATAGAGGGGCCGCTGTCGGACGGGACCGCTTCACCTCATTCTTTGCTGCACGAGACCTGAGCACGCCGGACCCGAATATTCTGATCAGCCCCGGTGTAGAGGTTTTCAGTTTTCTGCTCGAGGCGGATTATCTCGCTTATATACCGATCCATAAGCTGCCGATGGCGATCAGCAACGACTGCGTTAGAGTCGATCTGGCGGCAGAGCTATGGAGATCACCGCACGGCGTCGTCTATCGCGCAACGAAGTCGCCAGACGCCGGCATTTCGACGCTGGTGTCGATTCTCAAGAATCAGTTCGACACGCACAAACTACGCAGCGTCAGCGGCTAGGCTGGTAAGTTCTCTAGACTTCTATTCGTACCAGTTCGTCCCGCGAGACACCATCTCGGTATTTCCTCAGAAATTCCGCGGGGTCGATCTCTACGCCGTCGAAATTCTTTTGATACGCCTCGGTCTGAAAGTAGGCGAGGTAGTCTTCCTGCTTATCGAAGTTCGGCGTTGAGATTTCAGCGAAATTGCCATCCGGATCGTTGTAGTAGAAGCTTGAGCCTGGGCCATGATTGAATGACTGCTTCGGCTCGATACCGCAGTTGCTCAACGCTTCGTACTTCCGCATAAAGTCGTCGAAAACCGGAATCCGCACCTGAAAATGATGGATACCCGGGCCTTTGTAACCGACCTTGTCGCGATTCGAAGTGTCCATGTCGGGGAATTCAAAAATTCCGAATACCTCTGTCCACGGAAAATCGGCGTAAATCCGAAAAAAGGCGACGCCTTTGTTGCCTTCCCAGGCGACGGCACCTGAGTCGGCCGTCAGAACGTTGGGTTCCTGGCCGAGAAAAATTTCGTACCAATCAACCATCGTCTTGAACTGTTGCGTATAGATAACCACTTCGCTCAGACGCATCGGAGTTAACGCGGCGTTGAGAGTCTTCTGTGCGGCAAGATCTGTTATTACTTCTTTTGTCATTCCGATAACTCCGGCTTCTCAGTCGTTGGAAATTATGAATTTATAATAATCTATAATTGACCGGATGCGACAACGCTTACTTTTTCTCATCAAACCGGGGCGACATGTAATGAAAACCATCGCAGCGATCTGCTGTTCACTGCTGTTGCCCGGGATCGTCTTCGCGCATCACTCACGTGCCGAGTTCTCCAACCAGACAGAGGAGATCACGGGTGAACTCGTTAGTGCGCGTTGGGTCAATCCTCATCCTGAGCTGACGTTGCGTGTCACGACGGATGACGGTGCGACGGAAACTCTGGTTGTTCAGGTCTACGGCGCTGCCAATAACCTGCGGGTGGTAGGCGTTACCGATGAACTCTTCGAGATTGGCGATGAGGTTACGATTGCGGGTCAGCGTTCGACCCGTCGCGAAGGCCTGGTACTTGGAACCCATATGCTGCTGGCCGATGGCAGGCAAGCTGTCTTCTCGCGAACGCTGGACCCGTTCTGGTCAAACGAGGCTGTTGGCGGGCGCGAGAACTTTCTCGCAGCGGCACCCGATCTGGCGGATGCGTTAAACGAGAACCGCGGCCTCTTCCGCATGTGGAGTAACTACCCCAATCCGGGCGACGAGGGACGAACCAGTTATCTGCCACTGACAGATGTCGGGGAAGCCAGGAAAGCCGCGTTCGACCAGGAAAACAGCTGGATCGTCCGGCGTGAAGCGCCCGGCATGCCGGCCTTTATGAATAGCCGCAATAACTTCGAGTTCTTCGACGAGGGTGACACGATCCGCTACGAGCAGGGTGTTTTTGGGGTTGTACGAACGATCTACTTGCCTGAATCGGGAGGACTGGACGATCCGCAAGTTTCGCAGCTGGGTTATTCGACCGGGCGATGGGAAGGCAATACGCTTGTTATTGAGACAACCCATCTCAACTGGCCCTACGTCAGCCGCGACGGAACGCCACTTTCAGAAAACGTACAACTGACCGAACGGTTTACGGTCAGTGACGATCAAACCAGACTGGATTACCAGTTAACGATCATTGATCCGGAAATGTTCAATGAGCCCGCGACAGTCGATCGCCAGTGGGTAGCACTCGCGAACCCGACGCCCGACGAACGCTACGTTCGTTAGTTGATTGGATTGAGCACCGACTCTCGGCAGAAAACCGGAAGTGTAGAGTTCGAGCGAGACCTTCAGGGGTGAAGGCCTCGCTCGGATTGGTCGGTCGCTCTAGTTAGAGGTCATCTGTTCCGGGCTGACACGCTTGGCTTCAACCGTGATCAGAAGATTCACGTACATCAAATGACCGTTCTCCTGGCCGTAAGTGACGTCGAAATCGTCCCGATTGAACGTCGCCGTAGCATCGGCACCGCAGATTTCGTCCTCCACGTTTCTGTGATGCGGCTGGCAGCGAAAGCGATCGATCTGTAGTGACACCGGCTGCGTGATGCCATGCAGCGTAAGCTCACCTTCAATCCCGGTCGGATCGCCGTAGCGTGTAAACGAAGAGAACTTTCCGGTATACGTTGCCGTAGGAAACTGCGCCACATCCAGGATATCTTCGGCTTTCGCATGGGCGTTCATATCCTCGAGGCCGAAATTAATCGAGTCCATATCGAACTCGAGATCGACTGAGCCGGTCTTGGCTTCCCGGTCGATAATGATCGTTCCCGTTGTGCGTTCGACTTTGCCGCGCCAGATGGAGAGCCCACCCTGATGATCGGCCTCGAAGCTCGGGTAGGTATGCCTGGGATCTACTTCGTAGACGACAGGCTCCGCGGATACGGTTGTAAGTGCCAGCACACAGGCACCGCCGAGCGCTAGCTTAAAAGAATTCAGTGTAGTCATGATGAGGAATCTCCCTATCGAGTGGTGTAGGTTTCTGAGTATTGATTTCTGCTGTTCGTGATCGTGAAGCTGCTGCCGTCGGCGCTGACTTCTGCCTTAATCCAGTGCGCCTGATCGTTCTCGGCGGTTAAGTTCGCGGTCATGCGCGCCTCGGTGTTGTGTGCGTCGTCTGTTCCCGTAGCACGATGCATCTGCCAGAAGCCTTCGAGACCAGGACTCGCCGCGGCTGTTTCGTAACCGTCGGGATTGCCACCCTTAGTTGCGCCGGTGCTCGAGACTGCAGCGAGAGGCTCCAGCGACCATACGAACTGCGGCGCGATGTTGTTGCCATGATGAGGGTAGTCGAGCAGATCGACTGTGCCAATGTTATTCGTTGGGCAGACGAGCGCGTGCAAACCGCCCCAGGACAGATCACCGACATTGACGTACTGGAAGTCGCCCATCGACAGATGGAAGCCCAGGCTGTAGATGTCCTCGCCATCGGTATCAAGCCCGGTCGGTGCGCAGTCGTCGCCCCGGCAGTACAGGCCACTGGGGTCTGTATTCTCGCAAACGGGGTTTGGCCCCGGCGCTCCGGCCAGAGGTGCGCCAAGGAACTGCTTGTCTCCGGCGACAACCGTCAGGTCGACGCCGCGAAGTGGCAGGACGTCTCCGGGTGAGACCGACGTTCTTTTCCCGGTTCCAGCCGCGGTCAGGTAACGCTCGAAGTTCTCGACCTGGCGCCCGGAGGTCAGGGTGCTGTCGCCGTAGTCGACGAACTCGATGATCGGAATCATTTCCGCCAGCGCATTAACGCCGCCTACATGGTCGCCGTGAAAATGAGTGGCGACGAAGTAGTCGAGCTGTCCGACCCCGGCGTCGTCCATGGCGGCCTTGATCCGGTGGGAGTAAATGTCGCCGGGCCGGTTGAAGGCCGCGTCTACCAGAATCGCCTGGCGTTCCGGCGTCACAATCAACGTGGCCGCTGCCCCGTCGGCGTCGACCCAGTAGATATCCATCTGCTGTGCATTCACAGCGGATGTCAGGCAGAGCAGGGTGAAACCCACCCGGATACTTGAACGCAGCATTCTCTTCACCATCGCCGTATTAGTGAGTTCAGTTTCCGTTATTCCGCCACCATGTTGAAGCGCTGGACTCTTCGGCCTGAACTGGTCTCCGCGACATAGATATTGCCCTGCGAATCGGTGTCTATCGTATGCCCGTGCGTGAAGTGACCGGGCATATGGCCGGGTCGCCCGAAGTGCGAAAGATTCTCGCCGGTTTCGTGGTTGAGCACGTGCACCTGCTCCTGTGCGCCGTTCATGATGTAGATGTATTCCTGCGCTTCATCCGGCGAGAACGCGACCCACCAGGTGGTACCGCGATCAATCGGGTCTTCGACGAAGTCGTCGGTCCTCGCGACGCGGATGTCTCTAATGTGATTACCCATTTTATCGAAGACCTGTACGCGGCTGCCCTGTCGGTCACAGACGTACACGAGCCCTTCGTTGCTCATCGCAATGCAGTGGACCAGCTCGGCGAATGTGCCCGGCGTAGCGGCTGCACGTTCTTCTTCGGTTGCGTGGCTTCCCCATTGGCGAAGGTAATTGCCTTCGGCGTCGAAGACGACAACGCGTTTATTGCCGTATCCGTCAGAGATGTAGATGTCGCCGTTGCCAGGGTCAACTACAGCGCCCGATGGGCGGTGCAGTAAAACGCGACTGGAGTTCTTAAGCTCTGTTTCTCGCGTACCGTCTTCGGTATCAAACTGCATTTTCGTGCCGATCTGCAGCAGCAGATCGCCGTCATGACTGTACTTCTGGACGATGGCATCCTGGTTGCCGCCGATATAGACGTTGTCATCCGTATCGAAGCTACAACCGTGGACGCCTCGCGGCACGAGTTCGGGGTCGCCCCAGGAGTTGATCAGGTTGCCTTCCATATCGAACATCATCAATGTGTCCGCCGGACGATTCGTCTGCATTTCCTCTTCGGTGATATTGCGACGATCGACGATAAGAATATGATCATGGGAATCGACGCAGACTCCGCCAACCTGAGCGTTAATCCAGGTAGGAGGCAGCGGTTTGGGCCACATGGGGTCGACTTCGAATCGCGGTTCGGCCTGTGCCGTAACGGACCAAAGGAAAATAGCCAGTACTGAGAACGCCATCTTACGCATTTGTTTTCTCCCTCAATGAGTTGAGGCTATGTTTGCCGCACATCGGTGCCAAGCGTGGCCAGCCCGGCGATTAACCCCTGATTCTACTAAAGAACGATCGCTCGCAGGTTACTCACCCCAGATCATTACCAACCGTTAACACGGGGACCCGAAAACGTATCGATCGCGGTGTTACCCGGCAGCTCGCCGGTGGGCGCATACATAGCGTGCACGGTCTCATAGCTTTTCGTTCGGGATCTATAAGTCGCTGATTAATAAACCAGAAAGCCGGTTTCTATCGCTCGTTCGGCGGGCCGGGGCGATGCACGGATGGTGTATTATTGTTGACGGCTATCAGGGGTGATGGTTAGTCGCGAAAGTTAAGTTCCGGCCAATCACCTTTGGCTCGAAACTGGACAAAAATAACGATATCGAGGATGGGTATGCGCGAGAGTTCTGCCACGCTGCGACCGAAGCTGATTCTGGCGGTAAGTACATTGCTGCTCGGCGTCTTTGGCAGTACGGCATCTGCGCAGGTCGATATCTCGAATATGTGGCGACCGCTGCCACACAACCAGGACGGTAGTGGCATGATCGGCGACGCGGCGGGCGTGCCGCTCAGCGACGAAGCGAAATCTCGCGCGCAGACCTGGTCTCCCGAGCAGTTCGATATGGCCGAGTGGGTGTGCCGGCCCCACGCCTGGGACGTCTCGCTCGAGGGACCGCTCGCTCAGGTGCGTTTCGCTTCCCAATACGAGGATGCAACGCAGACGATCGAGGCTTTTCTCGGGCACATTTACATGCAGTGGCAGCAGCAGCAGATCTGGATGGATGGCCGTTCGCATCCGCCGAAGAATGCCCCGCATACCTGGAGTGGCTATACGACCGGCGAGTGGCAGGGCGATGTCCTGGTAACGACGACGACGCACGTTAAGGAAGACTATGTCAGGCGTTGGGGCCTGATGCGCAGCGACCAGACGACGCTCACGACACACTGGCGCCGAATGGGCGACTACCTTCAGGCGACGGTCATCATGTACGACCCCATCTACATGACCGAGCCGTACGCCCGCAGCTCGCTGATCTGGATTAAGGACCCGGGGTTGAGAATGGAACCCTATCCCTGCGAAGAGGCGACCGAGACGGCGGTGCCGAAAGGCTCTACCGCGCATTTTCTGCCGGGCCAGAGCTATATGCCGGCCTTCGACCCCGAGCGCTCAGACTTATTCGGCACGCCGTATGAAGCCAGATTAGGCGGTGCCGAGTCCATGTACCCCGAGTACATCCGCACGATGGAAGCAATGGAGTCGCCGTCGCTGCCTCCTGATCCTGCCGACATCAGATCGACACCCTGAATGACATCTACAGTTAAAAGCTTTCTTCGCGACCTGACTGGCGTCTTCCTGATCTCCAGTCTGCTCGCCTCATCAGGTTATGCGCAGACCTGGACGCTGCCGCAGGTCGGCGCGCCCGACGGTGAAGTTCAGGTTCTCCACGTCAAGGGCAGCGTCTATATGGTGGCCGGTTCCGGGGGCAACATAGCCGTGCAGGTCGGATCCGATGGCGTGCTGATGGTGGACACCGGTAGCGGTGAGCTGACGGACAAGGTACTCGCCGCTGTGGAAACACTCTCGGACCAGCCTGTCCGCTACATCGTCAATACCAGCTACCCGATGGACTACACGGGTGGCAACGCGGCGATCGCTGCCGCCGGAGGACTTCCCACGCCGTTTCGCGGTTCCGGTAGCAGAAGCGTTCAGGGCCAGTTCGGTGCCGACAAAGCGTCGGTGATTTCCTACTACACGGTCTTTCATCAGATGGCAGCGCCCGCTGACGAGTCTCTGATGAGGGAAGACGGCGCATGGCCCGACAATACTTTCTCGACACCACTGAAACGGTTGTATTTCAATGACGAGCCGGTCGTCATCATGCATCAACCCTCGACCACCGACGGAAACTCGATAGTTCTGTTCCGAAAGTCGGACGTTATCGTTGCCGGTGCTGTTCTGAACATCGAGACCTACCCCGTTATCGAAGTCGACGCGGGTGGAAGTATTCAGTCGGTTATCGCCTCGCTGAACGCACTGATTGATCTCGCCGTTCCCGCGGGCCGGTCCGAGGGTGGAACGCTCGTGATCCCCGGTCGCGGCCGAATTTCCGATTTTGCCGAGCTCGCGCAGCACCGCGACATGATGGCAATTATTCGTGACCGCGTTCAGCATCTGATTAGCGAGGGAATGTCGCTGCGGGAGGTCCTCGAGGCCCGGCCGACCTACGGGTTCGACGATCGCTACGGCAGCGATAGTGGAGACTGGACAACGGACATGTTTGTCGAGGCCGTCTACCGGGGCCTCGCGGACTAGTCGTGCCAAGGAGTATTTCGATGAAACGCCGATCTCAATCAAAGCTGGTTTTTCTCGTCGCTGGCGCTCTCCTGATCGCAGTGGCGGGTCGTGCCGTCGCACATCATTCGTTTGCAGCCACCTACCAGGCCGATGACAGAATCGAGATTGAAGGGAAGGTCAAAGAGCTTGTCTGGCGAAACCCACATTCGTTTTTGCGAATCGACGTGGAAGACGAGGACGGTAACCCGCAGACCTGGTCTCTCGAATGGACATCCGCGAATCGCCTGGCGGGATCATCGATGACGCGAACAACCCTGCGCCCCAATGACGTTGTTGTCGCGATCGGCAGTCCGGCAAGAACGCCGGGTTCACCGCGTATGTTGCTCCGGCAGCTCAAGCGGCCGAGCGACGGTTGGGAGTGGATTGGTGACATCGATTAGCCGCATGCGATTCCTGCGACTATTAGGACTGCAGATTCTGCTGCTCGGCCTCTGTGGGTCCGCCGCGTACGGACAGGACGGCGGTGCGCTGAGCGGCCGCGATACGATGCCGGAGGGCCAGGATCCCACCGGTTACTGGGTCTCTGTTGTTACGCAGCACTGGCACTATCGAATGCGGGTGCCGCCGAAGGGCGCGACAGCCAAGATTCCGCTGAACGAGACGGGTCGCCGAATACAGGATTCCTGGAACCCGGAAGCCGATATCGCGAACGGCAATGAGTGCCGCGCCTACGGTGCGGCCAATATCATGCGTATACCCGGCCGCCTTCATATTCACTGGGCGGACGACGATACGCTGCAGATCGATACCGACTCCGGTGAGCAGACACGTCTTCTGCAGTTCGATCCCCCGCCGGCAGAGCAGGTTGCAGCATCGCGGCAGGGTCGATCCGCAGCAGCCTGGGTGGGGCGCGAAGGTGCGCCTGAGGGTGACCGCAATGCGGACCAGAACGATCCTGATGCCGCCCGTTATCTTGTCGCATCGACTTCGCGTCTTCTCCCCGGTTACCTGTTGAAGAGTGGTGTTCCGTATAGCGGCAGCACGACGATGGACGAACACTTCTACACCTTCACCGAGCCGAACGGCGACGAATGGCTCGTGGTGACGGCGATCATCCGCGATCCCGAGTTCCTGGCCCGGGAGCATGTCATCAGCAATCAGTTCAAGAAGGAACCCAACGATGCCGGTTGGGATCCGACGCCCTGCAGCGTCGATAAGCCACGCTAACGAACTATCGCCACTGAACCGGCCGCCGATGACGCGGACGGAATGAGGACATGATCATGTCGAAACAGCGTTACTCCGTTATCTCAATTGCCGCGACCGTCTTTGCCGGTCTCTGCACGCCTTCATTGGGCTCCGCTCAGGGAATGTTTCTGCGAGGTCTTCAGATCCTCGACAACGAGGCGCGTGGCTACTGTCTGGATATTCCCGGCGCACGCGAGCGTATCAATCGCGATGCATCTCTCGGCTCACGCGCCTGCAAGTACGTTGAAAATAATGTGGACCAGTTGTTCGGGTGGGAAGCACCGGACCGGATTCGAGCGACCGAGTATGACAACCTCTGCGTCGGCGTCGACAGGCTCGAGGAAGGCGGCGAACTCTACGTGCAGGATTGTGCCGACACACCGGAGCAGTCGTGGGCGATGAGCGCGGACGGAATGCTGACGCCAGCATCAACGCCCGATTTATGTGTCACGTTCTCGGCCGAGCGCGGTATCTCGAATAGTCCGGCGCTGCTTGCGACCGTCTACCACAATCGGTCGATCTCGCTGGCCGCATGTTCTGAAGCGATACTCGCAAGACAACAGTTTCGCTGGGGTCCTCACGACGAGAGGGATCGCGAGGAGGCGCTTCAGGTTGGAGACGACATGCCCGCGGAGCTGGCCGCGGCCATCCGTCGGGTTACCGAGCAGGGCGTCGCTTCGAGTGAAACCAGCGCACTCTATACGGACCAGCCAAGAACCTATGAACTGGATGAGATCGAGGTAGCCAGGAATATCGCCTACGGTCCGCATGAGCGGCATCTGCTCGACGTTCATACCGACACCCATCGCAACGGCGAAGGTCGACCGGTCATCGTGTATTTCCACGGTGGTGGTTTCGTCCGTGGTAACAAGGACGGTAACCGTAACGTTGCCGATTACTTCGCTAGCCTGGGGCTCGTGGGTGTCAACGCAACCTACCGTCTGGCGCCCGAGGCGAAGTGGCCGGATGGCGCCAACGACGTTGGCGCGGCCGTGGCGTGGGTCAAAGAAAATATCAGCGAGTATGGCGGTGACCCGAATCAGATCTTCGTCGTAGGCAAGTCAGCCGCGGCCGCGCATGCCGCGACCTACGCGTTCCGGCCGGACGTTCTGGAGCCGGGACTGCCGGCCGCAGCCGGCGTCATCATGGTATCCGGTAACTACGGTGCCGATACTGGGACTGCCTCCGAAGGCCGCATCTCGTACTTCGGTGAAGACTTCTCCGAATGGCCGAATATCTCCACGATTGGCAATGTCCAGCGCACAAGTATTCCTGTGATGCTAACGGTGTCGGAGTTCGACAATCCAGGGGTCGCGCCATCGCTCGTGACTTTGATGGGTGAGCTAACCGAGAAGCAGGGTCAGATGCCGCGCGTCGTTCAGCTGATAGGCCACAATCACTACTCGCCGAACCCGAGTATCGGCACGCAGGACAAGCAACTGAGTTCCGCTATCTTGCAGTTCGTCCTCTCGACGGCTGAGAGCGTGCAACAGCTTACGTCTCGATAGCACGTCGCTACGGAGAAGAAGAATGACACGGATATTGAAAACGACGATTGCGGCGCTGGTTCTTACGACCGCATCCGTAATTCCTCTGGCTTGGTCTCAGGACTCCGATGATTCGGTCACGGTGTTCGATGGCAGCAATCTGGACGGGTTTATCCTGACCGGTGATGCCAACTGGCATATCGCCGGTGACGTTGTTGAGGCGACTGAAGGTAACGGCTATCTCGTCGTTAAAGATCCCTATGACGACTTCGTGCTGACACTGGATTTCTGGGTGGCGAGCAGCGTCAACAGCGGCGTCTATATTCGTTGCCCGGCGCCCGAGGAACACGGCGGAAGAATTTGCTACGAAGTACAGATTCACGACTACCGGCCGAACCAGATCTATCGAACCGGCGGGATCGTACGGCATCGATCGCCGGCCGAGCACATGACCTCGCTTGCTCGTTGGAATACCTATGAGATCCGGGCGGAAGGTGAGCATATAACCGTGACATTGAACGGTGTCGTCACCGCGGAAATCGAGAATGCAGATTACGTCTGCGATCAGCCCTGTGCCCATCGTCGCGATGGCTACATCTCCCTGCAATATAACGACGACTCGGGCGGCGTTCTGAAGTTCAGGAATGTCAGGATCCAGCCGCTTTAGGCAGGCGTTATGAGAAGAAGCGTAGTCTCAGTGGCGGCGGCTATCGTTCTCTGTTCGGCTGCTGCAACACTATTCTCGGTCGCGTCCTCCCAAACGGTTGAGACGGAGAACATAATTCTCGGTCGTCCGACCACGAACTCGATAGCGGTGCACGCATTGTCCGAGCAGGGCACCGCCGTCTATGTCGAATACGGAGATCGGCCGGCTGGTTACACGTCCCAGTCGGCCATCATCGAGGCGAACGGCGACAATGTCGCGGAAGTAGCGCTCACCGGTCTCCAGCCCGATTCCCGCTACTACTACCGCGTCAACTATCGCAGCGCGGCAGACGAGAACTATCGCGCGGGTGAGGAATATACGTTTCATACACAGCGCCCGACGGGCAGCTCATTTACATTCGGTGTCCAGGGGGATACGCATCCGGAACGCGCCGCGGGTATGTCCCGAACCGGTCGGTCCATGTACCACCCGGATCTTTATGTCCGCACGATGGAGTTGGTTGCGAGCGCGCAGCCAGACCTGTACTTCATGCTCGGCGACGACTTCAATATCTCCAGATTATTGGCGAACTACTTTCAGGGCGATAAGTCGGCACTCTCCCAGCAGATTGTCGATGACGTCTATCTCGATCAACGGCGTTTTCTCGGCCGGATGACGAACTCGACGGCGCTTTTCTCGATCATCGGAAACCATGAGGAAGCCCGCCGGAATCTGCTCGGAACCAAGCTGAATGATGCTGCGATCTACGCGGGGCGTTCCCGCGTTCGCATGCTGCCGGTTCCTGCGCCGGATGGCTTCTATACCGGCAATCCCGAACCCGTGGACGGCATCGGGTTACTCGGTGACTACTACGCATTTACCTGGGGCGATGCTTTGTTCGTGGCAATCAATCCTTACTGGCATTCGCCCGTTGCGGTCAATCCCGCAGGTCAGGGTGCCAACGGCATGGGTACGCTGGCCACGCCGCCGTGGAGCGAACTCGAGGAGGAGTGGCTGGAGTTGACGCTACCGGCGGAAGACCGCTGGGAAGCCACGATGGGCGATGCCCAATACCACTGGCTGGCGAGAACGCTCGAGGAGAGCGACGCGAAGTACAAATTCGTCTTCGCGCACCATGTGCTCGGAACTGGTCGTGGTGGTGTCGAGCGCGCGGCGCTGTACGAGTGGGGCGGGCACAACGAAGCGGGTGAGTGGGAGTTCGACGAGCGTCGGCCGGACTGGGAGCTGCCGGTACACCAGCTAATGGTCGAGCACGGCGTTTCAATCTTCTTTCAGGCCCACGATCATATTTTTGTGCATCAGGAGCTGGACGGAATTGTTTACCAGACCGTAGCCAATCCGGCGGATGAGACTTACACCGCTCGCAATGGGGGAGATTATGAGTCCGGAACCGTCCTTGGGAATTCGGGATATCTGAACGTTGCCGTTACACCCGCCGAGGTTCGCGTCGACTATATCCGCTCGTACCTGGCACAGGACGAGAACGACGAGCGTCGCCACGGCGATGTGGATTTCTCCTACACAATTAACTAGTCCAGGCGCCGAGTCGCTCCGGCTTTACTACCAGTCTAGTCTGTCCATTCGGGAATACAGTCGAACTCATGCAGGTCGACGCCCGGTATCCATCGGCGCGGCATCTCCAGCGTCACAGGTTCCGCGAACATCACCGGGTCCGTAATCGTGAACGTGTAGTCCAGCCATTCACCATTCTCACGCGTCGAGAATCTCTCGACGTAGGTCGCCTGGTCAGATTGCGGGGTAGTGCCCTCGTCGAACATCGGGTGGTTGATATGACTCGTGTTGACGATCAGGTCGTCTCCTTCCCAATGTCCGAGTGAGTAGCCAACATTCGAATACGCGGGTTCCGGCGCCGTCTCCGGATTCATGTGAACATAGCGATGCGTGTTGTACTGCTCGATCCATATGTGGACTCGGTCCTGCTCTTCCTGATTCTCGATCAGGATTCTGGATCGCTCGAACATGGCTGTCGGCATGCCCGTCTGGCACTGGAGCTCAAGTGCATCGGAGCCTTCCGGGTCGAGCGTGTCCGCGATTGCTCTGCCATTTTCGTTCAGATAGGGCTGGTACGCGGACAGTCGCGGTTGCGGCGCCTGGCGAATGCTCCACAGGCGGAAGATGCCGTCAGCGTTGCGACGGTCTTCAGCTATTCTCTCGCTCGTCGGGTCAAGCGCCTCCGGCGTCCATTCTTCTCCCCAGCGCGCGGATGCGCCGGCCATGCCGCCAATATGTTCCAGGCCGTTGGGTAGCAGGAGATTGCTAAGCCCAATCGACCGGTCGTCGCGGCGCGAGATGAACCCGGCCGCACGGACGAAGTCTCCAACCTGAATGAAATCTTCCTCGGCTATTCCTGCACGAAGAAAGGTGGTCGGGCTCGAACTGGCTTCGAGTTCCCAGGTCTCACCGTCGGCGTCTTCCATTCGAAAGCGAATGTGTGGGGCACGCCAGAACACGTCCGTGATGACGCCTTCTACTTCGACCGGATCGTTCGGGTCCGGGGCGATATAGAGCGCCTGATTCGTAACGCCGCCGTGATGGGCGTTTACAGCTGCAGCAAGTAGTACGCCGACGATTGAAGTGAGTGCGAAGCCGAATCTGAAAAGAGTTGATCTCACCGTAGTCTCCTGAATCTCGCGTTGTTCATCGACTGAATAAGTAGACTGCGCCGGAGTCGGGAATCGAATTGTCGCTCTGATCCCCGCCCAGGCCTGTGGCAGCGCTGTCTTCCAGATAGGCACCCACCGCAATCAGCGAACCATCGGTGCTGATACTGACGGAGCTCCCGAATTCATCGAAAATTTCGGTATTCGATCCCTTCACATAGGCTTCCTGCGCCCAGGTCTCACCGTCACGCGTGAAGATGTAGACCGCACCCGCTTCCTGCGCGTTGTCATTATCCTGTGGTCCGTCGATTCCCTGCGCATCGCTGTCTTCAAACTGGGCGCCCACAACAAGAACGTTGCCATCGGCGCTTACGTCGAGGCGCGAACCGAAGATGTCGCCGGCGCCGGTATTCGAGGACTTGATGTAAGCCTGCTGTGTCCACGAACCGTCTTCATTTTCGACGAAGGCATAGACCGCCCCGGTCGTCGGTCTGACGGCGTCGTTACGGTCTGGCCCCGGAATGTTATTGATGCCGGGGAGGAGTCCATCCTCGTCCTGGGCCGTTCCGATGATTGTGGTTCCATTGGCGCTCATCGTCACGGCGACACCGAATGAATCGCCCCGTTCTGCGTTGGACGCCTTGAGATAACCGATCTGGTCCCAGCTGTTGCCGTTCAGTTCGAATACGTAGACGGCTCCAGCGCCCCGAACCAGGCCATCCTGGAACTCGTTCGTCGAGTCCGGAGAGCCGTCCTCATCGTACGCGCCGACAGCGATCCGGCTACCGTCCGCGGCAATGGCGACCGAGTAGCCGAAC
This sequence comes from Candidatus Rariloculaceae bacterium, assembly GCA_045561025.1. Lineage (GTDB taxonomy): Bacteria > Pseudomonadota > Gammaproteobacteria > Steroidobacterales > Rariloculaceae > SMWC01. The sequence goes on from JBJKYM010000019.1 coordinate 17,873, forward strand.
AGCGCGTCGACCTCCGGGTTGGAGGGCTTGATGTACGCGGACTGCGCCCAGGTATCAGCCGTGCGGTCGAAGATATACGCGGCGCCGGCCGAGCGCTTGGAGTTGTCCGTCTGATCGCCGTTTGTGCCTGTCGCAGCGCTGTCTTCCGCCGTCGCGGTGACGATCAGCCTGTTGCCATCGCTGGTCAGCGCGAGCGCAGCGCCGAACTGATCCCCGTCGTCGAACTCTTCTCCTAAGGAACCCTCGTAACGGTATTCACCTTCCGAAGCCGGGCCGAAAGCGACATCCGCCAGCGGCGGTGCATCGTCGGGCACCTCGGCGGCCCTGTGGCCCGTGTTCGACGCCTTGATATAAGCCTGTTGCGTCCAGGTCGATCCGTCGCGGACGAAAATGTACGCGGCACCGGACTGGCCGATCGAATCATCGACCTGATCGCCGTTAATACCCGTCGCGGCACTCGACTCGAAGTGCGCCGATACCGCCAACGTGTTGCCATCGTCGCTAAGCGACGTAGCGAATCCGAAGTTATCGGTGACGCCGGGATTCGAGGCCTTGATATAGGCCTGCTGGACCCACTCGCCGTCTTCGTTGGCAAACACATAGACGGCACCGGCACCGAATAGAGATTCGTCCGCCTGGTTGCCGCCGATACCCGCAGAGCTGCTGCTCTCGAACGGCGCGCCAACCGCGAGCGTCATACCGTCGCCGCTCAGGGACACTGCGTTGTCGCCGATGGCCGAGCCGCCGGCACCGAAGTTAGCACCGAACATTGGGTTGGAGGCTTTGATATAGGCGATCTGCGTCAGATCGGGCGCTGCCGCGACAGGCATGGCAGGCTCAGGGGTTGCTGATATCGGCATCGTCGCATCGGCCGCTTCGTCGGCGGGCCCGCTACAGCCCGCTGCAAGCGCCACGCCAAGGAGAACACTATGAGTTTTCCTGATCATCGATTCGGTGGCTCCTCGGTGAAGATCACTTCACCTGTGTCCGTCATGATGACTTTCGCGCCATTGGCGCCGCGCGAGAGGCGAATGCTCGGGGCGCCGTTTTTCATTGGCAGGCCGATGATTGTCACGCGGTCGCCCGGCTTCAGGATATCTTTATGCCAACCCTCGCTCGCCATCAACGGCGGGTTATTAAACTCGGCCATCCAGCGAACCGGATTGCCGTTTTCATCTTCCACCTGCACGGCCAGCAATGCGTGAGGGTTGATAAACATCAGATTGATGACAGTTCCGGTTATCTCCATCAGCTCATCTTCGTAGCGTCCGGCCGTGCCGTGATGCGCGAAGGCAATGGAAGTTGCCAACAGGCTCGCGGCGACTCCGAGTAACGTGATGAATTGATTCCGAATCGACACTTTCATGTTGTTCCCTACCTTCGTCTCGCTCTCGGTACGTCAGGGGCATTCTGCTCGGGCAGCCATTGCGCCAGCCCGGCTTTAACGCTCGTCATATCGGGCTGACCAGCAAGATTCTCGAACTCATGCGGATCTTCGATAAAGTCGTAAAGCTCTTCGGAACCGTCAGACCAGCGTATGTACTGGTAACGATGTCCGGTAACGGAGTGATTACTGAATCCATTGGTCGTAACCGTCGGCCGGTCCCAGTCCGCATCAGGATCCTCGAGTAGCGGGACCAGACTGGTGCCTTCAACGTGATCAGGTGTTGGTAGCCCTGCGAGTTCCGTCAGCGTCGGGTAGATGTCCAGTAGATTCACCGGCGCATCCGTTCGCGAGCCGGGCTGCGTTACACCTGGAGCCACGATGAACATCGCCACCCGGGTTGACTCGCGCCACAGCGTCTTCTTCGCGTAAGACGATTTTTCGCCGACATGGAAACCGTGATCACCGAAGACGACGATGATCGTATTGTCCGCTCGTCCGCTGGCGTCGAGGCCGTCGAGTACGCGCCCGAGCATCGCATCAACGAAACTGATACTCGCGAGATTGCCCTGCACGGCATTCGGCCACTGGCCGGAAGCGAGCACCCACTCGTGTAGCTGGCGATTGGTCTGACCGTTAATAGAGGCGCCTTCGGTCACGAAGTTGCCTCGCAGGGCAGCGTCCGGGACATCGTTCAGATCGTTTTCTACGATCGGCGGAAGCTGGATGTCTTCCAACGGATGCATGTCGAAGTATTTCTCGGGTACGAACCACGGCTGATGCGGTCGGCGAAAACCTATGGCGTCGAAGCGGGGCGCATCGCCGGGCTGATTCAGATGCCGTACCATCCACTCGGCGATCTGCCCGTCGGTTGTAGAAGAATCCTCCGCGACTATCGGTCCCCAGTCGAAAGTAGAACCGCCGAAATAGTTGCCGTTTATCGGTAAGTCGCCCCGCGGGGTGATTTCATCGGGACGCTCCCGATCTATCGCGGGGTAGTAGTCGTGCCAGGACGTGGGGTCATTGTGCCCGGTGTGAAAGATTTTGCCCGTGCCAACCGTTCGGTAACCCGCGTCCATGAAGTAGCCCGGCAACATACGCACGCTGGTAGCAGCATCGTTACTCTCCCAGTCGTTCTGGTTGAAGTAGATGCCGGTTGTCGATGTCCGGAGCCCGCTCAGAAACGCGGTTCGCGTTGCATTACAGACTGCGGCGGGAGCATGCGCGTTCGTAAACAACAGCCCGCGCTCGGCTAGTCGCTCCATGTTGGGTGTGATCGTCTGGGGATGCCCGTCGAGCGGGCTAATCCAGTCGTTCATATCGTCGATGGCGATGAACAGAATATTCGGACGATCAGTGTCCTGCGCGATGACCGCGAACGGTAAGAAGCAGAGTAGGGCTATCGTCAGAAAAAATCGCATCCGATTACCTTATCGTCGAGCTGCTCGATACTTGCGGCGCAACGCTTCCAGGCTTTGCGGGCGCGGTCTGGCGCGGACCGCCGGACGCTTCCCTCGCCAGCGATTTGCTGTGCTTGTCAGCTTAGTCGAATAGCTCTCCAACCCCTATCCAATTCCGATAAGCTGAAGGTTGGATTCGATTCCTTTTTACTATGACAGCGGCCTGGCGACGATCGCGCGGGGCATAATGACTGGCTTGCAAGCGCCATGAAGCTCGGTCAGTCCGGCTGGAGCGATCGCCTGGCGCGACCCAGCTCAATCTGGAGATTCGCGATGAGAGAAATTCGACTGGTCGTCACGCTTGTGATGTTGCTGGGATCACCAGGCCTCTGGGCGCATCATGGTCCCGTCACGAATGCCTCGCTATACGATACGGACGAACTCGTTGAGCTCGAAGGTGAGATGACGGAGGTTTTCTGGCACAACCCCCATACGCGCGGTCGTCTGGAGGTTGTGGAAGCCGATGGTGAAGTGAGGGTCTGGGAAGTAGAGCTGGGCGCGGGGCCACGGTCAATGGAAGGGCGTGGACTTGCCGCTGAGGATTTCCTGGGGCCGATGAAAGTGGCCGGGTTCGTAGCGCGACGCGGTAATAGCTCTTTCGGCGCGCTGCACGTGCTGCTACCGAACGGCGAGGAAATGACGCGCTCCGATCGTCCGCTCAGGTGGTCGAATGTCATGGTCCGCGACGGGTCCTCGACGATCATCGATCCGGCCAGGGTCACTAGAGATCGGGAGACGGCTACGAGCATTTTCCGGATGTGGGAAACGGGAAGAGGAGCCGGACCGGAGAGGGATCTCTCGATGGACTGGCTCACTGAGCGGGGCCGCGAAGCCGCCGCAACCTACGATCCCGTAGCGGACAACCGTGAAATCAACGACTGCAGGCAAGGGATGCCGGACATGATGTTCGACCCCCCACCGCTGCACATTGTCGATAACGGTGACCGCATCACCCTGGAAGCGGCTGAATACAATACGACGCGAACGATCTATATGGATACGGCAGCGAGTCCGGAACCCGAGTTCTCGCGTACCGGTTATTCGACGGGTCGGTGGGTGGGCGACACGTTGTTTGTTACAACGACGAATGTCGACTGGCCCTTTTACTCCGATCTGGGGTTCCCACAGTCAAATCAGGTGACTTATCTGGAACGATTTTCGGTGTCCGACGACGGCAGCTTTCTGCATCACTCGATTACGATAACGGATCCGGTTATGGCGACTCGGCCGTTCACAATTGAGAGAACCCGGGAGTGGGCGCCCGGCGCTGAGATTCCACCGTATAACTGCGTCGTTGATTGGGAAGAAGGCGCAGCGATCACGCGTTAGCAGTTAGCGTTCGACCTGCGTCGTTCCGGATGGACCTTCACCGACAATCTGGATCTCAACCGGTCCGTCCTTGACCCATACATAGTGGGCCTGTCCTGCGGGTTCCGTCCACATGCCGCCTGCCGTAATGGGACGCATAGACGCTTCATCTATTTCGCCGCCGAAGCCGACATGTAGTGTTCCGGAGATCACGGTCCCGACCCGGCTGTCAGGGTGGTAGTGGGGCTGGTTTCTGAATCCGTCCGGGAATCGCGTCCGGTAAACGTACATGCCCGGCGTTTCATTGCTGCCCGATATCGTTGCCCTGTGATTGCTGCGCGCGGTATCCCATTCCAGATCACTGGGTGCCAGGGCAACCGGACTCAGCATGTCCTGGGCAAATGCCGCCATTGCGACCATTGTGGCGAACATCATCATTATCGCTCTAGCCATCGTCGTCTCCATTTCATTCGAACTTGATTCGTTCGGGTGCTGCGTTAGTTTTCAGGCATAGTATCGCCTAAGTTTTGCCCGGTCTGTACAGCGTTAAGGCGCGTGAGCCCTCGGTTATACTTTTCCGGAGAGTATGAGGAGCCATCATGAAACTACCCGTTCAAGCTATCCCGTCCGGAGACGCAGGCGAATGAGCCGATTTACTAGTGCCGCCGTGAGCGTCGCTTTCGGGTTCTTTGTACAGATGGCGGTCGCGCAGGAGACGGCCCGCCCAAACTTTCTGATTATCATCGTCGACGATCTTCGGCCTGAGATCGCGGCATATGGAGACGAGACCATACAGACGCCGAATATCGATGGACTCGCGGCAACCGGCATCGTCTTCGAAAACGCGTTCACCGCAGTGCCTGTCTGTGGTGCGTCGCGTGCGGCCTTCCTCTCCGGAAGAAAGCCGACGACGTCGCGGTTTCTCGCGTTCGACTCTCGTCTGGATCAGGAACTCCCGGGCGCTCAGAGTCTGCCCGGTTACTTTCACGAGCACGGCTATCACACGATCAGCAATGGCAAAGTCTTCGATGTCACTGAGGATTCCGCAGGCGCGTGGAGTGAACCGGCCTGGAATCCCGAGGGAGACTGGTCCAGCGCTATGGAGCGAAACTCCCGCCGTGACGATCTGCAGCGTGCCTATCGAGATAATCCTCCCGGCGTGTTCGGCCCAACCTGGGAACGCGTTGACGTCGGCGACGATGCCTACCCTGATGGCAAAGTCGCGCAGAAAGCGGTCGATGATTTGAAGCGCATGAGCGATCTCGATTCACCATTTCTGATGGTCGTAGGTTTCCGCAAGCCGCATCTTCCTTTCACGGCGCCGGATAAGTACTGGTCGCTGTATGACCGTAGTGATTTCACGTTGCCCTCGACATATCGTGAGCCTCCGGAGGGAGCGCCGATTAATCCGGTCCATAACTCATCCGAGCTGCGGGCTTATGCGGGAATTCCGCAGACCGGGCCTTTGGGGCTCAGCGATGAGGAGGCATTAAACATGATTCACGCCTACCACGCGGCGGTGAGCTATGCGGACGCGCAGGTTGGCAAAGTGCTCTCCGCACTGTCGGATTCCGGCCTGGATGAGAACACGATCGTCGTTCTGTCAGGCGACCATGGCTGGAATCTCGGTGATCACACGATCTGGAACAAGCACACGCTGTTCGATATCGCCCTGCGTACGCCGTTAATCATTCGCACGCCCGATAACTCGAGTGCTCGCAGTAACGCAATCGCCAGTTTGCTCGATCTCTTTCCGACGCTGGCGGATCTCGCCGGGTTGCCGGAGCCGAGCGACGTTGACGGCGTCAGTCTCGCGCCGGTGTTGGCCGATCCGTCGATTGACATCAGGGAGGCGGCGATAAGCCGCTATTTCGATGGCGCCTCAGTCCGTACGCATCGCTACCGTTATTCCGATTGGCGCGACGAGGCGGGCAGCGTGACGGCGCGTATGCTATACGACCTCGCAGTCGATCCCGACGAGACGATCAATATCTCCGAGAAAGCGGAGTACACAGGCGTTGTCGAGGAGCTGAGCGCGCTCATTACCGCTGACGATAGCGGCAAGCCCTGGTCTCCCCGGATTCCGCCGTATGTTGAGTTACGGAAAACCTGGTAAATCCCGGCGAGTCATCGCCGGCGGGATACCGCCTGCAACCTATCCCCAGGTAAAAAGAAACCCCGGCCGACTTGCGTCGACCGGGGCTCATTCATACGTAACGTCAGCGCGAGTGTTGCTTAGAACGTGTAGTTAAGGCGTGCGCCAACTTCTCGCGGCAGTCGTGGACGATAGCGCCAGCTGTGATTGGCTCCACCCGTGCCACCAGGACGACGATCTCTGAAGTCATCGAAGTCGAGCGGTGTATCTTCGTTGGTCAGATTGTTGCCGAAGAGGATGATCTGCCAGTTATCGTTCTGGAAAGAGATCTGGCCGGTCGTGGTCGTCGTGGCCGGTAGTACAGCGTAGTTGATGACGTCGTAGTACTTGTCGCCAACGTAACGAATACCCAGTCTTGCGGTCCATTCCCAGTTGTCACCTATTCCGAGCGGCGCGACGTAAGAAGTCGAGAGCGTGAATTGCGTGTCGGCATTGCGCTCGATCTCGTTGCCTGCGACCTGTAAGCCGGGGACACCTCGGACTATGCAATCTGAAGCGAAGCCGAAGCCATTGTTACCCTGATCGGCACCGCTGAGGTCGCAGTTCGTGCCGTACTCGTTGTTCTGCAACGCGAGCATGGTTCTGAACGACCAACGGTCGGTGGCGCGGAAATTCGCCTCGAGCTCGACACCCGACAACTCGCCGGTGCCCGAATTGACGCGGACGCCGTTAATGTCGGTGAAGTCCTCATCGTATATGACGCCGTTGGGATCCCAACTACCGTCGTTCCAGCAATCCGCGACGCCCGCGCAGCTGCCATTCACGGGATCGTTGCCGCCGAAGCGGAACGTTTCGTTCAACAGCATATCTTCCCAATCGATGTAATAGATCGATGCAGCAAGCTGCAATCGTCCGTCCATCGCATTGCCCTTGATGCCGAACTCAAAGTTGGTCAACGTCTCCTCGTCGGATGACGCGAAAGTTGCAGTCGTATAGTTGATGAAGCCCGAGGCCATAGCTGCCTCACTCGCCGCCTGTACCGTCGGGTTGATCATCTCGGGCGTCGTAACGGCCGGGCTTGTTCCCTGGGAGATCTGGCCGTAGAGAGACCAGGAATCATTGAGCGAGTGATTGATAGCGAATCGTGGCTGAAACGAATCCGTGACCTGAGTTACGGAGGCGCCACTAACGACATCCCGCGTTAGATTTTCGTCACGCTGGAAGCGACCCTCGAACGAGAGTGTCGTTCGGTCAGAAACATCCCAGTTGACGTTTCCGTAGACGCCGGTTGCTTCAGTCGATTGGTTCTGTCGCCTGGTCGGGTCGAACGGCATGCAGTTGTTGATCAGACACTCGAGGCCAAGATCCGGGTTCTCGATCGCGTTGAATTCGTTAATGGCGGCGTCGCTGTAACCGAACTCGAAACGTGAGACGCCGACCATCCAACGCAGCGACGAGTCGTCCGGGGAGAGCCAGCGGACGTCGATAAAGTCCTCTTTGTCGGTACCGCGACGGTTGCCCATGTTGTTGGTATTCATCGAGCTGAAGCCGCCCATGTTGACGGTGCTTACGTCCGACATATCGGCGTCGATCCAGCGTCGGGTGTCATCCTCAGCCGTGGAGATAACCGCCTGCAGCAGGCCACCGTTGTCGAAGTTGAAGTTGAATTCGCCTGCGAATCTGGTGCGCTCCTGGACCGCGCCCGGTTCCTGTACCGTCTCGGCCCAGGCTTCGTTCCAGTCATCAGTGCCCGGGACATACTCGGTGGTGAGATCGTGATTCCGCGGATTGGGCGCATCCGGCTGGTACTTCTGGCAATCGAAATCGCCCTGAAGATAGGGGCGCCCATTACCGAGTACGACATTGTTGCAGTCACGCCAATTCGCCGTGTTGACCAGCCACTCGCTGCCGGGTCCGTCGTCCGCCTCAAGGTAGGAAGCGGTCAGTTCCATATCGAAGAAATCGTTAGGCGTGTACTTCAGCTTCCCGGCGAAGTAATCCGTGCTCGTGGATCCGGAGCGGAAGCCATCGCTGGTGACCCACTCATCAGGCGCATCGAACTCCTCGGCGACAATGTCAGCTGTGAAACCCAGCGTATCGGTGATCGGACCGTCGAGTGAGGCACCGATAATCGTTCGGCCCAGATCGGATCCGGTGAGCTTGAACGTCGCGCCGAATTCGTCGCCGGGATCACGCGTCACGTAGTTGACCGCGCCCGCGAAGGTCGCACGACCGAATGCTGCACTCTGGGGGCCTCGCAGCACCTCGACACGTTCCAGATCGATATATTGCATCGATACGTTGGTGCCGAAGATCGGCGCGCCGTCGATAAAGATGGAGACTTTCTGATTGACCGGGTTCTGCGAACCGGGGTTGACGCCGCGAATCGTCGTTCGTCCGCCGAGCCGCTCACGAGTTTCCTCGTAGTCGACGCCCGGTGTTTCGGCGTAGAGATCGTAGGTGTCCATGATGTTCGCCGCTTGCACGAAGTCGGTCGTTAGTACCGACACAGCAACGGGGACGTCCATCAGCGACTCTTCGCGCTTTCGGGCGGTAACAACGACTTCTTCCAAAAGGTTCTGCTCGGCGAGCTGAGCCTGGGCCGTTGTTGCGGGAGCAGCGAAGAGCCCGATAGCCAATGCTATAGCGGGTGATGCTGCTACGGTGGATGTTCTGAGTAACGTACGCCTCGTAGACATTAATCTCTCCCAGAGGTTTTGGCTTAGCCGTCCGTGGCTGTATGAAAGATACAACTCTAAACAAATGGTAACGAAACGCCCGTTTAGTCAACAGCGATATTGAATGCACTCTGCGTCGCTTTGTATAACATCGAATCATGATGCCCGCGTCGATTCGCATCTGTTGTGTCTCGGCAACAGGCTGGTCCTTCGGATCGAACTCCTGCGCGGCAGTGGCGTCGTTGTACCAGCAGGGAATCATTCGTGTCCGTCAGTATGATTTTTGCTTATGCGTCTTTCTGACGCGGCTTACTCTGCTATCGTCGCGTTCTGACTTTACGAACACCTTCAGGGCTGAAAAGCGAATGCACAGGACGTTACCGGTCTATATAACGGAGTCGAATAAGTGAGATCGATGCGAATCGCATGCGTAGTCCTGGCGTTCGCTGTGCTGACGGCGTGTTCGTCGGAGGGGCCGGAGAGCGCTGTCGGTAGCACCGACGTGGCTGCCGCGTCTGCGGCACCGAACATTCTCTTTATAGTCGTTGATGATCTCGGCTTCACCGATCTCGGCGCATTCGGCAGCGAAATACCCACGCCGAATATAGACCGGCTCGCATACGACGGTCTGCGGCTGACCAATCTCCATACGGCAGCGAATTGTCAGTCGACTCGCCTGATGTTCATGTCCGGCACCAGCATCGCGAACGCGCTCGAGCGCTATCCGCGCAGCGCTGAGCGCCCGCCCGGCATTCGCTCCACCCACTTGAGCCTGGGTTGGGCAACGATGGCTGAACTTCTGCAGGACGCCGGCTACCAGACGTATATGACGGGCAAGTGGGATCTCGGCGGCCTTGAGCATTCACCGGCGCGGCGCGGCTTCGATCGAAGCTTCGCGCTACTGGGCGCTTCAACTAATTATTTCGGTACCGATCAGCGCCCGGTCTCGTTCGAGGACGAGGGCA
>JBJKYM010000020.1:0-26308 GCA_045561025.1 Candidatus Rariloculaceae bacterium
TTGCAGGACGTCAGTTTGAGAAAGTCCTCGTTGATACCTTTTTCGTAGTTGGCGTAACCGTGGAAGAACACGTCCGCGATATCGTTCTTCTCACCGCCCTGAAATACGGCTTTCACACTGAGCTTCGCATAGAGTTCCTTGTTCTTTGCGCCGACACCGGGTGATGTGGCGTCGAGTACGATATCGACCTCGGGCAATATTTCTTCGAGCGTTCCCGATACCTCGATACCGGCAGCTTCGAGGTCGGCTTTCGCACCGTCGAAGGCAGCGAAGAGCTTGTAGGGCATGCCCTTGTCTCGAAGCGTCAGGATGCTTAGTGTCGGTGCGGCATCGACAACGCCCACCAATTCCATATCGCCTTGCCGGGCTACCCCGTCAGCAAGTCGTTGACCGATAACGCCATACCCGGCGACAAGAACTTTAACCATAGCGATAAACCTCTCGGATCTTCTATTCTTTTGGTGACCCGTGGGGGTCGGCGGCTGAGTACCCTAGCATATTAGTGCCGGGCTGTGTTTCATTACGATGGATTCAAACTGCTGAGCGAGTGATAACCTGGCAGCGAACGTATCCACTGCCGGGTTACCATTTATCGTTTGTTCGGTCAGTCGGCTGCGAGTCGCGTTCGCCACTGCTGACGATTGTCGCGGCTTCCGTCACAGACTTCCAGCGTCAGATCCCGGGCCAAATGTACCGGCTCCCCACCGCCACCGTGGCGACTCGGGCCTTCTCCGGCAGTGACGCAGTTGCCTGGTGCCGCGACCGACACTGTGCGTCCGTTGTCCCTGTGCTCGAATTGCTGCAGCTCGCTGCCGTCGCAGGGCTCGAGAGAAACTTTGCTGCCGGTGCTGATACCGGTCAATGTCATGCACAGCTCGAACTCAATCAGTCGAAACCGGCCGTCAGGGATCTCATTACCATCGAACGCCTGGTCGACGGCCAGCTGGCCCTGATAGCTGTAGCAGCTATGAGTCTGCAGGCCTGCCTCCGGCCGAGCGCGCGTCTGGAAGCCCAGCGTATCCAGGCAGAAACCACGTGGCTCATCGAGCCGATCGGCCAGTGTCACTTCGACTTTCGTCTCGGCGATAGCCGTGGCTCCCAGGACCAGGCCGCAGACGAGCAATAAATCCTTGAATATGGAATGCATTGTTTTTCCTTTTTCGGCGCTGAAACGCTCTGCTTTAATTTTCGCAATAGAAGATGATATCGCAGTTCTATCGATACTTCCTGCTGATGAAACGGGCATATTGATACGGCGTGTACGCTCTCGCTGAGCCGGCTGAAGCGACGTAAATTCCGGACAGCGCTTAGCCCCCGGTACTCGATACCCGAGTACCGGCTGGAGCCTGATCAGGCGGTGTCGCTAGAGGTAAGCGATGAGGCGGCCGGCAACGACGCCGATCGTCCAGAAGACGAGGGAGCTTGCGGCTAGAATCACGCCCAGCTGAGGTGCTGCACCGGCGGCATCCCAGTCAATGCCTTCGCGCTTCAGGACCTTCTGCATGTAATGCAGATTGGCGATGCCGAGAATGATAAACGTGATTTTTACGATAAATGGCGGGCTGGTTATGTAGAACGTCGCTTGCGCCATGAACAGCGATAAACCGGAGAAGATATTCAATGCGATGCCGACCCAGCCGATGCCCATCAGACCGCCGAGCGCGGTAAAAGGAATTGGCTTGAAGTAACCGAACACGCGAAGATTGAGCGTAAACATCATGCCAACGATAAGGGCCAGACCCACCGCATGCATGGATAGCATGAGCGGCCAGCCCGTCAATCCGGACACGATCCACTCGGAGTAGGCCGTAGATTCCAGCCAGCTTAGAAACCCCATAAATGCTCCCGCTTACCTCTTAGGATAAGAACAATCAGCTGCCACTTTGGTCGTTACGATCGGCGACCGTATCGACCCAATAGGCGGCAGCGAAGACGACGACAAGTATGCTGACGACAAAGATAAAAGCGAGTAATGCGAGATTTTCCATTATCTAGCCTCCGTCCCCGTAATAAGGTAAAAGCCGCCCGAACACGAGTACGGCAGCCCATGAGCCTATCGTCACAGCAGCTATCGCCTTGGACAATAGCGACGCATCGTCGCCGGCTTTAAGTGACCAGGCGTCGTCGAAAATAGTGAAATAGATAATCGCAACGCCACCGATCATTAACGCGATAATTTTCAGCGGGAAGCCGTCCATTGCGACGTATCGACCGGAGTCGGCGATGAAGAAGAAAAACCCGGTAATGATGTTAACGAGTAGTCCCAGGGCGCCGAGCGGCAGCAGACGGTGCATTGCGCTGAACGGTAGATTCTTCGCAACACCCAGTGCTCGTAATCCGACAAGCAGTACGACACCGAAAATTAGTGCCATGCCGATGAAGTGAGCTGCCTCCATCGCAGGCCAGGCCCAGATTACGCTGGTAATCATATTCTCGACGCTAGCGGTCAGGCCCTCACCCGGTGCGGTCGTTACTTCGATCGTGCCGAGTTCCGGATGATTGATATGTCCGCCGATATTTCCCGTTCGTGACATGTACATCAACGAGATAAGTGACGTAACGAAGACAGCAATCACATTCCAGGCAGGCGCGCTGGAAAAACGTCTCTCCTGCCATAGCGCGAACCACGCGAGCGTGCCGGCTATACCGAGGAACGTGAACGACATGAGCGCGACGTCCATGTGAGCCGTAATGACTTCCTGCGAAATCCCGTCGTTGCCCTGAATTGCCCATCTTGCGGCGGCGCCGCTGATGTACGTCGGAATAGCGATGAGGCCGAGCAGCAGAACCAACACGAGGCTGACACGTTTCAGGTCATCGCTTTTCAGGTAATAAGCGGTGATGAAAAGGCCAAGCGCGATAACAGTCCCAACGGATGGGAAGTGGTTCAACAGCACGTGCAGATGCGGCCCAGATGTCGGGATCAGATCCATAGTCAGTCCATCGATTATTGTCGCAAGCCGGCCACGAACTGTACAGGACGCGCGGATTAAGTGCAATCAAAGACTGAGTCTAAGCGTTGTAAGCCGCCATACTATTGACTAGTGAGGGTATTACATTGTGTAAAAAAACTTGTTGTGTAAAAAAACTTGTTGTGTAAAAAAACTTGCGAAACACTGCGTTTTACGCCTCTTAATCCTGCGCTCCGAACGTTCCATCGACCAACACAAACATCATCGTGCACACGGAGTCGGAGCGATTGCTCCAGGCGTGGTTTGTCCCTCGTTGTACGACAGTGTCGCCTTTTTTGATCAGTAGTTCCGAGTCGTCGAGAACCATATAAATCTCGCCGTCCAGGCATAACGAATAGTCGAGTGTTTCCGTTCGATGCATTAATGGGTGAGCCGGCTTGTCTTCAACGCCAACGTGATCAGCACCGATAGATGCCCAGGCTTCCTTTGCTGCTTTTGCATCGACGTCATCGATCCAGACAGCCTCGGGTGGAAACTCGATAATTCGAAATACGGATCCGTCTTGGGGCGGCAGGAGGCCGATGGTCTCGGTCGTCGTGTCTTCCGGCCCATAGATCTCGGCAGGGCTGGAGTCGAGCATCCAGATATTGTGGATTGCTACGCCCGGCCGGTGTCCTGGACGGACGATATTAGTTGCTTCCGCGTCAGAGATTACGATTGCCTTGCCGTTCTCATCGTGTCCCGTAATAACTCTTCTTACACCCATGCATTCCTCCGTCGATTCGCTCTGTTTGATGTACTTGTGATCTTCGGGACACTACTGATCCCGGGCGCGCGACGCTATTATAGGCGTTATTATGAGGTTCGCATCGTCGTCAATTTGTCTCAATTCAGCTGCGCTCCTTGCCGCGGCTCTATTGCTACTCTGGTCGAACATCTTGTCGGCGCAAATGGGACGAGGCGGCGGTGGTGGCAGAGAGGAGCCGCAGTTTCCGAATGTCGAGAAGGAAACGATGATCTTCCAGATTCCGGACAAGTGGTATCCCTACCACCGTACTACGGACGAGATGATCGATACTTATATATTCCCAACCGGCGATGAGCCGAGCGATTGGGAGGAGACACTACGTCAGGAGGTGTTTCTGACAACAGCAGGTGTTACGGAGCCGCGGCAGGTATACGACTTACGCTATGAGAGCAATCGAGGTAGCTGCGATGAGCTCGAGTCGGAAATTCTTCACGACAGTCTGGAGAACGGCTATCCCATGTTCAGTTGGAAGCAGGTATGCCAGCTACCCGATGGCGTGCTCTCCTCATTGAACAAGGTCGTTCTGGGCCTCGAGCAGCTCTATATACTGAGTAAGGTATGGAAGTCCGAGCCACGTGATCGTGAATGGGAGCGTTGGGAGGAATATTTTGACCGCGTATACGTTTGCGACCCGACGCGGCCCGGTCATCGTTGCCGGCCCATTCGCCAGGGTGCCCAGCAGGGCCGCGGCAGATAGCCGCTTAGTTCGAACGAGCGTCGCGTAGCGCTTCGATACGTTGGGTCGTCGCACGCATCGAAGCATCGAGCTGATCCGTTTTATACCGTGGGATATCGTGGCGCCGTCTGATCTCATCGACGATTGCTCGCACGCTCTCTATTTGACTTAGCGTGACCTGATATGCCTGTGGTGGAGCGTCGAAGACGTCGTTCTCGATTCGATCGGCGCTGTCGTTGAAGATATACATCAATCGTCGCGCCGTCTCTATTACAACTGCCGGATCGTTGGCGACGAAGGCAGCGGCAACCCGATTACTGTAGAAATCGGGATCCTGGTAGATTGCGATGGCGTTGTCGATCAGGCCCAGCGCCTCCAGAGCAAGTTGCGGTTGAAATCCTGGCGTCGTGACCTTAATTCGCCAGTCGGATCTCAGTTTGACCGCCTCCAGATACCAAAGATCGGTCGGCCTTGTGGTCGCCAGGATATCGTCTAGATCGACTATCGCCTGCCAGTTCTGTTCTCTGGCCGCTTCCCATCCTTCCAGGACAGCAGCTACGGAGCCGGTTGTCTGCGCGGCAAGCTCTGTTGCGTGTTCGGGGGCTTCACCGGCCGCCAGTGCGGACAGCCAGGGTTGCAGGATTGCGTAGTGCGTCTGGACGCTGCCTGGATTCTCGATCGCCGCTGTGAGCAGCACGCGCTGTGACTGCAGATTCTCGCCCTGCCGGTCCAGGCCCATGCCAATCAGAAGGAGTGCTTCAGGATCGTTGATCTCCTGCAGCGTATTCGCCAGATCGACCGCCTGCTGCTTATAACCCTTGCGCTCAAGCTGATCTGAGATATATGAGAACTGAAGGTCGGTAGGAAAATCTCTGTGCACCCAACTGTCGCCCTGTAGCAATGGGCTATACGGTAGAAATAATTCCGCAGCCTGTCTGAAATCCAGAGTTTCGTCTCGTTCCATCGCAGCGGCCGATTCCGTTGCCATCAGATTAAAGTCGTCCGTGAGAATTTCAGCACCGTCGGCGAATCGTTCAACATTTCGCTGATCCATCGTCAGCGCGATCATCACGTCCTCGACAGAAGCGATGCCTTTTTCAATGTAGTGCTGCGGGTCGTCGTGAAGCGGTCTGCCGGATTCCGCAATAGCGCGTTCGATCTCGATAGGTTCGTCGGAGCCCAGAAAGAAGAGCACTCCCGATTGCCACTGGTAAACACTGGCGTAGGGGTAGACCTCCAGCAGTGTTGCGCAGAGGCTTCGTAACAGGTCTTCGGTAACGAATTGCGTATTCATCCACTGCAGAAAGATGCCGCCGGGATTCAGATGGTCTCGAGTGAGCTCCATGAATTCCCGCGTATAGAGATGTGAGGCACCGGCCGTCCATGGGTGGGACGGTTGGGAAACAATGGCGTCGTAGCGTTTTGAAGTTAGCGCCAGCGAGCTACGCGCATCGTTGATTACGATATTCACGCGATCGTCCTGAAGCGGGTCGATCTGTCTCTCGCCGCTAATCGTCCGGCTGGCGTCTATTACTTTCGGCTCGAGTTCGACGACATCGATCGAAGCGACCGATGGCGGAATGCCTTCGACTGCGACACCACCACCGAAGCCGACGATCAACATATCGCGGGTATCGGGTCTTGCCAGAACGGGTAAGGTTGAGAGAAGGCGCTGACTATTCAGGTAGGGGGGTGCGCCCTGAAGATTCGTTGCGGCCTCAGGCAGGCCGTTCGTTCGCAGATTTATGAAACCGTCTTCTTCAAGCATCAGGACCGTTGCCGACCGGCCGACCTCGTAGTAGCGAATCTCTCCCGCGGAGTTATCCGATACAGGCGACGTTCTCAGTATTTCTTCTGGCAGCAGCGGCTCATAGACGAATATGACGATCAGGAGAATCACTACTGTCGCAGCGGCAGCCACCAGCTGCCTGCTTAGAACGAAAACGCTCGCCGCAAGAGCGAGCGCGACATTAATAGTAACGGCCAGCTCGATTGCGCCTTCATATCTGAGCATCGGGATCAGGATAAAGCCGGCGATTGCTGCGCCCACGATTGCGCCGACCGTATTCCATGAGTAGACCCGCGCCGACGACGATGGGGCGTCGTGTTCATCCCGAGCAAGAATTCGTACGGCGAAGGGATAGGTAGCGCCGACAAACAATGTCGCGGGCAGAAGGATCGCTATTGCGAGCATCACATTACCCGTCAATCCCATCGTGTCGGGAATTAACAGGTATAGGTATTCATAGGTCACTACAGACGTAATAGCGATACCGATCTGAGCGGCGATGAATCCGTTCAACGCCTGTTCGCGACTTTTGGAAAGCCTGGATGCGATGGCACTACCTATCGCGATACCGCTCAGGAAACTGGCTAGCATCGTCGCGAAGGCTGCGATACTGCCGCCCAGAATATGACCAAGCAATCGCGTCCAGAGCACCTCATACGCAAAGGTATTAGCACCGGACAGGAGCATAAGCGGCAGAATCCAGCTCGGACTCTGCAACCGGAAACCCTGCTTCGGCACAGCGCTCGTGTCGGGCTCTGCAGTTTCTGCCTCGGTGGTGTCGCTGACTTCGGCTGAGATCCTTCTCGCGATGCGAGCCGCGATCAGAAATGCGAGTCCATTGACGGCAACGCCTACCCACACGGTCCCGGAGAGTCCGATGTTCGGCAACAGAAGAAAGCTGGCGGTTACGGTGCCCGCAATCGCGCCAACCGTGTTCATCGCGTATAGTAGGCCAACTCTCGGCCCGATCTGTGCTTCGTTTCGAACGACGTACTTCGTCAGCATCGGTAACGTCGCGCCCATACATCCGGTCGGGATAGCAAGCACGACGAAAGCGACAAGCAGGTAGAAGAAGGACTGGCCGAGGCCGCTGGCATCCGCTGGCGCGAGCTGGTCGCCGAGCACACCGACGTAGAGGTAGTTCGCCAGCGCAAGCAGGAGAGGGACTGCAAGTGCCGATAGAGCAACGCCCGCTTCCAGCAACCCGTAGACGAGAACGGGTCGCGTAATTCGGTGGACGAGGCGTGCCGCAACAGCAGCACCTAGGGCGAGTCCGGCCATGTACGCGGCGAGTACTGTAGCGACTGCCAGCTCCGACGTGCCAAACACGACGGAGAACTGACGCATCCAGGCAGTCTGATAGAGCAGGGCGGCGAAGCCCGACAACACGAAACAGGCGACTACGCCAATGAGTATCGTGTCGACTGTTTCCGCAGGTTCGACGGCCGGCGTATCGATAACCCCCTTAGTTCGCTGAGCCTTTTTGCGCCTTCTGGTCATAGACTCTTAGCGTGTTCCTGGCTTAAGTTCGAGACAAATGCAGGTATTGGGGTTTTCGAGCCACAATTATAGTCGTTTCGGGCTCCGAGCTATCCAGCGCGGTCCGCATCATCGGGAATCGGCACAGCCTTGTCAAATGATCGAGATCGATATAAGCATCTGATATGCTAGATAAAACAGTAATATCGCCGTGTGATGCCAGCGTCCGGGTCGTCCCCGGTTATAGGTTTATCCATATGAGAAAGATCGTCTACATGCTCTGCGCGTGTGTGCTCGTAGCGTGCGCGCCGGGAGATTCCCGAACGGAGTTCCAGCTAGGTGCGGCGACCCTCGGTGGAGCCTACTTTCCGATCGGGCAGGGCATCGCGAATCTCGTGACCCAGCACGCAGAAGAGTTAACGATGGTACCGATCGTCACTCGCGGCGCGATCGAGAATCCCCGTCTGGTATCCGTTGGCGATATCGAGGTTGGCATGACCAACGCGGATCTGGCCTATTTCGGATTTCACGGCCAGCCCCCCTACGAGACCGAACTCGGGATTCTCGCGGCGGGCGCGCTTCACCCGAGTATGCTCCATCTCGTTATTCAGGAAGATTCCGATATCCGTACGATGGCAGATCTGCGTGGCAGACGCGTCGCATTGGGGCCGGCCGGCGGTACAACGGTGGCATTTGCACGACTACTACTCGATGCCTACGACATGACCTTCGACGATATCGTCCCGAGCTTTCTTTCTTATACGGACGGCTTCAGTCAACTTGGTGACGGAAATGTCGACGCGGCATTCGCTCTTGCGGGAATTCCCGCAGCAGCCGTCATGCAAACGCGAGCCACGCAGGAGTTAAGGTTTATCACGATCGAACCTGAAGTATTCGAAGAGATAATTGAGGCGAATCCTTACTACTACACCATGACCGTTCCCGCGTCTCTCTATAACACCGCGGCCGACGCGGTCGTGTTGGCCGTAGACAATATTCTGGTCGTCGGCAACGAGCAGTCGGACGATACCGTGTTCGAAATCGTCAACGCCGTCTACGGCAATCTGGATGAGCTGCGCAGTACGAATGCGATAGCGCAGCAAATCAACCCTGAGCAAAGCCTGAGGCTGCCAATTCCTCTGCATCCAGGTGCCGCCCGCTTCTTTGAGCAGCCCTAGCCGGTGCGCGTCGCTCCGGTTCGGCTTGTAAGCCTGGTCTAGGCGTGTCCGTGTCGTCGAGTAGCTCCACTACCTACCGTGAACATGCCACCGCGGTATTGGCATTCAGTCTTGCTTTGTTTCACCTTCTAAGCGTCTCGGGCCTTCTGCTCGTATCGACGCTGGTCGTCAGGGTTTTTCACCTGATGATTGTGCTGGCACTCGTGTTCCTGAGGGTTAGCGATAGTGAAAGTGACTCGCGTTCCGGCAGGGCAGCAGTAAACGCGGTTCTCGTACTGGCCTCGCTGGTAACGGGCGCCTACTTGCTGTTTCGCTGGGAAGCGATCGCGTTAAGCGGCGGAATTACCAATCAGCTCGATATCGTAATGGGGACCATCGTTGTCGTTCTGGTAATGGAGGCTGCGCGTCGAACTGTCGGTCGGGTCCTCGCGCTTATCGCATCTGTATTTCTTATTTATCCGTTTATTTCTGCGTATCTTCCCGGGCTACTCAATAGCCGTGGAATTCGCTTCGAGAGCTTTGTCGGTTTTCTCGCGCACTCCGGTCAGGGGATTTATGGGATACCGCTTGGTGTAGCGTCAACCTATATCGTCCTGTTCACAATCTTCGGGTCGTTCCTGAGTGAGTTCGGTGCGGGAGATTTCTTCTTTCGGCTCTCAAACCTGGTTACCAAGGGGTTTCGCGCAGCATCGGCAAAGACGGCTGTCATCTTCAGCACGCTACTCGGCATGATTTCCGGCTCGGCTGCCGGAAATGTTGCGGTGACGGGTTCGTTCACGATTCCTTTGATGAAGCGGGAAGGGTATCGACCGCATCAGGCCGGAGCTATAGAAGCGGTCGTGTCGACCGGCGGGCAGATAATGCCTCCCGTCATGGGTGCCGCTGCATTCATTATGGCGGAGATTGTAGGCACGCCCTACGTCAACATCATGAAGGCCGGACTCATACCAGCGCTGTTGTTCTTCGTCTCCGTACTTTTTGTCGTTCATCTTCAGGCGGTGAAGAGCGATCTTGCGATAACCGAAGCAGAAGCCGTGCCGCTAAAGTCGCTAACGGCGACCATCGTTGGCGGAGCAGCATTTGTTATCCCGTTCTTCACGCTGATCGGGATGATGATCGCGGGATACTCTCCGGTGAAGGCTTCCTTCTTCGCTATCGTGCTGCTTCTTGTTGTCCATTTACTTTTTTCTCGGCGTATTAACCGTGAGCTATGGCAACGAATCGGAAGAGCAATGGCGGGTGGCGTCCGCAACGCAATACCGATATCGATTGCGTGCGCAGCCGCGGGGATTATCTCGGCGGTGTTGTCTGCGACAGGACTTGGATCGAAGCTCTCAAGTTTCATTATCTCGATGTCAGGCGGTATTCCGCTCATAGGACTGATTCTCACGATGATCACGGCGATTATTCTTGGGATGGGTCTGCCGACGACGGCCGCGTATCTGATTCTTGCAACGGTTGTTGCCCCCGCACTCGCCGACATGGGTGTGCCACTCCTGACCGCCCATATGTTCGTGTTTTTCTTCGGTTGCGTATCCACTATTACGCCACCCGTAGCTTTGGCTTCCTACGTTGCCGCCGGCGTGGCGCGCGCCGATATCAATCAAGTCGGCTGGACGGCCTTTCGCTTCGGTCTGGTTTGTTACCTGCTGCCGTTCGCCTTCTTCTATGGACCGGCGCTGCTGGGTCAGGGATCAGTTTTTGAAATCGTAACGACCTGCCTGAGCGGCGTCGCTGGTGTCTTCTTTCTTGCAACGTCGATCGTCGGTTATTTCAGGATGCCGCTCGACGGCGTAGGCCGAAGCGTGACGGCTGCCGCAGGCATACTGCTGCTCAATCAGGGTTTGGTGACGGATATGGCCGGAGCATTGCTCATCGCATCCTGGGCGATGTTGCTGCAGCGCGGCAAGTAGCTCAGCGAGTGATTTCTCCACGAATGTTTTCAAATCCGGGCTTTCTAAACGAACTGGCTTCGATAGAATAGAGTCGAACCTCGACTCATAGCAGGTTGCGTTCAATGAAAAAACTAATTCTTTCCGGACTGTCCGTAACCGGGTCGCTCGCTATCGCTGCTGCCGCCTATGGGCATCACTCATTCGCAGCATTCTTTAACGTTGACGAGACTATTGCCGTAGAGGGAGTTGTCACGGAATTCTGGTTCGAGAATCCGCACGCGCGTATCTACCTTGAAGTGATGACCGCCGATGGCAGCAAGGAGGAGTGGATGCTCGAGGGCGGTAGCCGAAACGTCCTCACTCGCCGGGGCTGGTCCGAGGACACGGTCACGGTAGGGATGGAGGTCATGGCGGTAGGCAATCCGTCGCGCGATGGTTCCAACTCTATCGGCTGGGATTCGCTAAAGACGATGGATGGTAACGAAGTCGGACCGTAACTTTCTGGCTAGCCAGTCCCGATGTAGGCAATCCGTCGCCCGTAGGCCAGTACGCCAAACCAGAGAACAAGTGACGTTGCACCGACAACCTTGACGTTCGTCGGCATAGCCGCGCTGCCATTTAGGATCGCCATGTTCGGATGAATCTTGATCTGGTAGTAGAGCGCGTTCAGCCCTGCGAGAAATATCAAGAGCATCTTCAGCTGGAAAGCGATATTGGGTGTATATCGATGGGGATCGCCAACGTAGAAGAGAATTCCCGTAGCCAGATTAAGCCCGAAACCGACGTAAGCGATCGGCAACAGGTCGTCAACAGAGACCGCGGGTAACAAGCGGTTAATCCCCAGAAGTCGCAGATCGATGACGATCAGTGACCCGATCAACAGGCAGAGGCCGAAGAAGTGTATGGTCTCTGCGATCGGCCATGTCCATGGAAGAACGTGAACCCAGCCTCCCAGGTTGGCGGCGATCCAGTCCAATGTAGACATCTCAGGTCCTCTCTCTATAAGTACGCTGTAAATCGGCCGGTCGTAATTGCGACGCTCCACACGATCAGGGAGCCAAGGGCCAGCATCCGAATCTTGTTGACTACCACTGTTCCGTCCGACCATCCGGTCGAGTCGCTACCAAGAATTGGCATCATGTAGCGCGCGGTTAGCGCGCCGATAACGACCATGATGATCTTCAGGATGAAGGGCGAACTTGTGACGTAGAAACTTGCCTGCGACGTAAAGACGATAAGTCCGGAAACAAGGTTCACAAAGAAGCCGATCCATGCAATGGACAGCATGATCTCCAGCGATTGGAGCGGAATGCGACGAAACATTTCCAATAGTCTCAGGTTCACGACGAAGATCAGACCGACCATGATTGCCATTCCGACCGAATGTAGCGTTAGTACGAGTGGGTACCCTATAAACGAAGTACGTACCCATTCAGCGATCGCTGTTGCTTCGAGCCACGCCATTAGTATTTCGCCTTCTATCGATCAACGCTGGATATTCTCCTCCGTTGGCGATTTCTTCCTATTGCGATATCTACCTATTATCGCGATCGCAGTATTGCGTGGTAATTACGTATGTTCTGGGGGCGCTGAAGGTGTGATCTTTATCCTGCAAAACAGGAGACCTTCGATGCTTGATCTGCTAATGACAGGATTTATGATCACGGGCCTGGTTGCGTCGCTATCCATCGGATTGACGCTTCTGCTAATTGTCTTCAGGGTGATTGAATAGATCAGTGCGATCTACGATTCTGGTCGTTAGGTGTAGACTGCGCCTGTCGACACGTGGCATCCTGACAGAGGCATAGCCGATAGTCGATCTGGAACTAAGAGATCCAGAGTCGTCTATAGATCGACCAGGCTCAATAGTTCCCGGCTATATTGGCTTCTGGCGTCGGCATATATCGGAGCAACCGCAGAAACGAACTCTTCGCGTTGTGCGGCGTTGAGTGTGACGATCTCTCCGCCCGCCTCGCGAATAATTTCCTGCGAATCAATTTCCGCCTGGTCGTGAAGCTCACGCTGATAGTCGATCGCATCCCTTACAGCGGTACGCAGCTCAGATTGCAGGGACGCTGGCCAGCCGTCGAAGACATCACGATTGACGAAGATCGGTCGCGACAGATAAGAGTGAAATGTCGCCGTGTGGTAGCGCTGCGAGAGATAGGGTCCATAACTGACCGTGTTCTCAAAAGGATTTTCCTGACCGTCGATCGTGCCGTCCTCGAGCAACGGGAGCGCATCCGCTAGGGGCATTGTTCGCGGCTCGGCGCCCAGCAGTTCGAAAGTGCGTTCCTGGACGCCCAGGAGTCTGATGCTGAGACCGCTCAGGTCGTCCGGTGTGTGGACGGGTCGGATATCATTCGATACATGCCGAAAGCCGTTCTCGAAGAACCCGAGGACGCGATAGTTATTCTGTTCTTCGATGCTACGTATTGCTGCTTCGCCCAACGGTCCATCCATTGCTGCGCGAGCTGTCTGCGTGTCCTGAAACAGAAACGGTAGTGCCGCTATTTCGAGCGCCGGGATTCCGGTAGACATCGTTGCGTACGCGAGTCCCAGTACGCCCGACTCGACCATCCAATGAAGATCGGCTGCACCGCGGTACCCGACATCGGAGACGTTGTAGATATAGCGAAGTTCTACCGAGTCATCGAAGCGCGCTGTGAGGCGTTCGCCGATAAAGTCCAGGCCGCGGCTGAAACTCGTCGTAGACGGACCATACCCCGCGATGATGATTCGCCACGGCTCTGTTACCGACGGTTGTGCTCTGGCGCTCGAGAGCCCTAGCCCCCCCGTTACTGAGCTCGCACCGAGTAGTGCTGAGGCCTTGAGAAATCGTCGTCTGGACATTCGTCTGCTCCTTCCGAGTCTAGAACACGAGACTCGGTAGATAAGTTGCAATCTGCGGAAAGTTCGCGATAGCGATCATGCCGGCAAGCATGATGAACCAATAGGGCGTCGAACTTTTGAATATCGTCATAATTGAAATACCGTCATCTTCGTCCCGTATCGCCGCTTTCACGGTATATACCAGAAGACCGAAAGGCGGAGTCAGCAGTCCGGCCTCAATCGCTATGATGCCCACTATCGCGAACGCTATCGGATCGTAACCGAGATTCACGGCGATGGGTTCGAAGATCGTTACTGTCAGCAACATGATCGAGATTGAATCGATGACCATGCCCAATATGAACCAGATTCCCACCATGACGGCGAGGATCATCCACGGCAGCATATCCGTGCCGAGAAACACGCCCTGAATCGCGCTGGATACGCCCGTCATCGCGAGCGTGCGTGAGTAAAGTGACGCAGCGACCAGGAGAAGCAGTATCGGAGCGGAAGTACGGCCAACTGAAAGTATCGAATCGATGACGCCGCGGTAACGCATTCCCTTGGCAAGAGCCATCACGAGTCCAATGAACGCGCCTGCACCTGCGGCTTCCGTCGGCGTAAATATTCCAAACCAGATACCGCCCAGGACCGACAGGACAACAAGAATAATACCCAGAGCGCTCCCCCATACCTGCGCCGGGCTTGCGTCGGGCTCGCCCTTGTCGTCCGCAGTCTGTTCAGCCGCGATCTCTTTGTCGCCACCGACGACGCTCGGACGAAAAATCGCCGTGGCCAGTACGTACAGGACGAACAGACTTAGCAGTAACAGCCCCGGCAGAACGCCGGCGAGGAATATCTGGCCGATCGAGCGTTCGGTCAGTAGTCCCCAGACGATCATGAGAACGCTCGGTGGAATCAGCATGCCGAGGCAGCTTGATCCGGCGATGGCGCCGAGCGCGAAGCCGTTGTGATAATCAAAGCGCTTCATCTCCGGATACGCGATGCGAGAGAACGCTGCCGCTGAGGCGATGCTTACGCCGGTAACGAAAGAGAAAATCGCATTTCCCAACAGTGTCGCCACCGCCAGGCGTCCCGGAATACGTCGCAGTCCCCGGTGAATCGCGCGATAGACATCGGTGACCGCGCCGGATTTACCGATGAACTCTCCCATGAGCATAAATAAAGGAATTACCGCGAACTCGTAAGAGCGCAGTGATTCATAGGCGGTGCTCGCGAGCATGTTGAGGACGACATCGAAGTTCCCGCCCGTAACGAGATAGACACCGAGTGCGCTCGTCATGCCCAGCGCGATGGCGATATGGACGCCCAGAGCGACCATAACCAGCAGGCTGACGATGAGTACCGTTGCTATATTGGCTTCGAACATCAGCGGCTACGGGCTAACCATGAAACTGGGCCTCGGAATCGACCTCAGCGTCGAGATCCTCGGGATGAAATACATCGAGGTATGCCATGAGCAGATAGTTCACGCAGGCAACCGTGCTGCCGAAGAGAATCGTAAAGCGCGTCGGCCAGGCCGGAACGCGTAACGCCCCTTCGCCTTCGTATTCGCCGGCAACCCAGGAGTGCACAGCCATATCCCAGCCGCCCACCAGGATTATCAGAAAGAAGGCGGCGCCCAGCAGATAGCCGATAGCGAGCACGATGCGTCCGAAGAGTGGAGGAAATTTCTGTGCCAGGAAATCTGCACGCAGCATAGATCGGCTGCGGATTGCGTACCCGGCCTGAAGAAAAACGATCATGACGATCGAATTCATCACGACCTCACGAACGCCGTACACGGGAGCGTCAAAGACGCTACGACCGACGATATCCGCGACGATGAAGAAAGTGAGAATAAATGCCCAACCGGCCGCCAGTACCAGCAGGAACTTGGATAATCTATCGCTTAGATTGACGATCGACATTGTTGTCGCACCCTGCGAGTCATATTCATCTCTTGAGAAAGCTCCCGTGCGCTCGGCCGCGTACGAGGTCGATAAGCGACGAAGTTCTTGTTGTTATTCGAGCTCGTAGCGCACCGGCCAGGTATGTCCGCGACGCTCCGCAGACTCCAGTGCAGTCTCGAGCACGAGTTTCGCCGGAAGGCCAGCCGCTTCGAGTTCGGCGACCACTTCCCTGGGCCAGTCCTGGAGTGAGTTCGCCCAGGCCTGAGTCACTTCGGGGGCGACCTCTTTCACGGTAATTATCTCTCGAAGTGTGTCGACGTCGTCAGCATAGCGTTCCAGATTGTTCGAGCCGGTCAGCGCTTCAAAGTCTGCTGAGACCTCCAGCAGGATTTCCTGGACTTCCGGTGGCAGCCGATTCCAGGTGTTCATGTTGATCGTCATGCCGTGCCAGGTAATCGAACCGAAACCGATCATTGTGTAGTAGGGGCCAACCTCGTGAAGTTTGAGTTGTACCCAGGCACTGGGGAACATCACCCAGCCTTCATAGACATGCGTACGAATTCCCGTATAGGCCTCCGGCAGCGAGCCTTGCACGGGGACCGCGCCGGCGTAGCGCAGCCAGTTCAGGTTCAATCCGGCGCCGGCAATCTTGACGCCCTGTAGATCCTCAACCGTATTCCAATCGAAGGAGGTGCCGAGGTTGTAGCCGGCATCGGCGATACGCGCCAGTAACTTCTGATTGAACTGATCTTCGAATACATTAGTAAGGTAGGGCACGTCATCGTAGACGTCCTGCGCGATCGCCAGACTAACGGTCGGGTCCATCGTGCCGAACGGCAACATGGTCTGAAAAGCGTGGAGGGGGAGATTGGAGGGCTCGAAGCAAAAGCAGAACCCGCCGATATCGACAATGTTGTTCTGTACGCCTTCCAGCGTTTCGGCAACTTTTACGATAGAGCCGCTATAGCCCTCGATAAAATTCAGTGTGTGTTCGGTACGTTCTTCGACGCGCCGTTTGAGTTCGGGCTGGAAATAGTCCTTCATGAGGCCGGCGTAAACTACTCCCGGCGGATGTCCGGTAGCGATACGAAGCGTAATTCTGTCCGCCCACGCGGTAACGCTTGTGGTCAGCAGCAGCGCTGCGACAGCGGTGGGGCCCGCGAGGGGCAGTCTTGATCTTCTAGGGTGTTTCATGAATAGGGCCCAGAGTGTGTGGTTACCGAATAATTATAACTTACTGTAAAGTGCAGCCTATCCGCGGTCTCGTGGATATGGGTTAAATAGAATTTAGATTGGAGGAGCGCGCTATGAGCGTCACGGTTGGTGTCATTGGTTTGGGTCCCATGGGGGGCAACATAGCGGGTAATCTGCTGAAGAACGGGTTCTCCGTCGTTGGTTTCGACATCCTGCCTGACCGGGTGACCGCGTTAGATGATCTGGGTCTGACGCACGCGGAGTCCGTAACCGATGTTGCCGTTCAGGCGGACATACTTATCGCGTCACTGCCGAATCTAAGTGCTCTCGATAATGTGCTCGAGGACGTCCTGGCGCACGATCAGCCTGGTCAGATCTTCATCGAGTGCAGCACGCTGACTGTCGACCAGAAGTTGGCAGCCCACGAGAAGATGAAGGCCGGCGGCAAGATTTTTCTCGATGCGCCGATCAGCGCGACCCCGCCGATGCTCGCCAGGATGATGGCGTCAATCTATGTGAGTGGCGAGGAGTCCGCATATAACGAGTGTGTTCCGGTACTCGAGGGTTTTACCGCGACGAACTTCTATTGCGGTGAGGCCGGCAACGGCAGCCGAATGAAGCTACTGGCAAACTATCTGGTACATGTCCACGTGACGGCGGCGGCGGAATGTATGGTCATGGGTCAGAAGGCCGGTCTGGATCCCACGCTGATTCATACGGTCCTGAAGGAAGGCGCCGGCGGTTCGAAGATGTTCGATATCCGCGGCGCGATGATGGCCAAATCGGATTACCGCGAAGGCGGTGGTACGATGTTCGATGTTTACGAGAAAGACGCCTCAATCATCACCGAGTTCGCGGCGAGCGTGAAAGCGCCTATCGATCTCTACGTTTCCAGTCGGCAGAAAATGAACTCTGCGATCTCGTTAGGCCTTGGCCACCTGGATACGTCGGCTGTCTGTAAGGCGATTGAGATGGCCGTCGGGATTGACAGAGAACTCGTGGAGTAGCCGGAGCCGTTCCCAGCTTCACTCAGCTCAGCCTGTCGTGTAACTGGGCGACGCGCTCGACTTTGTCGCCAAGTTCCTGCATCAGGTTGAAGTAGTTCAGGAAGTGCGGCGTCTTGCGGTGCTCGGCCAGAGCTTCTTCATCCCTGTAGACCTCGTAGAACATGAATGTGTTCTCGTCATCTTGCGAAACGATAACGTCAAATTGATAACAGGTGTCTTCCAGGGCCGATTGCTCAGCGTTGTGAAGCATGGCTGGCTTCAATTTCTCGACAACGCTCGGATCTGCCTTAACGGTTACGACGAGTACCAAATCGGACATGTAGTTCTCCAGGTCTTTCGTGATTGATTGGTTTTTCTCCGCTTCAACAGCGCGAACCAGCATTGCTACCGAACGGACACGCATTTTTTCCATGACTCTGGCGCGGTGGATCTCTACGGTCCGCTGGCTGACACCGAGGTCCATCGCGATGACCTTGTTCGCGTGACCTAGCACGACGCGCTCCATTACTTCGGTCTCACGCGCGTCAGCGTGGCCAGGCGTTCCCGTACCGCCAGCGATTGCAGATTTTCTGCTCTTTATTCCTTGTCCTCCGCGAGCGCCTGGTGAACGCGATCCAGTAATTCCTGATCCCGGAACGGTTTCTCGATGAAATCCAGCGCGCCCGCTTTCATCGCATCTACCGCCATAGGGACGTCGCCGTGGCCGGTGATAAATATCAGAGGAATGGGAGCATTGCGACTATTGAGCTCGTTCTGGAGATCGAGACTACTCATGCCTGGCATCCGGATATCCGCGAAGACACAACCGTGCTGTTCGGCGTCATAATTCTCCAGGAACTCCGGAGCTGACTCGAACGGGCGACCATTCAGGCCTACCGCGCGAAGCAGCATCGTCAGCGAATCGCGTACCGCCTCGTCGTCGTCAACGACGTATACCAGTGCTTCGTCCAGATCCATGATTGGTCGTTACTTCTCTGCAGGTAACAATATCTCAAATATCGCGTCGCCGGCCGGATTCGGCTTGTATCGGAGCTCGCCACCGTGAGCCTGAACAATAGTATGGCTGACAGCGAGTCCGACGCCGAGACCTTCTTTCTTTGTCGTGACGAATAGATAAAAAATATTATCTACAAGCTGCTGTGGGACGCCCGGTCCGTGGTCAGTTACGGATACACGGACGACCTGGCCTTTCTTCTCGGTCCCGGTTCGAATTACGATTCCGGCTTCTTTCCCGAGGCCACCTCGCATTGCGTCGGTCGCGTTCCGCGTTAGATTCATAAGTACCTGCTGAAGTTGAATCGAATCTCCGATAATCGGCGGCAGATCCTCTGCGTAGTCGATTGTCAGGGCGACTCCCTCGGAACCAGTGTCAGCTTCGATCAGGCCCAGAATGTTCGCTACGACCTCATTGATATTCAGCCGATCCTCGCGGGCGTCCTGCTTGCTGACGAAACTTCGTAAGCTCTGCATAATTTGTCCCGCGCGTATAGCCTGGTCCGAGATCTTTGTGCAGATCTCCTCCAGGGAGTCCATGTTCGGTGGATTCTGCGCTAACAGGCGCTCACCCGTCTGCGAATAGGTGGTAATAGCGCTGAGCGGCTGATTGATTTCATGGGCAAGACCGGCAGCCATCTCGCCCATGAGGCTATAACGATCCACCTCGCTTAGCCGATCCTGGAGCTGTCGACTCTGCTGTTCTGCGATCTTCTCAGCCGATAGATCCCGGATGATGCCGACGAAACAGTCGCCGGCGTCTCCTACCGACAGGTGCATCGGAAAGGTAGAGCCGTCCACGCGCTACCCCTCGACCTCGCGACCGATGCCGATAATTCGCTTCTCGCCTGTTGAGAGATACCGCTTGAGATAGTCGTCATGCTGAGATCTGTCAGGCTCCGGCATGAGTATCACGACGTTTTTACCCATTACGTCCGCAGCCGTATAGCCGAACAGCCGCTGTGCGGCCGCGTTGAACTCAAGAACGCTGCCCGTTCGATCGATAGTAATGATGGTGTCTACGGCGGTATCGAGCAGGGCACGAAACTCGATCGTGTCCAGCCCTGGTGCGGATTGTTCTTCCCTGTCGGCCGTCATAAGCAATTACCGTAGCAACTTACGGGCTTTGCACGATTATGAAGTGAGGCAATTGAGAGTGCAAAGGTACGACCATTGTCGAGAATCAGAGCTCGTGGCCGACTCCAGGCGAATATTAGTTATCGTTGACCCAACCAGCGAGAAGTTGCCCGCGGTAGATCGAGCGCTCTCTCTGGCGGGCCCGCTTCAGGCATCCGTCGAGCTGTTTATCTGCGACTACGATCAGTAACTTGCCGGTCAACGGTTTTAAAAGTCGGAGTCCCTGCGCTCCGCTCGGGACGCTTTGATCGCACGCCACCTTCAACGCCTGAATATCCTGGCGAGATCTCTTCAGACCTCAGGGTTACCCATATCCGTCGATGCTCGCTGGGATTACCCGCTCGATGAAGGCATTAGTCGTAAGGTTAGTGAGATCGAGCCCTACCTGGTCATTAAGGATACGCACTACCACTCCGCAATCAGGCGCTCCACGATTTCGAATACCGACTGGAAGCTGATTCAGAACTGCCCGGCACCGCTACTACTGGTCAAGCCCCGGGAGTTCGCGGCGCGGCCACGCGTCGTTGCGGCCATAGACCCGGTTCATAGCGACGATCCGCCGGGCGCGCTCGATCGCGAGATTCTTTCCTGCGCCCGGGAGATCTGTGCGGCGATGACGGGGGAGCTACATCTCTTTCACGCTTTCGATCCCTCGCCGGCGATCGCGGCAGCAGCGACTGCGGTCGTGACGCCGATCGCCGTACCTGTCCGCAAAGTAACGGAGGCACTGGAGCATAAACACAGAGAAGCGCTCGACGATCTGCTCTCCGGCGTTGAGCTCGGTAGCTACGAGCTACATGTTCATCAGGGTCCGCCGCATCAGCTGCTGATTGCGTTGGCGATTCAGCTGATCGCCGATGTCGTCGTTATGGGTGCTATATCCCGGCGCAGCTCCAGGACTCGATTCGTCGGCGGTACGGCTGAGCGAGTACCTGATCATCTGCCCAGCGATCTGCTTATCGTAAAGTACGATTAGCGATCGAAGCCTGGGCGAGCGGGCGCTGAGCCGGGCGGTCTTAGTGGAATTATTCACGCGTAAGTATCTTTACGAATGCTCAGCCCCAAATCGTCTGAAGTACGCTGGCCCCATTAAAATTTACGGAGTCCGGGTATGAGATCGTCTACCGTCAGATCGTGCGTCGTTGTCGGCGTCGTGGTCTTGCTGAGCGGCTACACAGGCGCCGCGTTAGAGCAGAGCAGCGCCGCCGTGAGAGTGCTGAACGCTTCGCCATACGAGATCGCGGCGGACGATGAGCTGAGATCGTTCGTAAATAACACAGCCGAGACAGCGATCGCGGAAAATTGTGCGAGTTGTCATGGCGCGGATCTAAGCGGCGGGCCGGGTGTTCCGAATCTGGTCGACTATGACTGGCTTTGGGGCATCACCGGACAGGAGACCAACGACGTCTATCCCGTTATAGCGATTCAGCAGACATTGCTCTACGGCGTCCGCAATCGGGACTGCCCGGAAGACCGCATGAGCTATGGCGCCTGCTCGGATACGCGTTACTCTGAAATGCTGGGCTACGGGGTCGCCGGGTTTTCCGAGGAACAGA
Source organism: Candidatus Rariloculaceae bacterium (assembly GCA_045561025.1). GTDB lineage: Bacteria > Pseudomonadota > Gammaproteobacteria > Steroidobacterales > Rariloculaceae > SMWC01. Next base: position 21,370 of record JBJKYM010000020.1, read on the forward strand.
TCAGCGATTTTACGGAGTGGGTTATAGCGATGAGCGGTTGGGATACGGATGACGCCGCGGTGGAGCGAGCCGGGGCGACTTCCGCGATTTGTGCCGAGTGCCATGGCGGCGATAGCTACGGCTACGTTCCTTACGGCGGCCCGAATCTGCGCGACGATATCTGGCTGTACGGAAGTGACCGCGATACGATCCATGATGTCATCGCGAATGGCCGCCTGGGCGTTTGTCCGCCCTGGGGAGAGGCGCTCGACGTAGCGACCATCAAGTCGCTCGCCGTCTACATCTGGAATATGTCGATGGGGTTATAGAAACATCAGGCTCAGCGCGGGAAACGCCATCAACAGTATAGTTACCGCCAGCGTAATGAGGACGAATGGGAACGCCCCCGAGAAGATAGCGCCCAGGCTGATGTCGTCGTCGAGCGTCGACTTAATAACGTAGACACTTAAGCCCAACGGCGGTGTCAGCAGGCCAATCTCCACGCCGATCACGGTGACGACACCGAACCAGATCGGATTGCCGCCAAGTTCTGCGAGGACGGGTAGCGCGAGTGGTAGCAGGACCAGCAATATCGATGTGGAATCCAGAACCGTGCCGAGAACGATCAGCAGGATCAGGTAGGCCGCCAGAAAACCCATCATTCCGAGTCCGGCGCCACCCAGATAGTCGGCCATATCGGCTGGCAAACCGGTTAGCGTCAACATGCGGCTGAACGTGCTTGCGCTGACGATCAGGAAAAGAATAGTTACGCTGACCTGGCCGGTCTCACGGATGACGCTCCATAGTCCGGGGAGAGTCAGGCGGCGTTTCAGGAGTGCCAGACACATCGCGGCCAGCGCACCGGCCGCACCGGCCTCGGTCGGTGTGAAGACACCGCCGTAAATTCCTCCCAACACCAGAAATATCAGTAGGACGACCGGAAGAATCGCGCGGAGAAAGTCGCCGATGCCGGCGCTGCCGGCCTCGGCTGGCTGTGTATCGACGTGGCCGACGAAGTCCGGCCAGAGCCATGCCATGCTGATGACGCCGATCGCGAAAGCGGCCGCGAGAATGATTCCCGGGACGATGGCGGCAATGAAGAGCGCTCCGATCGAGATTTCGGCAATGACGCCATAGATGATCAGCAAGAGACTCGGCGGTATCAGCATGCCTAAAACGGAAGAGCCCGCCGTCAGCCCGACCGCGAATCTCTCGGTGTAGCCTCTGCTAACCATTTCGGGGACGGCGATCTTCGCGAAGATCGCAGCGGATGCAATCGAGATTCCGGTAATTGCTGCGAAAACGGCATTGGCGGCAACAGTTGCCACGCCGAGGCCGCCGCGGACGCGACCGAAGATCTGCTGAGCCGCACGAAAGCTGTCGCGGCCGATCTCCGAGACGCTGACGAACAGGCCCATTAATACGAACAATGGGACCGTCGCGAAGACATACTCGGCAACAGTGCCCTGTGCAGCGAGTGACAGCGTATCGGTAGCGACGCCGAAATCCCGCTTGAGTATCGCGAGACCAACAAAGCCGACTATCAATAGCGATATGGCAATCGGTACGCCGAACGCTATGAATACCAATACCGTAACGATCGCGAGAATGCCCACGCTGCGATCGGAGATACCGACCGTCTCAAGTACGAAGGATACGAGCGCCAACGTCCCAAGCAGCAAGATCGTCCCCGCAGCAATCTTGATTGTCTGTGCGGGGCCGGTAGTGATTGCCGGCTTACTGAGAAGTTGCCGCAGGAACTCGAGGGAGGCGATTGCGGACCCGAGTACGACCGTAAATTTGATGGGTGAGATCGGCAGTGTATAGATGCCTTCGACACCCGTGAATTCGCTGGTTGTAAAGGCCCGCCAGAAGTCCGGCAGCGTTCCGATTGCAATTGCGGCTAGGACGAAAGCGCCCATGCCCGCTGCTGCAAACCGCAGGACCTGAGCGGACTGAGGCCTGCGCTGGCTAATGTAGTCGAGGAGGACCTCGGCGTGCGTCAGCCGATGCATCTGAACGGCGTAGGCCAGCTGCAGAAACACACAGGCGACCAGTGAGAAAGCGACTATCTCAGGTACGGCCTGAATCGGGCTGTCGAAAAGCGTCCGGCCGGTTATATCGGCACAGATCAGGAACATCAACGCGAAAATCCAGGCGACGCCGGCCGCGTTCATCCAGCCGATCAGTGATTCGAAGGCAGACCCGAGACGCTGAGCCACGCCATCAGTAGCGGTCGGTTGTTCCATTATCTGCTTACGTGCCGGGACACTACGGCCGGTCCCAGTCACGCAGCGGCTGTCCGCCACGGGCTCTGAACGCATCCAGGTAAATTTTAAGAACCTCTCCCGCCGGATGACCGCGTGCTTCGGCAGACTCTACCCATCTTCCCGCGATATCGGGCAGCCCATCGATCCAGCGGCGCTTCTCGTCGTCTGCCAGTGTGGTGACCGTTGCGCCTTCGTCCTGCACCGCGGCCAGTGCCTGGTCGTAGCGTGCTACGACACTCTCACCCATGGCGCGGCTGTATTCCCGACCGAGATCGGACATCACTTCCTGAAGGTCTGCCGGTAAACGTTCCCAGGTATCCAGATTGATCGCCATTCCGCCATTGAACTGTGCGCCGATACCAACGAGCGTGATATACGGCGCGACCTCATGGATTCTATAAGGGTAGGCACCGCTCAATATGGTCAGCACGCCGTCAGCAACGCCTGTGTTGATCTGCGTGTAGTAGGTGGAGAGACCGCCGTTTACGGCGACGGCACCGGTACCCTCAAGCCAGGTTGCCGACGGACCGGGTGCCAGAATCTTGCGACCCGCGAGGTCATCGATCGTATTGACGGGAAACGTCGTCATCAGGTGATAAGTGTCGACACCGCTCGCGCCGAGGAGTATCTGATTCTGCGCGCGCCAGGCCTCGGCCAGGGCGGGCACGGTTGTGTGCAGATCGTTAAACAGGTCAAGCAATAGAATGAGATCGTCAGTTACGAACGGCGTGTAGTAGGTGACGTTCTGTAGCGGCATCTTCGATGTTTCCCAAAGAGCGCCTACCCAGCCGATATCGGTCAGGCCGATCTGGATTGCCTCGAGCGAGTTCTGCCACTTATATAAGGAACCGCCGTAGGCTTCCCGCCAGACAATATTGTGGTCGCTACCGTTTGCGGCAAGCCGGCGGTTCGATTCCGGCACGATGACTGTCTGAATGACGCCGATCCATGGAAGGCTGGCGGACTGCGGGCCGCCTGCCGTTAGTCGGAACATTTCTGCTCCCGCTGCGAGCGGTAGCCACGCCAACGCGACGAATGTCGCGCCGAAGCAGGATTTGAGACGGCGTTTGTTCATAGGCAGCCTCGATTCAGGGTGCCGCAGCGGGCGAGTCTATGCAGCGGTAGCAGTACGTCTCATTCTAGTGCGTGGATCATTCCGGATGCCAGCGCTCGTAGTTCTTGATCCGAACGTCGCGAACGACGCCATGGTCGTCAGCAAATTCTTCCCATAGCGAGATCATCTCGGCGAGCAGTTCCGGCTGTTCGGCACTGAGATCGTTACTCTCGGCCGGATCCGATTCTATGTCGTACAACTGCCAGCGATACCAGGTGTCCGGAATAGTGTAGGGCCACCATGTGTTGCCGGGTGGTTGTTCCCAGACGAGTTTGTAGCGGCCGCGTCGCAGGGTCTTGCCACCGTGCAGCTCGAGCCCGATGGCCTCATTTTCGTCGTAAATCGGTTCGTGATTGCCGCTCAGCAGCCCCGTGAACGATCGGCCCGCCATCTCGGCGACTTCCCTGCCGCGATAGACATCGCCGGGAAGCTCTGCATCCGCTAGTTCGAGCAGAGTTGCGGAGAGATCCATGACTCGCAGGTACTGATTGTCGATGCCCGTCGCGAGATCGCCGCGGCCGTCGAAGATAAACGCGGGTACCCTTGTGCCGCCTTCGTTGACCAGACCCTTGGCGCCTCGGAACGGTGCGGTCGACGCCTGAGCCCAGCCGGGTCCGTAGGAAATAAACGAATCGACTCGGCCGAGGTTCTCGTAGCTGTTGTCGGCGTTCACGATATATCGTTGCGCGAACGTTGGATTAAGCTCCAGTTCATCGCTCTCGGCACCGTTGTCCGACATGAAGACGATTACCGTATTGTCCAGTTCGTCGATCTCCGCGAGATGAGTAATTAAGCGGCCAATATGAAAATCCAGGTTCTCTACCATTGCCGCGTAGATTTCCATCTCTCTCGCCGAGATGCGCTGCGTTTCTTCGTCGAGTTCGTCCCACGCGGAACCCATACGGCTGAAGACTGCTTCCGCATCGATATTCGGAACGACGCCCAGCGATTGCGCACGCTGGACTCGCTCCCGCCTTAATACGTCATAGCCGTCGTCGTAGCGACCGGCGTAACGGTCGAGGTAGTCATCTGGCACCTGCAGCGGCCAGTGAGGCGAGGTATATGCCGCGAAGGCGAAGAAGGGCTGGCCGTCGCCGCGGTTGGCGCCGATATATTCAATCAGCTTGTCGGTATGGACCTCGGTGGAGTAAAAATCTTCGATGTCAGTATCCAGACGTACACCGTTCTCTTCGTACTGACCGGCACGGGCTACGAATTGGGTCGCCGAGCCCGGAAGCAGCGTGAAATAATTCTCGAAGCCGCGGGCGCCGGGGCTCTGTTCGGGAAGCTCTCCGAGATGCCACTTGCCGGCGACATAGGTGTGATAGCCGGCGTCCGTCAACAGCTCCGGGATCGTCGCTACGCGCTCGTGAAGATACATCTCGTATCCTGGCTGACCTTCGACGCCGGTCAGCATATTCGGGCCGAACATCGAGCCCAGCCCAGCAGTGTGATTGTCTGCTCCGGACAGAAAGATCGAGCGGGTCGGTGCGCAGGTCGGCGCAACATGGAAGTTGGTCAGCTTCATGCTGTGTTGCGCCAGACCGTCCAGATTGGGTGTTCTTATCTCGCTGCC
>JBJKYM010000021.1:0-68754 GCA_045561025.1 Candidatus Rariloculaceae bacterium
CCGCGCGACCGCAGAGCCTAACTCTGATTCCACTCCACGGGATCGGCGCCTGCTGTCTCGGGATCGTAGTACCAGCGAAGACCCAGCGGCTCCTCGCTCATAACGACCGTCTTGAAACTGCGCCAGGCCTGAATCTCGAAGTAGTCGAGCGTCCCGCCATGCGAGTGCAGCCGGTGCGGTACACCCGGAGGGAAATACAGCAGCGTTCCGGGTTCGATTTCCTGCGACGTCTCGCCCACTTCGACCCGGCCACGACCCTTGAAGGTCATGTAGACATGAGCCGCACCATCCGGATTCGCTTCCGTACCCTCGTGGCGATGATACGGAGATGAACCACCTTCGATGTAGTGCATCTCGCCGGCCTGGATCGCGTTGGTCGGCGTGAGCCGGCTGCCGTCGAGCAGTTCGACGCTCGACTCCGCGCAGAACCGGCGAATACGGCCACCACTGGCATCGCTGAGTCGCCGCAGCGTATCCCGGTTGAAGAAGTAACCCGGCCCGCCGGGCAAACCCTCTTCGACGCCTGCCGGAGGCTTCGGCGTGATCATGTGGAGCAACTCCAGATCGGAGCCTGCGGCTTCGATGCTTGCGGACTCGCCGGGTTGCAGCAGCACGCCCGCACCCTCTTCGGCCGCGTGGGACTCGCCGCCGAAGTTAAGCACGCCATCCGCCGAGCCCTGCATGATGTAGACGAGATGGTAGTCCTCGCCCGAATCCAGCTCGAACTGGCGCCCGGCAGTGATTGTTCTGCCGAAGATCGTCAGATTCGTGGAGCCACAGAGATCCGGGCTGCAGAGTGTTCGCTCCAGCCCGGAATCCACGGCCGTCGCCTCGACGTTGTTCGAATCGATAATCGATATGTCGCTAAGGGTCGCCATCAGTAATCTCTACTCAGTCGTCGCCCATCACGCCCAGTAGGTGCAACAGGCTCGTGAACAGATTAAAGAGCGCCACGTACAACGTGACGGTTGCCATGATGTAGTTGGTTTCACCGCCGTGCATAATATTGCTGGTCTGGAACAGGATCAGTCCGGCCATCAGCAATACAAACATCGCGGATACCGCCAGCGACAGATTGGGCAGGTCCAGGAAGATGGCACCCAACGCAGCGAGAAACGCCACGAGGATTCCGACCATGAGGAAACCGCCCATGAAGCTGAAGTCCTTGCGGGTAAAACGCACATAGGTCGAAAGCCCGATGAAGATCGCGCCGGTCGCGCCCATGGCCATCATGATGGTCTCCGCACCATTCGTCAGCGAGAGATAGGCATTGAGTATCGGCCCGAGCGTGTAGCCCATAAAACCGGTCAGGGCGAATACGAATAGTATGCCCAGATTGCTGTTACTGAACTTCGAGGTCAGGAACAGAAGACCGAAGTAACCGACGAGCGTGACGATCATGCCGGGATAGGGCAGATTCAGCGCCATCGAGGCGCCAGCCGTCATCGCGCTGAAGATCAGCGTCATCGAGAGCAATAGATAGGTGTTTCGCAGAACCTTGTTCGACGCCAGCGTTGCTTGTTGCGCAGCAGTTGTCGTGTGTTGCAGCGGAGTATTCATAGCCTGAAGTTTCCTGTCTGATTAGGTTGTTGGTTACCGATTATACGGCAGCCGGCGGTCCGCGTCGGCTCGCCATTATGGCAAGAGACAGCCCGATTCCGAGCGTTCGGCGTCTTTTTCCGGCTAGAATCGGGCTTCAGACGCGATCTTTCGGACGGGGTGAGGCGATGAAGAATATTCTGAGACTGGTTTCCGGCAGCATTGTTCTTCTGCTGATCGCGCTACCACCTGATGCCTATTCGCAGCTTCCGGATCCGACGCGTTTCGAGCGCGAGATAAGTCGCTTCGAACGTGACGACGAGCGCAATCCGCCCCCCGAAAACGCCATAGTCCTGACCGGCAGCTCGAGCATAGGTCGCTGGAACAATCAGGCAGAGGCCGCGCTTGCTCCGCTAACCGTCATTCCCAGGGGATTCGGCGGCAGCATCATGAATGACCTCGTGCATGACATCGACCGCGTCGCGATCAACTACAAGCCACGCGCCGTCCTGATCTACGAAGGCGACAATGACACCTCGCCGGGCTCGATGATTCCACTCGCGATGATCACCAGTCAGCTCGAAGAGATCATTGAGAGGATTCACGTACAGTTGCCCGAGGCTCGGATCTACGTGCTGTCGGTGAAGCCGAGCCCGATACGCGAAAGCGTTTGGGAGCGCGCCCAGTTACTGAACGAACACTACCAGGAACTTGCCGACGCCAACCCGCTGGTGCACTACGTCGATGTTGCCACGCCATTACTCGAAGAGGACGGCAGCATGCGCCGGGACATCTATATGCGGGATGACCTGCATCTGAACGGTTCGGGTAACGACATCTGGGGCGCGACGATCAAAGCCGCGTTGATGCCGATCGAAGCGCAGTACGAAGAATAACTTCGAGTACACGGGCCCGGTCAGCGGGCCCATGCAGATGTGGCTATCTTCGACCCCGTCCGCCACGACCCTCGCGCGCGGTTACGGTCCAGCCGTCCGACGGCCGGACCAGGGTTGTCATATGAATCAGCTTCGAGTCCTCATCGCGAGCGACACGGCCGTCGATTACGACCTCATCGCCGACATTGAAGTCGTACTGCGAAGCCGTTTCGTCGCGGCCTCTGCCGCGGCCGCCGCGCTCACCACGCCACTGCACGGTCCACTCCTCGGGCTCGCCGAGATCGTTCATGATCGTGACCGCGATCGCATCGTGCGGACGACGCGCATGATCGCCGGCGATCGTCGCGGTGAGATCGGCAACTTCCCGGCCACCGTTGTATACGGCGCCCCAGGAATGGTGTGCCTGAGCTGTAGCGGCGTAGCCTGCGAGAGCAGCCGTCGCAAATATGAATAGTTGTCCCTTCATAGCCTGTCCCTTCCTGAATAGTTCTCTCAACTACTTAACCAAACGAACACGCCCCAGTCAGGTTGACGATACCATGTCACTATCACCGAAGGTCATTGATCGGCCTGAAGTTTTGTTAAGGTTGGGAACCGTTCTCAGATACCGATAGATCCATGCAGATTCACGACGCACCGGCCGGTTATGGCTGGCTCTCCATCGGCCTTCACTGGGCTGCGGCAATCTCCATCGTCATGCTGTGGTTCATCGGCAATCAGATGACGGCGGCGGATACTTCCGCGGATGAGAAGACCGAGCTATTGCTCGTGCACACTTCCGTTGCGGTCACCGTCTACGCGCTGCTGCTCTATCGAATATTCCGGCGGCTGCATAACGGTTTTATCGGGCGCTCAGCAGGCCAGCCGACAGCGCTGTTTCGGCTCGCGCAATTCGTTCACGGCGGCCTGCTCTTCTGCGTGCTCGTCATGCTGTTCACGGGACCGTTAGCCGTCTGGACCGGCGGCGAAGCCATCGGCCTGTTCGGTTTTGGTGAGATCGCGAGCCCGATAGAAGCGAACGACGAGCTGCACGGTATTCTGCAGGGAACGCATCGGACATTCGCCAGAATTCTCTTCGTCGTCTTCCTCGTTCATATCGCAGGCGCGTTCAGGCAAATCCTGTTCGCGAAAGGAGAGACGTCGAATCGAATGATAGTTGCAACCGAGGGGGAACCCCCGCAGCAGTAGGCGAGCCTGTTCAGGCGTTGGCAGACCGGGTGATTCTCAGCACTCGTAGTTGTAATCGGTCTCGTTGTTGTACTCGTCGATACCGTAGCTCGAGTCCTGACTCGTTTCGTCGTCAGGAAGGTCAACGGCTTCGGGCTCTTCCTGAATCTCGCTACGCTCACCATAGCGCAGAAAGTCCGCGTCCTCCTTGCTTATCGGATAAAACTCACCCAGCCCGCAGCTTCTGCCACGTCCGAGAGACGAACCGAAATTCTCGAGAACGGTAATTGAATCCGTGCTGCACAAACGATTCGCGGTTACGCGGTAAGAAATTCGATTCTCGCGCTCGAGGCCACGGCATTCGTTCCGCAGCGTATTACGGTAGACGTCATTACCACGCATATAGAAGAGAATGGTCTGGTCGTCCGGCGCATGCGTCTGGGAGATCGCGTTAGCGCTGATACAGCGTTCACCTTCGCGCTCGAATTGCTCTTCCGCCGCGATAGTTTCGGCCTCAATTGGATCGTCCTGCGCAGTCGCGATCATCGCAACGGACAGGCCCGAAATTGTCAGCAGTATCGTCATCGCTCGTTTCATATCGTCACCCCTTGGCTCTACAAGGCACAGATAAAACAAGTGTTCAGGTATTTAGACAACGCAACGTTGTGAAGGTGCGATGTCCCTGCAGCCCCTGTTAAACGTGGGCTTCCAGCAGTTTCTCGATAGCGGGTTTGGGCCGTGCACCTACAGCCGTCTCTACAAGCTCGCCACCCTTGAACACCATCAGTGTCGGGATACTGCGTATGCCGTATCGGCCCGCAACTTCGGGGTTCGCGTCGACGTCGAGCTTCATGACCTTGGCCTTGCCCTCGTAGTCGACCGCAATACTCTCGACGAGCGGTCCGACCATCTTGCAGGGTCCACACCACTCCGCCCAGAAATCGATGAGTACGGGCAATTCCGCCTGCAATACTTCTTCGTCGAAGTTGGCGTCGGTTGCCGCTAATGTATCCGTACCTGACATGTTGTTCTCCTTGTTCGTGTTCTTCCGCAGCCTAGATGGGTGCATGATGGGCCGATTTCCAGCCCTTGTCGTCGTCAAAAATCGCCCGATGGTCTAGACTCCTGCTCTGGACGGGAGTTCCCGACAAAAATCATCACTTTACAGGAGCGTTAGCGCTTGCTCAGACTGTTCTTGCCGACCCTCGCTTTACTTGTGGCCCCCGCGACGGCAGAGATTATCACGACTACGTTCGGCCAGGCCTACTCCTATGCCGAGGGCGACAGCGAGTTCGATGTCGCCTCTTACGAGGGCTCAGGCCCGGCGTTAGGCGCATCGCTGGGGCTACGTGTTAATCGCCTCGAGATAGAGCCCGTACTGATCGAGTTGCAGATGGGTGACACTATTTCCCTGCGCACATTCTCGGTGCGTGCTTTCGGCCGCAACAACACATTTGTCGAGAGCGCGTCACTGACTCTCGAGTTTGAAGGCCCGGACGATCTCATCGATATGGACCTGTTCATGGTGGACGGTCACACGCTGCGTGCCGACCAGCCGGGAATCGGCCGCCTGTGGATTAATTCAATCGCGCCGCCGCTTCGCGGCGAACCATTCAGTCTGCCCGTTGTTATCGTGGTCAACGGCCAGCGGGCCATCCCGCAGCCGCCGTTCCTCTATTAACGTACGCCCATTCTCAGGGACTCATCATGAATAAAACCGTTGCCGCCATCGTTGTCCTCGTCGCTGTGGCCGTCATCGGCATTCCGCCGGTCATCGGCTCATTTACTGAACAACGCGTGATGGCGCAAGCCGAACGGGTGGGGTCAATGAGCGATGACACCTACAACTTTGAGGTCCTCGAATACGAGGGTGGCTGGTTTAGCAGCCGAGTCCGAGTTCAGGCGCGCCTGGGTGAGGACTACGTCCAGCAGATCGTAGACACGCTCAACGAGGAAGGCGACATGGCCGCTGCGATGACCGCAATGATGGTGCAGTCGTTCCTCGGTAAGTCGATGCCGCTCGAAATCGAGCTGGGTCATGGTCCGGCGATGTTTACGGATGGCCCGCAATTCGGCGTGCTGAGCGCAGTGATTCGAATAGACCCCGAGACCGAAGGTCTGGACGAGTTACTCGAAACTCTCGGTGTTCCGTATATTTTCGAAGTGCGAACGCTCACCGGCGTCACCGGTGCATCCAGATTTACCGGCGACGTACCGCCGATGGAGATCGCCGACGACGATGCCGAGATCAGCTTCTCCGGTTTCTACGTCGAGGGCGGCTATGATTTTCGGTCGCGACAGATCGACTCGGTGGGTACGGTCGACTTTCTTCGCGCCAACGCTCCCGGGATCGGTGGCGCCGCGATTGAAAATTTGTCGTTCTCGGCCGACGTCACGGGTCACTCATCGATACTCTGGCTCGGCGAGATCGCGACGACGCTCGGTAACGTCACTATCGACGGCATTACGCGTCATGGCCCGTTCGATCTGACCATGACCAACGCCGGCGCCAGCTTCGATACCGCACTTAACGACAGCGGTGAACTCGTCACGATCGAAGGAGGCTATTTCATCGATTCACTGACAGGGACCGATGGACTCGACCTTACCGAGGCGAGCTTCGATCTCGGCCTGCGCGATTTCTCGCGCGAGGCGCTGGAGGAGTACTACGCCTATAGCCGGCTCGTCGCGAACGACCCGCGAACAGCACCGCCGCTGATCCCCGGCATCCAGGACATGCTCTATCACACGCTTGCGACCGCTCCGACGATTCAGATCGGCCCGGCAACGATGCTTTGGCAGGGCGAGCCTTTCGAAGCGGATCTGCGAATTGATGTCGACAACAGCGTTCTGCCGCCCCAAGACGAGTTCAGCATGCTCGATATCCGCACGATAACGAGCGCGATAACCGTCACGGGATACACCGACATGTCGGAAGATATTGCCGAAGCACTCGCTGCGGAGTCGATGAAGTACCAGCTCCGCCAGGGGGCCGCCCAATCCGGCAACCAGATTCCCGAGGCCGATCTGGATAGGCTGGCGGACTCGCAGTCCATTGGCATGCTGCTCGGCCTGGTCGCGCAGGGCATCCTCGTCGAGTCGGATACCGGCTATCGCAGCGACCTGCTGTTCGAGAACCGCGAGCTGACGATCAACGGAACCGTGTTTCCAACCGGTTTGCCGCTCTAGCCACGCCCGGGCGGGCCGCAATAACCCGTACTACCGGCGATCTGGGTCATCGTTCCCAGATTGCTGCCTGCGACTTTACATAATAGCTCGCAGGCTATCTCGGTGGCGTGGACTGCGAAAAACCTCACGCTCCAGCAAGCCTTTCCCAAATAGACTGGGCAGCTCTATGGAAAGCGAAGGAACAACCGCATAAAAGCATGTCCGACACCGCCAGAAACGCCGAGATAGTCAAACAGTTCGAGGAGCAGGACCGGGAAGCCCGGTCGGAACACGTCTCTATGGACACGGGCGGCACACCTCGCAGCGAGGCCGAAATCACCACCGCTGTCGAGCTCAAAACACCCAGCGAAGTAGTTCGCTTTGCCAACCGCCTGCACGGAACACGGTTTCTTTACGAGTTCTACGACGAGGGCTACCTGAAGATTCGCAAGCGGAAGAAAAACGTCCTTAAGGAAGAGTTCTATCTGACACTGCGCTTCCTGGATCCTGCGGCTAAAGTCACCCGCGTGATTGCGAGACGCTGCATGTACTTCGCGGCCGCGCTCCTCAGCGCAGGTCTCGTGACGACTGTAATCGACGCAATCATGCCCTACGACCAGATCTTCCGTTCGGCAACGATTCTGCTCTGCTGCGGCTCCGCTATTTCATTCATGCTGTTTCTTTACTTGTCACACGAACGAACGCATTTCTACTCCACCACAGGGGAATGCGAAGTCCTCAAGCTCATGGGCTCGGTCGAGTCGTTTCGTAGCTGCCGCGTGCTCGCTCCGAAGATTACCAAGGCGTTCGAAGCTGCTCAGTCCGACAACGTCAGTGATCACAGCGTCTATCTCCGCGAGGAGATGCACGAGCATTACCGGCTGCAAAGAGCCGGAGCCATCTCGGAAGAGGCCTGTAGCGCTGCAACGAAGAGAATTCTCGGCAAGTTCGAGTAAGCTCGCAGGATATACTTGCCGTCGATGGCGGCCCCTTCCACTCCAGACAGCAACGCAATTGCCGCCCTCAGGCTGGGCGAGGCATCGTTCGAGTCATTTCCGACGGGTCTGATCAACGAGAGCTGGCTGGTCGTCCTGCCCGACGGCGAGCGGCGCGTACTGCAGCGCCTGAGCCCAATCTTCCCGGCAACGATCAACGACGACATCGACGCGGTGACAAGGCATCTCGAAAATCACGGGATGCTGACGCCACGACCGATCCCGGCACCCGACGGCGCACTCGCGATCAGTATCGACGACCGCATCTGGAGGCAACTGACGTACATCCCGGGAAGAACCTTCGACGCGCTGAAGAATACTCAGCAGGCGGCTGAGGCTGGCGCACTACTCGGTCGCTTCCACGCCGCTGTCGACGGGCTCGATTACCACTTCGCGAACCCACGTCTGGGAGTTCATGACACGGTAGCGCATCTATCCGATCTCGGCACAGCACTGAAGAAGCATGCCGAGCATGTCGAATTCTCGCGCATCGAAGCGCTCACGACCGAAATCTTCGAACTGGCGAACCGGCTACCGAACCTGGATGAGCAGCCTGATCGCATCGTGCATGGCGACCCGAAGATCTCCAATATAGTGTTCTCGGACAATACCGGCGAGGCGAAGTGTCTGATCGATCTCGACACGCTGGGGCGAATGCCGGTCGTGCTGGAACTCGGCGATGCATTCCGCTCCTGGTGCAACCCGGCCGCCGAAGACGAGCCCGGCGCCGAGTTCTCGCTGTTGATTTTTCACAGCGCAATCGCAGGCTACGCCGGCGAGACCAGCACTCTGCTCAGCGAGAGTGAGTGGTGCAAGATACCGGCGGCAACATTCACGATCACAGTCGAACTGGCAGCGCGTTTCTGCACCGACGCACTGAATGAAAGCTATTTTGGCTGGGACCCGACGCGCTTTCACAGCGCGAGCCGCCACAACCAGGCCCGCGCCCGCAGTCAGATCAATCTGGCGAACAGCATCGGCGATCACCGCGAACAAATCGAGACCGAGGTCAGGGCGGCGTTCACATAAACTGGGGCCGGCTCGGCAGACGACGCCGGCGGTGACACGCCCGTGACACAACGCTTCGCGGGACATTTACCCTTGGACGCTGGAATACACCTGTGAGCCACGAATGCTCGAAGATCTCAGCGTTGTCGGAATCTCCTGGCGCCAGAACGGCAGCGAAGGGCTGGAACGCTATGCGCTGTCGGAGGATGGGCTCGCCGAAACGCTGCGCGAGTTCGCCGACCGTGCCGGCCTGGCGGAGCTCGCCTATCTTGCGACCTGCAATCGCGTCGAGTTGATCTTCGCCCGAACCGCAGCGACGCCGAGCCGCGATCTCCGCCCGCTCGTCTATGAACTCCTGACGGGAGGACCAGCGGCACCCGGCTTCGCGGAACGAGCGCTTAGAGCATGGCAGGGCGAAGGCGCCTGCGAGCACCTGTTCCTCGTCGTAGCCGGACTTGATTCGGCTGCCGTTGGCGAAGTCGAGATCGCCGGCCAGGTCCGTCAGTGTCATGAGCTCGCGCTCGAATCTGGTCTCAGCGGACCGCGCCTCGAGTTGCTGTTCGAGGAAGCATTGAAGATAGCTGCACTCGTCCGGGGCGAGACCGGTGTCGGCACCGGCCGCGTCTCCCTGGCCGAGGTCGCGGTCAAGTATATTCGCGAGCGTGTCTCGCGCACTCCCGGCACAACCGCCCTGATCGGCGTCTCACCGATGACCGAGCGCGCCGCACAATCGTTGAGTAAGACGAATACGCCATTACTCTTCGTCAACCGCTCGACCGACAAAGCTGCGGAACGTGCCGAAGCTTACGGAGCCGAGCACCTTTCGCTCGAGGAATTCAGGAACGATCCACCCGCGATCGAGGCGCTGCTGTCATCGACCGGAGCGAAAGATATTCTGATCGGCTCGTCCGTCCTCGAGCGCCTCGCGGCACGGACACCGTCAGGCCAGCCGCCGCTACTTGTCGACATGGCGATACCCGCCGACATCGACAGCGAAGCCTGCGAACGGCTCGGAATAGAACGCATCGGCATGGATCAGATAACACTCGAGGCCGAGCAAAACCGGGAGGCACGCTTGCTCGAGGTGGCGCAGGCACGTGAACTCGTCGACGACGCTTTGCTACGGCTGCACGACCGCTTCGCCGAGCGTGTCTACGGGCCGCTATTCGGCGCGCTACAGCAGCGTTACCGACACACAGCACAGGAAGGCGTAAAGCGTCTGCTCAAGAAAGAACTCAGCGGTCTCGGCGACGAAGAACGCGCTGCGATCGAAAAATGGTCCGAAGTACTCGCGCGCCGTTTTGCGCATATTCCCTCTCTCGGCCTGCGCGGTCTCCTCTATAACGGCCCGGACGGTGCTCTCGATGCCTTCCTGGACGGTCTCGACCCGGAGTTTGCCGACGAGTTACGCCAAGCGCTGGATCAGGCGGCAACGCCGAAACGAGCGGCCGACCGATGAAGATACGTATCGGCACACGCGGTTCGCATCTTGCGCGGACGCAGGCGACCACGGTCGCGGGCGAGCTCGCAGAGCTGGGCCACGAGGCGGAACTCGTCATCATCAGCACCGCCGGCGACCAATCCAGCGCGCCGAGCTTCGGCGCGATCGGGCCGACAGGTGTGTTTGTGCGTGAGATCGAGCAGGCGCTGCTCGAAGAAACGGTGGACATCGCCGTTCACTCGTTCAAGGACCTGCCAACCGAATCACCGCCTGAACTCAAGCTCGCCGCGATACCGCGGCGCGAGGATGCCGCCGACGCGCTTGTCATGACGAGCGAAGCTGCCAGCGAGACTGTCGGCAGTATCCCGATCAGGAACGGCGCACGCGTCGGCACAGCTTCCGCACGGCGCCAGGCATGGCTCAAACACCTGCGACCGGATCTCATCGTCGAGCCGATACGCGGTAACGTTCCGACGCGTATCGGCCGGCTACATGAGGGTTTCGACGGGATCGTTCTCGCGGCCGCGGGCCTCGATCGTCTGCAGAACTCGAAGCTCGACGACGCGCCGGAACTCGGTCTCGACGACCGCATCGTAGCCCGGCTCGATCCCGCCGTCTTTATTCCGGCGCCGGCACAGGGTGCGCTGGCACTGCAGTGTCGCGCCGCGGACCGCGACATCGTCAACGCACTAAGCATCCTGGCCCATAGCACGACGCAGCTCAGTGTCGCGGTTGAGCGGGCACTACTGGCGCGCGTTGAAGGCGGCTGCGATCTCGCATTCGGTGCCTGGTGCCACGAAGACAGCAAACTGGACGGCAGCCTCGAGCTGATCGCGATGCTCGAACACGACGGCGAACTCGTCGCCGCCAGATCACATGGCAAAGATCCGCGTGCGCTCGTCACGATGGCATGGGAAGAGTTGCAAAGCTGATGAGTTCACTCGCAGGACACAGCATCTTGATTACACGTAGCGCCGACGACTGCGACGAGTGGGCACTCGCGCTGGAAGACGAAGGCGCGACCGTCGTCGTACTGCCGTGCATACATATTGAGCGGATCGACACCGAGTCGCTCCGTCAAGAAATCGCTGTAGAACTACCACAGGCGGATTGGCTCGTGTTCACATCGCGGCGCGGCATCGACGCATTCGCCGCTCTGCACGCCGAGGCGTTGCCCAGTTTCGTCAACATTGCCGTTGTCGGGCCGGCGACGGCGGACGCGGCGGTCGTCGCGTTCGGCCGAGCGGATCTCGTCAGCGAGATGGGTACGGCTGCCTCACTGGCTCAGGCGCTGGAAGCGCGTATCACCGAGCAGCCGATGCGGGTGCTGATAGCCGTCGCCGAGAACGCCGGAGATACAATCGAAGAGACGCTGCGCGAGGCCGGCGCAACCTGTACGCGGATTGACGTGTATCGTACCGTTCCAGCGGCCGAGCTCAGAAGAAAGGAACCGCTATCGTCATTCGACGCGGACAATATTTTCTTTGCGAGTCCCTCGGCGGTGAGGGGCTTCGTCAATCAGGTCGAGCTCGACACCGAAGCAGCGATTTTTACTATCGGCCCGACGACGACCGAAGCCGTGCTGGAGGAAGACCTGGACCTCACCGACCAGGCGAAGAATCCCGGGCTCGATGGATTAATGGAGGCACTGCGATGCGCGAACTGAATGTAACCACGCCGGGACGCGTTCGGCCGCGTCGTCTGCGCCGGACGAGCGCGCTGCGCGACCTGGTCGCGGAGACGCATATCTCTCCGTCGCAATTCATCGTGCCCCGGTTTGTCCTTCCCGCAGAAAACGCTGACGAGCCGATCCCATCGCTGCCCGGACTGTCACAGGTCGGACGAGACAATCTTGTTGCCGACGTCGCCGCCGATCTCGAACTCGGGATACGCGCGGTCCTGTTATTCGGTCACCCCGAAGACGACGCGACGAAAACAGCGGATGGCGAACTCGCCTGGGACCCCAACGGTGCGGTGCAGCTTGCTGTCGCACGTCTGAAGGCCGAGTTCGGCGACGATCTGATCGTCATGACCGACGTCTGCCTCTGTGCGTATACCGATCACGGCCACTGCGGGCTCGTCGATGGAACGCGCGTCCTCAATGACGAGTCACTGGATCCCATCGTGCGCACCGCGCTAAGCCACGCGGATGCTGGTGCCGACATCGTTGCCCCGTCCGACATGATGGACGGACGCATCGCAGCGATCCGCGACGGTCTCGACGATCAGGGCCACAGCGATGTCGCGTTACTCGCCTATGCGGTGAAGTACGCTTCCGCCTACTACGGACCGTTTCGCGATGCCGCGGATTCCTCACCTCAGCAGGGCGACCGGCAGAGTTACCAGATGGACGCACGCAATGGGCTCGAAGCGCTGCGCGAAGCGGACCTCGATGAATCCGAGGGCGCTGACATGATCATGGTGAAGCCGGCGCTGGCCTATCTCGACGTCATCCAGGCGGTACGCAGTACGACGACGTTGCCGCTGTCGGCCTATAACGTCTCCGGCGAATACGCGATGGTCAAGGCAGCGGCGGCCAACGGCTGGATCGACGAGGCGCGTGTCGTTCGCGAAAACCTGTACGCAATTCGCCGCGCCGGAGCCGACCAGATCATCACTTATCATGCCCGCGACGCGATCAAGGGCGGTTGGCTGTGACCAAAAGCTCCGAAGACTGGTTTGAGAAAGCGCAGAAAGTCCTGCCGGGCGGTGTGAGTTCGCCGGTGCGCGCCTATGGCGCAGTCGGCGGTACCCCACGCGTGATCGCTGCTGCCAAAGGCGCCGAGATCACCGATGTCGACGGCAACACCTATCTGGACTTCGTCGGCTCCTGGGGACCGTTGATCCTCGGTCATGCGCACCCGGACGTCGTCAAAGCCGTTACCCGGGCTTCTAAACAGGGCATGTCCTATGGCGCACCCTGCCGTGCCGAGATCAAGCTGGCGGAACGGGTTGTTGACGCCTACCCCGGGATCGAACAGGTACGCTTCGTATCGTCGGGTACCGAAGCCGTCATGAGCGCGGTACGTCTGGCTCGCGGCGCGACCGGTCGTGATCTGATCGTGAAGTTCTCCGGTTGCTATCACGGGCACATGGACTCGCTGCTCGTCGCAGCGGGCTCCGGTCTTGCAACGTTCGGCCGACCTTCATCCGACGGCGTTCCCGAGAACTTCACCAATCTCACGAGAGTACTGAAGCTCGACGATGACGAAGGGCTCATCGATCTGTTCCGTACCGAGGGTGCTCGCATCGCGGCCGTCATCATCGAACCTATTCCGGCGAACAACGGCCTGCTGGTACAACGACCGGATTTTCTTCAGCTTCTTCGTGACCAATGCAGCGAACACGGCGCGCTGCTGATCTTCGATGAGGTCATTTCGGGCTTCCGTATCGGCAAAGGCGGGGCGGCGGATTATTACGGCATCACGCCCGACATCGCGACGTTCGGCAAAGTCATCGGCGGCGGTATGCCGGTAGGCGCATTCGCATCGACGCGTGAAATCATGCAGCATCTTGCTCCCCTCGGCGGCGTTTACCAGGCGGGTACGCTATCGGGCAACCCGGTCGCGATGACCGCGGGCCTCGAAACGCTAAAAATCATGAGTAAAGACGACGGCTGGGCGCAGCTCGATGCACGCGGCCAGTATCTGGAGATTCTGCTGAACCCGCTTCTGGAGAACGCCGCGATCGACGCGACACTTTCACGAGTCGGTTCGATGTTCTGGATCGCCCTGCACGCCAACACTCCACCGCGTTGTGCAGAAGCAATTTCAGCCCAGGCGGGCGAAACCTACGCGGGAATATTCCACGCCCTGCTCGCGCGCGGTATCGCGCTTGCGCCCTCAGCGTACGAGATCGGCTTTATCTCGATGGCGCACAGCCGCGACGACCTCGACCAGCTGGCCGCTACGCTCGGCCATGTATTGAACGACGTAACACCGACCGATTCCGGAGAGACCCATGATCCTTAATCGTGACCCCGTTAAGGCATTACAGATCGGTTTTCTTGCACTGCTGCTGGTTTGTATCGCGCAGGTCGCATGGTGGACGACCGAGTCGGTGAGCTATACGCGAACCATGAGCTCAAGAGTAGCCGGGCTCTACGAAGCCGACGCCCGAGCGGTGGTCGCGGTTTATTCCAACACCCCCGAAGCACTCGAGGAGCTGCTGCCGCATCTCGACATCTCGCCGAGCGACGGTACCGCCTCGGTCAATGCGGCCGTCTCGGCGGTACTCGAGAACGAAGCCTCATCTCGCATCAATCGTCATGCATGGGAGGGAGGTTTCTTCGTACTCGTATTACTCGGCGGCCTGACTGTTCTGACGCGAACGATTCGTCACGACGCCGAATTACGCGCCCGTCAGCAGAATTTCCTCGCTGCCGTATCGCACGAGTTCAAGAGCCCGCTCGCAAGCATGCGGCTCTCGGCCGAGACATTGTTAATGCGCGTAAGCGATGAAGACAGCCAACGCCTCGGCAATCGGATACTGGACGACGGCGAACGCCTGTTACGCATGGTCGACAATCTTCTCGACACAACCCGTCTCGAGGAAGGTCGCGTCCAGCTCAACCCCGAAATCATGCGGCTTCATCCGCTTGCCCAGGCCTGTGCCGAGGAGCTGACAGATCGCGCCGCACATAACAACATTGAGCTAACCGTCGATGTACCGGAACGGCTGGCGATACATGCCGACCGCACCACGCTGGAGACTGTATTGCGCAACCTGCTCGACAATGCCGTCAAAGCCTGTGTCGCCGGCAAGGGTCAGCATATCGAGTTGCGTGCCAAACAGGCCGACGATCGTGTCGAATTTTCTGTCAGCGACGATGGCCTCGGGTTCCCGCCCGAGGATGCCAGCATGATTTTCGAGAAGTTCTACCGGCTCGGCGACGAGCTGCGACGCTCGACTCCCGGGACCGGACTCGGTCTGTACATCGTCCGTCGTCTGGTCGAGCTTTCCGATGCTCGTATCTCCGCCGAGAGCGAAGGTCCGGGCAGGGGCGCGACCGTCACGGTTTCATGGCCTGAGGCGAAGACCGCATGAGTCGGGATGCCGCTCGCATACTCGTCGTTGACGACGAAGAGCATCTCGCGGAGGGCATTCGCGAGAACCTCGTGGCCGAGGGCTACGAGACCGAAGTCGCGCATGACGGGGAGCGAGGTCTCGCGATGATTCGCAAGAGCGCCTACGACCTGATTCTGCTCGACGTCATGATGCCCAAGCTCGACGGCCTGAAGGTCTGCGAAGAAATACGTGCCGATGGCCTGCAGACACCCGTGCTGTTTTTGACCGTCAAGAGCGAGCCGGCCGATCGTATCCGTGGGCTCGAGGCGGGCGGTGACGACTACCTCGGCAAACCATTTCACCTCAAGGAACTGCTGCTTCGCGTCTCCGCTATTCTGCGTCGCAGCGACTGGTACAACGAGAGCAACGCAAACCTAAGCTTCGGTGGCAACGAGATCGACTTCAAGACCTACCACGCGCGCGCCTGGGACGGCAGCGAACACGCGCTGACCCACAAGGAGGCGATGATACTGAAGGTCCTCGCCGAACAGCTTGGAGCGATCGTGCCGCGCGAAGAGATACTCGACAAAGTCTGGGGCTACGAAGTCTTCCCTTCCACCCGCACGATCGACAATTTCATCGTGCGTCTACGTCGCCGCTTCGAACGCAATCCCGAAGCGCCCGAATATTTTCACACTGTCCGTGGGGTCGGCTATCGCTTTACCCAGGAACCGGATGCCAACTGAAAGAGATAGATCCCTTGAAAAAACTTCTGCTGGAAACAATCGAACGAAAACCAACTGCGCGCCGCCCTTTGTGGATCATGCGTCAGGCCGGCCGCTACCTGCCTGAGTACCGTGAGCTGCGCAAGAAGCATTCGTTTAAGGAATTGTCGGGCTCCGCGGATCTAGCGACCGAAGTAACGCTGATGCCGATCAAGCGCTTCCCACTCGATGGCGCGATCGTCTTCGCGGACATCATGAGTCCGCTACCTGCAATCGGTGTGGATTTCGATTTCGATCCGGGCCCGGTGGTCGAGAATCCGATTCGCGATCAGGCGGGTGTGGATGCGCTGCATCACGCCAACGCGGAGGAAATCGCGCCTGAAGTAATGACTGCTTTGCAACAGGTGCGTGCAGAACTGCCCGATGAGACTGCGCTGCTCGGTTTCTGTGGCGCACCGTGGACACTGGCCGCCTATCTCGTAGAAGGCCGCGGCGCAAAGGACTTTCCGACACTGCGGGCATTCGCCGCCGCTCAACCCGCAGCCCTCGACAGTCTGCTTGGGAAGCTCTCCGACCTGATGGTTCACTACCTGATTAACCAGGCACGCGCAGGAGCAGACGCGGTGCAGATCTTCGACTCCTGGGCTGGCGTCCTGTCGCTGGCGGATTGGAACCGACTGATTCGGCCGCATCTGCACGCGCTACTGGAGGCCGTGGGTAGTGCCGGCGTCCCCCGCATACTGTTTCTGCAGAATGCGCCTCATCTTATCGATGCTTACGCGAGTCTCCCCGCCGAAGTTCTCGCCGTGGACTGGCGCTGCGATTTGCCGGAGCTGCAGAACCGCTATCGGGACCGTCTCGCCATACAGGGCAATATCGATCCCGCGATACTTCTGGGCGGTGCCGAGCCAACGCACGCTGCCGCACGAGAGCTGTTGGAGCGCGTCGATGCCACCGGTCATATCGTCAATCTCGGCCACGGCATACTTCCAGGCACGCCGATAGCCAGCGTAGAGGCACTGGTCGAGGCTGTGCACAACGAGTCGGAGCTGACGCAACACCAACCTACTTTGAGCGGAGCGTGAGATGAGCGAAACGCAATCCGAAGGCCTGGACCTCAGCGAGAAGGGTCTTAAGAACGGCGAACAGATCTCGCTTGATCGACGACTGTTCATGAAATTTACGGCGTTCACCGGCTGCACGGATAACGGCGTGGCTGCTGCCGAAGCGTTGTCGAATGCGGGCGTCGTCGGCGCACTCTATGTCGATGCGAACGACCCGGAGGGGCTGGGGCTGGTCGTCCTGAGCGAAGACCCAGACTACTTCGTCGACACGTTGCGAAATCTGTTCAACGCGGCGCCATTCGCTGAGCTGACGCACAAACCCGAGTTCGACATGCTCGGTCGGACCTACTCCATCGGCTACGAGCCCGATCTGGAGGACGCGCTGTTCGTCAAGCCGCGAAGCAAGACGCTGAACCCCGAATTTTCATGGGCAGTCTGGTATCCATTGCAGCGCGCGAAGTCGTTTCAACGTCTGCCCGAGGCTAAGCAACGGCAGATACTAGGCGAACACGGGACGCTGGCCAAGCGCTACGGATTTGCCGGACTCGCCGCCGACGTCCGACTCGCCTGTCATGGTCTGGACAAGAACGACAACGATTTCATTATCGGGCTACTCGGTCCGAATCTCTTTCCGCTGTCTGCCGTCGTCCAGGAGATGCGCAAGACGGAGCAGACGGCGCAGTACCTCGATAGCCTCGGACCCTTCTTCGTCGGCAAGGTCGCCTGGCAGAGCCCCGGATAGATAGCAGCATGTCCGAGCAGGAATATGACGCGATACTGATCATCTCGTTCGGAGGACCGGAAGGTCCGGACGATGTGATGCCGTTTCTCGACAACGTTCTCGCGGGCCTGAAGATCCCGCCCCCGGTAAAGGAGCGAATTGCGAAGCGCTACGATCAATTCGGTGGAGTTAGCCCGATCAACGGCGAGACCCGAGCGTTCATAGCCGCCCTCGAATCCGACCTGAAGGAAAACGGCATCGAGCTTCCACTGTACTGGGGGAACCGCAACTGGCATCCGTTTCTTACCAAGACGCTGGCGCAGATGGAAGCCGACGGCGTACGTCGAGCAATTGCACATGTAACGAGCACGTTCAGCTCCTATAGCGGATGTCGCAAGTACCGCGAAGATCTGTACGCGGCTACCGCTGACCTTGCCAACGCGCCGGTCATCGACAAGCTGCGGCTCGGATTCAATCATCCTGGATTCATCACCGCGGTAATGGACAGAACGGACTCGGCGCTCGAGCAGCTGCCCGATGACAGTCGCGACGACGCAATGCTGTTATTCACGGCGCACAGCCTGCCCGAGTCGATGGCCACGCATGCCGCGTACGAGACACAGCTACGCGACGCCTGCACACTGGTCGCGGCCGGGCTCGAGCATGCGCAGTGGGATCTCGTCTATCAAAGCAACAACGCGTCCTACGGCGAGCCCTGGCTCGAACCGGACATCAGCGAGGCGCTGGAGCAGACCGCAAAGAGCGGCACAAAAGATGTCATCGTCGTGCCCATCGGCTTCGTCTGCGACCATATGGAAGTCATACTCGATCTCGACATCGAAGCGCGTGCAGCGGCCGAGGAAGCCGGCATCAATATGATTCGTGCCGCGACCGTCGGCACCCACCCGGCCTACGTCGCGATGGTGCGCGAGCTCATCGAGGAGCGGCTCCATCCGGAGAAGGAACGCCTTAGCCTCGGCGGCCTTGGTCCGAGCCACGATGTCTGTCCGGCGAACTGCTGCCTCTCCGGCCGACCCGGCGATCCCAAACCCGCGCTCTGCGGAGTTGATGGCGCCTGAAGTTGACTGAGGTATTCGAACACGACGTGATCGTCATCGGCGCGGGGCTAGCGGGCCTCAGCGCTGCACTGAAACTGCAGCAGGCCGGTGTCGATGCAGTCGTTCTTGAAGCGCAGGATCGCGTCGGCGGCCGCGTTCATTCAATGCGTCAGCTCGGCAGCAACAAAGAGGCCGGCGGCACATATATTGGCGCCGGCTATACGCGAATTATCGGCGCGGCCGAGCGTTACGGTGTAGATCTTATCGACGTGACACCGATGCTGAAGTTCTTCCGCGAACAGGAGCTCGTGCTGGATGGCGAGATCATTCGCCAGGCCGATTGGCCGGATCATCCGGCGAATCTATTCAGCGGCGATGACCGCGAGATCATGCCCTGGGCCTACCATCGCCTGCTTACGGTCAGGGAGAATCCGCTTAGCGAACCCGGTGACTGGCTGAGCGACGATGCCGCGAAGCACGACGTCTCGGCATACGACTGGCTCAAGTCTATCGGCTTCAGCGACGACGCGGTTCAGCTGGCTTACGGTATGAACGTCAGCTTCGGAGAGAACGCGCACGACGTGTCGGCGCTATTGTTATTTTTTCGCGCAGCGTTCTCCGTCGCTCAGCGAAAGCTGGCGCCTGAAGGTGTTGTCGGCTACACGGCCAGAAATGGCGTCGCCCGAATTCCCGAGGCGATGGCCGAGGCACTCACACGGCCGGCGCAACTCGGCAAGGTCGTCACCGCGATAGACGGCCAGCAGCAGCAAGCAGAAGTACATTGCACGGATGGCAGCCGTTACCGGGCGCCGCATGTTATCTGCTCGCTTCCCTTCAGCGTTCTGCGCGATATCGACATCAACCCGAAACTGCAGGGACAGCAGGCCGAGGCCGTCAGTACGCTGCCTTCGCAGGCGATGACGCAGGTTTATCTGGCGCATAAATCCAACTTCTGGGAAGCCGACGGCTATACGCCAAGTCTGTTCACCGACGGTATTGCCGGAATGGTCGCGGGCGCACGCAACGGCGAAGATCCCGAAGAGGTTACGAGTTTCACATCGTGGACACTCGGCCCGAACGCGAGTCTGCTCGACACGCTGTCACCAGAGGACGCGGGCCGGCGCGTAATCGAAGCCATAGAATCCGCGCGTCCGGCCGCCAAAGGGCAGCTCGAGTTTTTAGGGATTCAGTCCTGGGGAAGCGACGCATTCGCGCGCGGCGGATGGGCTTACTTCCGGCCCGGTGAAATCCAACGATTCGCAAGCTGTATGGGCGACCCGCACGGCCAGATTCGCTTCTGCGGAGAGCACCTCGCCCAAACGAGTCGCGGCATGGAAGGCGCGATGGAGTCGGGCGAGCGCGCCGCCGCAGAGATTCTTTCACTGTAGGAGCGACGGCCTCGTCGCGATTCTTATTCCGATCGGCTATACGCGCATAAGAACTTAAACGTTCACTGCGTAAACGTTTCGCCCTACCTTACGCGTCCCGATGAACAGGATCACCGCGATGGATCGCACAACCGATCTTGCGAACTACAACAGCAGGTTCGCGAGACTCACAGCACCGCAACGGATCGAGTGGGCGCTCGACAATCTGCCGGGCAGTCATGTCTTGAGTTCGAGCTTCGGCGCACAAGCGGCCGTATCACTACATCTCGTGGTACAGGCACAACCTGAGATTCCCGTTGTACTGGTCGACACCGGTTACCTGTTTCCCGAGACCTATCGTTTTATCGACGATCTGACGGAACAGCTGAAGCTCAACCTGCATGTCTATCGCAGCAATATGTCGCCGGCGTGGCAGGAAGCCCGCTTCGGACAACGCTGGGACAAGGGTCTTGAGGGACTCGAGGATTACAACAACCACAACAAGGTCGAACCGATGCGCCGCGCGCTGCGTGAGCTGAAAGCCGGAACCTGGTTTGCCGGGCTACGCCGCGGCCAGGCGAAGACACGCGCCGAGATTCCTTTTCTCGATCTGGCCGGAGAACGCTGGAAGGTGCACGCCATAGCGGACTGGAGCGACCGCGATGTACATCGTTATCTGGTCAAGAACAATTTGCCGTATCACCCGCTATGGGACGAAGGCTATGTGTCTATCGGTGACAGCCATAGTACGAGATCGATATACGACGCCGGCGAAGCGGAGCTAACGCGCTTCAACGGCTTGAAGCGCGAGTGTGGATTACACGAGATCGATCTCGCTACGTTGTAGCGAGCTACGCAGCGGCGGCTTCGTCGTCTTCACAGCCGCCGCGAACGGGCAGGCTTAGATCCTTCAACAACTCGTCCACCTCTTCCTGGGTCTCCAACGCGGCCGCATCGGTAATAAGCCGCGGGTCATAGTGCGGCGCGAACAGGTTGATAAAGTCGACCATATAACGTCGCAGCACAATATCCTTCGGGAACCCGAGCCAGGTGGTCACCTGCTGAAACAGTCCCTTCGCTTCAATCGCGGTTAAATCGTCCTGGTCCCCGCACTCGTATGCCATCGACGCCAGTACGCCGACACCGGTACCCATACGTACGTAGGTTTTTATGATGTCGGCATCACGGGCGGTAAATGCAACGCGGGGCTCCAGACCTTCTTCCTGGAAGGCACGCTTGAACGAGGACTCGCCGGTCAGACTGAATACATAGGTCACGAGCGGATAAGCCGAGAGCATCTTCAGATCGATGGGCTTCGTCTCCTTGGCCAGCGGATGGTCGTTCGGCACCAGCGCGATCCGATTCCAGTGATAGATCGGCAGGAGCGTGAGATTCGAAAACAGCTTCGGCGAACCGGAGGCAATCGCGAAGTCCACCTGGTGCGAAGCCACAAGCTCCGCGATCTGCTCGGAGGTACCCTGATGCAGTTCGAGATCGACGTTCGGGTAATGCTCGCTGAATTCACGAATAGCACTCGGAAGCACATAGCGTGCCTGCGTGTGGGTCGTCGCGATCGACAGCGTACCTTCCTGCTCTCCCGTGAGATCGCGGGCGAGACTGGTAATGTTCTCGACCTCGCGGACGATCTTGCGGGCTCGATCGATGACCTCGCTACCGGCGGGCGTAATAGCCGCGAGGCTCTTGCCCTTGCGCGTAAAGAGCTGCATGCCGAGCTCGGCCTCGAGTTGCTTGAGCTGCTTACTGATGCCGGGCTGGCTGGTATAGAGGCGTTCGGCCGCAGCCGTGATATTCAGGCCACTGTCGACGATACCAAGCAGATACTTGAGTTGTTTCAGAGTCATGAGTCCGTCCGTCTCCTAGCCAGCAACCAGACAAAAACGCCGCTTCCTTCGGCGGAACCGGCTGCTGAGTAAGGCCATATAACCATTGGTTACAAGGGCTGTCAACCGCGAAAGATCGCCGCTATTCAAGCCCTTAGCGTTTATACCCACCCGGAATATGACCAGAAAGAGATCGTCTTGTTCCCTTCCGTCGGGCGGCGTTATCGTTGCGATCGCCGTCGTTGGTACCAACATGCCTCGCGGACCCGTTTCGAAAAGAATGACCATGGACCACTTACCAATATTCGTACAACTCAAGGATCGACCCTGTCTCGTCGTCGGTGGCGGCAGCGTGGCCGAGCGCAAGGTGCGCGAACTCGTCGAGGCGGGCGCGAGTGTGACCGTCGTCAGCCCGGCGGCAACAGCCGGTCTCCAGGGACTCGCTGACGACGGGACGATCACGCTGCGACGCGATGAATTCCGTGAGAAGGACCTCGATCAGCGCTGGCTTGTCGTCGCCGCGACCAATGACCGCAGCCTCAACAACCGAATCGCACTCGCGGCCGAACGCAGGCAGTGTTTCTGCAACGTCGTCGACGACACGGATCTGTGCTCGTTCATCAACCCCGCAGTCGTCAATCGCTCTCCGATCACCGTAGCGATATCGAGCAGCGGTCAATCACCGGTACTCGCTCGCTGGGTCAAAGGTCTGATCGAATCGCTGCTACCGCTGCGGCTCGGAAATCTCGCGGCACTGGCCGGACGCTGGCGGCAACGCGTTGCTGAATCCATCCCGGACCTCGATCAGCGCCGGCGTTTCTGGGAAACCGTTCTTTCCGGCTCACTACCAGAACAGAGTTACGCAGGCGATGACCGACAGGCGGAGGTAACACTCGAACAGGCGCTTGGCAATTGGCGCGAGCAAACGGAAAATCACGCGGGCGAGGCCTACATCGTCGGCGCGGGCCCGGGCAGCGCGGACCTGATCACACTGCGTGGCAAGCAGTTGCTGAGCCAGGCCGAGGTCGTACTTTACGACCGCCTGGCCGGGAAGGACGTGCTCGAGTTCGCGCGCCGTGATGCCGAACTGATCGCCGTCGGTAAACAACCGGGGCAGCCTTCGATCACGCAGGAACAGATCAACCGCTTACTCGTTCAACTCGTGAGTCGCGGCAAGCGCGTTTGCCGGCTCAAGGGCGGCGACCCGATGATCTTCGGTCGGGGCGGCGAGGAACTGGAAGCCCTGACCGATGCCGGTCTGCCGTTTCAGGTCGTACCCGGCGTATCGGCGGTCGCGGGCTGTGCAGCCTACGCCGGTATCCCGTTGACGTTACGCGGCGTTTCACGCTCGGTCGTTCTAACGACAGGGCATATAAAGAATTCTGCCCGCTTCAACCTGGGCCCGCTCCGAGCCGACGAAACGCTCGCGCTCTATATGGGCGTCGCCCAGTACGACAGGATCGCTGAGCAGCTAATCGACAACGGCAGCGATCCGGATACGCCGGTCGCGGTAATTGAAAGCGGTACGACGAAGGCACAACGCGTCATCAGCACGGTTCTTAGCGAGCTGCCCGACGCGGCACGTGATCTCGAAATCACACCACCGGCTCTGCTACTCGTAGGCGAAACCACAAAGCTCGCGGAACGCTACGCCTGGTTTGCTCCCGAGGCGCTTGTCCTATATAAGAACAAAACGAATAAGCGCCTGGCGCAAGTCAGCTAACCGCTAACCGCTAACCGCTGACCGCTGACCGCTGACCGCCGCAATAACACAACTAAAAAAGAGAGCGGAGCATGATCTACGAGAGCATTCTGGACACGATCGGCAACACCCCGGTCGTAAAACTGCACAACGTGGTACCCGATCACGTTGAGATGTACGCGAAGGTGGAGGCATTCAATCCCGCCGGATCGGTCAAGGACCGGCTGGCTCTTGCCATAGTTAACGATGCTGAACTCCGCGGGACAATCGAACCCGGACAGACGATCGTCGAAGCAACATCCGGCAACACCGGTATCGCTCTGGCGATGGTTGCGGCAGCCCGAGGCTACGGCTTCGTCGCCACGATGGCCGACAGCTTCTCAGCCGAACGCCGTCAGATCATGCGTGCGTTCGGCGGCAAGGTCATTCTGACCCCGGCAGCCGAACGCGGCACGGGCATGGTCAAGAAGGCCGAAGAGCTGGCCGCGAAGCACGGTTGGTTCCTGGCCCGCCAGTTCGAGAACCCGGCGAACCCGGAATTCCACCGTCAGACAACCGGGCCCGAGATACTCTCGGACTTTGCGGGGCGGAAGCTCGATTACTGGGTTACCGGTTGGGGCACCGGCGGCACACTGACGGGTGCCGGCGAGATGATCAAGCTCGCACGACCGGACGTACAGATCATCGCCTCGGAACCCGAAGGCGCGCAGCTCGTCGGCGGTCAGGAGTTTACGCCGCACAAGATTCAGGGCTGGACGCCGGACTTTGTTCCCGATGTACTGAACCCCGACGTGCACGATCAGCTACTGCCTGTCGCGGACGAGGACGGCAAAGCGATGGCACGGCGACTCGCCGCCGAAGAAGGCATCTTCGTGGGTATCTCCGCCGGTGCGACGCTCGCGGCAGCGCATAAGGCGGCCGAAAGTGCGGAGCCTGGATCGGTCATGCTCGTCATGTTGCCCGATACCGGCGAGCGTTATCTCGGCGCGTATCTGTTCGACGATCTCGTCGAAGGTTCTGACGACGAGTGGCTGGCTAGCCTGGACGGGTAACGCTGAGGGATCGCGGCCAGGCGGCCGCTCCTACATGTGTTTCCCCGTCATCGGCGCGTTGACCTTGTAGGAGCGACGGCCTCGTCGCGATCGCCGTTAAGCGAGTTGCCAGCGAATCTTCGCTAAGATGCTCCTATGAGTACTCCTCGCGTTGTCATTGTCGGCGGCGGCTTTGCGGGCCTCTCCGCTGCGCGCGGCCTGGCCGGCGCCGACGTCGACGTGCTACTCATCGACCGGCACAACTACCACCTGTTTCAGCCGCTGTTATATCAGGTCGCAACGGCCGGTCTTTCGCCGGGCGAGATCGCCTGGCCGATACGCAGCCTGCTTCGACAGCAACGCAATGCCCGCGTCGTGCTTGGCACGGTCGATGGAATCGACAGCGACGCGCGAGTCGTAAGGCTCGGAGACCGTGAGGTCAATTATGACTACCTGGTTCTAACGACAGGCGCGCGCCATGGCTACTTCGGTCATGGGACTGGGAAGAATACGCACCCGGGCTCAAGACCGTCGACGACGCAACCGAGATTCGACGACGTATCCTCGTCGCGTTCGAGAGAGCCGAGATTGAGGGCGATCCCGAGAAACAGCGTGCGTTGCTGACGTTCGTCATTGTTGGCGGCGGACCGACCGGCGTCGAACTCGCGGGAGCGCTCGTCGAACTGGCGCGACGAGCACTGGCGCGAGACTGCCGACGCATCGACCCCAGTACGGCGCGCGTCATTCTCGCGGAAGCCGGCCCGCGCATCCTGCCTGCCTTTCCGGAAACACTCTCCGAGACAGCAACGAAAGCACTGCAGAAGCTCGGGTGGAAGTTTTAACCGGTGCTGCGGTGACGAACTGCGGCGACGACGGCGTCGCGATCGGCCAGCAAAAGATCCCGGCACGAACGATCATCTGGGCCGCAGGCGTCGCTGCCTCTCCGGTCGCCAGCTGGCTCGGGGTGGACGGAGATGCCGCCGGGCGAGTAAACGTGAATCCTGATCTAAGCGTTCCCTGCCATGAGAATATCTATGTTGCGGGTGACGTAGCACGGGTCGTCTGGGGCGAGCAGCTCGTACCCGGCGTCGCACCCGCCGCTAAGCAGATGGGGCGATATGTCGCGAAGGCGATCCGCGCCCACCTGGACGGTAGAGCGGCCGATGCCTTCGCATACAAACACTATGGCAATCTCGCGACTATCGGCAGAAGCCGAGCGGTTATCGATTTCGGCTGGCTGCGCCCGCGCGGCTGGATCGCCTGGTGGATCTGGGGCATCGCCCACATCTACTTCCTGATCAGCCTGCGCAATCGCGCCCTCGTTGCCTGGCAGTGGCTGTGGTCCTACATCACCTTCCAACGGGGCGCGCGCCTGATCACGGGTAACGACGAGTAGTTACTGAGCCCTCGGCGTTACGGCGTCCAGGTCAGTTGCAGATAAAAGAACTTCGCATCACGGTCAGGGCCGGTATCGCTCAGATACTGGCCGCCGAAGAAATGACTGTAGCCGGTCAGCAGGGCGAGCTGACCCGGAATGAGCGGAATCGTCACCGCCACGTCGATCTCACTGCCGACATAACTGTCGACGTTGGTCTGTGCCTTACGCACGCGTCCTTGTCCGGCGCTGTACCAGGCGTCGCTGCTTGCTTTGTCGAGCCAGAAATTCTGCCAGCCTAGGTACAGACTCGCTCGGTCCGCAATCGGTCGTGCGTAGACCAATTCAAGGTTGTGCAGATTCTTCAGTGAGAACAGATCCATAAAACCGTAGTAGATATGGTTTCGCGGATAAAGATTGTCGAACGTGCCGTGGTCTCCGTCATTCGCATCGCCATCACCGCTGCCGAAGATATAGGCGGCGCTCCAACTGCCGACATCGAAGTCGCCACTAATGCCCGCGCGAAACATGGAGGCCGAATGGTCGAGCCCATCGAATTCGCCGAACTGATACGAGCCCTGCACGTCCAGCTCCAGACCCCCGAGCTCGCGCACCAAGCGCAGACCAACAGTATTGGTTTTATCTCTGAAATCTGCATTCCGCCGATAGAAGTACCAGTACTCAAGCTGCCCGATGTCGAACGTCTTGTCGGCCACGAAGGCGCCGTGAAAGTCACTATCGAAGAAGCGATTGCCGACCGTACTCTGATCGTTGAACTCATCCGGATCGACAGCTACCAGCTTGGTCGCGAAGAGCTCGATCTGGCGGGTACTTGGGTCTCCAAGTGTCAGGTGAACACCATCGTGTACTCGTGCCGTATTGATCCACTCGGCAGACCCGAAGAGCCGCCGGTCTCCGAGATCGAACTTCTGCCGGCCGGCACGCAGCGTCACTGAACCGAAGTCATGCTCGTAATAGGCCTGATGAATGTCGAGCTGATCGGCAACGATGCTCGGCACAGCCGAGTCATCTATCGGCGGTGGCTCACTACGGCTCTCGCCGAATATTCGTGCGTCCTGAAGCTCCGTGAAGAACCGGGAGTTCTCCGTCTTGTAACTTAAGCCTAAACGAATCTGCGTCAGAAAATAGGTCTGGTCGCCGCTGTCAAAGTCGAAATCCTGTCTGGACGCGTAACGCGTACGAACACGGCTATTGAAATCGAAACCGGTTTCGTCTTCTGACTGTTGCGCTACGGCACCGTCCGAAACGACGAAGACGAAAGTAGCGAGACCACAGACGAGAAAAGACTGGCGCCTGAGCAACTATCTGAACTCCGCCAACAGCGACTTCGGTATCGGGCCGACCCGCGCCGCCTCATCCATCGCTGCGACAACATGCTTCGGCACCGGAGCCATTCGCTGCGTTGCGAGACTTACGGTAATCATGACCGTGGTTGAGCCGATGACACCCGCGAGCATCGGATGCAGACCGCTGATTACCTCGAGCCCCGTGGGCTCCCAGACGAATGCTAGAGTCGCCCCGGTAATCATCGACGCCACCGCGCCCGGCGTATTCGCCTTGCGCCACCAGACAGCGCAAACATAGGCGGGTAAGAAGGCGCTGCCGAGCACCGAGGTCGCGAAGACAACGATTCCGAAGACCGTCGGCGGTTCGATCAATGCAATAAGATATCCAACGACACCGATAGTAACGACGAGTCTACGCGAGACCCAGACCATTTGCTCCTGCGACGCAGCAGGATTCAGAAAACGCTGATAAATATCTCGCGATGCCACCGAACCGGTCTGTAGCATGAGCGAATCTGCCGTCGACATAATCGCCGCCATGATGGCCGCCATGACCACGCCGGTCACAGCCGCAGGCAGCAGATTCTCCGCAAGGCGCATGATCGCGAGTTCGGGATCGTCAAGATCGGGAAGAATAATGATCGCCAGAATTCCAAGAATATAGGGCATCGATACGAACAGGAGATTCCAGGCGGTTGCGTAGGCCCCTGCCTGTCGCGCGGTCGAAGGTTGCTGCATCGCGAGATGTCGTGTCACGACATGCGGCCAGCCCATATAACCGACAGAAAATATCAGCACAGCGCCCAGCACCATGCCCCACTGCCCTTCATAGCCCAGGCCACGGCCCCAGACGGACAGCAATGTCGGGTCAAGCAGCCCGATCGACTCATTAGCCGCCGTCAGACCCCCCACCTCTATCAATGCAGCGATCAATATCCAGCCGATGCCGACCAACATGACAACGCTCTGCAGCGCATCCGTGTACGCAACGGCCAGATAGCCACCGAGCAGCGTGTAGAGCAGGATAATCCCCACCGCGACCGCGAGTGCGAACGGGTAGGAAATACCCGTCACGAGCTCCATTCCCTTACCGCCGGCAATGAACTGCGCGAGAACGTAGCAGCCAAGCAGGAAGACTGTTAACGCACCGCCCACCGACCGGATGAGCGGCGAAGGGTAACGCAGCTCGAGATACTCGATCGACGTCAGCGCGCCGAGAATTTGCGAGAACTTGCGCATTCGCCGGCCAATGACCGAGAGATTTAAAACACCGCCGCCGATATCGCCCGCAGCGTACCACAAGGCCCAATAGCCTTCAGCGAATCCGAGCGCGCCCGCGCCCAGGAACATGTAGCCGCTCATGGAGGTCGTCTGCAACGTCAGGGCAGTAACCAGCGGTCCGACCCGACGGCCACCGAGGAGAAATCCCTCGAGATCCTTGCCGGCCCCGAGACGCATCGCCCAGATACCGATGCCGAGCACGAGTGCGAAGTAGATGCTGAGGAACAGAACCGCCGTCGTATTCACGCCTCCGGGTCCTCATCGGCCGTGTCCTTAGTCCAGTTCCGGGAAACGAACAAAAAGCCGATCGTGTAGGCGATCCAGAATAGAGGAAAGCCGAAGACCAACAAGGTCGTACTGACTGGTAGACCGAACATAGGCGTGGCCCCGCAACACTTCGACGGCGCTGCGGCCGCCTCAACAAGAGACGAGACGGATTATCGGAGATGCAGACGGGAAAAGGAAACGGAGGTGAAGGCTCGGTTCTACTCGGACAGCGCCGCCAGCAGCTCGTCGTGAGAAAGACGCTCCCTCTCATCCTTCGTGCCACGTTCTTTGAAGATGGCTTCCAGTTCGTGCGGACTGACCGGTACCGAAATCGTCAACGGACAAACGCACACCCGTCATTTTGAGTTTGCGCAGCGCATCCTGGACGCCATCGGTATTGCGCATCAACGTGCCTTCGGTCACCTCGATCTCGATAAGGTCCGGGCTAGCGCCATAACGGCCGAGTATCGCCTCGACCTGGCTACGGTTCGACCATCACCCTGCCCTTAATCAGGAAGTCCTGTACGCCGCGATTGAGAATTTCGACTGCGAACTTTTCGTTGTCGTCACCGCTCAGCACGACGATCGGAATACTGGGAGCGGTACTCTGAACTCTGTGGACCGCGTCCTGCCCGTTGGATCCACGGAGACTCAGATCCAGAAGGATCGCGTCGAACGGATCCTCGTGCAGCGCGGCGATCGCCTCCGACATGGTCACGACGCGAGTGAGCTCGATCTCACTCGCCGACTCACGACGCAGCGACGTTTTCAGGAGAACGGCCTCGTCGTTATCGTTCTCAACAAGGAGAACTCTCATGTTCCTATCGCACTAAAGATATGCGCTCGCCTTAGATTTCCAGACTACGAGATATCCAGAGATAGGTCGACTTCGGCCCGCGAACCTTATCTTCAGTTCAGAACGCGACGTCCCCGGATCCCAACGTACGAATACGCTTAGCGATCAGAAGGTTATCAAGCGGCAGCTTTGAATAAGCTGCCCTTCGTCACAGTTTGTCCGGCGCGAGAAGCCTAGTTCTGGCGGCTAGAGGCGACCAGGATCTGCGCCTGCGCGCCGCTCTA
The DNA here is from genome assembly GCA_045561025.1 of Candidatus Rariloculaceae bacterium. Taxonomy (GTDB): domain Bacteria; phylum Pseudomonadota; class Gammaproteobacteria; order Steroidobacterales; family Rariloculaceae; genus SMWC01. The sequence goes on from JBJKYM010000021.1 coordinate 30,041, forward strand.
CACCCGCCGAATCCCGGCGCTGGCTACCGTGTGTACCGGCAACGGCGAAGCGATGTGGCGCCAGTATGCGATCGAGATCTGTAATCGTTCGGCCGCTGACGATCGCAACGCCGACATCCCTCAGATTGGCCAGTCGCGGCAGCAGCGAACGAAGCTGTTCGGATACTTCGACGAGATCAGGCCTTTCGGCGAACTCCAACAGGGTTCCGTCGAGATCAAGAAACAGTGCCCTTCGACCCGGCCAGGCTGGCGAAGAAGTCCTACTCACCGCGCGACGATACATCGATTTGACGCAGCGCGCGCGCCGCCACGCGCTTCCACCAGACGACGAAGCCCGTGATGAAGAGGACTGCCGGTATCAGCCCCAGGATTACCCACAGGATCCGGACGGACAGCCCGCCGAAGCGGCCGAAGTGCCAGTTGATCAGTACCAGCAGAATACCCTCGCCGGGCCGTTCGAGATCGGTGGGATCGGTGTCGTAGGTGTTGAAGAACCATTCGAAAGGCTCGGGAAAAGCGAAATAGATGCCGGTTATCCCCCAGCCGATCAGGAGTACGAAGCCCCAGAGGCCGATCGCGCTATGCAGATGCCAGGAGAATCGGTTCGTCTCGCTAGGCGCCAGCGGCCGGATGCTGCGGCGCCAACGCCGCCTGCCCGGCCACCAGATTACGATGCCCATCAGGATCAGTATTGTCGTGAGTACGGAAAACACGCCATTGATGTCGCGACCTAGCGTTCCGCCGAGCAGGTTGTCGTGAAGATCGACGAGCCATTCCATGACACGCATGGCGGTCAGAAAATCCAGGCTTGGATCCCTGTCCCGCGGGAGCAACCAGCGGGCCAGCTCACGTCGAAAGACGACCAGACTGCCCGTCACGCTGATCATCAGGATATACAGGCCGATCGCGATACCGATCCAGAGATGAACTTGAAAAAGCGCACGCCGAATCCACAGAGACTGCGGTAGTTGTATCCAACGCTGCCAGGCGCCGTAGCGCGGTGGAGTATCAGCAGCCACGCATTCAGTTCAGGCTTCGGGTCATTAGTAGACCGTGCATTCGTAGCGTTCGATCTCTTCGCCGAATGCCATCCAGTATCTTTCGTAAGTGGCAGGCCCGGAGAAGATCGTCGGATCGGCCAGGACGAACTGATAATCGAGCCGTGATTGATCGGCACTCAAGGTAAAGCGCTCTACGATCTCTACGTCTTCTGTCTGCGGCGTACCAAGATTGTCGAAGTAGGGCCAGTTAATCAGGGTCGTATTCACAATCAGAGTCGACCCATCCCAGCGACCTGTCGAGTAACCCAGCATGGAAGCGGCAGTCCCGGCAGGCGGCGCATCGTGGTCCATATGGATGGTGCGCTCGAGATCATAGAGCTCGGAAATCACCCGGATCCGGTCGCCATCGTCAACGAACTCGAACGGATGGGGATTACGCATCAGCCGCGGCATTCCACCGCCCTCGCAGTTCTCTGCGAAGTTATCGATCTCATCCCACTCAGCGCGTGCCGCGAGAGCGTAGTCGGTGAACGGAAAGTCTGTCGTCTGCCCAACAAAGTTAGGCACACCGCTCCAGACACGGTAGATAACGCGATTCTCGGCGGCCGCATCGACCGTGCTGGTCGATGTCTGGTGTGGAGCGAACTCGGCCACGTCCGCGTTCGACCAGTGCAGCGCCACATTCGGTGCCAATAGAATTTCCCTGCCGTTCTCAAGCAACATGTTGCTCGTGAGCATGTCCCGCTCACGTCTGACAGAGACGCTTCCAAGAAACGCCACCTGCTCGCCGATCGTAAAGAAGCTCTCGTCGATTCCACCACGCCGCATGCTGCCGAGATTGGACGCGCCTTCTATTCGCCACTCCTCGATCTGTCCGTCCTCATTGGTCACGTTAATTGTGAAACCGACATGAGGATTAACCCAGTGAACGGCGACAAGTTCACCGGCCAACTCCTGAACCTCGTCAGGGTAATGTGAACGCGAATGATGCGCAGCCGCCGAGAGCGGGACCGAAAGTGCTAAGACGATAACGGCACGGCTATTCATGTCCTTTCCGAAGTCGTTGCTCCACTACGAATCGACTCGTCGATTCTTCGTCACAGTCGAACGGGGTCGAAACATGATCGGGCTGATAGATCATTTCTCTATCGTGGGTCATCGGTGCGACGAAGTACTCGGGGTCCTCGAGCAGGAAGTCGAGCAGGATTCGAGTACCGTCTTCGCTGAGTTCGTAACGCTCCACAACGTGTTTCTCCGCGCCGGAAGGAATTCCGGTCTGATAGGGAGAGCGGTGATCTTCGAAATTTCGGGTGTCGACGATCAGCACATTCTCCTCCAGCGTGCCGATTGAGTGCCCTGTCTGAAAACGCTGACTGATATCGGGATGCGGGCGGCCGTCCATATAGACGATGCGTTCTTCATCGAAGAAATCGCTACGGATCGCGATCCTGTCACCACCGTCGAGATATTCGATCTGTATAGGATAAAGAATCGAGGAGATAATCATGGCCGGCGTGGGCCGCCCGACGCAGGTCGCGTTCGGGTTCTCATCGGTGAGTTCGGAATATGCAGTCTGCGCCGCAGCGCCTTTCTCGTTCGGCGTCAGCTGTGCGCGAAAAAATCCGTCGAAACCGCCCGGATAGTCGACGAGCTTGTCTCCATCGGAGGCCCAGAATCCCTCCAGCGTTGTCGTGCTCTCGGTCACCTCCGGCGAGTCAATACGTGGCTCGTATGATGTGCCGTAGAACGCCGCGCCCAGTGGAATTCCGCCTTCCTTCTCGATTGACTCGAGCAACGCGTAGGGGCGCCCGTCAATGGCTGGATGAGCTGCGATTGTGACCCGATCTCCAGGCACCAGCGAATCACGTGTCCAGCCGCTACGTGAAACCGTCATCGTCGAGCTCGTCTGCACCGACCATTGCACCGTCTCGCCGTTATCGTCCAGGGTATCGACGACGACATACACATGCGGATTACGCCAGGCGTACTCGACGACCGTGCCATCAAAGGTCAACGTGGTCTCCATGTCGAGTCCTGCGTCGCTGTGATGAGCCGCTGCCGGTAGAGAGACGGCAGCGGACGCCGCAAGCAATACCCCTAATCTCATACTAATTCTCCATCAATCCCTGATAGGCGCCCTGAACATTCATCTCGCGCCAGACGTCGTACTGAATATAGTCGACGAAGTCCTCCATCAGGACAGTCTCCTGCAACTCTTCGAGACTTAAGCCCGCTTCGACGCCCGCAGTCACTTCAGCGAGCAAGACCTCGAGATAACGCGTCGAGTCGTCGACGTCCGCCCGGTTGCCAACGGGACCGTGTCCCGGGGCGATAATGTCGTAGTCGACCGTCTCCTGCATGTGATGATTCGCCGCGATCCAGGGGGCAACCGGGCCACCGCCGAGATTCTCGAACGGGACGCGGCGAACGTTGACGAAGTCCACGGCGAAGATTATGCGCTCATCAGGAAAGCGAATGATTGCGGAGTCGTCGCTGTGGCTCGGGAGTGCGTGGAGCATCTCGACCGTTTTACCGCCGAGCGTTACGGTCATGCGGTCAGTAAACGTCACGTCGGGTGGACGAACGTTGGCGAAAACCGGATTGCCGGCTTCCGCTTCCAGGTTGGGGATCATGTTCTCGTGACCAACGAACGTCGCGGTGTCGGCGAATGCATCGCCACCTGATGCGTGATCGTCGTGATAATGACTGTAAAGAACGAAGCGGACCGGCACATCGTAACGCGATGCGAGTTCCGCTTTCAGCCAGTTCGCGAAATCCACGCTAATCGGGTCAGCGAGAATGATTCCTTCTGAAGTGACAAGAAATACCGTGCGATGCGCGGAGTCCGTGACGCGGTAAAGATCGCCTGTGACATTGCTAATCTCACGCGCGGGAGCCGCAGGAGCGTTCGCGGTGTCGTCAGCGACCGGAGCATCGGTTACATCCGGTGTACAGGCTTGAAGAGCCATCGCCGATGCGGCTAAAAGGGTTAGACAGACTGAAAGGCGCTTATTATTCATGTTGCTCTCCAACCAGAACGTGCCTGAAAACTGAATTCTACCTCACAGTGCCCGCCGGCGGACCGACGAGAAAGTCAGGATTGGCGCCGGGGCGGGGCCTGAACTTCTGTACACGCCCATTATCGACCTCGGCCACGTAGAAATTACCGTCAGAATCGACGCTGATGGCGTGGACACCCCACATGCCGCCCGGGAAATCGCCGGATATGCCCCAGGAATAGAGCAGATTGCCGTAGAGATCGTATTTCAGGATCTTGTTCGTACCGCGATCGGCAGCCCACAGATAACTGTCGGCGGTAATGATGAACATATGTAGATCCGCGGGATCGCTGCCGGTCGACCATTCTCGCAAAAACTCGCCATCACCCGTGAACCCCTGGATGCGATGATTCTGCCGGTCGTTGACGAAGACATTGCCCGTCGCAGGATCGACGGCGATACCGTGCAGATTATTGAAGTACGCCGGCCGCGACTCGTTCGGCGGAATTCCCTCTTGTCCCCACTCGAGAACGTAGTTGCCGTCCGCGTCGAATTTCACGACGCGTGCGCCCAGCGGACGATCCGGCATATAGAAGTCGCCGCCGTCAGAAACATAAAAGCTGCCGTCCGGTGCCCAATCCATGTAACACGGCCAGAACAGGTGAGTCTCGTCTATGCCGCCCTCGCCCGGCACACCGATCGTCTGCACGAGTTCCTTGCCGTCATTCGTGAACTTGTAGATGACGTGCTGTCCGTCATCGATTACCCACACATGTTTCTCGGGATCGTAGGGACTGATGTATATCGAGTGCGGCCGGACCAGGATCGAATCCCACTGCGTCCACTCCTCGACGAGATTGCCGTCACCGTCGAATACCAGGATGCCGTGTCCGCCACGATAGTCGATGCCTTCGCGAGCGCCCATCCCACCGAGCAGGTTCGCGCCACCCGCACCCATGGATGTGCGATAGCTTCGCCAGGGCGCTCTCGCGACGGGGTAGCCGATGCCCGGTCCGACGTCGGGAAGCAGCCGCGGCTCGGGTCGCTCAATATTGGGCAGCTCGCCGAGCTGCACGGCAAGTATACGATCACTACTTTCGGCAAAGATTCCGCGTACGGCCGCGAAGGTCCAGTCCTCGTGGCCGGATACCGTCACCGTGTCCTTCGGCCAGTTCTCAACCACCTCGTAAGGCCCGAATATGTCCTGGCCGCCAATCTCTGACGGAATAGCCGCGAATCCGGTGCCCGGATGTGGCTCTTCCTGCGCGAAGCCTGTGCTCAAAGCGAGCGTTAGCAAAAAGGGGACCAGAAGTTTTCTCATTGGCTCTTATCCTTGGTTGAAATCAAAACCAGGTACGGCGTCGTTAATCCTGCCGCACGATGGTTCGCATTCTAAACACGACCTTTCCTCTGCTAGTCTTCTTCTTAAATATGAACGACACGAAAAAGGATGCCGATGGTTGAAGCGCCGGATTCCAGGTATCTCGTTCCGTTCGACGGAAGCTTCTCCGTAGCGAAGGCGGCGACCAAGCCGACGATAACGGATGGCGACGTGAACAGGCAACGGCTGAAGACCGCCAACAAGGACATGGACCACCTGCAACGTATTCTGATGGCGGCGACCGGCACTCGATTCTGTTGACTTTTCAGGCCATGGATGCGGCCGGCAAGGATGGCACGATTCGCGCGGTCCTGGACGACCTAAGCCCCGCCGGCTGCGAGGTGTACAGCTTCGGCAGACCCTCCGATCTCGAGCTGGATCATGATTTTCTGTGGCGTTCGTCGGTGCGATTGCCGCAACGTGGCCGTATCGGCATATTCAATCGCAGCTACTACGAAGAAGTTCTCGTGGTACGCGTTCATCCGGAGATCCTGGACACGCAGCAGCTACCGTATGCGCCGATATGGAGACGATCTGGGAGGAGCGACTCGAGTCGATTCGCGATCATGAGAAACACCTTTCGCGTAACGGCACGGTGATTCTGAAATTCTGGCTGAACGTCTCGCGCGATGAGCAAAAAAGCAGATTGCTCGCACGCCTCGATAATCCGGAGAAAAACTGGAAGTTCGAGTTCAACGACCTGGAAGAACGCCGCTACTGGGACGACTACATGGCTGCTTACGAACGGGCATTAAATGGCAGCTCTACGCCGTCCGCACCCTGGTATGCGATTCCGGCGGATGACAAACCCTATATGCGGGCAACGATTGCCGAGATTATCGTCGACGCGATGACGAGCATCGGTCTGCGCTATCCGGAGGCCAACGCCGAAGACGAGCTACGCTACGACGAAGCCCGGCAGGAACTCGACGAACCTGATAGCAAGGAGTAGAGACGGTGTGTTCACTCCGCGACGTGTACATCCTCATTCAGGACCGCGCCGTCGACGTCATGATGCCTGATCGTTAACGTCGGCTCTCCATCAAGGCGCTCGGCAGTAACCGAAACGAAACCGCCAACGACGTTCAGATAACGGTGCTCGGGACGTACATCGTCGCTGCGCCAGCCGCGCGCGTGCGCGTCGCTCGCCGGGCCTGTCGCGTATTCGCGCAGGCCCGTTTCGGCGTGCTCGACGATATATTGGTAGTGCCGATCGCCACAGATCACGATCATATTGTCCTGCGAGGCGAGGAACGCGCGAATCTCCTCACCCTCGTGGTAGAAGCCTTCGAGGTTCGTATGGTTGTCGATCTCGCCCGCATTGTAGGGCCCCAGCATCGGCGTCGGGCTAATCAGGATCTTGAAGGTCGCATCCGATGTGGCCACCGTCTCGAAAAACCATGCCTTCTGTTCAGCGCCCCAGATCGTTTTCTCGGGGCCGTCCGGGTCGGTGTTGGCGCTGCGAAAGTCGCGATTTTCCACCATCCAGACTTGCAGGTCCTGGCCCCAGCGATAGGTTCTATAAGTAGAGTCGCCCATCGGTATCTGTTCGAGAAACACCGCCTGACCCATCTCGAATGTGAAGTCCCCCATGAACTCGCTCTGCATCGTCGGCCAGCTGTCATTCGACAGCGTGTCGTGATCGTCCTTCATGAAGTAGGTCGGCACGACACGATGGAAGTCGAAGTTCGTCGGCAGGCTGAACATGCGCGCCCAGCCCCAACGCGCGAGCTCTAGATTCTTTCCCCACTGGTCGTAATAAAGAATGTCTCCGGTATGTACGAAGAAGTCGGGTTCGAGCGCCTGAATGGCCGGATAGATTTTGAAACCACCGCCGGGTGCATCCTGGTCGGGATAGGCTTGCCCGGTAATCGCCGCGAATACGACGGGAACCGGCTCATCCGCAGGCGGCGCGCTGCGGAAGCTGCCGACGATTGTCGAGCCGATAGACGCCGCGCCGGCGGCTCGCGCCTCGACCTGAAGCTCATAGTCGGTTGCTGGTTGCAGACCGGTTAACTCGAACTGACGTGTGAAGTCCTGATCGGGATCGACCGCGAGCCATGGCGTTGCCTGCCACTCGTCGGCGCCCCTGGCCCTATAGAGAACGCGAGACTCACCGGCCGAGCCGGGGACGGCGCCTTCGATGTTGTCGATCGTCGCTCCCACCGGATACTCGATTACCGGCGCCCAGTCCTCGGGCGTTGCGGGCCAGGTCGGATCCTGCACGATCTCCCCGGACTCCGGATGGATATAAAGAGTGTCCGGTATCGGCGCACCTTCGCCAATTCGTTGCTGTGCTCCTGTCAGGCGCGTCCAGACGATGGCGCTGTTGTCGCTGACCTCGCCGATCTTGATGCCGGTGGCCTGGTACGGGCCGTCCTGAGCGAACAGACATCCGGCGGTTAACAAGAGTGCTACCGCAACCACGGCGAGCTTGCTGAGTTGTCGGGCGATCAGGAGAGAATTCGTATGAGGCATCACGGTCCGATATTTCGATTCAGGAAAACGTCGGCCCGTATGATAGGTGCAATTCAGAGAGAAAGAAAAAGGCCGCCGACGAAACTCATCTGGCGGCCTTTGGTCGCAACGCGACTGACAGTACCGGCTACTGCATTCGTTTCACAGTAACGGGAACCGGACGGCAGATCGTGTTGCAGACGGGAGAGTGATCCTTCGCAAACGCGACAAGATCGTCGAGTTCCTCGTCGCTGCAATCCGCAACGATATCCATCCTTACCTCGATTTGCTCGTAGCCGACCGGTACCTTGTCGTCCATCGCCAGCAAACCCTGAACGTCGATCGTGCCGACGAGCTCGGTCGACAGCCGTTCAATCTGGATTCCGCGTGCTGCGGCATGAAGAACCGTTGTCGTCGTAACGCAACCTGCCAAAGCATGAAGCAGAAACTCAACCGGGTTAGCGCCTTCGTTGCCGCCCAGGAGTACCGGCGGTTCACCGTTGGTGAATTCGAAAGCTTCGGTTCGCGACTCATCTTCGGCTCCCGCGCCGTAGAACCCCTTGATGACGGAGCGGTTCTCACCGCCGTCGACCCATCGGTTCGTCGCGCGAAACTCGAACTGAGCTAGCGTGGGATCCTGCCTGAGTGCGTCAACCGTGCCGACCATTGCCTGCATGTCCAGACCATTGGTTCGAACTGTTTGCTCTTGTGTTGCCGTTTGCTGTGTCATCTCATTCTCCTTTGTCGTGGTTTAAGTCTGTGTCGTCGGAACGCTCGCTGGAAAAGATTCGTGCGAGAACCCATCGAAATTCGCTACAGCAGGAAGAGATCCGCAATCTCCAGTGCCCAGCCCGCCCCGTAGAACAAACCCATATAGACGGGGTGGCTGGCGAGAAAGCGCCGTAGCCTGAAACTGGCGGCCCCCGTTCTTCGACGGGATCGGTAGGTACTGGAAATCGAACTACTCATCTTCTCTATCCTTCTACTCGTTATTTCGATCGTCTCTCGCGCGGCTTCTTTGCTGCGGCGATTCGACTTGAGCACAACGATAGATTCCCGCTATGATCTCCATAAGATGGATATAAGACAAAAACGGTTCTTTTGTGCCACAAAAGGGGAAAATCGTGGAAAAACCCGCGAATCAGCCCGTTAGCGTGATTGTTGTTGCCGTGCCCGAGACGGCCGGCTCTGCGCTCTACGGCATGGTCGATGTTCTGCTCGCGGCCGGAAATATCTGGCAGACGCTGGTCGGGACGGAATCCGGGAGCAAGCCGTTTCGCGTACAGATCCTCTCGCCCATCGAGGAACCGTTTGTTTGTGGCAATGGGATTCCGATAGCGCCGGAGTTATCGGTTGCCGACGATCCGAATACGGAGATCCTGATCCTCCCCGAACTTTGGCTGGGCCCGGACGAACACATGGGAGGCCGCTACCCCGAGCTGATGGAATGGATACGCCGACAGCACGAACGGGGCACCTCAATTTACTCCGCCTGCTCCGGCGCCATCATGCTTGCCGAGACCGGAATACTGAATAACTGCGATGCGACGTCGCACTGGGGCTATCAGGATCTCTTTCGCCGGCACTATCCAAAAGTAAAGTTTCGCCCCGAGCCCAACCTCGCGTTTGCCGATTCCACGGGCCAGGTGGTTACCGCCGGCGGAACGACTTCGTGGCATGACCTCGCAATCCACATCATCTCGAGGCATTGCAGTCCGGGTGAAGCCTTGCGAATCGCCAAGGTCTATTTATTGAAGTGGCACGGCGAAGGGCAGCTGCCCTACGAAACGCTGGTCAGAAATAATCCTCATGCGGACGCAATCGTAAAGAGTTGCGAACAGTGGCTCGCTGAACACTATCGAGAGCAAGGCGTCATTCCGCAGGTCGTCGAACAAGCAGAGATTCCGGAGAGAACACTGAAACGCCGGTTCAAGATCGCGACCGGCTCGTCCCTGATCGAATATCTGCAGAATCTCAGAGTCGAAGAGGCGAAGCGTCTACTGGAGGCTGGTCGAATGCCGGTCGATGACATCAGCTACGCGGTCGGCTATGAAGACGCTTCGTTCTTCCGCCGATTATTCAAGCGGCGAACAGGCTTGACGCCCAGTCAGTACCGCAAGATGTTCAAACCGGTGCTCGCGGCTGCGGGCGGATAACGAGCTGCTCTCGGTCTATCGCGTCGTTCGGTAGGTATGCGACTTCGGGCCACTCGAGGTAAATTCCACGCCGCCGACCGAGCCGACGTACTGCTCGACATTCTCCTGCCAGTGCAGCGAGACTTTCGCCGAACGCTGGATCGTCGCGATGATGACGTCCTTCTCGCGGAACTGGAGAATCTCACCTGTAACGGCGATGCCGTTCTTGACACCAACTATCTCGCAGGTGTCATCGAATCGTGTCTGGCTTCCGGCCATTGAGCGCTTCCTTTTATCTTTTCGGCATCAGGCATAATAGTACTTCACAATAAGAACAACCTGGGGAAACCATGATGCGTAGCACCCTTGCACTGCTTACCGAGCTGACCAGGACCGTGCGAATTCCCGCATCGATAATGACGCTCGTGTTCTTCGCAACAGCGTCTATCGTTAACGCACAGAGTGCTGCCGACGCTCCATCGTGGACATGGTCGGAAGCGTAATGGCGGGAGGCCGTCGAGCGCGTCAGGGCCGGCGACAGGCTGCTCCCCGAGTCCTGGCCCGATGGCGGACGTGTCGCCGTCGCGCTGTCGTTCGATATGGACGCAGAGACCTTATTGCTCCGCGACAGCAATACCTCACCGTCGCGGCTATCAGTCGGCCAGTACGGCCCCCGTGCCGGCGTACCTCGCATTCTCGACATGCTCGAGCGCTACGACATTCCCTCAACGTTCTTTATTCCGGCGGTCAGCGCGCTGATCTATCAGGATGAAGTCAGAGCCGTTGCGGAAGCAGGGCACGAGATCGGAATCCATGGCTGGATCCACGAGCACACGGCGCAACTCGAACGCGACGATGAGCTCATGCTGATGGAGCGCTCGCTCGATACACTCGAAGAACTGTCGGGCACCCGACCCGTTGGAATTCGCACGGGTTCCTGGGAGTACAGTCACAACACCGGCGAGTTGATTGAGGAACTCGGCCTGCTCTACGACAGCAGCCTGATGGCGGACGACGTACCCTACGAGCTCGTCGCCAACGGTGAAGCAACCGGCATCGTTGAGCTACCCGTGGAATGGATACTCGACGACTACCCATACTTCGGTATGAACCGCGCGGCCGACATTCGTCCCTACACGCCGCCGAGCGGCGTGTTCGAAATATGGAAGCGCGAGTTCGACATGGCCTACAGCGAGGGCGGCATGTTTCTGCTGACGATGCACCCGCAGATCATCGGCCACCGCTCGCATATCTCGATGCTGGAAGAACTCATTCAATACATGCGTTCGAAACCCGGCACCTGGTTTGCTACACATGAGGACATCGCGCGTCACGCGAAGGAATACTCCGAGTGATGCGACTCCTTCTTGCGATATTCGTTTGCGTTCTCGCCGGCAACGCGCAGGCACAGTTAAGCGAAGAGGAGTCCGCGATGCTCGAGTGGATCGACTCGCAGACCGGAAATATCGAAGCGCTGATAGAGCAGACCGTTAACATCAACAGCGGCACGATGAATCACGATGGCGTACGTGAAGTCGGCCGAGTTATGCGGACGGAAATGGATGCACTCGGATTCGAAACCGAGTGGATCGACCTGCCCGCGGAAGTAGACCGCGCGGGACATCTGTTCGCGCGCAGAGATGGCACACACGGACGACGGCTGTTGCTGATCGGTCATCTGGATACCGTGTTCGAACCTGATGATGACTTTCAGGACTTCGTCCGCGACGGCGATTGGGCGAGCGGCCCCGGCACCGTCGATATGAAGTCCGGCAATGTCATCATCGTCTATGCGCTCAGGGCGTTACAGGAAATCGGCGTCCTCGACGGCACACAGATTGTGGTCGCCTACTCGGGCGACGAGGAGAGCGTGGGCTCGCCGCTGGACATCAGCCGCGCCGATCTTGTCGAAGCCGGGCGGTGGGCGGATGTCGCGCTTGGCTTCGAGTACGGCGTCAGGGACGAAGAAGCCGAGTGGATCACGACGGCCCGTCGCAGTTCGAGCGGCTGGCGCCTGTCAGTAACCGGACGACAGGCGCATTCGTCACTGGTCTTCAGCGAAGACGTCGGCGCAGGGGCGATATTCGAAGCCTCGCGAATTCTCAGCGAGTTCTACGACAGCGTACGCGGCGAACAGTATCTGTCGTTTAACGCCGGCTCAATTCTTGGTGGCACCGACGTCGACTTCGATCTCGCGAACAGCCGAGGCGAAGCCTTCGGCAAGTCGAATGTTGTGCCGCGCCAGGTCGTCGTTCAGGGCGGAATACGCACGATCTCGGAAGAGCAGCTACAAGGTACACGGTCGGCGATGCGAGAGATCGTGGAGCAACATCTGCCGCACACCGATGCCGAGATTACGTTTCTGGATCGCTACCCTGCGATGCCGCCGACCGAGGGCAATATGCAGCTTCATTCGATGCTTTCCGGTATCAGCGAGGAACTCGGTGACGAGCCGCTACCCGCGCTCGATCCCTCAAGACGAGGCGCGGCCGATATTTCCTTCGTCGCACCGTTTGTGGATGCGCTGGGCGGGCTCGGCGGTCAGGGAGAGAACATGCATTCGCCTGGGGAGCGGCTCGATCTCAGGTCCGTCCCGACTGCGATAAAACGCGCGGCACTTCTTATCTACCGGCTGACGCGCGAGGGCGGATAAAAAAATCCGGGTTCAGGCAGGCTCGCCTATCGCAATGACGAACAAGACCGCGTAGTCCTGCTTGTTGCAGCCCTCAACTGGAGGCATTTCCGCGCCGGGTGTCACTGGGAACTCTCTGATCTGCGCCTTCTCGGGCGAGCAGGAGTCAGTCCCTTCGGCCGGCGTGTAACGCGCGGAACGACAGCGAAGATGCGTAACGTCATAGACGGTTGCACCGTCGCGAAGCTCCCAGCGATGACTGCCGTCGCCCGCCTCGGGATGAACGGTCAGCACGCTGACGACCTCACGGTCTCCTGTGACGAGGTATTCGCCCGAAGCGAGCGGAAAATCCGGCTGCTCCATGATCAGGCCGTTCTCTTCCAGCCACCAATCGGTGTTGTCGAATTGCCAGTCCGCCGGCGCCACGCCACCGGCTTCCTGTAGCTGTTGATAGCGGTTCAATCTAACGCCGCGCGGGCCGGGGTCGAGTCGCCACAGGCCCCATTCCTCAGCGTTGCTCCCGCTCGTCGCATCGGGGTCGGCGAGCGCGGCGATGAACTGCGTTCGAACTCTGCGAAAGTTCGTTTCGGCCTCACCAGCGGACTGCGCCAATACGGCCGGTGACAGGGCCGCGGTGGCAGCCGCAGCCGTACCGGCCGCAATGAATGAACGGCGGGTCAGCTCATCGCTGCACGGTTCCAATCTTGAACGCCCGGACATGCGATCTTCGTCTGCTCTACTCATCAAGGATCCTCCCCAGCCAACGAAACCATATTCTAGCAATAGCCCGGCGCTATGTGGCCCTGGCGCTGCGCGCATGGACGATACGGTAGAGCGCCGGCAGTACCAGCAGGGTCAGTAGCGTTGAAGAGACGATGCCACCAATGACGACTGTTGCGAGCGGCCGCTGAACCTCCGAGCCTATGCCCGTATTCAGCGCCATCGGAACAAAGCCCAGCGACGCGACGAGTGCGGTCACGAGCACCGGTCGCAGACGCGTCAGCGCACCCTCGATGATTGAGTCGTCGAGCGAATGACCCGCAGCACGAAGATCGCGAATAAACGTGACCATGACGAGCCCGTTCAATACCGCGATACCGGATAGCGCGATGAAGCCTACCGCAGCCGAGATAGAGAACGGGATACCGCGCATCAACAACGCCGCAATACCACCCGTCAGCGCTAGCGGGACGCCTGTGAATATGATCGCCGCATCAACGATCGATCCGAGCGCCACGACAAGCAGAACCGCAATTATCAGCAGTGTCATCGGCACGACCACCGAGAGGCGCCTCGTCGCCGATTCGAGCTGTTCAAACGTTCCGCCGTACTCGACCCAGTAGTTCGCCGGAATATCGACCTGTTGCTCAACAGCAGTGCGAACATCGTCCACGAACGAACCGAGGTCCCGGCCACGAACATTCGAAGTAACGACGACGCGACGCTTGCCGTTCTCACGGGGCACCTGGTTGTAACCCGTCGTCAGCTCGAGCTCCGCGACCTCGCGCAGCGGCACATACTCACCGTCGTTCAGGGGTACCGGCAGTGACGCGAACAAATCCGGATTCGAGCGAACATGCTCCGGTAACCGTACGACGATATCGACGCGGCGATCGCCCTCGTAGAGTTGCCCGGCGACGACACCGCCGAGAGCTGTAGCAACGACGTCCTGCAACTGACCGACATTCGCACCGAGTCGCGACAACACGTCGCGCTTTGGCGTGACCGTCATGACAGGCAGCCCCGTCGTCTGCTCGACGGCAACATCAGCCGCGCCCGGAATCGCTTCAATAACCGCGCCCAGCTCATCGCCGAGGCGAATCAGCTCGTCAAAATCATCGCCGAAGACTTTCACGGCCAGCTCGGCGCGTACGCCGGCGATGAGCTCGTTCATGCGCATCTGAATCGGTTGCAGGAACTCGTAGCGATTGCCGGGGATCGGGGTCACGATCCGCTCGAGGTCTGCAACGACCTCGGCTTTCGGCTTCTCGGGATCGGGCCACTCGTCGCGTGGTTTTAACATAATAAAATTGTCAGCCACGCTGGGAGGCACCGCATCGGTCGCGATCTCGGCGCTACCGATCTTGGCAAATACGGTCTCTACTTCCGGCATCCGCCTGATCTGTGACTCGAGTTGCTCCTGCAGCTCAACCGCCTGTTGCAACGACGTCCCCGGAATACGCAACGCGTGCATGACGATATCGCCCTCGTCCAGATTAGGGATGAACTCGGCTCCGAGCCGCGTCGCCATTGACCCGGAGACGACAACAAGCGCTACGGCAATGGCTACCGTCAACCAGCGCAGCTTCAACGAAGCGCTGAGCAACGGCCGGTAGACGGCTCGTGCGCCATCGATGATGTAGTTCCGCCGCGCTTTCACTGGCCCGCGGAACAACAGGGCGACACAGGCAGGTACGAACGTGACTGAAAGAAACATAGCGCTCAGGAGTGCGATGACAACGGTCGTCGCCATCGGGTGGAACATTTTTCCTTCGATTCCCGTGAGCGCAAAAATTGGGATGTAGACAGCGGTGATGATGCCGACACCGAACAATGCGGGCCGGATGACTTCGCGCGTCGCGTCGAGAACAACGGTCAATCGATCTTTCAGCGCGATCGTGCTGCTCTTACCCGCCTCGGTGAGACGCCGCAGACAGTTCTCGACAATGATTACGGCGCCGTCGACGATAAGGCCGAAGTCGAGTGCACCGAGACTCATGAGATTGGCACTGACTCGCGTCTGCACCATGCCGGTGATCGTCATCAGCATTGCAAGCGGAATCACCGCTGCGGTCAATAACGCGGCACGTATGTTCCCGAGTAGCAGGAGCAACACGACAACAACAAGTAGCGCGCCTTCTACCAGGTTCTTTTGCACGGTGACGAGCGTCTGATCGACGAGTTCGGTGCGATCGTAAACCGTTGTCGCCGTGATTCCTTCGGGCAGGCTCGGCGCAATTTCATCAAGCTTCTCCGATACGGCGTTCGCCACGGTGCGACTGTTCTCGCCGATCAGCATAAACACGGTACTCATGACAACCTCGTGGCCGTTCTGCGTCGCAGCTCCGGGTCGCAGTTCCTGCCCGAGACCAACGGCAGCGACGTCTCCGATCCGAAGCGGCACACCGTCGGTAGCCGAGATAACGATGTCAGCCAGTTGCTGCGGATCGGTCGCCTGGCCGGGCACCCGCATCAGCCACTGCGCACCATTGAACTCGATGAATCCGGCACCGCGATTGTCGTTGTTGAGCCTCAGGGCCTCGAGCACATCGTCGTAGGACAAACCGTAGGCGAGCAGCTTCGCAGGATCAGGCGCGACCAGAATCTCCTTCTTGTAGCCGCCAACCGGGTTGACCTCGACAACTCCCGGGACGCGCAGCAGCTGCGGCCGGATGACCCAGTCGTGCACGGAACGAAGATCCGTTTGACTGACTGGCGTGCCGTCCGGGTTCAATGCAACGGGGGCTGCGTCAACAGTGAACATGAAGATCTCACCGAGGCCCGTGGCTATCGGCCCAAGCGTCGGTTCGAGGGATGACGGCAACGCATTCCGCGACGCGCTAAGACGCTCGCTGACCTGCTGCCGGGCGAAGTAGACGTCCGTTCCGTCCTCGAAAACAATCGTGATCTGCGAAAGCCCGTAGCGCGAGATCGAGCGGGTGTAGTCGAGCAACGGCAGCCCCGCCATCGCGTTTTCCAGCGGGAAACTGACGCGTTGCTCTACCTCCAGCGGCGTGTAGCCCGGCGCTGATGTATAGACCTGCACCTGAACGTTGGTGATATCGGGAACCGCATCGATCGGCAGCTGGCCGAAGTTCCAGACGCCAAGTCCCGCAAGCATTGCGATAAAAATCAGAACGAGACCGCGATGGCCGATCGACGTTCTGAGGATATATTCGAGCATTCTGCGATCCTCGCTCAGTGATCGTGCGCCGCGCCGGCTTTTTCAATATCAGCCTTAAGGACGTAGCTGTTCTCCGTGACATAGCGTGTCCCCGGATCAAGACCGCCCAGGACCTCGGCCCATTCGCCTTCCTGGCGACCGAGATCGAGCATGCGGACCTCGTACTCATCGCCGATCTGCGCGTAGACAACGGTGAAGTCCCGGAAGCTCTGCAATCCGCTGCGTCTGACAGCCAGCGGCACCTCGTACTCACCTACCTTTACGTCCCCCGTTACGAATGTTCCGGGAGGCCAGTCGCCACCGCTGTTATCGAGCACAACGCGAGCGAGAACAGCCTGGTTCGCTACGGTCATGACGTTGATGTAAGAGATCGTCCCCATCACTGCGTCACCACCGGTTGCCGGTGCGATGCTGACGTCAGCACCAACCCCGACGCGCGCGCGGTCGCCGGGAAATACCGACAGCTCCGCCCAAACGGAAGACGTATCGACGATCGTGAAGAGCGAGCGTCCGGCGGTCTGCTCACCGGCGTTTCCAACCCGCTCCGTAACGACCCCCGCGATCGGCGCCTCGATCGTGTAGGCGTTTAGGCTCTCGTTGCTCTCGACCGTGGCGAGTGCCTGACCCTGAGTCACGGTCTGACCCAACGAGACGTCGACCGATCGAATCGCGCCGTCGAAGCGCGCGCGAACGTCGCGTACCCGCTCGGTGTTGGGAGCGATCTGGCCGTACACGGTCGCCGTCTCCTCCAGCGTGGCCGGCCCGGCGATCTCGGTAGTAATTCCGAATGCCTCTGCCATCTGCGGACTGATCTCGGTACGCCCCTCGAAGCTGTCGAACTCCCACCGATGAGTTTGACCAGCATGTGTCGCTTCAATCGAGACCGCGAAGGAATGCGGTTCATAGATCACGGTGTCGCCGCGAAGATAGTCTCCCTGCGGAGCGAAGCCGATTTCGTCGACGACATTACCCAGGCGGGTGAGACGAACCTCGATATCGACGGCACGGGGCGCCAGCGTCTCGCCGCCATTTGTCGCCCAGGCGCGATACTCCGGCGGTATCCCGGTCTCGAAGATCGCGAGTTCGAGGACGAAATCCCCGTCGGCGAACAACACGCCGTTGTTCGGCCCGCGCTCCGGCACCTCCTCTTCAACCATGGCGGTCTCCGGAGCGCCCATCTGCATGTCGCCACCGCAAGCGGCAAGCGCTGCAGTTAACAACAGGAGTCCGAATTTTTTCAATCTATTGATCATGTCGATCCTCACTCTTCACTGAGCGGCGCTGCGATGCCGACGCCCGTCAAGCGTTCAATTTCAATAACAACCTGGTGTGCGCCGATATTGGCTTCGAGCAGCTCGTTGTTGGCTGCAAGCAGATCCGCGAGCACAGTGCTCCACTCGAAATAGCTGTAACGTCCAAGCTCGTAGGCTCTGCGCGTATCGGCGAGCGCGCTCTCGATACTGGGTATGACATCCGCCTCGAGACGGGCAGCGGTCTGCGTGAAGTGTCGTAACTCCTGCCAGAGCACGAACAGCATCGTCTCGACGCGAACCCGGGCAGCATGGGCTTCCGCATCGGTTCGCGCTCGGTTCGCACGTGCGGCAGCTATGCGCCCTTCATTCTTGTTGCCCATTGTTATCGGTATGGAGACGCCACCAACGAATGCGAATTCATCGACAACGTCGAGGTGGCGTACGCCGCCGTAGACGGTCCAGCCCGGTTTCGCCTGCGCCTCGGCAAGCAACAGCTGCGCTTCGTAAAGACGCTGCTCCGACATGTAGCGCAACAGCTCCGGGTTCTGGTTCGCTCTCGCCACAAGCGACTCAACGGGCTCCATGACGGGAAGCACGCCAAGATCTCCGCTGACCGAGCCGAATGCTGGTCGAGTTTCTCCCCACTGCGCGCTCAGCCGGTAGTAGGCGGATATCAACTCGTGTTGGTAGTCCTCCTGAACGAGCTCCGCTCGTGCGAGCTCAGCCTCGGCGCGCGACAACTCGGCATCGAGCGCCCTGCCGGCGGCGATCCGTACCTCCACGGCGGCAATAATTTCCCGTGCGAAACGCACGCCATCGATAGCCGTCTGCAAACGATCCTGAAACGCCATGCACGCGACAAAACGGCGCGCGGTTTCGGCCGCGACATCGAGTCTGGCAATCTCCGCGTCGGTTCTGCTCATCTCCACAGCCGCATTAGCGGCATCGACCCGATTCTCTCGGACGCCACGTTCCAATACCCAGGCGAGCGAGATAGTCAGGCTGGCGGGATTGGCAGTCTCGTAATCACCCGTGCCGAAGACATCCTGGAGCGCAATATCGAGCTGCGGATACGGCTTCAGATCGGCCTGCAGCAGCAAGCCCTGAGCCGCCTCAGTCTGATAGCCGAATGCAATGAGCTCGGGATTCTGCGATATCGCCTTTGCGAGCGCCGTTGGCAGAGCGACAGGCGGTCCCGACAGCGACAGGTCGTCCTGCGCCACAGTCGTCGCCGCGAATATCGTCAGGCTAAGGCACGCGAATACCCGGCGTGCGTGTAGACCCCACATAGAACAGATCTCCTGTAACCGATCAGCCTCCGTACCGTTGAGATACGGATAGACTGAAGTACGCGCTCAATGAGCGCAGTGCTGAGTCGAAAGACTCGGTATTTAGGAGGCGAGCGGGGGCGCGCGCAAAGGAGGTCGCCAATGCTCGTGACGCCCGAGCGGGCGCAGAACGGCGGCGACAGGAGAAAGCGTATCGGCCGGGCGAAGTACCATCAGCAGGAACAGCGCGAGCGCGATCAGATCAAGTGGCAGCTTCGACAGCGCGGTGTTGAGATCGAAGATCGAGATATCGATCTCGGTCGTATGGCCCTGGCCAGCGGCGTGCTCATGCGAGGCATGTTCATGGGCGGCCGGAGCATTATCGTGGTGTGCGGCTGAATCGTGGTGATGCGCGTCATGCAGGTGCGTGCCTTCCGGCGTACCCGCAAAACCCTCAGCATCCACATGCATGTGCAGCCCGCTGGCCTGAATCGCAACCAGGCTAAGGCAGGCAAGCAACATCAACGATGTCGAGAAACGGCGCATATTCTCAGTATATCAGGCAAAAATGGCCAATTTCTGTGTCGGAAAACCGAAATTGGGCCGCGAATTCCCCTATATCTGCGACAGGCGGGTAACTGCCGAGACATCGGCGGCCGAATCGAGGCCCCAGACGGCCGCCTCGAGGTCTTCGACCTGCTGCTGCGGCAACACCTCACCCGCGAGTTCACGATATTTAGTCGTCAGCGCCTCATCCGACATCGGTCTCGTCGGCGAGCCGGTCGCGTGCTCAATATGCTTCTCGAGCGACGTGCCGTCGGTGAGTACAATGGTGAGATAGACCTCTTCTTCCCGCACCGACTCATCAACGGTAGCCGAGACTTTCGCTCGGACACCGGCGATGACCGGGTCCTGCACTTTTTCATCGGAGAACTGCGCGTCGTGGCCGGCGCCATCAACAAGGGCTGCAGCCGCACAGTGCTGGAACGAGAACTTGCCTTCGAGGCCGACGCGAGGCTCGGCGCGATTCATCAACTCGATGACGAGCGGATGAACCCGCGCTTTGATCGACTCGATCTGGTCGGCTTTCAGTGAGTGTTCGTTGCGCAGTTCGATAACGGCCTGCTGAATCGGATGAGAGACGATGCCATTGGCGAATGGCTTCAGGCCGTTCATCCTGAATTCCCAGCGCTCACCGAAGTCGCCGAGTAACGCATCCTCGGAATGTCCATCCGCCGAATGCACGGCCCAGAAACCACGACGGCCGGCAATAATGTCGTCGCCACCCATGAAGCCGTGCTGCGCCCAGGTCGCGGCGCGAAGCCCATTCTCCGCCGCATGTCCGGCATGCAACGGCTTACCGTGCGTACCGAAAACTTCGCGCACGCCGGCAGCAAGCGTACCGGCAACACCGAGTGCATTGGTTAACTGGCTGGTATCGAGTCCGGTAAGCCGAGCGCTACCGGCAGCGGCACCGAATACACCTGCGGTTCCTGTGATATGCCAGCCCTGATCGTAGTGCCAGGGATGTACGGAGATGGCGACGCGGCATGCTATCTCCGCACCCAGCACGAAAGCGGCCAGCGTGTCGCGACCCGACGTTCCCGCTCGTTCGCTAAGGGCCAGTACCGCAGGCCAGACCGGTGCTGTCGGATGCAGAATGGTCGGGAAATGCGTGTCGTCGTAGTCCTGAAGGTGGCAGAGAAAGCCATTGACCAGCGCGGCGTTGCTGGCCGAAGTCTTCAGCTTCGTGCCGATTACGGAGGCCTGCTCGGAAGAAGCTTCCTCTCGCGCCCAGTCGAGCATGATGCCCGCGCCCTCCGATCTGGAGGCCGACAGGCTAATCGCGAACATATTGAGCAGCGTTCGCTTCGCTTCATGCATTGACCAGGCGGGTAACGCAGCAGCGTCGGTCGACACGACAAACTCTGCCAGCGACTGGGTGACAGTCTTCATATTCGTCCCAAGAGATAACTCCGTAAGAGTCCGTATTATGCATGGCATGGTAGGATCGCGAAATTCAGCTACGGACAACCGGACGGACGACGACTACCCACGCTTCCGTTCACACTACCGGCCACGAACACGCGATGGCTGGATCGCGGTTATCTCATTTCTCCTGCTGTTCGCGCTCACGCAGCCGCCTTTCGTTCATGTTGTCGCCAACCGGATCACGCCCTGGATACTCGGATTAACGTTTCTGTACGCGTATTTACTCTTTTTATATATCGCGTTAATCGGTGTCCTGATCTGGGCACAGCGGCGGGGCGTGTAGATGGAAGTCTGGGTTGTCTCGACTGGCCTGCTCTTCTCTTACCTGGGCATCACGGTGATTGTCGGTATCACCTCTAACCGGCGTCTCTCGACGAGCCTTGAAGATTTTCTACTCTACGGCCGCAAGACCGGCTTCGTGGTGCTTTACCTGACCGTCGTCGCGACATTTCACTCAGCGTTTGCTTTTCTCGGCTCCAGTGGCTTCTTCTATACGCATGGCATCGGCTTCTGGGTCGCCGGATCGTGGACCGCACTGGTTGGCGCCATCACTTACGTATTGGGCAGCCGAATCTGGGCGCTCGGCAAACGCTTCGGTTACTTCACGCCAGCCGACATGCTTGCCGACTTCTACGAGAGCGAAGCCATACGTGTCGTCGTGGCCGTCGTGTCTGTGGGTTTCACTATTCTTTATATACAGGTGCAGTCGCGCGGACTCGGCTACATTCTCTCAGTCGCATCGGATGGGCGAATCTCGTTCGAACTCGGCACGCTGATCCTGCTCTTCGTCGCGGCAGGCTATCTGATTGCCGGCGGCCTGCGCGCTGTCTACTGGACCGATGTGCTGCAGGGCGCGTGGATGTATGTGGCGGTCTGGGCCGGCGCACTGCTTCTGACTTATCAGTTGTTCGGTGGACCGCTTGCCCTGTGGAGACGGGTCGCCGTCGAGCGACCCGATCTCTTCACAGTACCCGGCCCCGAGGGTTTCTTTACTCCGGGCATGTGGGTCGGTTTCATGGTTCTGTTCTCTTTCGGAATCATCTTCCAGACCCACCTGATGATCCGCTACTACACGGCTGCCTCGGCCGCGACGATCAAATGGCTTGGCGCCACGACGCCCATATTCCTGATGACGCTCTATATCCCGGCGGCACTTATCGGGCTCGGGGGCGCATTAGCAATACCCTATATAGAAATCGCGGACCGTATCTTTCCGGAGATGCTGTTCAACTACGCGCCCGCCTGGCTAACCGGCATCATCCTCGCCGGAGCGACCGCCGCTGCGATGTCTACGCTCGACTCTATTTTGCACGCGAACATGACAGTACTTACCCGCGACGTTTATCAACGTTACATCGCACCGGATGCAACTCAGGGCCACTACATACTGGTTGGCCGCGTGATGGTTCTCGGGCTACTCGTGATCGGTTATCTGCTGACCGTTAATACGTTCGAGTTTCTTGTCGTGCTGGTTGCGCTCTCAGGCGCGGGGTCGTTGCAGCTCATGCCGGAAATTCTCGGTGTGTGTTTTCCGACGCCGAGGGTGTTCACGCGCAATGGCGTACTCGCCGGCATTGCTGCGGGCATGGCGACACTTTATCTAACACTGTTCGTGGTCCCTCATCCTTTGGATATGCACGCCGGTATCTGGTCGGTACTCGTAAACTTTGCCGTAACAATCGCCGTATCACGAGTAACGCGACCGCCCTCGGCTGCAACGGTATGGCGAATTCACGGTGAACTCGAGCGCTTCGTCTACGGCGATGAGGCGCGGAGAGGCTGATGACGATTGAGGTTCGTATCGCTGATTTCGAGAAAGAACAGGAGTTTCTGCGTCTGATCCGATTTATGGTATTCGTCGAAGAGCAGCAGGTGCCGGCGGAGATGGAGATGGATGATGAAGATTTAGTCTGCATCCATGTACTCGCACTATACGAAGGCGAACCCGTCGGCACGGGACGTATCGACATCGGCAAGGCCGGCAAGATAGGTCGCGTCGCAGTTCTCAGCTCAAGGCGCCGGCAGGGGGTCGGTGAGGCAGTGATGACGTTGCTGCACGATCTTGCGCGGCAGAACGCACTTGCCGGCGTCTGGTGCAACGCACAGGTATCGGCTGTACCGTTCTATGAGAATCTGGGGTATCGCGTCACGAGTGCAGAACCCTTCGATGAGGCGGGCATTCCGCATCTGCGGATGGAATACGACTGCTCGTCCTGAACTGGGTAGAATCGGGGGATTGGCATCGACAGAACCTAGTTCCTGTAAGAGGGAGGCGATGATGAGATCGATCGTTGAGCGGTCTGGCGTAGCGCTCGCAACACTCTTGATCATGCTACCCGCGGTGGCGCATCACAGCCGTTCCGTATTCGATCGGGATCGCGTCGTTACGATTGAGGGTGTCGTGACCGAGTACGAGTGGGCTAATCCGCACGTCACTGTATTCGTCGAGACAACGAGCGATTCGGGCGATGCCGTCGTCTGGGCGTTCGAGGGCGGTGCGACCACGTACCAGAAAGGCCGGGGATGGACGAGCGACATGCTCGCTCCCGGCGACCATGTCATCGTCGAGGGCAATCCTCTGCGGGCTGCCGACGCGACGACCGCGGATGTTATTTCGGTCCGAAGAGCAGGCGTTGCCGCAATGCCGGAGGGGAGCGAACCCGAAGTCTTTCGAGCCGATGGCCTATCCGGGATCTGGTTTATTCCCCAGAACGCCTCGCATAGAAAATTCTCTACGCCTTCTTCCTACCCCTGGTCTTTTACACCCGGGGGTGCTGACGCTTTCGCGACCTACGATGACAGGACGATGAATCCACAGAACGAGTGCGGTGCCCGTACGGCTCCGTGGCTCATGACCTGGGGCGTATTCAGCATCGAGGTGGGTGACCGCCTGACGTTCATTCGCACGGAGTTCGATACCGTAGAGCGAACTGTTTATATGGACGCCATGTCTCACGACGGTACTGCCGTCACGACGCAGGGTCACTCGATCGGCCGGTGGGAGGACGACGTTCTGGTTATCGACACGACTCATTTCTCCGATCACCGCATCGGCAACGGTCGAGGCATACCGTCAGGCACGCAGAAACACCTCGTCGAACGCTTCGAGTTGAACGCCGACGCAACAGGACTAACATACCACTTCGAACTTGAGGATCCGGAGTATCTGTCCTCTCCGACCTCAGGCGCGCTGCCGGCGGCGTATCGACCGGATCTCGGCTTCGAATCTATAACGTGCGACCCGGAGGTTGCACGGCGGTTTCTGGATGAATAGTTAAACGTCTTCTTCTAGGCAGAAGCTGGAACGAGGACGAGATAGAACTCAGCAAATGCAGACCTCCAGAACGACAAATAGTTTCATCTTCGTCCTGATGGCGGCGCTACTTATCGCTACGGCGATCGCGAGTTTCGCGCCGACGTCTCTTGCCCTGGTTTCTCGCGTATTTTCCGGCGAGCAAGCTGCGCCGCCGGCGGTTGTGCATTTTCATGCGGTGTCGATGACGCTGTGGCTGCTGTTGTTGTTGACGCAGTCCGTACTTGTATCAAAGCAGCGAGTGGATATTCACAGAAAGCTGGGCATCGCCTCCCTGGTCCTGGCCCCCTGCATTCTGATCTCGATGGTCGGCATGGATCTCTATGGCGTAGATACGTTTAACCCCCGGACTACTGTCGTTACATCCGGGGTTATTCCACCGGAAGAACTCGCTCAGCTAAAACAGTATGCATCTTCGATACTGGTCATCCATGGAGCGAGCTACCTGCTGTTCCCGGCCTTCTATATCTGGGCGATTCGTGTTCGCCGAACAGATAATGAAACGCACAAGCGACTGATAATTCTGGCGACGCTGGTAGTGATGATTCCCGGGCTTGGGCGCCTGCTGTCGATCACCCGGGTTATCCCGGATTTCGGCTTGAGTATTATCGACGCGAGACATTTCTACCTGTTGGCACTCATCGTACCGGCCGTTGTATACGACATTGCTAAACGGCATGCGCTGGACCGCGCTTATGTGGTTGGGCTCTCTCTGCTTGGCGCGTGGATGGTCGCGGCGCACTTTCTCTGGACGTCTCCCTGGTGGCGGGAGAACTCTCCGATCCTACTCGGTATCTCGTGAAACGGAATGGCCGCTGCTCTCCGATATCAGCCGCGTACCCGCTGGAAGGGTCTAAGGTATAACGTTTTCGTGACCTAGAAGTTATAGGCATAATGATACCTAGATATAGTAGGTATTAGTCATGGCGAAACCAAACCCACCGTTCATGAGCGGCGTCCCGGAATTTCTGGTTCTCCGGTTGTTGGTGCAACGAGAGATGTACGGGTATGAACTGGTCAGATCGATTCGCCAAACCTCCAATGAAGCCATCA
Source organism: Candidatus Rariloculaceae bacterium (assembly GCA_045561025.1). Lineage (GTDB taxonomy): Bacteria > Pseudomonadota > Gammaproteobacteria > Steroidobacterales > Rariloculaceae > SMWC01. Next base: position 55,429 of record JBJKYM010000021.1, read on the forward strand.
GCCTTGCGGAGGGTGTTGTCTACCCGGCGCTTCATTCGCTTGAGCAACGAGGCGCACTTCGCTCGAAAGAAAAAACCGTCGATGGCCGTGCTCGCGTGTACTACCGGTTAACACCGAAAGGACAACGCCGATTGAGCGCCCTTTCTGAAGAATAGGACAGGGTAAGCGGCGGTATTTCTTCAGTGTTGGGAGGAGCTCATGCCTGAGTCGAACTACAAAACTATCGAGAAACGTCTGCTGAAGGGTGGTGTCGCGTGGAAGCATGTGCGGCGAACCATTCGCGAGTTGCACCACCACTACCTGGACCTTGTGGCAAAGGCCGAAGCCGACGGTGAATTTCCGGACGATACTGAGATGCTCGCGAAGCAGCGGCTCGGTACCGAGGATCAAATCGTTCGGGAGGTTCTTAGTCGTCCGGAATTGAAGTCATTGGCTCACAGAGTGCCGTGGCTGATCCTATGGCGTGGGACCAGTTCTAGTGTATGTAGCAATGCTCGCGTTGATCACTGTACCGCTGGAGATCGGTTTGAACATTGCAGAACAGTAGTTCTCCCGAGAAGATGTCATCAGCGTAATGAACGCGCCCTGAATTCGATTTATTGTCGAACACTTCACGGTCATGATCATTCACCCCCTGGCCATCGGCATCGGCGTTAGTTTCTGCTACGTCGCTGCGAGGCACGACGTTGCCGTGATCTGGCCGACTATAGGCTTGCTGCTCATCGCCTTCTTCGGCAGTGGTTTTAATACCCACTTCTACTTCCCAACGACAGTAAACGAAACTGCCTCTATCGGCGGCGGCTTTGGCATCTATCCGGCCATACTGATTCAGGGCGCTCTGGCCAGCTTCGGGCTGCTGGGAACCTATTTCTGGTGGCGACACAGGCGCCAGCACAGTCCTGAGTAGGCTTTCGCCCGCGCAGCACTAAGGCATCGCCTGTGAACCGCCAGTTATTCTTTTATGTGCCGGCCAGCCGCCTGCGGGTCGCACCCGTAGTTGTCCTGGAACGGATAACCCACATCGAGTGCCAGCGTCGTGGTCAGAGAGACCGGCTCGGTCAGATAAACAGGATCCTCGATCGTGTAGCTGATCTCCATTCGTCGCCCTTCCTCCGTCAGCGTCAGTCGCTCTAACAGATGCTTCTCGGCACTCGAGGATACGCCGCTCCCGATACCCCACTCTGCTGCCGTGAAGTAAGCGGTGTCGACGACCAGCGTCTCTCCTTCGAACCAGCCGATTGAGTGACCGAGTTGAGAGAGCACCGTATCGGCCGGATGTTCGGTCTGGCCTAAGTGAATCACACGCTCGACGTCATTGATCTCGTGTCGAATCACGATCCTGTCGTTATACCGAGTGAATCGGTGCGCGCCCACACCGGAGTAGAGCCACGGGGGGGTCTTGGAAATACAGCGAAACCAGGGATTGTCCTCTACGTTCCAACCATCGAGTTCGGCCTGGCCAAGCACCGTCAATGGCAGACCAGTTGCTGCATTCTGTCCGCCCAAAGAGGGGCCTGCGGGAGCACCACCGCCCATACCCATGCCCATTCCGCCGAAGCCGAAAGGACCGCCGAGCGATACCCAGATCCCGCTGAAGTCCTCGGAAGTAGCCGTCGTATCGACCTGCCGTCGTTCAGTCTGCGGTATCGAAGCGGGCGCGCTCCCCGGTGCTGAAGCCATCGTGCTGCCGTCCGGCAGCAGCCAGTAATTCGAGTAATACAGATTCTTATCAGGGTCTTTATCTGCGTTGGCGAAAACCGTCACTTTATCGCCCACGCTGAGGGTATCGCGCGTCCAACCGGCACGGTTCAGGACTGAGATCGAGTTCAGCTCCATCAGCAGTTCTCGCGTCTCAACGGACTCGTTCTCGACGGCCACCGTTACAAAGGTGTGCGGATTTCGCCAGCTGTACTCGGTAATGACACCCTGAAACTCGTGCAGGGTCTCAAGGTCGAAGTTGTTGCGCGAATGGTGGGCCCACACAGTCGTGGTCAATCCGGCAGCGAGCACAACGGCTACTGGCAACGGTCGCAGAGGTGTCATCGGTAGTATCCCATGATCCTGTTGGGTCGGCGCTAGGGTCTAATGAGTAGTCTAACGACTGAGAGGTCGGTTTAACTCGGCCGAGTCTTTAGAAAGCTTAAGACCCGACTGCGTTAATATCTCTAGATAAAGCAGGATGGGATCCGTGATACATAAAAGAACGCTCAGAAACGCATTGCTCTCGCTCGCCGTTTGGGGCTTGGCGAGTTTAGGCGCCGGCCAGGACATCGATCGCAGCGCCCGGGTGATTCTGGTCTCTGGTGCAACGGGCACACAAGGCGGTGCTGTTGCACGTGAACTCGTCAGTCGCGGCTACACGGTGCGCGGACTCACGAGGAATCCGGATAGTGAGGCATCCGGGGCGCTGACTGCTCTCGGCGTGCAGATGATGCGTGGCGACTTCGATGATGCGGCGTCGCTGGATGCCGCTTTGGACGGTGCGTGCGGCGCATTCTCGGTCCAGCAGTATCGAGGCGTCGGAGTTGAGGGCGAGATACGCCAGGGAAAGGCCTTCGCCGACGCAGCCGAACGCGCCGGTGTTGAGCATTTCATCTACACATCGACGTTCGCGACACCGCTGAACACCGGCGTGCCTCAGTTCGAAAGCAAAGCGGAGATCGAGGACCACGTTCGATCCCTCGATACACCCTATTCGATCGTCAGGCCACGCGCCTTCATGTCGAACCTGGAGGGCGCACGAGAGGCGGCCGAAAATGGTGTTTATCGTACGCCCTACCCGGCGGACCAGGTGTCCTACACGATCGAGCCCGCGGACATCGGACGAATCGTTGCGGAGGCATTCGACAATCCTGATGAATGGATCGGACGGGAACTCGAGATCGCAGGGGATGAGATCTCCAATGCCGATGTCGCCGCGACCATGAGTCGCGTGCTGGGAAGTCCTGTCGTCTACGAACAGATCCCCTGGGCAGAGTTCGTTGCAGCGGCGACGCCAACCGTCATCGCCCAGGTCGCCTGGTCCCTGGAGAACAGCGCGTCGGAAGATATAGACGGTCTGCGACAAGAATTCCCATGGCTACTGACCGTGGAGGACTATCTGATCAGCGCAGACTGGAACGAATAGCACGCGATCCATTGAGATGGCGATGCCACCGTCACCATTTGCCGCTATCTGCTCATCAGTCGCGTTCGCGCTTCGGGCTATCCAGCCGCCATTCTGTCCCGGTCGTAAGGCAGAACGACTCGAGTTCTGCCAGTGTTGCCAGTGACGACTGCGCGCCCATCCGGGTGGCGGCGAACGTTCCAGCCTGAGATGCCATCAGCACGGCTTCGGAGAGCGGCAAGCCGAGACCCCACCCGCAGGCCAATGCGCCGCAGAACGCGTCGCCCGCTGCTGTCGTATCTTCAGCGTTAATCTGAGTGGCAGGCACGAGGACCGCACCCGACTCATCCGCCAGCAGCGCGCCGTCCGCTCCCATCGTAATGATCGCGCACGATGGCCCCATGCCGAGTAGAGCGCTTGCGGCTTCCCGGGCAGAAGTTTCGTCGGCAATGCGGATCCCCGTCAGGCCTTCTGCCTCCGAAGCATTCGGCTTAATACAGGTGATGTTTCTGAGTAGTGACTCGGGCAGTGCGCCCTCGGGTGCCGGTGCCGGATCCAGAATGACCGGGACGCCGGCTTCTGCAGCAATCTCTGCAGCACCCGCGACGACACTCATCGGCAACTCCAGTTGCATCACCAGTACGTCCGCCTCGCGAATCGCGGCTGCAGCACCCTCGACGTCGTCTTCATTCATCGCATGATTCGCACCGGACGCCACGGAGATTGCGTTCTCTCCGACCTCGTCAACGAGAATCAGCGCGACGCCGGTCGCGTTATTCGAATCGCGAACGATCAGATCAGTATCGATGCCGACTGCCTGATAACCGGCGATCGCCTGGTCGCCGAACGAGTCAGAGCCGACCCGGGAGATGAACCGGACGGCGGCGCCGAGACGCGCCGCGGCAACTGCCTGGTTCGCGCCTTTACCACCTGCTGCGACGAAGAACTCACCGCCGACCACCGTCTCACCCGGTGTGGGAATACGGCCCGACTTGACGACCATGTCGGTATTGGAACTACCGACGACTACGATTTTGACCTTGTCCATCATCTTATAACTACACCGTGCGCAGGTGAACGAGGGAATACCGCTTCGACTACGCGCCTGCCGCGATGATCAGGACCAGACCCAGAATAAAGCTGATAAACATCATACTGATGAGTCGGCTCGTTCCGGGGGGCGCGTCTCTGAATTCTTTCCAGACGAAGACGCCCCAGAATGCAGCGACCATCGTCGCTCCCTGACCGAGTCCGTAGGAGATCGCGGGCCCGGCAACGCCGAACGCAATAATGGAAAACAGCATGCCAACGGACCAGATCATACCGCCCGCGACGCCCCAGACGTGATCCCTGCCGGCACCCTGAAAGTACTGTGCCGGGGAAATCGGTTCGCCATCGAACGGCTTCAGCATGATGATCGTATTGAGTACAAAGTTGCTCAGCAAAATTCCCAACGCGAAGAAGACCATGGCTGTATACGGGCTCAGCATTCCCGCCCGCATATCGACGAAATCCGGCGACATCGCAGATGCCACGAAACGATAGAAGAAACCCATCAGAATGCCGCACAACACCGCCAGGCCGAGGCCGAGCGCGCCGCGCGAACCACCCCGCCCCGGTAGCCGCCGGTACGCCATCGCATCGAGAACGATCGCGACAGCCACGAGACCCACGCCGACAAAGAGCATCAACGGGTCGCCCTGAGGTTGAGCGACGTAATTCACGACAACACCGATAACCAGCGCCATGCCGATACCAACCGGAAACGCGACGGCCATGCCTGCGAGCGCGATGGCCGCGACGAGCAGGATATTAGCGATGTTGAAGACGATGCCGCCGATGACTGCGGAGATAAGATGACTGCTCGAGGCCTGAGCCAGATCTTCGAGAAACCCGCGTCCCTCGGAGCCCACACTGCCTAAGGTAAACGCAAACAGAAACGCAGCCAGCAGGACGCCGATGACGTAGTCCCAGTAGAATAACTCGAATCGCCAGGTCTTACCGGCAAGCTTTTGCGTGTTCGCCCACGACCCCCAACAAAGCATGGTGATAACGCAGAAGACAACGGCCACGGCGTAATTTTGCAATACAAACATATCAGTCGTCCGAATCGGTACCCGGTATGTACCAGAGATTATTTTCCAGATCGACGCCGCCGCCGATCTCTTCCTGCACGACCCTATCGACGATCATCACGCCTTTCTCGGCCATAGCCTGAAACGTATCGATGCCATCGTTCGGAAAACCGCCGCGTGTCCTGTGAATGTCGTAGCGATCGGCGAGCGTCTGGCCGAATGCACTCTCGACTCCCTCCCGGCCGATCATGAAGCCGAGCAGTCCACCCCATGTCGCGGCGGGATTGTCCGAGTCCCAGCCCGCAAGAGACGCGATCTTGACGGTTTCCTGGTAGTCACCTTCGCCGTATAGCAGGCTGACGATGCTCGCGGCGAAGTTAATACCTGCAGCGAAGCAACCGTTGCAGCGTACGAAACTGTTGTAGAAGGGATTGTCAGCAAGGTCGCTATCGGCAGGTGGCGCCTTCGTCGATGCAATGTCGTAGCCGTCAAGCTCTGCGACCTGGTAACGCAAATAGACTTCATCCCGTGCCTGCTCCCAGGGAACACCCGACTCGTAACGGCTCTTCACAAAATCGTACATTTTCGCCGTATAGGAGTTGTCAGGCAGTCGAAGCCGCGCGGTATCCGCCATCCAGAATACCTGGTCCTTAACGGATAAATCCTGATCAACCAATGACGCCAGCGAATGCATCTCCACATAAAACTCTGCCGCCCATTCTGCGTTCTCGTAGGCCGTTACTCGGATCGGCAAATGCGCCATCTCTAGTGCGACATCGGGCCGCGCAGGCGCGAACAGGCCGAAGATCTCAGTCGTCAGCTGAGCATCGATCATGTCGTAGAAGAAGTTGTTCGCAGGATCGCTGGTGGCAGGCGGCACCAGCCCGCGTTCGAGCATCAGGTCCTGTGCCTCCTGATTCGAAACCCAGAGAAAGTTCTGCGGGTTACCGTTACCGTCAGTGAACGGCGAATTCTCGTCAGAATAAATATGAGTGAGCCAACCGTCTCGAATCTGTTCGCCGCTGAGTACGCTGGTCTGATGTTCGAATAAAAGATGCTGGTAGATATATTCGATATCCGTATCGTCGTCGGCGCCCCAGATTTGAGAGTCACTTCTTAACACCCAATCAATCGTGTCGAATATCTCGCCCGAGCCCAGATCGACGCCTATCCTTCCCATGAAATTTCTCTGGTCAGGCTGGCCCCAGTCGTCCCGCGTATAGAAAGCGCCGCCCGTCGGTCCATCGCCACCGATCTTATCCATCTCGGTCACCCGCCCGGTCCAGTTCGCAATGGACTGACCGAGCCAGAACCCATGAAGCTTCTCGAGATAGGCCTGTCGCGAGACGACGTCGTCGTCTGCGGCTGGAGCATAGGTAACGTACTCAAGCGATGGATTCTGCAGAGTCACGTCGTCGGCAGACGAGACGGTCGCGTTACCAGTTTGTTGCTTGCCCTGAAGTGACGAGTCGCCACAACCTGACAAGATCAGCGCGACCATCGGAAACGCATAGATGAAAGCTTCTACTCTTCTCATTATTATTTTTACCCTCAGATCCAAAACCTGAATTATCCCGAGTATAGTACTACTCATCGAAATCACTGGCACGGAGCATCTTGTTCTCGTGCCACTCAGTCCGCTGAAAACAATAGCCCTTCAGGGGTACAAGTTAGGATGATCATGAGATTTGCAACGTGTTTCCTCTCGCTCGCTGTACTGCCGGTAATCGTGAGCGCCCATCACTCCTTCTCTATTTACGACAGGTCAGTAGTCCACGAGCTTGAGGGCGAGCTGGTTGGCGTGCGCTGGCGCAATCCGCACGTGATGTTTACCGTCCGGGCGGAAGACGACGACGGGCAGCTTCAGGATTGGGAAGTCGAATCAGCAGCCGTCTACGTAGTCGAGAGATCCGGCGTGCAGGAAAGCATGCTCGATGGAGTTGAGTACGTGAAAATAGCCGGTTGGCGCTCTCGGGATAATTCGACAATGCAGGTCACGAATATTCTGCTACCCGACGGCAAGGAAATTCTGCTCTCGGCTCATGTAAGCGAGCGCTGGTCGGATGATGTCGCCGGTGGGCAACTCGCAGGCGAGCGCGTCAATCGCGCGGAGCTCGATCTGTTTCGGGTCTGGAGCATTGAGGATATTGGCGGCTACGGTCGATCGGTAGAGGAAAGCGATATCATCCTGACCGATTCGGCGAAAGCCATCCTGGCCGCCTCGCCCGAACTCGATGTCTGCGACCCACAGGGCATGCCCGCGATCATGCGAAATCCTCTTCCGATTGAATTCGTCGATAACGGCTCAACGATCGAGCTGCAAATGAATACATTCGGCGTCGTGCGAACGATCCACATGAGTGACATAGCTGATGAGGCGACGATACCGCTCTCCAAGTTCGGTTACTCGGTCGGCGAGCGCACGGGCGATACGCTGGAAGTTCGCACGACTCGCGTGGGCTGGCCCTATTACGACGACAACCGAACGCCACAGTCAGAGAACGTCGTGATAACGGAAGAGTTCACGCTCGTCGATGACAAGACACGCCTGAACTATAGCGTGACCGCTACCGATACCGATTCGTTCATCGAGCCTATAACGACGCGCTGGTATTGGGCGGATATCGGTGAAGGCGATGTAGAAATTACCAGGTGCGAATGACGCGCGCCGCCGGCTGTAACAAAGGAGTTCGTCTCATGTTGAATGCCAAGTTCATTCCGGGCGTCCTACTCACGACGACGCTTCTTTCGAGCAGCCAGATATTCGCACAGGCATTGTTCGAAGCGGACGTCGAATCCGTTCGCATCATTGGTTCCGGCGAACGCTATTCGCCACGCCAGAGCATCGCCCCGGGCGGCGGATCCCGACACACGGCGAACTACGACGTTACCGTGACCTGGAACCCAGCAGACTGGCAGGCACGTGAAGAGTGGGTCATGCATACGATCTACCCCACCGATACGACGCTCGAATTCACGATGACCTACGACGAGACGAAAGGTCTCAACGACGGCCGGGATTCTTTCTTCTTATCCGAGGCACGAACCATTCCTATGGGTGCCGCGCGCATCGGCACGAACTTCAAGGACCTCTGGCTTACGAACCCGATCATCCTCGGCGCGCATGCTGACTCGTCGTTGCCCGCGACGCGGATCTCGCTGAACGGCAAGCCGATGGATCGCGTCCTACTGTCGGCATTCGACACACAGTGGGTCATGATTATCGATCCGGACACCGGTCTTCCCGCCGAGGTCATTACGACCGAGGTCGACCCGAATAATGCACAGGCGCCCAACCGGGTCATCTTCTCGAACTGGCGGGATGTCGCCGGCGTTCCGTTTCCATTTCAGGTTGAACAGTATGTGAACGGGAAGATCATGCGTCGCGAAATTCGTTCGTCGATCGAACTGAATCCCGGCCGTGTGAACCTCGATGCGCTCGACGATCTGGAAGAAACGGATGCAGAGATGCGTGAGTGGGGCTGGGCACGATCTCACCTGCTGCTCGGCCGGGCAGGCCTCGGCGGTCCGGAAGACAACCCACAGATATCCAATGTCGTGTTCAACGAGGTTGGTCCCGATATCTATCAGGTGGCGGGGGGCGGTCACCACGGACTGGCGATCATAGGCCCTGACGGTATCGCGATGGTCGACGCACCCTGGTTCCCGGAGCGTTCCGCGACAATTCTTGGGCAGATGGAGATGCGCTGGCCAGGGCTGCCGGTGCGCTACATTATTCTGACTCACCACCATATCGATCATACCGGCGGCTTCAGGGGATTCGTTGAGGCCGGCGCAACGCTGGTCGTTCACGAGGACGCCGTGCCTTTCTACGACAACGCACTCGAACTCGCGGGGCATACGAATACGCGGGCAGTCTCGGTACGCGATCGCGCGACGCTGAACGGCATTGGTCGCGAGATAGAGGTGGTGGAAGTCCTGACCTCGCATACCGACGCTGCGGTCGCCACCTACGTGCCCGATACCAAACTGCTGTTCAACGCCGACCTGTTCTCGCCGGGCCGACAGCTGCAATTCACAACCTGGACGAATGAACTACTCGACTCCGCGCGTTATCACGGGCTGGACGTGGAGAGGCACGTTGGTGGTCACGGCGCAGGCTACGGCCCGGCGCCAGAATAATCTCGTAGACAAATAACTCAACCAGAAATTACTCGGAGCGAAGTCATGACAGCATCCGCTAGCCACAGAAAGCTTATCGCCTTGCCGATTCTTATCGGAAGTACGTTGCTTTTAACGGCACTCCTGGCTCAGTCCGCTGATCCGGAAGCAATCGCTGCGGCAAGAGCGGGCGTTCGCGACCTCGGCAAGAACTGGAATGCCGAAGTCAACGTTGCTACTCAGGCGCTTTATATGGATCTGCAGCGTTCCGCAGACCGTTCCGGCGTTAAAGCGACGATGGATGTCAGTTATGGGCCTCAGGAACTACAGGGCATGGACATCTATATTCCGGAAGCAGCCTCGGCGGATCCGTTTCCTGTTGTGGTTTATATCCATGGCGGCGCGATGGTCCGGGGCAACAAGATCAACGCCAACTCCGAGGGTTTGATTTCCAGCAACATCCCCACATTTTTCGCGCGCCACGGGATGATTGGCATTAATGCTAACTACCGTCTCGTGCCGGAGGTACAGTGGCCGGCAGGTCCCGACGACCTGCGCTCAATACTGACCTGGGTCCGCGAGAACATCGAAGACTACGGTGGCGATCCCAATGCCGTCTTCCTGATGGGTAATTCGGCGGGCGGGCGCCACGTCTCGAGCTATCTTTATCACGAAGCCTCGCACTTCGATGACGGCCCCGGCGTAATCGGCGCAATGCTCAGCTCCGGCTCCTACGGCGCGTCCGATTCTGAATCGCAGCTCGCCTACTATGGCGAAGACGCGGCCGTACGTGCGAGCCGTGTGCCCCTCGGTCTCGTAGACGCCTATGACGGCCCGGAGATCCCGGTCTTTCTATGGAGCGCCGAGTTTGATGTCGCAGGCATCGAGGTGCCGATTGGGGCTATGTACGCGAAGTTATGTGCGAAGTACGAAGACTGTCCGCGCTTCACCCAGTTCCAGGGACACAATCACGTTTCCCACATCATGAGCCTCAACTCGGCAGACGATGAGGTCGGTGTGGCCGTGATGGAGTTCGTTGATTCCGTTATCGCACGTTAGGGCAACTCGCATCGAACACGGCCGAAAGAGGCCGTCTGCTACGGGAGAGATCGCATGTCTGTTGATCGATTGAAGTGGGCCATTCCCGGCGTCGTCCTGTTCCTCGCAGGTTGCGGGTCGGAAGGCTCAGGCAGTACAGGCGGCGGAAACATCATTACCGGCGAGGGTATTCCGAACCCGTTGCCGGTGGTCAGCACTCAGTGGGGCGAGCTGCCTGTGGGGCGCGCCCGGGGGCACACGGCGGGAATCGATATTGATCCCATCGATGGCCATATCTGGGCCTATGAGCGGTGTGGCGCCGGTGGTGGCGCGGCCGGGCCGGCCGCCGGAAACGTTAACTGCGATACGAATCCAGTGGATCCGATCTTCAAGTTCGATCGCAACACGGGCGAAGTGCTGGCCAATTTCGGCGACGATACGCCGGGCGACGTTACCGGACTTTCGTTTCCGGCCTACCGCGAAGAGGCAGCAAGATTACTCGTTGAGCAACGTGGAGTCGCGCTTTTAGGCGTCGATACGGCAGCGATTGATTACGGCGCTTCAGCGGACTTCGTCGTCCACCGAATCGTTGCGGAGCGCAACGTCGCTGCGCTCGAAAACCTTACCGGTCTCGACGCACTGCCACCATCAGGATTTACTGTGTTCGCGCTACCGATGCGAATTGGCGGAGGCTCCGGCGCACTGGTCAGAGTCATTGCGCTCGTAGCGCGCGATTAGCGCTATGTAGCGGGTCGCCGGGCTTACAGCACGCATGCACTATTCAGCATGCTGACGCCCGCGTACCATCGTGACCGGGGTTAGAGGCCGATAACCGCCATGCCGGCGCGCACGGCCTGGGCATCTTCGTGACCCCGGGCTCCACTCGCGCTGAACGCGCCCAAGACCTGGCCGCCTCTGCGCAGGATCAGCCCGCCATCGTAGGGAAGTGCTCCCTCAATCTCCTCAACTCGCCCTTCCTCGACTGCGGCAACATAATCGGGAGTGTCCATGCCGGACGTGATGACTGTGTTCACCTTGTTCATCGCGATGTTGTAGTTGCGGGTAGGCACGCCGTCCATCCGCCGCACATAGATCGGTGTGCCCTCGGCGTCTGTGATGACAAACGCGAGATTCCAACCATTACTGCTGGCCTCAGCCTCGGCAGCGTCCACCGCGGCTTTGGCTTCCGCATTAATGATTCGTGGAGCAGGTGCATCCTGGGCCTGCGCCTGCTGCAGAGTGGGGACGATCGTCAGCGCCAGTAGCGCCACTGCAAATCCGGTTATTCTTGTTAATCTCATTTCTTTCTCCTGACTAAACTCGTGAAACTCGAACGCCAAAGCGGGTCTCTCCCGATGTACACGTCGCTCGAGTGCTTAATGACAACTCAGAGCCAAGTTTCGCCCAAAAGAACCGCGCGAAGCAATAGGGGTCCGACGCCGCGACTGTCACGTCGGGTCGGGACGAGACGAGGCAACAAATGATGCTCGCTGGCCGAAAGCATCCGTTGAAGTAATCCTTAACGTAGCGATTCCGAACGTCTCGTTTTCACCCGAAAGCGGGCGTTAGATCCGGCCGACCGGAGTTCTTCGCATCCAGAACTTTCTCATTCGCCGTCCGCGTCCTTCAGGAAGTCCAGGATGTGCCGATTGAACTCCTCGGGTTTGTCGAGGTTGGAGAAGTGGCTCGCACCCTCAATCGTCACGAACTTCGCATACGGAATCTTCTCGACCGTCGCTTCGACGGCATTCATTACCGGATCGTCGGTCCCCGCCATGACCAATGTAGGCACCTTTATCTCCCCCAGCCTGTCACCGATCGGGTCGGCACTAATCAGCGACCAGCCACTGTGCGCGTAACCGTTCGCGTCGCAATCGAGATACATCTGAGGTGCCTGCATTAACTGGTCCAGGTTGAAAGTTAGTTTACGCAGCGATTGGATGAACGGCTAGCTCCTCGATTGGCGTCAGTGTTTCCGGGGCGGGTGGTCGATAACCGAGCAAACTGTGCGGACGAATCGTGTTGTAGTGAACCCGCCATTGCTCGATCAGTACCTGCGCCTCTCTTAGCGTGTAGAAGAGTTTTCCATTCAACAGTTCATCTCTGAGCTTGCCGTTGAACGATTCACAGTAGCCATTCTCCCAGGGACTGCCAGGCGTGATGTAGACGGTCTGGGTGCCAAGCCGAGCTAACCAGGCTCTGAGTTTCTTCGCCACCATCTCCGGGCAGTTATCAGCACGAATATGCTTCGGGATACCGTGAGTCTCCATTAGGTCAGCGAACACATCTATCGCATCCCTCGCTCGTATTCTCCGGGCAACATGAATGGCCAGGCACTGCCGAGTATATTCGTCGATCACCACCATTAGCTTGATCGAGCGACCGTCATCGGTGCGGTCAAAGACAAAATCCCACGACCAGACGTGGTTCGGTCTCTCGGGACGTAGCCGCATACAGGAACCGTCGTTAAGCCAAAGTCGGCTGCGCTTAGGCTGTTTATGAGGAACCTTAAGCCCTTCACGTCGCCAGATACGCATCACTCGGCCATGGCTGACCTGCCACCCTTGTGTCTGGAGTAAAGCGTGTACTCGCCGATAGCCATACCGCCCGTAACGAGATGCGAGTCGAAGTATCGAACCGGTCAAGGCCGACTCATCGACTCTGGGTTGAGGTTCGTATCGTACCGCTGATCAGGAGATACCCAGCACGCGGCAGATCCGCCGTTGCGAATGACCCAGGCGGGCCTTCACATGATTCACCGCTTCACGCCTTCGCGCCGGGCTCAGTATTTTCCCTCGGCGACTTCCTTCAAGATCAGCTTATCGACCGTGAGATCGGCTACGGCGCGCTTCGGCCGAGCATTCTCAGTCTCAAGCTCTTTGAGTCGCTTGGCCTGATCCACCTTCATGCCGCCATAGACTTTACGCCAGCGATAGTAGGTCTGATCGGCAACACCGAACTGCTTACAGACTTGCGTGACGTTCT